>NZ_MWLN01000065.1 GCF_002198655.1 Kineosporia sp. A_224
GGAGGGCTGCACGCTGGCGGTGACCCTGGAGCCCTGCACGATGTGCGGCGGCGCACTCGGGGGCGAGGACCTCGGGGACGACCTCGACGGTGTGGTTCAGGCGGCGGTCGCGGACGACGTCCAGGGTCGAGCCGCAGGCGCCGGCCTTGGGGTCCCAGGCGCCCATGACGAGCCGGGAGACGCGGGCGAGGACGAGCGCGCCGGCGCACATCGTGCAGGGCTCCAGGGTCACCGCCAGCGTGCAGCCCTCCAGGCGCCACGTGCCCAGCGCCGCGGCGGCGGCGCGCAGGGCGAGCACCTCGGCGTGGGCCGTCGGGTCGCCCGTGCCCTCGCGGAGGTTGTGGCCGCGACCGACGAGCGTGCCGTCCGGCGCGAGGACGACCGCGCCCACCGGCACGTCGTCCGTGAGCAGAGCGGCGCGGGCCTCGACGAGGGCCTCCCGCATCGCCTCGACGTCGACGAGGGAGGGCGGGACGCCCCTCAGCGCAGCGCCTCCAGCAGGTTCGCGAAGCCGACGGTCTCGCCGACCTCGGCGAGGACGGCGCCCGGGTCGTCGGCGTTGTCCTCGACCAGCTTGCGCAGGGTGCGGCCGGGGACGCCGAGGTCCTCGAGCAGGTCGGTCTCGCCGGCCCACACGGCGACGACGATCTCCTCGTCCTCCGGGGGCGTGCCGTCCTCGTCGTCCTCGTCCGAGTCGTCGTCCTCCTCGGCGGCCGGCGCGGCGTCGAGGTCCTCGGGGTCGTCGACGTCGGCCGCCGGCGCGAGCAGCTCGCCGTAGTGGCTCGTCGACGCCGCACCGAGGTCGCTCACGAACAGCCGGGGCAGCTCGTCGCCGTCGACCCGGACGACCGCGAACCACTCGTCCTCGTGCTCGACGACCGCGATGACAGGCTCGTCGTTGACCGCGACCCCGCGCAGCAGGTCGGCGAGCTCGTCGAGCGTCGACGCGTCGTCGACCTCGACGTCGCGTGCCTTCCAGGTGAGCCCGGCCCGGGCGATGACTGCGGTGAAGTACGCCACGAGCGACATCGTGGCACCGTCAGGGGGCCGTCCGCGAGGGCCCCGGGCATGTCGCGTCCATGTCGCGCCGATCACGCGGGCCGGCGTCACGTCCGCGGCGCCTGCTGGGGCCCGACCGGCCGCGATATGTTGCCCGCCATGCGCCTGCATGTCGTGGACCACCCCCTCGTCGCCCACAAGCTGACCGTGCTGCGGGACGTGGGTACCGACTCCCCCACCTTCCGCCGCCTGGCCGACGAGCTCGTGACCCTGCTCGCCTACGAGGCCACCCGCGGCGTGCGGGTCGAGGCGCACGAGATCGTCACCCCGGTCGCACCGACGACCGGCGTGCACCTGTCGGCACCGAAGCCGCTCGTCGTGCCGATCCTGCGCGCCGGCCTCGGCATGCTCGACGGCATGACGCGGCTCGTCCCGACCGCGGAGGTCGGCTTCCTCGGGATGATCCGCGACGAGGAGACCCTCAAGGCGAGCACCTACGCGAACCGGCTGCCGGAGTCGCTCACGGGCCGCCAGGTCTTCCTCCTGGACCCGATGCTCGCGACCGGCGGCACCCTCGCGGCGGCCATGCACTTCGTCTTCGACCGCGGCGCGGACGACGTCACGGCGATCTGTCTGCTGGCCGCACCCGAGGGCATCGCGGCCGTCGAGGCGGAGTTCGGGCCCGAGGCTCCGGTGACGATCGTGACCGCGGCGCTCGACGAGCGGCTCAACGAGCACGGCTACATCGTGCCGGGCCTCGGCGACGCCGGTGACCGGCTCTACGGCGTCGTCTGACGACACGCGGAGCGACCACTCGGACGACACGCCGTGATCCACATCACCCATCCGGGGGACATGCGGAGCGGATGCCCGAGTTGCGGCTTTTAGTATCGCAAGTTCATCTCGGAATCACCCATCCGGCTTCCCTCGAGTGACGGAAGTGACGTACGGTAACGCTGGTCGACGTACCGGTGACCTTCCGGCGTCGTAGGCGCACCCACGGTGACCCAGCCCGGGACATCACGGCGCGCCTTCGTCGTCGTGCCGTGGCGATCGGCAATGCTTGAACGTCCGGCCCGCTCACGAGGAGCGGGCGACGGAATGCGTCGGAGGAGGTGTGATGTCGACTCGTACGAAGAATGTGATCGGCGCGATCATCGTCATCTTCGTGCTGTACGCCATCATCGTCAGCCCCCAGGCGGCGGCGGACTTCGTCCGCACCGGCTTCCAGGCGATCGCAGACGGCGTGCGCGCGGTGTTCGAGTTCTTCGACGCCATCATCAACGGCTAGTCCGGCTGCGCCATGGCGGTCCTGCCGCACAAGTGGCCCTGGCGGAACTGGCCCGTCGCCGAGCTGCCGCGCGAGATCCCGCGGTACCTGGCCGACACCGAGACGACGATCCTCGGCGGCCAGGTGCACGAGGCCGTCATGATCAAGCCGGTCGCCGCCTTCATCGGCGGCACCGTCCTGACGTTCCTCGGGTTCGCCAACCTGCCCGACGGCGCGGACGGCGCGCGCAACCTGCTCGCGCTCGCCTGGGTCGCGCTGCTCCTGTGGGTGTCGTGGCGCTGGTTCGAGTGGACCCGTGAGCTCACCTTCATCTCCGGCTACCGGATGATCAAGGTGGACGGCGTCGTCATCCGCAAGATCCGGATGATGCCCATCGGCAAGGTCACCGACATGACCTACAACAAGACGCCGCTCGGCATCCTGCTCGGCTACGGCACCTTCATCGTGGAGTCCGCCGGCCAGGACCAGGCGTTCTCGAAGCTGCCGTTCATCCCGGACCCGGACAACACCTACCGGCACATCCAGAACCTGTTGTTCAAGAAGGTCCCGCAGGACGTCAACATCGTGAACATCAGCACGCCGAAGCGGGTCAACGTCGGCTGGACCGGGCGCTTCCGCAAGGACCCCGACGGCCGCGGCGGCAAGATCGACCAGGACGACCAGAACCCGTGGTGACCCGCCGCAGCACGCGGCGGTCCGTGCGTTCCGAGCTGTCCGGACGGCCCGGCTAGGTCGTCTCCCGGACGACGAGCGTCGTGGGCACCACCGCGTGCCGCTCCGCGAGCGGTCGCCCCTCGATCATCGTCAGCAGCGTGCGGGCCATCTGCCGGCCCATCTCGATGACCGGCTGGCGCACCGTCGTCAGGCCGGGCGCGATCCCCTCGGTCCCCGGCAGGTCGTCGAAGCCGACCACCGCGACGTCCTGCGGCACCCGCCGCCCGGCCTGCTGCAGCGCGCCGAGCGCGCCACGGGCCATGACGTCGTTCGACGTGAAGACGCCGTCGAGGTCCGGGTGTGCGGCGAGCAGCCGGCGGGCGCCCTCGGCGCCGGACGCCTCGCTGAAGTCGCCCTCCACGCTCAGCGTCGGCAGTGCGCCGCCGGGCAATCCGGAGACGACAGAGCGCCAGCCCTCGAGCCGGTCCCGGCCGACGACCATGTCGAGCGGACCGCTGATGTGCCCGATCCGGGTCCGCCCGCGGGCGACGAGGTGCTCGACGGCCGTCCGGGCCCCGGCGAGGTTGTCGGCGTCGACGGACGCGAGGCCGGGGATGTCCCGGTCGGGCCCCTCCACCGCACCGCCGATGACGACGGGCACGCCCTCCGTCGCGATGGCGCCGGGCAGCGGGTCCGCGCCGTGGACGGAGATGATGATGACGCCGTCGAGCGGGCGCCCGGCGGACCAGCGGAGCATCCGCTCACGCTCGGCGGGCGTCTGCGCGAGGGCCAGGACCAGCTGGACGTCGTGCGCCATGAGCTCGGCGTGCACGCCGCGCGCGACCGTCGCGAAGTAGGGGTCGCTGAAGAGCCGCTCGTCGGACTCCGAGACGACGAGCCCGATGGAGCCGCTGCGACCGAGGACGAGGGA
Organism: Kineosporia sp. A_224; assembly: GCF_002198655.1. Lineage (GTDB taxonomy): Bacteria > Actinomycetota > Actinomycetes > Actinomycetales > Kineosporiaceae > R-H-3. The sequence continues at coordinate 3,876 of NZ_MWLN01000065.1, forward strand.
GCGCGCGGCGAGGTTGGGCCGGTAACCGAGCCGGGCCGCGGCCGCCTGCACGGCCTCCATCGCGCGCCGGCTGACGTTGTGGCCGCCGTTGAGCGCCCGGCTCGCGGTGCCGCGCGAGACCCCGGCCTCCGCGGCCACCATCTCCAGCGTCGGCCGCTGCCGGCCGCCGTCGGCCGCCCTGCTGTCCTCCACGCGAGCACCTCCTCACCCTGTGCGGGTCCGACCGTACCCGGGTCGATCACTGCCGGACGCCGGTCGGCGGATGTCTGCCGCGCCGGCATGCACGGGGCGGGCCCGGGACGGTCGGGCGGGCCGACGGACGGGACCGCCGGGGTCGCCGCGCGTGGCCCGCGGACGGCGTCCCCGGCGGTCGTCCCCGGTGGCGGCCGGAGACACTCCACATGGGAGCGCTCCCAGCCTGCTCTTCCCGGTCGGACGTGTCAATGCGGCGCCGTCAGGGCCGGCGGCGGTCAGGACGACGAGTCGTCGGGGTGCCGCCGGTCCGCCGCATCGAGCGCGGCGGCCTCCTCGAGCGTGGGGGCCGTCCCGCCGAGGTGCGGCGGGAGCCACCACGTGTCGTCGGGGCCGGACGGCTCGTCGGGGTACGAGCGCTGCACCCGGTCGAGCATCTCCGCCATCCGGGTGTGCAGCTCGGCGGTGACCTCCTCCGAGTTGTCCCGCTTGGCCGGCCGCAGCGGCTCCCCGTAGGCGATCGTCAGGGCCTTGCCGCGGCCGTAGTCGCGCGGGCGGCCCTTGGTGTAGATCCGCTGCCCGCCCCAGACGACGCACGGCACGATCGGCACCTGGGCGGCCTGCGCCATCCGCGCGGCGCCCGCCTTGAAGTCCTTGAGCATGTACGCGCGGCTGATCGTCGCCTCGGGGAACACGCCCACGAGCTCACCGGCCTTGAGCGCCGCGAGCGCGTCCCGGAAGGCCTGCGACCCGGCGGCCCGGTCGACCGGGATGTGCTTCATGCCGCGCATGAGCGGCCCGGAGACCGGGTGCTTGAAGACGGCGTCCTTCGCCATGAACCGGACGAGCCGGCCGGCCGGCTGCGCGCCGAGCCCGACGAACGTGAAGTCGAGGTAGCTCACGTGGTTGCTCGCGATGACCGCGCCGCCCTCGCGCGGGATGTGCTCTGTCCCCTCGAGCGAGAAGCGCAGGCCGAGGCCGCGGAACACCGTCTTGGCCAGGAGGATCACCGGGGGGTACACGCGCTCGCTCACGACACGTGAGCGTAGGGCGTGCCCGGGCCCGGCGGCAGACCCGCCCGCGGCTCCCGGCTAGGTTCTCGCCGTGGCTCTCTTCGACCTCGGCGGCGACGCCCTGCGCCGCTACCGCTCGACGACCCCCGAACCGGTCGGCTTCGACGCCTTCTGGGCGCAGACCCTCGAGCAGACCCGGCGCACGCCGCTGGCCGTCCGGCTCACCGCGCAGCCCACCGGCTTCGCCCTCGTCGACGTCCACGACGTCGAGTTCTCCGGCTGGGACGGGCAGCGCGTGCGGGGCTGGCTGACCGCCCCCCGCGGGGCCGCCGCCCGCGGCGAGCGGTTGCCGGCCGTCGTCGAGTACGTGGGCTACGGCGGCGGGCGCGGGCTGCCCGGCGACCCGTCGCGGTACGCCCTCGCCGGCTGGGCCCACCTCAAGATGGACACCCGCGGCCAGGGCAGCACCTGGTCACCCGGGCACACCCCCGACCCGGACCCGCACGCAGGCCCGCAGCACCCGGGCTTCATGACCCGTGGGGTCGCCTCCCCGCAGGAGCACTACTACCGGCGGGTCTTCGCGGACGCCGTGCGGGCCGTCGAGGCCGCCCGGGCGCTGCCGTTCGTCGACGCCGGCCGGGTCGCGGTCGCCGGCGGCTCGCAGGGCGGGGCGATCAGCATCGCCGTCGGCGGGCTCGTGCCGGACCTCGCCGCGGTCGCGCCCGACGTGCCCTTCCTCTGCGACATCCGGCGGGCGACGACGATCACCGACTCCGACCCGTACGGCGAGGTCGTGCGGTACTGCGCCGTCCACCGGGACATGGTCGGCACCGTCTTCGACACCCTCGACCACGTGGACGGCGTCTTCCACGCCGCCCGCGGGACCGCCCCGAGCCTGTGGAGCGTCGGGCTCATGGACGACATCTGCCCGCCGTCGACGGTCTACGCCGCCTACAACGCCTGGGCCGGGCCGAAGCAGATCGTCGAGTACCCCTTCAACCGGCACGAGGGCGGCGGCGGCTTCCACGAGGGCGAGGTCCTCGGCTTCCTCCACGAGGTCTTCGGGACCACCCCCGTCGCCTGAACCGGTGCCCGCGGCTACCCGGCGGCGGCGCGCTCGTCCCGGTCGAGCCAGGTGCACACGCAGATCACGTTGCCGTCGGCGTCCGCGAGCACCCAGAACGACCGCGCGAAGGAGTCGTCGACCAGGCGGCCGCCGGCCGCGAGCGCCGCGTCGACCCGTGACTGCGCCTCGTCGTGCGCGACGGTGACGTCGAGGTGGATCCGGTTGCGCTGCGGCCGCGGGGCGTCCATGTGCTGGAACCACAGTGCCGGCAGCTGGCCTGTGGGGTCGACGAGCGCGGCGTCCGGGGCGGCGGCGTCCCCGGCGGGGTCGTCGACGTAGCCGAGGACCGCCTTCCAGAAGGGGCGGATCCGGGCGGCGTCCTGGGTGTCGATGGCGAGCTCGAGCATCTGGACCGGACGCGCGACGCCCGTCGCAGGAGCCGCGGGGACGGCGAGCGCGGCAGAGACGGCTCGGGCGGCAGTGACGTCGAGGTCGGTGACACGACCCGCGGTGCGGGTCGCCAGCGACAGTTCGACCCGGTCGGGCCGGACGTCGACGCGCAGGTGCTCGTCGGCCCGTGGCCCGGCCGCCGCGACGGCCCGGGCCGCGACCGCGCACCCGTCCGCGAGCGAGGCCACCGGGACCGACAGGCAGTAGGTGCCGAGCAGGTAGCGCCAGCCCTCGGCGACCACGGCCTCCTGGGCCGCCGTCCGGGTCAGGAAACGCACTGGTCCGTTCGTCATGCCCCAGACCGTACGACCGACCTCCGACACCGCACGCTCAGCCCGCGAACGGCACCACCGGCAACCCGCGCACCCCGGGCGTCACCCGGAACAGCGCCCCCGCCTGCGGGTCCTCGCCCGCGGCGAGGCCCTGCCGGGACGTCGTCACGTACAGGTCGCCGAGCCCCGGACCGCCGAACGCCGGGCACGACACCTGGCGGGCCGGCACCCGGACGACGACGTCGAGCGTGCCGTCGGGCGCGTACCGGTGGACGGCGGACCCGGCCCAGAGAGCCACCCAGACCCCGCCCGCGGCGTCGACGGTCAGGCCGTCGGGGTGGCCGGCCGCGGGATCGACCGTGACGAAGGGCTCCCGCGCCGCGACCGAGCCGTCGGCGGCGAACCTCAGCCGCTCGACCCGGCCGGTCGGGGTGTCGGTCCAGTAGGCGAAGGTGCCGGTCGGGTCGAAGCAGAAGCCGTTGGAGATCGTCGCGCCGGTGACGACGGCGCGGGCCGCGCCCGTGGGCGCCACCCGGTAGAGGCTGCCCGCACCCGGGCTCTCGTCGTACGCCATCGTCCCGAGGAGCAGGTCACCGCCCGAGTCGCAGCCCCCGTCGTTGCACCGCGCACCCGCCGCCAGCGGCAGCGTCGCGACCGTCCGCGGCGCGACCGCCTCGTCGTCCGGGTCGTCGAGCAGGACGACGGTGCGCTCGAGCGCGACGACGAGGCCCCCGTCCCGCCGCGGCCGCAGGCACGCGACGACAGGCCCGAGGGTCCGGCGGCGGACGGCGCCGGTCGCCGGGTCGAAGGTCATGAGCCCGCCCGCGACGAGGTCGACGAACCGCAGCACGCCGGCGGCCGCGTCCCAGACCGGGCCCTCGCCGTGGTGGGTGCACACGTCCGTGACCTGCTCGGCGTCCAGCACGGTCGGGACCGTCGGGGTCGGCATGGCGACGATCCAACCACCGGCCCGTGACCGCACCCATCCGGACGGGCGACCGCACCGAACACCGGTCGTTGAACCGGCTCCGGGGCGACTACGTTCCGGTGTCGTGGGACCGACCGGCACCACGGACGAGCACCTCATGCGCCAGCTGTACGACGCGCATGCCGGGGTGCTGCTGGGCTATGTCCGCAGGCTGGTCGGTGGTGACACGGCACGTGCGGAGGACGTTGTGCAGGAGACGCTGCTGCGGGCCTGGCGGCACCCCGAGGCGCTCGACCCAGAGCGCACCGGCGGGGCGTCCGTCCGGGCCTGGCTGCTCACCGTCGCCCGCAACCTCGTCATCGACGGCGAGCGCGCCCGCAAGGTGCGCCCGCGCGAGGTCGCGGCGGTGAGCGACACCGACGTGCTGCCGGCCCGTGTCCTCGCGGCCGGCGGTGTCGACGAGATGCTCGACCGGGTGCTCCTCGCGCACGGGATGGCCGAGGCCCTGACCACGCTGACGACCGACCACCGCGCCGTCCTCGAGCACCTCTACTTCCGGGACCGCAGCGTCGCCGAGACCGCCGCCCGCCTCGGCATCCCCGAGGGCACCGTGAAGTCCCGCGCGTACTACGCGCTGCGGGCGCTGCGGGTCGCGTGCGAGGAGCGGGGGCTCGTGCCGTGACCTCGCCCACCCCCGCCCAGGGCGGAGCGTCCCCGAACCCCTGCACGACCCTGCGCGAGGACGCCGCCGTCGCGCTCCTGCGCGGCGAGCCGCTGCCGGACGCCGTCCGCGAGCACCAGGCGCAGTGCCCGCCGTGCCGCGACGAGTTCGCCCGGCTCGCGGTGCTCCCCGCCCTCCTCGACGTCACCCGGGACGAGACCGTCCCGCACGCCGAGGTGCCCGACGAGGCTCTGCTGCGCCGGACCCTGGACGAGATGCGGCACCGGCGGCAGCGCCGCCGGCGGCTGACCGTCCTCGTCGCGGCCGCGGCCGCGCTGCTGCTCGCCGTGCCGGCCGGCGTCCTCGTCGTCCGGGAGCTCACCGAGACCTACGAGGCCCCGGGGGTCGTCCAGCCCGGCGACGTGCTCGTCGCGGAGGGCACGGCGCAGGACGGCGCGTCCCCGGTCGGGGCCGACGTCCACGTGCTCGCGCACGGCGAGGGCCGCGGCAGCATCCTCGTCGTCGCCCCCTGGGGGCTGGCGTCGGGCACGAAGTGCCGGATCGAGCTCGTCGACTCCGGCGGCTGGACGCACCCGGTGCAGACGTGGGTCGTCCCCGAGGGCTACAAGCGCGGCTGGAAGGCCCGGGTCCCGGTGACCGTGGCGCCCAAGGAGGTCGCGGACGTGAAGCTCGTCGACGACGCGACGGGGGCCGTCCTGCTCACGGTGCCGGTGCGCTCCGTCTGACCGGGTCCGCCCGACGCAGGGCCGGTTCACGCAATCGCAACCTGTGAATCCCCTGAATCCTCGAACCGAGCCACTGATCATGGCGTTGCCTCGGTCAAGAGCCGAACTCTGAAGTCCCTAGGAGGACACCTCGTGGACCAGCAGGAACTCACCACCCCCGACCGTCGCAGCGTCATGCAGGTGTGCGGCCTCATCAGCCTCGGCCTGCTCGGCGTGCCGACCCTCGTGGCCTGCGGGAGCGACGACGAGTCGTCCGAGGGCGGCAGCGGCGGGACCGCGGCGGCCGGCGCCGCGGGCACCGTCCTCGCCAAGCTCGCCGACATCCCGGTCGGCGGTGCGCTCGTGACCAAGGGCGCCGACGGCAAGCCGGTCGCGCTCATCCAGGCGACCGCGGGCGCGGTGACGGCCGTGAGCGCCGTCTGCACCCACCAGGGGACGACGGTCGCCGCGGCGAGCGGCGAGCTCGACTGCCCGTCGCACGGCTCGAAGTTCGGCTTCGACGGCGCCGTGAAGAACGGCCCGGCGACCAGCCCGCTCGCCGCCGTCGCGGTCAAGGTCGACGGCGAGAACGTCGTCTCCGCCTGACCGCTCCGTCACCGCAGGGCCTGCCCCCTCGGGGCGGGCCCTGCGTGCTGCCGGGCCGCTCAGCGCTCGACGACGACCGGGGCCTCGACGAGCCGGACGGCGGGCAGCCCGCCGGCGGGCACCGGCCGGGCGTGGACGCCCGGCTCGTGGGTCGCCGCGCCGTCGACGGCGACGACGTCCCAGTCCCGGCAGACCGTCGTGACCGCCAGCGGGTACAGCGTGAGCCGGCCGTCGGCGTCCACCCGGATCCGCAGGAAGCCCTTGTAGTCCTCGACGGACTGCGCCGACATCTGCCACGAGGCCACCGTGTGGTTGCGGGCCACGAGGATGTACGCCGCGAGCGCCTCGCACGCGACGAGGCCGGTGACGAGCACCGTGCCGCCGAAGGCGACCCCGAGGACGACCCAGTCCGGCCAGCCCGGGGGCCACGGCACGGCGAGCACCGCGGCGAACGACGCCGACGAGACCGCGAGCTGGAGGACGACGCCGAGGAGCACCTCGCCGGGGCGACGCGGCGCCCGGCCGCGCAGCAGCGGCAGCAGGACCGCGACGGCCACCGCGACCGCGAGCCACACGGCGGTCTGCCAGCCGAGGTCGAGCGCGTCGCGCGGCGACGCGTTGCGCAGCACGAGCACCGGGTTGCTCCGCTGGACGAGCCCGAGCACGAACGCCTGGAGGAGCAGCGCCACGGCGTGCACGCCGCCGAGCAGCCGCCACAGGCCCGGGTTGCGGAAGGCGAGGCCGTGCGGCGGGCCGCCGAGCAGGCCCCGCACGAGCCGGCGGGACCGCGCCGCGTCCGGCCAGCGGGCCACGAGGTCGAAGGCGGCGGGCTCGTCCGGCGAGGCCATCTTCGAGCCGGGCGCCGGGAGCACGAGCTGCTCGGGCAGCCGGTGGGTCTCGGCGAGGTAGGCGCCGCCGAGCCCGCACGTGACGAGCTGGCGCGGCGGCTGGTCGTCGGTCTGCTCGGCGTACCGGGCGTAGTGGTGCCGGTCGCCGGTGAGCCACAGCCGGACGCTCGCCCCCGTCGGCCGGGTCTGCCCGTCGTCGTCGGTGTGGCAGCGGACGACCTCGCGCTCGAAGAAGTGCAGGGAGTTGAAGGCGTCCGGGTCGTCCTCGGCGGTGTGCACCCAGGTCGGCGTCGGCGCGCAGACGACGACGGCGTCGCCCGGTTCGAGGTGCGCGGACAGGTTGCGCCGGAAGTACTCCAGCTGCGGGCCGTCGAGGTAGGTGCCCAGCTGGGTGTCGACGCCGACGAGCCACCACTTCGCCGGCAGCCGCACGGCGAAGTAGCTGCGGGTCTGCTCGGACCGCCACCCGCCGACCATCCGCCGCTGGGCGAACACCCGCAGGAACGCGGTGAGGCCGTCGTACCAGTCGTGGTTGCCCGGCAGGGCGTAGACGGCCGGCTCGCGCTCCCCGGGCGCCAGGGCACCGGGCTCCCACGCAGCGCGCATGAGGGACTTGAGCCGGTCCTCGTAGTTGCTCGTCGAGGAGACCGGGTAGACCTCGTCCCCGCCGAGGACGAGCGCCCGCCCGCGCGGCAGCGAGACCGGCCGTGCGGCGACACTGCCCGCCCGGACGCCGTCCGGCGCCAGGACGTCGACCCGCGGCGCCGCGAGCAGGCTCACCATCGTGTAGGTCGGGTCGAAGCCGTCGCCGGTGTCGGCCATGTAGTCCCACCAGACGCCGCCGTCCGGGTCCGCCGGGACGGACAGCGGCGTCGCGGGCAGCGCGGCCTGCGTCTCGCGGCGGTCGGTGTAGTCGGCGAACAACGAACCGAGCCCGGCGGTGACCGCCGTCCGGGCCAGCTCGACCGGCGAGAGCCAGCGCACCTGGTCCTGCGGGGTGAACCCGAGCTCCTTCGACCGGCGGCGCAACGCGGTGACGTCCACCCGCCCGATCATGCCCGCGCCCGGGGCGCCCCGAGCGGTTTCGCCGCATCCGGGTGGCGGCCTTCTCGTCGTATCCGCTCAGGTCGGCGGCCCGGCGTCCGACGTGGGTACCCGTAGGACGTGCCGGCCACGGGTCCGCACGACGCGACGGCGGGCCGTGGCCCGCAGGAGGAACCTCATGGACGCCAGCTGCGGGACCGGTCGGCCCCGACCCTTCACGGACGACGCGGCAGCCGGCTGCGCGCCGGTGCTGCTGCTCCACGAGCGGCTGCGCGGCACCCGGGCCGGACGGCGCTGGGAGCGGATCGCGCGGGCGCACCGGCTCGAGATCGAGGCGCTCGCCGTCGTCCACCCCGACCTCGGCGCCCGCGCCGGTCGGGCGATCCGGCTGCTCGCCGCCGTGGCGGGCTGCTCGGACCACATCGACGACACGACGCTGGACGCCGTCCGCGCCGTTCTCGACGACCTCGACCGGCTCGGGACGTTCGAGCTGCGCCGGGACGCGCAGTCCCTGCGCGACGAGCTCGCCTACGTGCGCGGGCACAGCTTCGCCGAGCTCATCACCGGCTGAGCCCGCGGGTTCTCCCGACGACGCCCCGGCCGGCGCCGGGTCGGGCACCATGGTCGGACCGCCTCCGGGCGGGACGTCCCGGGAGCCGGGTGGCGGCCGCGTGGCCCGCAGCCGCCGCCCGACCCCCGCCGCGCGGCGTGTTTGGTCCGGCGGCCCGTCGGGTACGCAGGATGCATGAGCGACCAGGGCTACGACGACGAGTTCACCGGCCGGCGCAGCGGCACCACGGGCAGCGTCCCCCGGGCCGACGTCGACACCCGGGCGGAGGTCGCGCGGGCCCTGGGCAAGGAGGTCTACCCCGCGGACCGCGAGGCGCTCGTGCTGCGGGCCGTCGACAACCGCGCCTCCGAGGACGTCGTCACGCTCCTCGGCTCGCTGCCGCCGGGCGAGACCTTCGAGAACGTCCAGGACGTCGCGCAGGCGCTCGGGCTCGCGGTGGAGGGCCCGCGACGGTGACCCGGACGAGGTGACCCGGACGAGGTGACCCGGACGAGGTGACCCGGACGAGGTGACCCGGACGAGGTGACCCGGACGAGGTGACCCGCCCGTAGGGTGGACCGATGGCAGCCGGATCGTCGTCCGTGACGCTCGAGGTGGCCGGGCGCGAGGTCAAGGTCTCGAGCCCGGACAAGGTCGTGTTCCCGCAGGTGCTCCTCGACGGGCCCGCGGGTGCCGCCCCGGTGACCAAGCTCGACCTCGTCCGGTACTACCTCACGGTCGCGGACGGCGCCCTGCGCGGGGTCGCGGGCCGGCCGATGATCCTCAAGCGCTTCGTCAAGGGCATCGACCAGGAGGCCTTCTTCCAGAAGCGGGTCCCGTCGAACAAGCCGGACTGGCTCGACTCGGTGACGCTGCACTACCGGTCGGGGACGTCGGCCGAGGAGGTCGTCGTCCGGGACGCCGCCGGGCTGGCCTGGGTCGTCAACCTCGGCTGCGTCGACCTCAACCCGCACCCGGTCCGGGCCGAGGACCTCGACCGCCCCGACGAGCTGCGCATCGACCTCGACCCGCTGCCCGGCGTCCCGTGGGAGCAGACCGTCGAGGTCGCCCTCGTCGTCCGGGAGGTCCTCGCCGACCACGGGCTCGTCGGCTGGCCGAAGACGTCGGGGTCGCGCGGCTTCCACATCTACGCGCGGGTCGACCCGCTGTGGGCGTACCCGCAGGTGCGGCTCGCGGCGCAGAGCGTGGCGCGCGAGGTCGAGAACCGCGCGCCCGACCTCGCGACGAGCCGCTGGTGGAAGGAGGAGCGCGAGGGCGTCTTCGTCGACTTCAACCAGAACGCCAAGGACCGCACCGTCGCGTCGGCGTACTCGGTGCGGCCGACCGCCGACGCCCGGGTCTCGACGCCGCTGACGTGGGACGAGGTCCCGGGCTGCCGGCCCGAACGGTTCACCCTGCCCGCCGTGCTCGCCCGGTACGCCGACCTCGGCGACCCCTGGGCCGGCATCGAGACCGCCGCCGGCTCGCTCGAGCCGCTCCTGGCCCTGGCCGAACGGCTCGGCCCGGCCGAGAAGCCGCCGCGCGGCTCCGGGACGCCGGACGGCCGCCGGCAGTCGACGATGCCGCTCGTCGAGGTCGCGCGGACGAAGACCAAGCCCGAGGCGCTCGAGGCGCTCGAGCGCTGGAAGGCCAGGCACCCGGGCGTCGTCCCGCTGCTCGAGCCGGCCGACGTCCTCGTCGACGGCATGCGCGGCAGCAGCTCGGTCTGGTACCGGGTGCGGGTCAACCTCCAGCACGTGCCGGAGGCGGACCGGCCGGAGCAGGGCCCGCTCGAGGCCGACTACGACCCGTGGGTCCGGATGCGCGAGCGGATGGCCGCGTACGGGGCCGGGCAGAACCCGGTTACCGAGCGGTAGCGTGCGGCCCGTGAGCCTCGTGACCACGCTGCGCCTGCCCGGTGCCCGCCGCGACCCGTTCTCCCGGGCGATGGCCTGGTGCGCCTCGACCCGCCCCGGCTCGAAGGTCTTCGCCGTCGCGCTGCCGCCGCTCGACCGCGGCCTCAGCCGGCTCACCGGCGGCCGGGCGACCTTCACCGAGGTCGCCGCGGGGCTGCCGACGGTCTACCTGACGACCCGCGGAGCACGCTCGGGGGCGGACCGGACGGTGCCCCTGCTCGGCGTCCCGATGGGCGGGGACGTCGTCGTCGTGGGCTCGAACTGGGGCGGCGCGAAGCACCCGGGCTGGGTGCACAACCTCGTGGCGTCCCCGGCGGGCCGGCTGACCTACCGCGGGCGCGAGGCCGCGGTCGAGGCCCGCGAGCTCGCGGGCGACGAGGCCGAGCAGGCCTGGGCGCTGGCCCGCGCCACGTACCGCGGCTACCGGCTCTACCCGGAGCGCACCGGTGGCCGGGAGATCCGCCTGTTCCGGCTCACGCAGGAGTGAGCAGCGCCCGGATCCGGTCGGGGACCGGCGTCTTCTCGTTGCCCTGCGCGGTGACGAGCACGTAGACCGTCCGCCCGCGGCACAGGCTGACGCCGTCCCGGACGACGTCGAACGTCAGCGTGAAGCTCGTCCGGCCGACGGCGGCGACGTCGACCTCGACGTATGCCGCGTCGCCGTAGCCGAGCCCGCCCGACCAGTCGAGCTCGGTCCGCACGAGCATGACGTCGTACCCGCCCGCGATGAGGTCGGTGTACGGCAGGCCGCGCGCGGCGAGGAAGGCGGTCATCGCGTCGTCGAAGTACGCGAGGTACCAGGCGTTGAAGACGACGCCCTGCCGGTCGACCTCGAGGTACCGGGGGCTCAGCGGGTGACGGAACGGCTCCACGCCGCGGAGCATAGGCGCTGCCCCGGCGCGGCCGCTGCCGCCGGGCATCGGTAGGGTCGCAGCACGTGAGCACCCAGTGGACCGATGGGCGGACCGACGGGCGCACCGCGGACGACCCGTGGCGCCGGTCCCGGCTCGTCGGGGTGCCCGAGGCGGGGCAGGCCGGCAAGGACGCCGCGGTGCTGCACGCCGTCCAGGCCGACCTGCACAACCACTCCCTGAACTCCGACGGTCTCGGCGACCCCGAGCGGGCCTTCGCGCAGATGCGCGCCGCCGGGCTGGACGCCGCCGCGCTCACCGACCACGCCTCGACGCCCCGGGACCTCGTCGCGACCCTGTCGCTGGAGCAGTACCCGACCCGGGACGCGCTCGCCCTCGGCCGGCTCACCCCGCGCTCCATCGACGACGCGAAGTGGCTGCGGGTCGGGGAGGTCGCCGACGGCCACGACGCCCCCGGCGAGTTCACCGCCATCCGCGGGTTCGAGTGGACCGAGCCGTGGCTCGGCCACGTCAACGTCTGGTTCTCGCAGGCCTTCGTCCCGGTGCTCACTCCCGGCTCGACCGTCGGCGTCCACGAGTTCCTCGCCCGCGAGGAGCGCACCGCGCTGTTCGGCTACAACCACCCCGGCCGCGAGCCCGGCCGGCTGCACAACTTCGCCGTCCCCGGCCCCGACCTCGACCCGGGCGCGACGCTGCCGCCGCGGCTCGTCGCGACCGAGGTCTTCAACCGCACCGAGGACTTCCTCTTCGGCGGCTACGCCGAGCGGCTGCCGTCGCCGGTCGTCGACGTCCTCGACGCCGGCTGGCGGCCGGGCCTCACCGGCTCCAGCGACGAGCACGGCCGGTCGTACGGGCTCGTCGGCAAGGGCCGCACCGGGCTGTGGGTCCGCGAGCTGAGCCGTGAGGGCGTCCGGGAGGCCCTCGAGTCACGCCGCACGTTCGCGACCCGGGAGGTCCGGCTGCGCCTGGACGCCGCGCTCGACGGCGTCCGGATGGGCGGTCGGTCCGACACCGGCCGGCCGGGCGGCCGGCGCACCCTTGTCGTCGACGTCGACCTGCCGGACGGCGCGGGCCGCCCGGTCGAGCTCCAGCTGCTCACGTCGGCGCACCCCGAGGGGACCGCACCGGCGGCCCCGAACACGGTCCGTCCGACCGACCCCGCGGACGCCGGCGTCCGCGTCGTGGCGCGGGTCCCGGCCCGGCTCGGGGAGCTCGTCGTCACCGACGTCGAGGTGCCGGACGACGTGGCCTGGCTCGTCCTGCGGGTCGCCGACCCGGCGCGTCGGTACGGCGCCGCGGCCCCGCGCGACCACCCCGCGAACTGCTGGGCCCTGGCGTACGGGAGTCCCTGGTCCTGACGCCCGACCTGGGCATTCCGTCGATCGTGACCTTCGAGTTGACGTACGGTAACCGCGTGATCGCAGTCGGGCTGGTCGCAGCCCTGGAGCGGCTGCGCCCGGTGGTCGACCTCGTCCCTGCCGCCTTCGTCGCCGTCGACGCGGACGAGCACGTCACCGTCTGGAACCCGGCCGCCGAGCAGCTCTTCGGATGGCGCGCGGCCGACGTCCTCGGCGCACCCGACCCGACGCTGGGCCCGCGCGGCCAGGCCTGCACCGACCTGCTGGGGACCCCGCACGAGGTGACGCGGCGGCGCAGCGACGGCGAGGAGGTCGACCTCACCGTCGTCAGCCAGGCCCTCCACGACGCGCAGGGGCTGCCGGCCGGCCGGCTCAGCGTCTACGCGGGCGGGGCCGAGCGCCGCCGGCTCGAGCTGCAGCTCGCGGTCCGGGCCAAGCAGCAGGTGGCCGTCGTCCGGCTCGGGGAGGCGGCGCTCGGGGCGGCCTCGATGGCCGACGTCTCCGCCGAGGCGGTGCGCACCGTCGCCACGACGACCGGTCTGCCGGCGACGGTGCTCCTGCGGGCCACGGCGTCCGGCCGGGGCCGGGTCTCTGCGCTGCTCACCGCGGCCGTCGCGGCGCCCGGCTGGGCCGGGCCGGTGCCGTGGGGCGTCGGTGACCCGGCCCTCGCCGGTGCGGCGACGGCGCGGCAGGCGCTCGCGACCCGGCAGGCGGTCGTCACCGTGCTCGACGACGGCCCCGGGCCGGGCGGCGGCCGGCCGGCCGGGGATGACGACCCGCTGCGCGCGCAGGGCGTCCGGGCGCTCGCCGCGGTCGTCGTCGGGCCACCGAGCGACCCGTGGGGCGTGCTCCTCGCGGCCGCCGGCGCCCCGGACCGCTTCGACCGCGACGACCTGTGGTTCCTCCAGGCCGTCGCCGGGATCGTCGCGGCCGCCGACGCCCGCCGCACCGCCGAGGCCGAGGTCCGGCACCGGGCGCTGCACGACGCCCTCACCGGGCTGCCGAACCGGGAGATGCTCCTGGAGCAGACGGCCCGCGTCCTCGCCGAGGGCCGCAGCACCCGGCACACGAGCGCGCTCCTGCTCGTCGACCTCGACGGCTTCAAGGACGTCAACGACTCGCACGGGCACCAGGCGGGCGACCGGGTGCTCGTGCAGGTCGCGGACCGGGTCCGGGTCGCGATCGGCGCGCGCGGGCTCGTCGCCCGGCTCGGCGGCGACGAGTTCGCCGTCCTCGTCGGCGGCCTGGAGACCGCGCTCGACGCGCGCGGCGTCGCCGAGGACCTGCTCGCGGCCCTGGACACGCCCTGCGCGACCCCGGGCGGGACGGCCCGGATCGGCGGCAGCGTCGGCATCGCGCTCGCCCCGACGCAGGGCGACGACCCGACGACGCTGCTCATGCGGGCCGACCTCGCGATGTACCGGGCCAAGCGCGAGCGGCTCGGTTACACGCTCTTCGACGCCCGCCGGGACCACGACGCGAGCGGCCGGCTGGCCCTCGTCACCGAGCTGCGGGCCGCACTGGAGGACGGCACCGTCGGTGTCGAGTACCAGCCGTTCGTCGCGCTGCAGACCCACACGGTGCAGGGCGCCGAGGCGCTCGTCCGCTGGTCGAGCCCGCGTCGCGGCCCGCAGGCCCCGGCCGACTTCGTCCGGCTCGCCGAGCAGGCCGGCCTCATCGAGGAGCTCACGACGTACGTGCTGCGGACCGCAGCCCGGCAGGCCGCCGTGTGGCGGGACGCCGGCGCCGACCTCGCGGTGTCCGTCAACGTCTCACCGGTCGCGCTCGCGACGCCGGGCCTGGACGCCCTCGTCCTGGACTGCATCGAACGGCACGGTCTCGGCCCGGACCGGCTGCGGCTGGAGGTCACCGAGTCCTCGCTCGCGAACGACGCCGCCGTCGCCGCGATCGAGCGCCTCGCCCGGCGCCGGGTGCGGATCGCCATCGACGACTTCGGGACCGGCTACTCCTCGCTCTCGCGGCTCAAGCGGCTGCCGGTGAGCACCGTGAAGGTCGACCGCTCGTTCGTCACCGAGCTCGCGGACGACCCGCGGGACGCCGCGATGCTCCGCGCGATCATGACGCTGGCGCGCGACCTCGGGCTGCGGGTCGTCGCCGAGGGCGTCGAGACGGTGCGCGCCGCGCGGGCGGTGACCGAGCTCGGCGTCCACCAGGGTCAGGGGCTGCTCTACGCGCCGGCGATGTCCGTCGAGGCGTTCGACGCGTGGGCGGACCGGTGGGCCAGGGGCGGTTGGCCCTGCTGCGCCCCGGACGACGCCGCGGCGCCGGGCACGGGCCCGGCGCCGCGCGTCGTGGACCTGCGGAACGCCGCCCCCGACGTCAGCCCTGCACGTCGAGAGTGATCGTCGTCCCCGTGAGCGCCTTGCTCACCGGGCAGCTGTTCTTCGCGTCCTCGGCGACGCCGGCGAACGCCGCGGCGTCCAGCCCGGTCGCCCCGCCCCGGACGTGCAGCACGATGCCGCTGATCCGGAACCCGCCCGCCGGGTCGGGTGCGAGCGAGACGTCTGCGGAGACGTCGAGCGAGATGTCCATGCCGCCGGCCTGGCCGAGCAGCGCGGAGAACTGCATCGCGTAGCAGGCGCTGTGCGCCGCGGCGATGAGCTCCTCCGGGCTCGTGACACCCCCGGCGTCGTCGGCCGCGCGGCGCGGGAACGACACGTCGTAGGTGCCGGCCTTGGAGCTCGAGAGCTCGACGCGGCCGGCGCCGTCCTGCAGTCCGCCGGACCACGTCGTCGTCGCGGAACGGGTGGGCATGGGGTCTCCTTCGGTGAGGCGTCGGTGGACGTGACCATGCAACCCCGGGATCGCCGGTCACGCCCGCCGGAACGGCCCCCTGTCAGCGCCGCCGCGGTGCGCGGCCCGGCGGCTGGTGGACGGCCGGCGGCGGGACCTCCAACGGGGGCACCGGCAGCGTGACCGGCGCGCCCGAGTGCAGGGTGACGGTCTTCCCGTGGTGGACGACGTCGATGGTGCGGCCGTCGTCGACGAGCTCGTACGTGGCCCGGGCGCCGTCCGTGGTGACGTGCAGGTAGAGCCCCCGGTGCCGGATCCGGAAGCTCATCCGGGTGATCCGGGGCGGCAGCCGCGGCGCGAAGATCAGCGTCCCGTCGTGGTCGCGCATCCCGCCGAACCCGGAGACGAGCGCCGTCCACGCCCCCGCGAGCGAGGCGATGTGCAGGCCGTCGCGGGTGTTGTGCTGCAGGTCGTGCAGGTCCATGAACGCCGCCTCGCACGCGTAGTCGTACGCGAGGTCGAGGCAGCCGACCTCGGCCGCGAGCACCGCCTGGGTGCAGGCCGACAGCGACGAGTCCCGCACGGTGATCGCCTCGTAGTAGGCGAAGTTCGCCGCCTTCTCCTGCGGGGTGAAGGCGTCCCCGCGCAGGTGCATCGCGAGCACGAGGTCGGCCTGCTTGCAGACCTGGCGGCGGTACAGCTCGAAGTACGGGTGGTGGAGCATGAGCGGGTGCTCCCCGCGGGACGCGGCGAAGTCCCAGGGCTCGTGCCGGGTGAACCCGCGGGACTGCTCGTGCACCCCGAGGTCGGCGTCGAACGGCAGCACGACGGCGTCGGCGCGCTCCCGCCAGCCGGCGATCTCCGCGGCGTCGACGCCGAGCGCAGCGGCGCCGTCCCGGTAGTTCGTCGCGGCGATCGCGGCGGACCGCAGGTTCCGTTGCGCCATGAGCAGCGTGTAGACGTTGTCGTCCGCGACGGCCGAGTACTCGTCGGGGCCGGTGACGCCGTCCACGTGGAAGCAGCCGTCGCGGCCGATGTGGCCCAGGCTCGTCCACAGCCGGGCGGTCTCGACGAGCAGCTCCAGGCCGGCCCCGGCGTCGAAGTCGTCGTCGCGCACGGCGTCGTGGTAGCGGATCACGGCGTCCGCGACGTCGGCGTTGATGTGGAAGGCAGCGGTCCCGGCGGGCCAGTAGCCCGAGCACTCCTCGCCCGTGATGGTCCGCCAGGGGAAGGCAGCACCGGCCAGGCCGAGCTGGCGGGCCCGCTCCCGCGCCTTCGGCAGGGTCGCGTGCCGCCAGCGCAGGGCGTCGGCGACCGCCGGCGGCCAGATGTGCGCGAGCATCGGCAGCACGAAGGTCTCGGTGTCCCAGAAAGTATGGCCGTCGTACCCGGTGCCGGTGAGGCCCTTGGCGCCGATCGGGCGCTCCTCCGCGCGCACGGCCGCCTGGAGGACGCCGTAGAGCGCGAACCGCACGGCCTGCTGGAGCGCCGGGTCCCCGTCGATCTCGACGTCCGCGCCGGCCCAGAAGTCGTCGAGGAACTCGCGCTGGTCGCGCAGCAGGCCGGGCCAGCCGGTGTGCCGCGCCCCGGTGAGGGCGGCGGCGACCTGGTCGCGCAACGCCGGTGTCGACCGCAGCGACGACCAGCCGTAGCTCACGAGCTTGACGACGCGCAGCCGCTGCCCGGGGGCGAGCGCCGCGGTGAAGGTCACCCGTGCCCAGTCCGGCTGGGCCTGCGACGTCATGGCGACCTCGACGCCGTCCGCGTCGTCGCCGACGACCTCGACGACGTGGTCCATCGCCGCCGCGACGCCGATCGCACTCGCCCGGGTGCGGTGCAGCAGGCTCGCCCACGTGCCGCGCACCTCGTGCTCGACGGCGTCGAACGGGGCGTTGAGCGCCGCCGCGACCCGCGGGTCGTCGCCGGCCGGGGGCAGGTCCTCGTTCGCGACGAGCTCGGACTGGACGACGACTCGGGCAGGCGCACCGACCGGTTCCACCTCGTACGCGATCGCGAGGACCGAGCGGTGCGTCAGCGAGACGAGCCGCGTCGTCGTGACCTTCACGGTCTTGTCCGCGGGGGACGTCCACTCGACGTCGCGCGCGAGCGTCCCGGCGCGCAGGTCGAGCCGGCGCTCGTGCCGGTGCAGGGTGCCGTAGCGGACGTCGAACGGCTCGTCGTCGACGAGCAGCCGGATGATCTTGCCGTTGGTCACGTCGACGACGGTCTGGCCGGACTCGGGGTACCCGTAGCCCGCCTCGGCGTACGGCAGCGGCCGCTTCTCGTGGACGGAGTTGAGGTAGGTGCCGGGCAGCGCGTGCGGCTCGCCCTCCTCGAGGTTGCCGCGGACGCCGACGTGCCCGTTCGACAGCGCGAAGACCGACTCGGTGCGGGCGAGGACGTCGAGCCGCAGCACGGGTTCGGTGACCGCCCACGGCTCGACCGTGAAGACGTCCTCGGTGGCCGCCCCGTCGGCGGTCGCGGCGTACCGCCGGCCGGGCTGCGCGACGGGGACGCCGTAGAGCGGGGTCGTCATCGGTCGAGCAGGTCGGAGAGGTCGGCGACGACGACGTCGGCGCCGTGGGCACGCAGCGCCTCGGCCTGGTCGGACCGGTCGACGCCGACGACGACCGCGAAGCCCCCCGCGTGCCCCGCCTCGACGCCGGCGAGGGCGTCCTCGAACACCGCGGCCTTCCGGGCGGGGACGTCGAGCGCGGCGGCGCCGGCGAGGAAGGTGTCGGGGGCCGGCTTGCCGCGCAGGTTCCGCTCGCGGGCGACCCCGGCGTCGATCCGGGCGTCGAAGAGGTCCTCGATGCCGGTCACCCGCAGCACGTCCGCGGTGTTGGCGGACGACGACACCACCGCCGTCCGCAGGCCGCCGGCGCGCACCGCGCGGACGTACTCGACCGACCCGTCGTAGACGGCGACGCCGTCCTCGCGGATCCGGCGCACGACGATCTCGTTCTTGAGGTTGCCCAGACCCGCGACGGTCGCCGAGCCCGGCGCGTCGTCGTCCGACCCCTCGGGCAGGTCGATGCCCCGGGAGGCGAGGAACGACCGGGTGCCGTCGGCGCGTGGCATCCCGTCGACGTACGCCTCGTAGTCGTGGTCGGGGTCGAACGCCACGAAGGCCTCGCCGCTCTGCTCGGCGCGGGCACGCAGGAAGGCGTCGAACATCTCCTTCCAGGCCGCGGCGTGCACGGTCGCCGTCCGGGTCAGCACCCCGTCGAGGTCGAACAGGCACGCCTCGACACCGTCCGGGAGGCCGAAGCGGGTGGCGAGGGCGGGGCTCGTGGTCATGCGCCCAGCACAGCACCGGCGGGTGCCTGCCGCCCTTCGAACCGGTCGCCGTGCCGGCTCATCGTCCGCCGGGCAGGGCACGCCCGAGGCGCCGGAGCGCACGCAGCACCCTGGCCACGACACCGCCGAGGAGGGCCCCGAGCGGTGCGCCGACGACGAGGGCGAGACCCAGACCGAGGAGCGGGGACAGCAGCGAGCCCAGCACCCCCGCCGTCCCGAAGCCGAGCCCGGCACCGAGAAGGACGACGGTGCGGCCGCCCGGCGACGGGGCCGCGACGTCACCGGGGTCGGGCGGGGTGAACGCCATGAGCAGCCACAGCGCGCAGAAGGACCCGACGCCGGCGAAGACCGCGACGAAGGGCTCACCGGAGGCCCACCCGGCGAGACCGGCGACGGACGCGGCGAGGACCGCCGCGACGACCAGCGCCCACGCGCCCTCTGCCTCGTCGCGGTCCTGGGCCGAGAGCGGCGGACGACGGCCGGGCGGAGTGTCCCCGAGATCACTCATGTCCTGATCTTGGCCGGATCGACCCGGATCTGTCACGGTCCGCGGCCCGTCGGGACGCCCCGCCGGAGCACGACAACCTTCCTGTCGCGGCGCGCGTCCTTGCCTGCATGGGGACCGGAGGGATCGCCACCGGCACGTCGACGGACGCCGGTGCGGGCGAGGCCGCGCCCCTCGACGCGCCGGGGGCGCCCAGGGTCCTGCCGCAGGACGTGCCTCAGGAGGGGCCTCAGGACGTGCCCCGGGGCTCGACCGTGTACGGCTACCCGCGGCCGTCGGCCGGTCCCCGGCTGCGGCTGACCCGGCGCGGCCGGCAGGCGGTCCTCGGCGCCGCGCTCGTCCTCGTGCTCCTCGTCGGCGCGGCCGCCGTCCGGGTCGTCGGCTGGCCGGACGCCTGGCTGCCGGGTCTGCTCGGCGGCCCGTCCTGCTCGGTGACGACCGCGGACGGCGAGCAGCAGCTCGAGCCCGACGACGCCAAGCGGCTCACGAGCGCCACCCTGGCGAAGACCCTCCCGCCGGGGCTGTCGGCGTCCGACCGGGCCGTCGTCACCGCGCTCCGCACCCGCGACGGGGCGCTCTCCTGCACCGTCTCGGCGGCCGAGCGGCACTCCCGTGACGACCTCGCCCGCGAGGACGAGACCGCGAGCGGGCTCACCCCGCGGGCGGAGGGCGTCCGGACGGCGCTGCGCGGGGTGGCCGGCAAGCTCCCGCTCGGCGGGTTCGAGCCCGGCGGGGTGTCGACCGGGCACATGCCGGGGTCCGCGCACTACGAGGGCCGCGCCGTCGACGTGTTCTTCCGCCCGGTGTCGGCGCAGACGTCACGACGCGGCTGGCTCGTCGCGCAGTGGCTCGTCGCGCACGCCGACGAGCTCGACGTCGACAACGTCATCTTCGACGACCGCATCTGGACGGCGTCCCGGTCCTCTGCAGGGTGGCGGCCCTACGTGCCGCCGCAGGGCCCGACGCGCAACGCCGTCCTGCGCCACCTCGACCACGTGCACGTCGACGTGGCGCGCGGGACGTGACGACCCACCAGGGACACGGGCCCTCCCTGACAAGAACTGGACAGGTGCTGCAAGGCCCGGATCACGCCACGGACGGCGAACTAGCGTTGAACTACCGCCTCCTGGGGAGGACATCATGAACCGGCGGACACTTCTCATCTCCTGCGTCACCGCCGTCACCGCGCTCGCGGCGGCGGGGATCGGCGCCGTCGCGGTCTCGCCGTCCGCACGGGCCGCGGCGCCGTACGTCTACGACATCTCCTGGCCGCAGTGCGCCGGACCCGGCTCGCAGCCGATGCCCTCGCCCGCGAACACGTCGTTCGTCATCATCGGGCTGACGCACGGGCTCGCGTTCACCGAGAACCCCTGCGTGGACGACCAGCGGCAGTGGGCGGTCGACAACGCGAAGCCGGCCCACGCGTACACCATGGCGACGTACCCGACGCCCGCGCAGATCACCCAGTACGGCACCTCGGGCGGCCCGTGGACCGGTTCGACCGACGCCGGCAAGCTCCGCAACGTCGGCTACGCCGAGGGCAAGTACGCCGCGGCGACACTGAGCGGGATCAGCTGGAAGCCGTCGACGGTGTGGATCGACGTCGAACCCCGCTCGTCGCAGGCATGGCCGGCAGCGACGACCCGAGCCGCCATGCAGCGCAACAGGTTCGTCGTCGAGGGCCTCGTGCGCGGTCTCGAGGACAGCGGCTACGCGATCGGGATCTACTCCAACGCGGGGCTGTGGAACACCGTCGTCGGGCCGTGGTGGCTGCCCGGTGTCCCGGCCTGGGTGGCGACGGGGCAGCACGGCGAGGCGACCGCCGTCGCCGCCTGCAGCGCGACGAGCTTCTCGGGCGGCAAGACCTTCCTCACGCAGTGGACCGACGGGACGTACGACTTCAACGCCAAGTGCGCCGCGTGGACGGCGACACCGGCGAAGGCTCCCGCGCCGTCCGTGGCGAACGACGTCAACGGCGACTGGAAGAACGACCTGCTCGCCCGGCAGGCGTCCTCGTCGCAGCTGTGGCTCTACAAGGGCAACGGCGCCAAGACGGGCAACGTCTTCCAGACCCGGGTCGCCGCCGGGACGTTCCCGTCGTCGTCCTACAACCTCGTCGAGACCGCGGGCGACCTCACGGGTGACGGCAAGGTCGACCTGCTCGTCCGGAGCACCGGCGGCACGCTGTGGCTCTACCCCGGCACCGGGGGCACGACCTGGGGTACCCGCAGGAGCCTCGGCACCGGCTGGGGCGGCATGTCGGCGATCACCGGCATCGGTGACTTCACCGGTGACGGGAAGCCGGACCTCGTCGCGCTCCAGAAGTCCAACGGCGTGCTCTACCTGTACCCGGGCAACGGGTCCGGAGGGCTGCGCGCGCGGACGGCGCTCAAGAGCGGGTGGAGCGGGATGGACCGCGTCGTCGGCGTCGGTGACATGACGCTCAACGGCATCCCGGACCTCGTCGTGCGGCAGGCCTCGACCGGCACGCTGTACCTCTACCCCGGCTACGCGAACGGCGCGCTCGGCACCCGGGTGACGATCGGGACCGGCTGGAACTCGATGTGGCTGTTCGCCGGCGTCGGCGACCTGACCGGGGACGGCGTCCCCGACCTCGTGACGCGCGCGAAGTCGACGAGCGGCGGCGGGCTCTGGCTGTACCCGGGTCTCACGACCGGGAAGCTCGGCCCGAGGCGCTCGATCGGCACCGGCTGGCAGGTCATGAACCAGATCGCGTGACCGGCTGGCCCTGACAGGCCCCGTCGGGCCTGCCGGGCGGTGACGTCTGGCAGGCTCGGCGGGTGACCGACCCGCTCGCCGTCCTCGCGCGGCTGTACGCCGGGACGCCGGGCCTCGTACGGCGGGGCGGCGAGACCTACCCGGTCACCGTCCGGCGGTTGCCGGGGGCCCGGGTCGTTCTCGACGACCGGCCGCGGGCGGTGGATGCGGCGCTCGCCGGGGGCGGTCGCGCCTTCCTGGACAGGCTGCGTGCCGGCGGGCGGGTGCACGACGGGGCGGTCCTGTGCCTGGACCGGGTCGAGGAGCCAGGCCGCGCGGGCGGGGCCGTGGTCCACGTCGTGCCCGGCGGGTACTTCGACATGCTCGCGACGTGCGACGCCGTCCGTGACGAGCTCGTCCGCGCTGCAACCGCTGCGGACGAGGGCGAGAGCGACCGCACGGACGGCCGCACGGACGGCCTGCCCCGCCCGGTGTCGTTCGCGGACCTGCCGCTGCGCCGCCGCGCGCACGAGGTCGCGGGCGACCCGACGACGAGCGGCGCGGGCCGCGCCGCCGCGTTCGGGGTCTCGGTGCTGCTCGTCGTCCGGACCGGCCCGGCGGACGGCGGCGCTGCCGAGGAGACGGGCGTCGTCCTCGGTCTGCGGAGCACCCGGGTCGGGACCGACCCGGGCCGTTGGCACGTCGCCCCGTCCGGGATGCTCGAGCCCGCCGCGGACGGCCGGCACCTCGCGACGACGGCCGCCACGGAGCTGCGGGAGGAGCTCGGCGTGCACCGGACGGTGGACGAGGTCGAGGCGTCGCTCCACGTGCTGGGCCTCGTCACAGACCTCACCCGCCTGCGCCCCGACGTGGTCGTCCTGCTCGACCTCGCCGCGGTCGGGAGCCGGCCGACCGTCGCCGAGCTCGCCGCCGGCGAGGAGTTCGACACCCTCGAGGTCGTCCCGACGACGCCCACCCGCCTCGCCGACCTGTGGACCGGTCGGCCCCCGGCGACGCTCACCGCCGCCGCGGCCGGCGCCCTCGCACTTCTCGAGGAGCACGTCGCCAGGACCGTCGGGATCCCCGCTGCGCCGGGCGTCTCCTGAGGCAGCCGGACGAGACCGCCGGCCGCCTAGAACGGCGGAGGATCCTCTGCCAGCGCCACCGCAGCGTTCGACAAGGGCACCTGCATCGGTGCGATCCGCGGCAGTGGGGCGTGCGGGAGTGCGGTGTAGGCGCGGCCGGTGCGGGTGGTCCAGGTGACGGTGCCGGGTGGGTCG
>NZ_MWLN01000066.1 GCF_002198655.1 Kineosporia sp. A_224
CGACGAGCCTCCAGCGAGTACGCCATCGACAACACCCCACATCAGAAGGCGTTGCACTCACCGATTGAGGCCAAGCGAGATGAGGCGTGCTTCTCCCACCAGAGGACGACGTTGCGTGCGTCGTACACCAGAGGACGGCCAGGGGTGAGGTGCATGAGCCGCCAGAGGACGCCGGTTCGAGGTGCGCGACCCACCAGAGGACGACGACGACCCGCCTGTCAGGGCCCGGCGACGTGCGGGACGTCCCAGTCCGCCGGGAAGCGCGGGACCGGCCACGCCGGGTCGGGGGAGAAGTCCGTCCACCGGCCGTCGAACGGCGGGGCCCCGGCCCGGGCCAGCGCCATGACCTGCTCGCCGTCGGCCCGGATCCCCGGAGCCTGCGCCGCCGTCCACCGGGTCCCCAGCGCGGTGATGGTCGCGAACTCGTCCTCGTCCTTCCAGCGCGCGACCCGGTCCGGGGTGACCCACACGTCGAGCGCGCGGTCGGCGCTGTCGACGAGCCGGGTGCCGAGCACCGTCGTCCGCAGCGCGTGCGGCGCCTCGAGGTTGCCGTACCAGCCCTCGAAGGTGCGCGCGCCGTCCGCCCCGGCGCCGAAGAACCACCACACCGACCACGCGGTCGGCGCCGCTGGCACGAGCATGAGAATCCCCTGGCCGCGCCAGGCCGCGCTCCGCCGGGCCCGCGGGGCGGTGAACCGCTCCTCGATCGGCAGCTCCCGGATGCCGCGGCCGTCGACGAGGCGCGGCTCGACGACCGGCCATCCGTGGCCGACCCACAGCAGCAGCCCGTCGTCGTCGTGCCGGACGACGCGCGCGAGCCGGGCGGACCGGGTGCGGCCCTCGCGGCCCCACCGGTAGACGACGGTCTCGCCCGCCTCCCAGCGACCGCCCGGGACGGGCTGCGGTCCCGCGCCGAGCAGCCCGCCCGTCGCGAGCAGCCGCCGGGTGTCGGGGACGAACGGCCACGCCGGGTCGGCGAGCCGCCCGGCGAGCACCGCCGGGTGCTCCCACCAGCCGTCCTCGACCTCGTCGTCGACGAAGCGGACGGGCCCGTCCCACACCGCCTCGTAGACGTGCGCGAGGTAGTGCGTGTCGTCGTCCCGGTACCAGCCCGTGAAGACCTCGGTGAGCTCCGTGCCCTCGACGCCCAGCTCCTCGGCGAGCTCGCGGCGCGCCGCCTCGAGCGGGGTCTCGCCCGCGTGGACGACACCGCCCGCGGCGCAGTCGTGCGCACCCGGCCACAGGTCCTTCGTGCGGGCCCGGCGGTGCACGAAGACCTCGCCGGTCGGACGGCGCAGCAGGACGCCGGTGGCGGCGTGCGGCAGGTTCTGCGCCCGGACCCGTGACCGGGGCGCCGCCCCGACGACCCGCCCGCACACGTCGTCCGGGTCGTAGAGCGCGACGACCTCGTCGGCGCTCACCGGGCGGCGAGCCGCCGCGCGACCCAGCCGGAGAGCACCCGGCGGCCGAGGACGAAGAGCGTCACGAAGCACGTCGCGACGACGACGAACGTCAGCGCGGTGCCTTCGCCCGCAACGACGTGCCGCAGCGGCATCCCGACGAGGATCGTCCCGGCCGTCGCCACGGCACCGGCTCTCACCGACCCCGGCGCCAGCCGCAGGCCGAGCAGCGCAGCCCAGCCGACGGCGAGCCCGGCGAGGAACGGCCACGCCGTGACGCCGACCCCGGCGAGGGCGTCCGTCTCGCCGTGCGACCGGCGGCCGACGGCGACGAACACGAGGACGGCGACGACGTCCAGCAGGAGCGACCGGGCCGCCTGCCGCGAGCGCACCGGGTCGGTGACCGAGGGCTGCCGGGTCTGCTGCGACGTCACCGCCTCATCGTGCCACCCGTCCCGACCGCCCGTGACCGGGACCCGTCCACGCGCTCGTACTCGCGTCAGGTACCGGATTCGGCCGCCCCGCGGCCCTCCCGCGGCGGCCCAGGAACGGTGCGGGCCGCGAACATGACCGGAAGACGGCGGCGCCGAGGGCGGCCGGGCTGTGGACGACGGAACCGGCATGTCGCCGGTCTCGCTGAGGATGCGCGTCGTGGGTGATCACGTCTTCCTCGACGAGTCGAAGCGCGACGTCTACGTCATGGTGTCGGTCGCCGTTCCGACTGGGGGGTTGGCCGCCCTTCGGCGCGCAGTCAGGGTCGCGCAGGTCCCAGGAACACGGCGCCTGCACTTCCGGGCGGAGCGCGACAGCGTGCGCAAGGCGTTCGTGTCGACGCTTGTCGACCATTCGGTGACCGCCGACGTGTACGCCGCGCCGGGACGTCCGGACCTCGCCGCGCGAGAGGACGTCCTCGTTGCGGTCGTCGGGGCCGCAGTGGCTCGCGCCGCGGAGCGACTGGTCTTCGAACGCGACGAGTCGGTGCTCGTTCATGACGAGCGGGTGATCAAGCGCGAGCGCGCACGCCTCGGTGCTACCGACGCGCTGAGGTACGACGCGCTGCCGGCGGTGGCCGAACCCTTGCTGTGGATCCCCGACGCGATCGCGTGGGCCTGGTGCCGGAGCCCTGACTGGCGCCGCCGGGTGCAGCCGCTCGTCTCGACGGTCGTCACCGTCTGACAAGCGCGAAGCCCCGCTCAGCCGTCATCCGGCGGCCTGCGGGGCTCACTTCCTCGGGCCCCAGGCCCTCGGCACCCCAAGTATTGCCGCGTCGACGGACGTGGGCAAGGTCTCAGCGGCCACCAGTGATCTTGCGGGAGCGCTGCTCGGTGCCGGGGACGCCGTACGGGTAGTCCGCGGGCTGCGGGTCGGAGGCGGCGTCGAGGCGGGCGGTCTCCTCGGGGGACAGGTGCAGGCCGGCGGCGCCGAGGTTGGCCTCCAGCTGGTCGAGCGTGCGGGCGCCGAGGATCACCGACGTCACCGCCGGCCGGTCGTGCAGCCAGGCGAGGGCGACCTGCGCCATCGGGACGCCGCGGCCCTCCGCCACGGCCCGGACGGCGTCCACGACGTCCCAGGTGCGCTGCTGGGCGCTGCGCCGGTCGTAGGCCTCGACGCCGCGCTCCGGGTTCTCGCCGAGCCGGGTCGCGCCGGTCGGGCGCTCGTCGCGGGTGTACTTGCCGGTGAGCCAGCCGCCGCCGAGCGGGGACCAGGGCAGCAGGCCGAGACCGGCGTCGAGGCAGGCCGGGACGACCTCCCACTCGAGCTCGCGGACGAGCAGGTTGTACTGCGGCTGCAGCGTCACCGGCCGGGCCAGGCCCAGCCGCTCGGTGATGCCCACGGCCTTGGCGACCTGCCAGCCGGTGAAGTTCGACAGGCCCGGGTAGCCGATCGTGCCGGCGGCCACGGCGTCGTCGAGGAAGCGCAGGGTCTCCTCGACCGGGGTCAGCGGGTCCCAGGCGTGCACCTGGTAGAGGTCGACGTGGTCGACGCCGAGCCGGCGCAGCGAGGCCTCGAGCGCCGTCCGCAGGTGCCGGCGGGACAGGCCGACGTCGTTCGGGCCCGCACCCATCGGGAAGCGGCCCTTCGTCGCGAGCACGACCTGCCCCGCGGCGTCCGGGTTCGCCGCCAGCCACCGGCCGACGACCTCCTCGCTGACGCCGCCGGCGTAGACGTCGGCGACGTCGACGAGGGTGCCGCCGGCCGCGACGAAGGCGTCGAGCTGGGCGAAGGCGCCCGCCTCGTCGGTCTCCGCGCCGAAGGTCATCGTGCCGAGGGCGTACGTCGAGACGACGGCACCGCTGCCGCCGAGGGTCCGGTACTCCATGGTGGGTGTCCGCGTGGTCGAGGGCTCGCTCATGGGTCGATCCCACCAACAGTTCGTGACGTCCGCCATGCAGGCCGGACACATCGGCCTCGTAGGGTGGGGCCATGAGCGCTCGACGGGTCATGGGGATCGAGACCGAGTACGGGGTCTCGGCCCCCGGCGACCCCGCCGCGAACGCGATGCTCCTGTCGAGCCAGGTGGTCAACGCCTACGCCGCGCCGCTCGGCAGCCGGGCCGGCCGGGCCCGCTGGGACTACGAGGACGAGGCCCCGCTGCGCGACGCCCGCGGCTGGGAGCTCGCCCGCGGGGACGCCGACCCGAGCCAGCTCACCGACGTCGTCGACGACCCGGGCCTGGCCAACGTCATCCTCAGCAACGGCGCCCGGCTCTACGTCGACCACGCCCACCCCGAGTACTCCTCGCCCGAGGTGACGACACCCCGCGCCGCCGTGCTCTGGGACAAGGCCGGCGAGGCCGTCATGCTCGCGGCCTCGCGCCGGATCGCCGAGACCCCCGGCCTCGGCCCGGTGAACCTCTACAAGAACAACACCGACAACAAGGGTGTCTCCTACGGCACGCACGAGAACTACCTCATGCGCCGGGAGACGCCGTTCGCGGACATCGTCCGCCACCTCACGCCGTTCTTCGTGTCCCGGCAGGTGGTGTGCGGCGCGGGCCGGGTCGGCACCGGCCAGGACGGCTCCGGCAAGGGCTTCCAGCTGAGCCAGCGCGCCGACTTCTTCGAGGTCGAGGTCGGCCTCGAGACGACCCTCAAGCGGCCGATCATCAACACCCGCGACGAGCCGCACGCGAGCGCCGACCGGTTCCGCCGGCTGCACGTCATCATCGGCGACGCGAACATGTGCGAGGTCGCGACCTTCCTCAAGGTGGGGACGACGGCCCTCGTCCTCGAGCTCATCGAGGAGCGCGCGTTCACCCGGGACCTGTCGGTCGAGCGGCCGGTCAACGCCCTGCACGCCGTCTCCCACGACGCGACGCTCAAGACCCGGGTGAGCCTGCGCGACGGGACGACCGCGACCGCCGTCCAGCTGCAGTGGATGTTCTACGAGCAGGCCGCGAAGTTCGTCGAGGACCGGTACGGCGCGGACGCCGACGCCGA
Source organism: Kineosporia sp. A_224 (assembly GCF_002198655.1). GTDB lineage: Bacteria > Actinomycetota > Actinomycetes > Actinomycetales > Kineosporiaceae > R-H-3. Next base: position 4,841 of record NZ_MWLN01000066.1, read on the forward strand.
CACCGTCGAGGTGCTGCGCCGCTGGGAGAGCGTGCTGACCCGGCTCGAGTCCGACCCGACGTCGCTGGCCCGCGAGCTCGACTGGGTCGCCAAGCTGCGCCTGCTCGAGGGCTTCCGGCAGCGCGAGAGCCTCGACTGGGGCGCCGCCCGGCTGCAGGCCATCGACTTCCAGTGGGCCGACGTCCGCCCCGAGAAGGGGCTCTACCAGCGGCTCGTCGCCCGCGGCCAGGTCGACCGCGTCGTCACGGACGAGGAGATCGCGGCCGCCGTCCACGAGCCGCCGGAGGACACCCGGGCCTACTTCCGCGGCCGCTGCCTCGCCCAGTACGGCGAGCACGTCGCCGCCGCGTCGTGGGACTCGGTGATCTTCGACGTCCCGGGCCGCGGCGCGCTCCAGCGGGTGCCGACGCTCGACCCGAACCGCGGCACGAAGGAGCACGTCGGGGCGCTCCTGGACCGCTGCCGGACCGCGGCCGACCTCGTGGACGCGCTCGCGGCCCGCTGACCGGCGGGCACCGCCGCCCGACACATCTCACCCCCCGGCACCGGCGCCCCGGTTGCGCCGTCCGCCTAGGATCAGAGCCAGAGCTCGACGAGGGAGGTACGGCCATGGCCGGACAGGAGCAGACCCGTCCGCGGGGGCGGGACGACGACGGTGACGAGGGCGCTGCGCCCCCGCCCGCCGCGGGTCAGGCGCAGGCGAAGGACGACGACGTCGACGCGATCCTCGACGAGATCGACGACGTCCTCGAGACCAATGCCGAGGAGTTCGTGAAGGGCTTCGTCCAGAAGGGCGGCCAGTGACCGACAGCCTCGGCTCGCCCACCCCTGGGCGGCTTCCCGCGGCGTACCTCGTGCCCGGGTCCTCCTCGTTCACCGAGTTCCTCGGCGCGCACGCGCCCCAGCTGCTGCCGGGGCGGCGTCCGCTGCCGCCCGGCAGCGTGCCGGAGGCACCGCACGGCACGACGATCGTCGCCCTGACCTTCGAGGGCGGCGTCGTCATGGCGGGCGACCGGCGCGCGACGATGGGCAACCTCATCGCCCACCGCGAGATCGAGAAGGTGTACCCGACCGACGAGTACTCGTGCGTCGGCATCGCGGGCACCGCAGGGATCGCCGTCGAGATGGTCCGGCTGTTCCAGGTCGAGCTCGAGCACTACGAGAAGATCGAGGGCGCGCTGCTCTCGTTCGACGGCAAGGCGAACCGGCTCTCGACGATGATCCGCGGCAACCTCGGCCTGGCCATGCAGGGCCTGGCGGTCGTCCCGCTCTTCGCGGGCTTCGACATCGACCGCGGGCTCGGCCGGATCTTCTCGTACGACGTCACGGGCGGCCGGTACGAGGAGCGCAACCACCACAGCGTCGGCTCGGGCTCGCTCTTCGCCCGCGGCTCGCTCAAGAAGCGCTGGCAGCCGGGGCTCGACGCCGCGGGCGCCGTCGCGGTCGCCGTCGAGGCGCTCTGGGACGCCGCGGACGACGACTCCGCGACGGGCGGTCCGGACGAGCAGCGCAAGATCTTCCCGGTCGTCGGCGTCGTCACCGCCGAGGGCTACCACCGGGTCGCGGACGACGAGCTGGCCGCCGCCGTCGCGGCACTGCGGGGTGAGCAGTCATGAGCATGAACTTCTACGTCTCGCCTGAGCAGGTCATGAAGGACCGGGCGGACTACGCCCGCAAGGGCATCGCCCGGGGCCGCTCGGTCGTCGTCCTCGCGTACGAGGGCGGCATCGCCTTCGTCGCCGAGAACCCGTCCCGGGCCCTGCACAAGGTCAGCGAGATCTATGACCGGATCGCGTTCGCCGCGGTCGGCAAGTACAACGAGTTCGAGAACCTGCGGGTGGCCGGCGTCCGGTACGCCGACCTGCGCGGCTACTCGTACGACCGGGTCGACGTCACCGTCCGGGGGCTGGCCAACGCCTACGCCCAGACCCTCGGCACGGTCTTCACGACCGAGTCCAAGCCGATGGAGGTCGAGATCGTCGTCGCGCAGGTCGGCGACGACGCCGACAGCGACCAGATGTACCGGCTCACGTACGACGGCTCGGTCGCCGAGGAGCAGGGCTTCGTCGCGATCGGCGGCCAGGCCGAGCAGATCCAGACCGCGCTGCAGGAGCGCTGGACGCCGGGGATGACCCTCGCGGACGCGCTGCGGCTCGCGGTCGAGATGCTCGCGAGGGACCCGAACGGCGGCCAGCCCCGCACGCTCGGGGCCGGCCAGCTCGAGGTGGCGGTGCTCGACCGGCTCCGGCCGCGGCGGGCGTTCCGGCGGCTCGCGGGGGCCCTGCTGGGCCGGCTGCTCAGCACGGACGACCCGACGACCGACGTGCCGCACACGGACGACCCGGTCCCGGGCCTGCACGACACCCTCACGGGGGACGCCCCGGCGTCCGACGAGGCCGAGGCACCCGGGGACCAGGCGCAGCCGGAGGGCTGAACCGCTGCACCCGACACCACGACGCCGGTCCCCTTGACAGGGGACCGGCGTCGGTGCGTGGGGCACCGGCACATCGGGAAGACGTTGGTACGTGACGGGATCCGACCGTTTCGTCCAGTGCCGTTGTCGGGTCTGCCACCTACAGTGGGCCCATGGACCGCCGCATTTTCGGGATCGAGACCGAGTACGGGGTCACGTGCGCCTTCGAGGGGCAGCGCAAGCTGTCGCCGGACGAGGTGGCCCGGTACCTGTTCCGCAAGGTCGTGTCGTGGGGGCGGTCCAGCAACGTCTTCCTCCGCAACGGCGCGCGCCTCTACCTCGACGTCGGCTCGCACCCGGAGTACGCGACACCGGAGTGCGACGACGTCCGCCAGCTCGTCGTCCACGACCGGGCGGGGGAGCGGATCCTCGAGGGGCTGCTCGTCGACGCCGAGCGCCGCCTCCACGAGGAGGGCATCGCGGGCGAGGTCTTCCTCTTCAAGAACAACACCGACTCGGCGGGCAACTCCTACGGCTGCCACGAGAACTACCTCGTGAGCCGGCACGGGGAGTTCAACCGGCTCTCCGAGGTGCTCATCCCGTTCCTCGTGACCCGCCAGCTCATCGTCGGTGCGGGCAAGGTGCTCCAGACGCCCCGGGGCGCGGTGTTCTGCCTGTCGCAGCGCGCCGACCACATCTGGGAGGGCGTGTCGAGCGCGACGACCCGCTCGCGCCCCATCATCAACACCCGTGACGAGCCGCACGCGGACGCCGAGCGGTACCGCCGCCTGCACGTCATCGTCGGGGACTCCAACATGAGCGAGACGACGACGATGCTCAAGGTCGGCGCGACCGACCTCGTCCTGCGGATGATCGAGGCCGGTGTCGTCCTGCGCGACCACACCCTGGAGAACCCGATCCGGGCGATCCGCGAGGTGAGCCACGACCTCACCGGCCGCCGTCGCGTGCGGCTGGCGAACGGCCGTGAGGCGAGCGCGCTGGAGATCCAGGAGGAGTACCTGGCGCGCGCGAAGGACTTCGTCGACTCGCGCGGCCTGCACACCGACGTCGTCAAGCGCGTGCTCGACCTCTGGGAGCGCGGGCTGCGGGCGATCTCGACCGGCGACCTCGGCCTCGTCGACCGCGAGATCGACTGGGTCATCAAGCACAAGCTCGTGGAGCGCTACCGCGGCAAGCACGACCTGCCGCTGTCGTCGCCGCGGATCGCCCGGCTCGACCTCGCCTACCACGACATCCACCGCCAGCGCGGGCTGCACTACCTCATGGCCCGCCGCGGGCTCGTGGAGCGGGTCACGGCGGACATCGAGACGTTCGAGGCAACGTCCGTGCCGCCGCAGACGACGCGCGCCAAGCTCCGGGGCGACTTCGTCCGGCGCGCCCAGGAGCGCCGCCGCGACTTCACCGTCGACTGGGTGCACCTCAAGCTCAACGACCAGGCCCAGCGCACGGTGCTCTGCAAGGACCCGTTCCGCTCCGTCGACGAGCGGGTCGAGCGGCTCATCCAGAGCATGTGACGCACAGTGCCGGAGCCGGGCCCGCGCACGCTCGTCCGGTCACTCGGCGTGGCGGCGACGCCCCGGCCACAGGGTGTCCGGTTAAGGTGTCCGGCGAGCCCGACGGCGTGGTCCCCGGCCGCGTCGACCGTCGTCCCCGAGCAGCAAGGGTCCGTTCCGTGTCGTCTGCCCGACCCGCGAGACTGCTGCGGTCCACCGGCGTCGTCGCCCTCGCCGCCGGCCTGACGCTCCTGCTCGGCGGCTGCAAGGTGCCGACGGGGGAGGCGTCCGCCGCCGCGCAGGCCACGACGAACCACGACCTCGCAGCGGTCACCGTGACGTCCGGGGACGGCGCCGACCCGACCCTGAAGGTGCCCTCGCCGTTCGCCGTCGACAAGACCGAGACGCGCGTCGTCGAGGAGGGCGACGGGGACGCTGTCGGCCTCGGCCAGCAGGTGACGATCCGGTACACCGCCGTCAACGGCACCGACGGCCGGCCGCTCCTCGACCAGACGTGGACGAGCGACCCGACGACGTTCGTCGTCGGCACCCAGAGCACCCTCCCCGGTTTCGACGACGGCCTGCGCGGCCTACGCGTCGGGGCGAAGGCGCTCATCGCCATCCCGCCGGACGCCGGGTACGGCGTCCAGGGGAACACCTCGCTCGGCGTCGGCCCGACCGACACGATCGTCTGCCTCGTCGAGGTGCTCGACACCCAGACGCTCCTCACGAAGGCCGAGGGCAAGGCCGTCACCCCGAAGAAGGGGCTGCCGACCGTCAAGCGCGACGCGAAGGGCGTGCCGACGGTCACCCTGCCGAAGGGGAAGGTGCCGACGTCGCTCGTCGTCCAGACCCTCATCGCCGGTGACGGCGCCAAGGTCGCCAAGGGCGACGACGTCACGGTCCAGTACGTCGGCGTCATCTGGCCCGGCGGGCGGGTGTTCGACTCCTCGTGGCGCAAGACCGCGCCGGCCCGCTTCCAGATCGGCAACGCGAAGACGATCACCGGCTGGGACGGGATCATCGGCCAGAAGGTCGGCAGCCAGGTGCTCCTCGTCGTCCCGCCGGACAAGGCGTACGGCGCCGAGGGCCGGGACCAGTTCGGCATCAAGGGCACGGACACCCTCGTCTTCGTCGTCGACATCCTCGGCGCCCAGAAGGCCGCCGCCGCCTGACCCGCCCGTGGTCGCGCCCGCGCGGCCGTGGTGGAGACTGGTCGGCGGCACCGGCCGGACGACCCGGCCGGCTCGACGAGCGCAATGGAGGACACCGTGGCGGCATTCGACCGCGACCGGCCCGAGATCGACTTCCCGGAGGGCGAGCCGCCGGCGGACCTGATCATCATCGACGAGATCGAGGGCGACGGCACCGAGGCCGCCCCCGGCATGACGGTGCGCGCGCACTACGTCGGTGTCGCGTTCTCGACCGGCGAGGAGTTCGACGCGTCCTGGAACCGCGGCCAGCCGCTGGACTTCCGGCTCGGCGTCGGCCAGGTCATCTCCGGCTGGGACCAGGGCATCAGCGGCATGAAGGTCGGCGGCCGCCGCAAGCTGACGATCCCGCCGCACCTGGGCTACGGCGCCCGCGGCGCCGGTGGCGCCATCAAGCCGAACGAGACGCTGATCTTCGTCGTCGACCTCGTCGACGCGCGCTGACGCCTGATCCTCGGCAAGGCCCCGTTCGACCCCTCAGAGGTAGTTCGCCGTGCGATGGCACGGTGAACTACCTCTGAGGCGCTTCGGGAGGCGTTCTTCAGGGGGCGTCGAGCAGCGCCGCCGCGTGCCGGCCGGCGGCGGCCGCGGCGAGGAACGCCGCCGGGTCGGCGTCGAGGCCCCGCCCCATCGTCGACAGCCCGACCGGGGACGTCGCGAGCGCCTCGCGCAGGCCCTCGACGCCGACCTCGACGAGCCGGTGCCGGCCGTGCGGCGGACCGAGCGCCGCGGCCTGCTCGCGGACCGTCGCCCCGAGCGCGGCGAGGTCACCGGTGAGCACCGGGACGACGACGTCCGCCGGGGCGAGCGCGACCCGGCCGTAGGCCGTCAGGCTGTGGTGCGAGACGCCGAGGTGCCGCGCCCGGGCGTCGGCGCCGGAGACCCGAAGCGTCGCGACCGGCCGGCCACCGAGCACCGCGGCCGCGTTGAGCGCCTCGCCCGCGGCGACACCGGAGAACCCCCAGCGGGTGCCGGTGCCGAGGTTGCCCGGGCCCTGGACGACGACCGCGACGTCCGCGCGGACGACGTGCCGGGCGGCGAGCAGCGCCGTGTGCACCGTGACCGCCTCGTGGTCACCACCGAACGACTGCCCGGCCGTGACGACGCTCGCGACCCACTCCGCGGTCCGCAGCCCGTCGACGGCGCGGGAGAACCACACCGGCAGCGCACCGCCGTCCGTCATGACGTAGGCGACCCGGGCGTCCGGACGGCGCTCCCGCAGCCCGGCGAGCACCGCCGGCAACGACGAGTGCAGATCGGCGACGACGACGGGCATCCCGTGCAGGTCGTCGGCGTCCCGAAGCACCTCGTGGTGCGGCGACTCCTGCTCGTCGACGCCGAGCACCATCGCCTGGAGCGGGGTGTAGCGGCCCTTGACCATGTGCCCGGGGCCGGCGGGCCGGGGCCCGGGCAGCCGCTCCGGCACCGCGACGACGAGGGCGTAGCCGCCGGTGCCGAGACCGCGTTCGAGGGCGGTCGTGTTGAGCAGGACGAGGTCGCCCGCCTCCGGCGCGCCGACGAGCGCGGGGTAGGCCAGGGCCCGACAGGTGCGCCACGGCGTGCCGTCCGCCTCCTGGACGTCGACCTCGACCTCGAGCGCGCCGTCCCACGACCTGACCTGCGCCGTCACCCGGCCCTCGCGCCAGCGGATCACCCGGGCACTCCCTCGTTCTCTCGCACTGTTCGCACACACTTTCGAAGCCACGTCCGTGACCTGCCGGTCAGCAGACGCTACCTCGGGTAGCGTGACCGCCGATGTCCTCGCTGCGCACCGAACGCCTGCTCAACCTCGTCATCGCGCTCCTCGCGACGCGCCGCTGGCTGACGAAGGAGCAGATCCGTCACGCCGTCCCGCAGTACGCGGAGTGCGAGTCGACCGAGGCGTTCGACCGGATGTTCGAGCGCGACAAGGAGGACCTGCGCGAGCTCGGCGTCCCTCTGGAGACCGGGACCGACAGCGCGTGGTTCGACGACGAGCAGGGCTACCGGATCGACCGCAACGCGTACGCGCTCCCCGAGGTCGAGCTCACCGCCGAGGAGCTCGCCGTCCTCGGGCTCGCGAGCCGGGTGTGGCAGCAGGCCAGCCTCGCCGGCCCGGCCGCCCGCGCCCTCGTCAAGCTCCGCGCCCTCGGCGTCGAGACCGACGAGGACTCCCTCGTCGGCGTCGAGCCGCGGATCCGCGCCGCGGAGCCGAGCTTCGACCCGCTCTACGCCGCGACCCGGGACCGGGTGCCGGTGTCCTTCAGGTACCGCCGCCCGGACGGCGCGACCGCCGAACGGCACGTCCAGCCGTGGGCCGTGACGAGCCGCTCGGGCTGGTGGTACGTCGTCGGCTTCGACCGCGACCGCGGCGAGACCCGCGCGTTCAAGCTGTCCCGGATCGAGGGCGGTGTGAAACGCATCGGCAAGCCCGGGTCCTACGAGGTGCCCGACGACATCGACGCCACCCAGCACGTCACGGGGGCGCCGTCGTCCGCGCGCGACGTCCGGGAGGCCTGGCTCGGGCTGCGCCCCGGCCGCGGCGCCGCGCTGCGGCTGCGGGCCGTGCCCGAGCCAGGCNGCCGTGCCCGAGCCGGCCGCCGCCGGGCCGGGGGACGGCGACCGGCCGGCCCCGCCCGAGGGGTGGGACGTCGTCCGGGTCACGGTGCAGGACCCGGAGTCCTTCGCCGAGGAGGTCGCGAGCAACGGCGCGGACGTCGTCGTGCTCGGCCCGCCGGACGTCCGGGAGGCCGTCGTCCGGCGGCTGCGCGGCGCCCTGGCGCGGCAGCAGGGCCACCTCGACCTGCCGGGCGGCGCCACGGCGGCGGCGCCCGCAGGGGCACGCTCCCGGCGGCGGGAGGGCGTCCGATGAGCGTCGGTGCGACGACCCGGCTCTCCCGGCTGCTCGCGATGGTGCCGTGGCTGCTCCAGCGGCAGGGCGTGCCCCTCGAGGAGGCCGCGAAGCACTTCGGCATCACCGCCGACCAGCTCGTCAAGGACCTCGAGCTGCTCTTCGTCTGCGGCACCCCCGGCCACATGCCCGACGACCTCATCGAGGCCGACTGGGAGTCCGGGCGGGTCTACCTCGACAACGCCGAGGCGATCAGCCGACCGCTGCGGCTCGGCGTCGACGAGGCCGTCGCGCTGCTCGTCGGTCTGCGCACGCTCGCCCAGGTGCCGGGCCTGCACGACCGGGACGCCGTCGAGTCCGCGCTCGCCAAGCTGTCCGCCGCGGCGGGGGAGGCGGCCGGGGTCGCCGACTCGCTGACCGTCGACCTGGCCCGCGGCACCCAGGAGGTCACCCTCGCGACGGTCCGCGACGGGCTCCGCCTGCACCGCCGGCTGCACCTCACGTACCTCGTGCCGAGCCGGGACGAGACGACCGAGCGCGACGTCGACCCGATGCGGATCGTCTCCGTCGCGGGCCGCTGGTACCTCGAGGCGTGGTGCCACCGCGCCGAGGGGGTCCGGCTGTTCCGGCTCGACCGGGTCGTCACCGTCGCCCTGCTCGACGTCGACGGGACGCCACCGCCCGAGGCCGTCTCCCGGGACGCGGGGGAGAGCCTGTTCACGCCGTCCCCGGACGACCTCGTCGTCACCCTCGACCTCGCGCCCGGCTCCCGCTGGGTGGCCGAGTACTACCCGGTCGAGGACGCCGAGGAGCAGTCCGGGGGCGGGCTGCGGGTCAGGCTGCGGACGGCGAACCCGGACTGGGTGCCCCGGCTGTGCCTGCGCCTGGGCGGCGGGGCCCGGATCGTCACCCCGGACGACGTCGCCGACCGGCTCGTCGCCACCGCGACCGCCGCGCTGGCGCTCTACGACGCCTCGCCGGCGTGACCTGCTTCACGTTCCGCCGTCTGACCCCTGCCGGCGACCTCCGCACCCCGACCGGACGCCGTCCGGCGGCGGCGGATGGCAGAACGCTGCGTCGTCCCGTGCACCCGATCGATGACAGCGCTCTCACCCGTTCGTCCGATCCCCGCCGTGTCGCGTCGGGCAGAGCGTGTCCGGCGATGCCAGGATGGCCGCTGAGATAACCAAGGGTGCTCAAGTGACCACAGGGCGCTACCGAAGTTTTTCGTACAGGCACCCGGGGATCGACGGGGGCGGTAGACGCGCGTCCAGCGCGGACGGGAGGTGCTCGACGATGACGACCATCAAGGCGTCCTGCCCCGGTTGTGGTGATGTCGAGCTGACGCCCCAGCAGGTCCGGCTCGTGGTCTGCTCGGTGAAGAGCTGGTCGTACTACGCCTTCACGTGCCCGCAGTGCCTCGAGGAGGTGCGCAAGCCCGCCGGCCGAGACGTCGTCGCGCTGCTCATCTCCGGCGGCGTCGTCGCCGAGCCGTGGGCCGTGCCGGCGGAGGCGCTCGAGGAGCACGAGGGTCCGGTGCTCTCGTACGACGACGTCCTGGACTTCGCGCTCTGGCTCGAGCAGGCCGACCTCGTCGCCGCCGCGGCCGCGGGCCCCGGCCCCGCCGGCCCGCGCCGGACGGCGTCCGAACCGGCCGCCTGACACGCTCTCCCTCCCGCCCCTCTGAGGTAGTTCGCCGTGCACATCGACGGTGATCTACCTCAGAGGCGCTTTGGGGGAGGGAGAGGCAGCGCAGAGCGAGCGGCCGGGTAGGGTCGCCGCGTGAGCTGGTGGGGTTGGGTGCTGCTGTGGACGGCGATCCTCGCCGGCACGGGCTGGCTGTTCTTCGTGCTCGGTCGCGGCCTCTGGCGGCAGGCGTCGGCGTTGTTCGGCGAGCTGGGGACGGCGAGCGAGCGGCTCGGGGCCGTCATGGAGCAGGTCGACGCCCTCGGCGAGCAGGCCGCCGCCCGCAAGGACCTCGCCGTGTTCGCCGACCCGGTCGCGCTGCGCCGCGAGCGCGAGGCCGCCGCCCGCCGGAAGACCCGCGCGAAGGAGAAGCGGCGGCGCGACCTGCTCGCCGCCCGCCAGCGCGGCTGACCGCGCGTCACCGGTCGTCACGCAGCGCTGAGCCAACAGCGCCGCACGGCGGACCGGGCGCCGCGAACGCAACCGGACGCGCGATCGTTGGGCCGACGGGCGTCCGACGCTCTCGGCGCTGCACGTAGCATGTGTCCCAGCGCACGACCTTTCAGGAAGGACCACCATGGGCCGGATCCTCGACCACCCCGCGCAGCTGCTCATCATCGTGCTGCTCGTCGTCATCCTGTTCGGGGCCAAGCGGCTTCCGGACGCCGCACGCGGTCTCGGCAAGTCGCTGCGCATCTTCAAGACCGAGGTCGAGGAGATGAAGAAGGACGACGTGAAGAAGCCCGAGACCCGCACGGAGGCCGCGCCGGCCGCCCCGCTCGAGGGCCGCGTCGTCGACGAGACCCGCCCGCAGGGCACCGAGCAGCACCGCGACGCCTGACCGCGCGCACCTCACCGCACCGATGGCGATCACCACCCCCAGGCGGCGTTCCCGGGATCCCGAGGGGCGCATGCCCCTGCGCGCCCACCTGTCGGAGCTGCGTAACCGGCTCGTCAAGGCCGGGATCGCCATCATCCTCGGCGCGATCCTCGGCTGGTTCCTCTACAAGTTCCTCTACGACGCGCTCCAGCATCCGCTCAAGGTCGCGTCGGCCGAGACCGGCACCGAGGTCAAGCTCAACTTCACCGACCCGACCGGTGCCTTCAACCTCCAGCTCAAGCTCGCGATGTACACGGGCATCGTCGTCGCGAGCCCGGTGTGGCTCTACCAGCTCTGGGCGTTCATCCTCCCCGGGCTGACGAAGAAGGAGCGCAACTACGCGCTCGGGTTCTCGTTCGCCGCGGTCGTCCTCTTCCTCGGCGGGCTCGGCCTGGCGTGGATGGTCCTGCCGAACGCGATGGTGTTCTTCGCGGGCTTCGTCCCTGACGGCTCGGTCTCCTTCAACACCGTCGACGCCTACTTCTCGTTCGTGACGCGGCTGCTGCTGAGCTTCGGCATCTCTTTCGTCGTCCCGCTCGTGCTCGTCGGGATGAACATGATGGGGATGGTCAGCGCCCGGGCCCTCGCCAAGGGCTGGCGGGTCGCCGTCTTCACGTGCTTCCTCTTCGCGGCCATGGCGTCCCCGACGGCCGAGGTCTCGATGATGTTCCTCCTCGCGCTGCCGATGATCGGCCTCTACCTCGTCGCGCTGGGCATCGCGTGGTTCGTCGACCGGCGCCGCGCCCGGCGGGCCGACGCCCTCGGCGAGGACGAGGCGAGCGAGATCGACGCCCCCGAGGCGATCGACGGCCCGGAGCAGCTGTGACCCGTCCCGGGTCCGCGGCGAGGTGACCCGGCTCGGGGTCGCCGTCAACCCCACCTCCGGCCGGGGTCGCGGCGCCGCCCACGGTGCGGTCGTCGAACGCGCCCTCACCGCGGCAGGGGCGGACGTCGTCCACCTCGTCGGCTCGGACGCCGTCGACCTCGCCGCCCGGGTCGCCGCGGCGCTGCCCACCCTCGACGCCCTCGTCGTCGTCGGTGGGGACGGCATGGTCCACCTCGGGGCGAACGCCGTCGCCGGCACGACGACCCCGCTCGGGATCGTCGCCGCCGGCACCGGCAACGACACCGCGATCGGTCTGGGCCTGCCGGTGCACGCGCCGGACGACGCGGCCCGGGTCGTCCTGGCCGCCCTCGACGCCGGGGCGTACCGCGACATCGACGCGGCCCGGGTCACCGGCGCCGGCAGCGGCACGAACGGCAGCGGGGGAGCGGACGACGTCCGCTGGTTCGCGGGCGTGCTCGGCCTCGGCTTCGACGCGGTCGTCAACGAGCGCGCCAACCGGATGCGCTGGCCGAAAGGCCGCCGCCGCTACGACGTCGCGATCGCCCTCGAGCTACCGGTGTTCCGGCCGCGGGAGTACACGCTCCGCCTGGACGGCGCCGATCACGACACCCGCGCCATGCTCGTCGCCGTCGCGAACGGCCGGTCCTACGGCGGCGGCATGAACGTCTGCCCGGACGCCCTCTTCGACGACGGCCTGCTCGACGTCCTCGTCGTCGAACCCGTGTCCCGGCTGGAGTTCGTGCGGATCTTCCCGAAGGTGTTCTCCGGCACGCACGTCACGCACCCGAAGGTCCGTATCGAGCGTGCCGCCCGGGTCGAGATCGCCGCGGCGGGCATCGTCGGCTACGGCGACGGGGAGCGGATGCAGCCGCTGCCGGTGACCGTCGAGTGCGTCCCGTCGGCATTGCGGCTGCTGGCCCCTGCCCCGCCTGGGTAGCGTGGGGGGCATGAGCACGCCGGCGCACGACCCTTCGCACGACTCGCCGGCCGCTCGGTACGCGGCCTCGAAGGAACGCGCCGAGCAGGGCAGCACGCCGCTCGCGGTCTTCCGCGGGGAGTACGAGTTCGACCTCGACCCCTTCCAGGTGGCCGCCTGCGAGGCGCTCCAGGACGGCCGTGGCGTGCTCGTCGCCGCGCCGACCGGCTCGGGCAAGACCGTCGTCGGCGAGTTCGCCGTCCACCTCGCGCTCGCGACCGGCCGCAAGGCGTTCTACACGACGCCCATCAAGGCCCTGTCGAACCAGAAGTACGCCGACCTCGTGCACCGGTACGGCTCCGCGGCCGTCGGGCTGCTCACCGGCGACAACACGGTCAACGGGGACGCCCCGATCGTCGTCATGACGACCGAGGTCCTGCGGAACATGCTCTACGCGGCGTCCTCGACGCTCGACGGCCTCGGCTACGTCGTCATGGACGAGGTGCACTACCTCGCCGACCGCTTCCGCGGCGCGGTCTGGGAGGAGGTCATCATCCACCTCCCGGACGACGTCCTCATCGTCAGCCTCTCGGCGACCGTGAGCAACGCCGAGGAGTTCGGCGCGTGGCTCGACACCGTCCGCGGCGACACCGAGATCGTCGTCTCCGAGCACCGGCCGGTCCCGCTGTGGCAGCACGTCATGGTCGGGCAGCGGATGTTCGACCTCTTCGCCGACGACACCCCGGTCGTCACCGGGCCGGACGGCACGCCGCTCACGACGTCCGGCCCGGCGAAGGTCAACCCGGAGCTGCGCCGGCTGGCCCGGGACGACGTCCGGTTCGAGCGCGGCCGGGCCAAGGGCCGCGGCGGGCACGGCGGCGGCCGGGGGCGGGGGCAGAGCAAGCTCACCCCGAGCCGGGCGGACGTCGTCCAGACCCTCGACCGGCAGGGCCTGCTCCCGGCGATCTCCTTCATCTTCAGCCGGGCCGGCTGCGACGCCGCGGTGGCCCAGTGCCTCGCCTGGGGGCTGCGGCTCACGACGTCGGACGAGAAGGAGGAGATCCGCCGGGTCGTCGACGCGCGCTGCGCGGACATCCCCGACGAGGACCTCGTCGTCCTCGGCTACTGGGAGTGGTCCGAGGCGCTCGAGCGCGGCATCGCCTCGCACCACGCCGGTCTGCTGCCGACCTTCAAGGAGGTCGTCGAGGAGCTGTTCACCCGGGGGCTGGTCAAGGTCGTCTTCGCCACCGAGACCCTCGCGCTCGGTATCAACATGCCCGCGCGCAGCGTCGTCCTCGACAAGCTCGTCAAGTGGAACGGCGAGACGCACGCCGACGTGACGCCGGGGGAGTACACCCAGCTCACCGGCCGGGCCGGGCGACGCGGCATCGACGTCGAGGGGCACGCCGTCGTGCTGTGGCAGAACGGGCTCGACCCGGACGCCGTCGCCGGCCTCGCGTCGACCCGCACCTACCCGTTGCGGTCGAGCTTCCGCCCGACGTACAACATGGCCGTCAACCTCGTCGGCCAGGTCGGCCGGTCACGGGCCCGGGAGATCCTCGAGACCTCCTTCGCGCAGTTCCAGGCCGACCGCGCGGTCGTCGGGCTCGCCCGGCAGGCCCGCCGCCAGGAGGAGGCGCTCGCCGGCTACGCCGAGGCGATGAAGTGCCACCTCGGCGACTTCACCGAGTACGCCCGGCTCCGCCGCCGGATCGCCGACCGGGAGACCGACCTGTCCCGCTCGGCGAGCCGCGACCGCCGGGCCGACGCGCTCGCGTCGCTCGAGCGGCTGCGCCGCGGCGACGTCATCCGGGTGCTCGCGGGCCGTCGCGCCGGCTGGGCCGTCGTCGTCGACCCGGGGACGGCGACCGGGGCCGACGGGCCGCGCCCGACGGTGCTCACCGCGGACCGGCAGGTCGTCCGGCTCTCGCTGGCCGACGTCCACTCGGCGATCGAGCCGCTGACCCGGGTGCCGGTGCCGAAGACCTTCAACTCCCGCAACCCGACGTCACGCCGGGACCTCGCCTCGACGCTGCGCAACGCCCTCGGCAGCGCCGGGGACGACCAGCCGCTGCGCCCGAAGAAGGACCGCTCGCCCGCCGCCGACGACACCGAGCTCAACCGGCTCCGGGCCGCGATGCGCGCGCACCCGTGCCACGGCTGTAACGAGCGTGAGGACCACGCCCGCTGGGCCGAGCGCTGGCACCGGCTCTCCCGCGAGACCGACCAGCTGACCCGGCGGATCGAGGGCCGGACGAACACGATCGCCCGGGTCTTCGACCGGGTCTGCGACCTGCTCTCGGAGAAGGGCTACCTCGCGGGCGACACCGTGACGGCGGACGGCGAGCGGCTGCGCCGGATCTACGCCGAGTCCGACCTGCTCGTCTCGGAGTGCATCCGCGAGGGGGTCTGGACCGGGCTCGACGCACCCGGCCTGGCCGCCTGCGTCAGCGCGGTCGTCTACGAGGCGCGCCGCGACGACGGCGTCGCGCCGCGGATGCCCTCGACGGGCGTCCGGGAGGCGCTCACCGAGACGATCCGGATCTGGTCCGCGCTCGACGACCACGAGCGCGCCCACAAGCTCGACGCGACGCCGGAGCCCGACCTCGGCATCGTCTGGGCCGTGCACCGGTGGGCGAGCGGGCACCGGCTCGAGGCCGTGCTCAAGGACGCCGACCTCACGGCGGGCGACTTCGTCCGCTGGTGCAAGCAGGTCGTCGACCTGCTCGGCCAGGTCGAGCAGGGTGCGGCGGCGGCCGTGGCGCTCGGCGACTTCACGGCGGAGAAGCTGCGGAACACGGCGCGGGACGCCGTCGAGGGTGTCCGGCGCGGGGTCGTCGCGTACTCGTCGGTGGTCTGACCCGGCCCCGGCCGGGCTCAGAGCGACAGCGCGGTGACCAGCCGGGTGACGCTCGACCCGATGCCCCAGCGGTCGGCGAGGGCGACGACCGCCTCGTGGTCGACGGGGGTGCGCGGGATCGCGTCGTCGACGACGGGCAGGTCGGCGTCCGGCACGACCTGGACGACGCGGGGAGCGGCGGCCACGTAGTCCTCGGCCGCGAGCAGCTTCTTCGTCGCGCCGGGGGCGAGCTTCGGGTCACCGGCCCGGGCGGCGGCCATGAGCGCGTCGAGCGAGCCGTAGCGCGCGAGCATCGCGGCGGCGGTCTTCTCGCCGACGCCGGCGACGCCGGGCAGGCCGTCGCTCGGGTCCCCGCGCAGCACGGCGAGGTCGGCGTACCCGTCGCCGCCCGACACCCCGTACTTCGCCCCGAGCCACTTCTCGTCGACGACCTCGAGGTTGCGGACACCGCGGCCGACGTAGAGCACCCGGACCTCGCGGGCGTCGTCCACGAGCTGGAAGAGGTCCCGGTCGCCCGTGACGACCTCGACCGGCCCGGTCCCGGCGTCCGCGGCGCGGGTCGCGAGGGTGCCGATGACGTCGTCCGCCTCGAGCCCGGCCCCGCCGATGCGGGGGATGCCGAAGGCGGCGAGCACGTCGACGATGACGGGAACCTGGGGGAGCAGCCCGGGCGGGGTCTCCTCGATGTTCTTCGCGGGGTTCGCCACCCGGTGCGCCTTGTACGACGGGATCGCCTCGACCCGGAACGCCGGACGCCAGTCGTCGTCCCAGCACGCGACGAGCCGGTCCGGCCGGCGCTGGGTCACCAGCGTCGAGACCATGTCGAGGAAGCCGCGGACGGCGTTGACCGGCGTCCCGTCCGGGGCCTTCATGCTGTCGGGGACGCCGAAGAAGGCGCGGAAGTACAGGGACGCGGAGTCGACGAGCATGAGACCGGGCACGGGGCGATCCTGCCACCCGGCACCGACGGCCCGCAGGCACCGCGCGGTCGGGCGTCGGGAGGCGCCCGGCCACCCGCCCGGGCGGCCGTTCCGCCGCAGGGCTGCGAAACGACAAGGACGCCGGTGACGCGCCGTCGGGACCTGTAGCCTTCGCCGGATGGAGGAGACAGACCTGCAGATCCTGCATCTGCTCGCACGTGACGGGCGGATGAGCTTCACCGACCTGGGCAAGGCGACCGGCTTGTCGACCTCCGCCGTCCACCAGCGGGTGCGCCGCCTCGAGCAGCGCGGCGTCATCACCGGGTACGCGGCCGTCATCGACGCCGAGCTGCTCGGGCTACCGCTCACCGCGTTCGTCTCGGTGACCCCGCTCGACCCGGCCGCCCCGGACGACGTCCCCGAGCACCTCGCGCCCCTTCCCGAGATCGAGGCCTGTCACTCGGTCGCCGGCGAGGAGAACTACATCCTCAAGGTCCGCGTCGCCACCCCCGGCGAGCTCGAGTCGCTGCTCGCCCGGATCCGCGCCGCGGCGAACGTCTCGACGCGTACGACCGTCGTCCTCTCGACGCCGTACGAGGCCCGGCCCTTCCCGGCCTGACGCCCGCGTCCGACCGGATCCCGGCGAGCAGGACCGGTCATCGGACGGTGGTCACGCCGCCGTCGAGGGCGGCCCGCAGCCGCGCGGCGAGCTCGTCGTCGGGCACCTCCCGAGCCGGCAGCGTCAGGGTCGCGACCCGGTCACCGCTGCGGGCGCCGGCCCAGCGCGCCGGGTGGCGTCCGTCGACGAGCGCCTCCGCACCGGCGCCGGCGAGCGACCGGGCCGTGGGCCGGGTGGCGAGGAGCCGCCAGGCGACCCCGGCCAGCGGTCCGTGGACGAGCGCGTACCGGACGTCGTCCCTGCCCGCCGCGGAGGTCCCGGCGGCGGTCCGCGCGACCCGCTCCAGCGCGACGACCCGGCGGCTGAACCGGTGCCCGGTCAGCCGGACCACGTCGCCCGGGCGGACGTCGTCCGCCAGCTCGACCGGCAGGTACCAGGCCGTCGTCCGGTCGCTCGCCCCGTCGTCGACCGCGAGGGACCAGGCCACCGTCCGGCTGCTCCGGTCGGAGTCCCTGACCCGGGGCGTCATCCAGATCACCTCGCCGCTGGTGGCCCGGGAGCCGCCGCTGCCGACGACCGCGGTCACCACCATCCAGACCGCGTGCGTGACCAGCAGGCCCGCGCCGAGCAGCAGGGCCGAGGCCGCCGGGCCGGCCCACCACGGGCCGCCGTCCACCGCCAGGGCCCCGAGCGCGCCCGAGGACATCACGAGGACGACGATCGGACCGGCCAGCCACAGCCCGGCCACGGCCCGCGCCACGGAGGTCTGCCCGAACGTGCCGCCCTCCGGGTAGCGGACCCGGACCATGCGCCAGGTGCCGCCGTACGCGGACCACACCCGGCTCCGGTCGCCGAGCCCGAAGTCGAGCACCGACCGGACGACGGTCGTCACCCCGAGCGCGTCGCCGTAGGCGAGGTAGCGGTCCCACACCGCGACGGCGGCGGGCGGCTGCGCACCGAAGGCCCCGTCGCCCCGGAGGAACGCCTGCACCCCGAGCCAGCGCGACACTTCGGCACGGCCCAGGTCGGTGAGCACGTCGCCGCGCAGCACCCGGTCGACGAGCCGCCAGGCCCCGCCCCACAGCACGAGCACCGTGAGGCCCATCGCGAGGATCCGGTCCTGCGTCGACGCGGCCGGCAGGCTGATCGCCGTGCCGAGGACGAGGGACCCGGGGCCGGCGCCCAGTGCGATCGTCGTCCGGACGTGCGGGGCGACCCGGTCGCGGACGAGCACCCGCGCCCGCGCCACCCGCCGGACCTCCTGTGCGAACTCCCGCCACCAGCCCTCGACGTCCTCGCCGCCCCGGGCCTGCAGGGCCGCGACGGGCGCGACCCCGTTCCGCAGGACCGCCCGCACCCGGGCCAGCACCTGCACCTCGAAGGGCAGCAGGTGGTCGCTGCGGACGGCTGCGCGGTCCGGCCCGGGATGGACGGTCGTGCTGCGCGGGTCGCCGTCGGCCTGCCGCAGCTCGACGTGCCCGCGGGCCGCGAGGTCGACGAGCGTCGACTCGACGGCGTCCTCGCCGACGACGAGCCCCTGCGTCAGGTAGGCGACGACCGCCGGTGGGAGCGCGGCGGCAGGCAGCTCCGCGGTCGGCGGTGCCGGGTCGGGCGACCGGTACCGGGTGACGAGGACGACGGCGCCGAGCGCCAGGGCCCAGACCACCAGGAGGAGCAGGCCGGCCGCCGTGCCGGCCGCGACGACGGGCCCCTGGACCACCGCGGTCAGAACCGCACCGCGACCGGACCGCGGTCCTCGTCCGCCGCGCGGAAGTACTCCGCCGGGCCGAATCCGGTCAGACCGGCGACGACCGACGACGGGAAGGACTGCACCGCCGTGTTGAGCCCCTGCACCGAGCCGTTGAGGAACTGCCGCGCGTAGGCGATCTTGTCCTCGGTGTCCGCGAGCTCGGACTGCAGAGCATGGAAGGTGGCGCTCGCCCGCAGGTCCGGGTACGCCTCGCCGATCGCGAGCAACCGGGACAGCGCCCCGCCGAGGGCGGCCTCCGCCTGCGCCTGTGGCTCGCGCGGGCCGCCGAGCGCCGCGACCGCGGAGCCGCGGGCAGCGGTCACGGCCTCGAACGTGCCGCGTTCGTGGACCGCGTAGCCCCGGACCGTCTCGACGAGGTTCGGGACGAGGTCGTGCCGCCGCTTGAGCTGGACGTCGACCTGCGCCCCGGACGCCGCGACCTGCTGGCGCCGTGCGACGAGCCGGTTGTAGATGACGACGCCCCACAGCAGGACGCCGACGACGAGCAGGACGAGCACGGTCGGCACGAGGAAGAGCAGGGTGTTCGACATGTCAGCTCCCGGGACGCGGTGGTCGCCGCCAGTGGACCGCAGCCTGGTCACCGAGCGGTCACCGCGCGGTCACCACGGCAGACTGTCGGGATGGACGCCTACCGCACCCCCGACGCGCGTTTCGCCGACCTGCCCGGCTTCGACCACGAGCCGCGGTACGCCGAGGTCGCCGCGCCGGACGGCGGGTCGCTGCGGATGGCCTGGTACGAGGCCGGCCCGGCCGACGGGCCGGTCGCGCTCCTGCTCCACGGGGAGCCCACGTGGTCGTTCCTCTACCGGGACGTCATGGCGGTGCTCGCGGCGCGCGGGGTCCGGGCGGTCGCCGTCGACCTCGTCGGGTTCGGCCGGTCCGACAAGCCGCTCGCGGCGGCCGACCACAGCTTCGCCCGGCACGTCGAGTGGGTCCGCGAGCTGTGCTTCGACCGGATCGGCCTGGACGACGTGACGCTCGTCGGGCAGGACTGGGGCGGGCTCATCGGGCTGCGTCTCGTCGCCGAGCACCCGGCGCGGTTCGCCCGGGTCGTCGCCGCGAACACCGGGCTGCCGACCGGGGACCACGACATGCCGCCGGTCTGGTGGCGCTTCCGGCAGGCGGTCGAGGCGGCGCCGACCCTCGACGTCGGCCGGCTCGTCGCGGCCGGCTGCGTGCGCGGCCTGGCCGACGCCGCCCGGGCCGCGTACGACGCCCCGTTCCCTGACGAGGCGTCGAAAGCGGGCCCGCGCGTCATGCCCACGCTCGTGCCGACCCGCCCGGACGACCCGGCGACGCAGGCCAACCGGGCCGCCTGGGAGGTGCTGCGGCGGTGGGAGAAGCCGTTTCTCGTCGCGTTCAGCGACGGCGACCCGATCACGGGCGCGATGGCCCCGGTGCTGCGGGCCGCGGTGCCCGGCACCGCCGGGCTCCAGCACCCGACGATCGCCGGCGCCGGGCACTTCCTCCAGGAGGACGCCGGCGAGGAGCTGGGCCTCGTCGTCGCGGAGCTCATGGGGCGTTGACCGGAGGGCGGGGAACCCGGGGCCGCCGTCCGTCGTCGGCCCCCGTATGAGTCCCGACGCCCTCGAGACTGCCGTCGTCCCCGTCCTGGACCGGCACGCCGGTCGGCACACCGCGCTGGTGGCTGCCGTCGGTGCCGGCGGGACCACGTGCGTGCTCGGCCGTGGTCGCGACGAGCGGGCCGGGGTGCCGGACGGCGCGACGGTCCTCGAGATCGGCTCGGTGACGAAGGTGTTCACCGCGACCCTGCTCATGCTCATGGCGGACGCCGGCGAGGTGGCGCTCGACGAACCCGTCGAGGGGCTGCTGCCGGACGGCGTCCGGATGCCGGTCCGCGGACGGCCGATCACTCTGCTGGACCTCGTGACGCACCGCAGCGGCCTTCCCCGGCTGCCGGTGCGCTGGCTGCTGCGGGCCCGCGGCCACGGCGACAACCCGTACGCCGTGTTCGGGCTCGACGACGTGTGGCATGCGGCGGTGACGACACGTCGCAGGGCACCTGGCGGCGCACCCCGCTACTCCAACCTCGGCGTCGGCCTGCTCGGGCACGCCCTCGCGCATCGTGCGGGCGCGCCCTGGGAGACCCTTGTGGTGCAACGGGTCTGCCTGCCGCTCGGGCTCGCCGACACGTACCCGGGAGAGCGACCCGAGGACGCCTCCCGCACCGCCGGCGGGCACGACGCCCGCGGTCGTGCAGTCCCGCACTGGGACTTCCCGGTACTCGCCGCGGCGGGGGCGCTGCGCTCGACCGCGGTCGACCTGCTCGCCTTCCTGCGCGCCCAGGGCGGCGACGGGGGCACGGCGCTGCGGCGCGCCGTCCGGGCGACGCACGAGCCCTACGCGAGCCGGCTGGCGCTCGAGCAGTGCGCCGGCTGGATGGCGCTGCGCCGCAGTCCCGGGACGACCGAGCGGGTGCTGTGGCACAACGGGGGTACCGGGGGCTTCCGCTCCTTCGTGGCCTGCGTGCCCGGGAGCGACGTGCAGGTCGTCGTGCTCGCCGCCGACGCACGCGACGTCGACCGGCTCGGCCAGGACCTGCTCGCCGCGGTCACGTCGTGACGGCCGCGACCGCAACGGTCGGGACGCTCACCCGGCCCTCGGCGTAGTCCCACACCGCGCCGTCATGGAACTCGCGCGCGGCGTCGAGGTGCCCGGCGTGCGTGCTCGTCTCGACGAGCACGTGGACGAGCACCTCCGCGAGGGTCGTCAGCCGCCACCCGCCCCACGCGCCCTCGGGCCACCAGGCGGGCGGGGTCGCAGCCGGCAGCCGCTCCACCGACGTGGTCGCCGCCGGGACGTCGCGGTGGTAGGCGGCGAGGACGTCGGCCGCGGTCCGGTCCGCGGGGACGGCGAACTCGTCGGCCTCGTCGATGGCCGGCCCGCCGGGGTGCCTGCCGTGCACGACCTCGCCGAACCAGAACGTCGTCATCGAGGTGAGGTGCTGCAGCATGCCGAGGCAGCTCCAGCCCGACGGCAGGACGGGACGACGCAGCGCCTCGTCGTCCAGACCGTCGAGGATGCCCGTGACCCGGGCCTGCTGCGCGCGCAGCGCGGACAGGAGCGCCGCGGTGGCGATGCTCCCGGCGCTTGTGTCGGTGGTGTCGGTGGTGTCGGTGGTGTCGGTGGTGTCGG
>NZ_MWLN01000067.1 GCF_002198655.1 Kineosporia sp. A_224
AACCAGAAGAAGCTCTGCTTCTCCCGGTCGTCACCGCCCGCCGGCCAGTTGAGGTAGAGGTTGTCGCACCACTCGCCGGGCCGGTAGCCCTGGTACCTCGGACCGTAGTTCATCGTGTAGTGCGGGTTGCCGTCGCTCTCGGGAGCGGTGTGCGCGTTGTGCAGGTGGGTGAGGAACGACCAGTCGGGCGCCCCGAAGTCCTGCCGGTCCAGGCCCCACGGGTTCTCGTCGAGCCGGTTGCGGAAGCGGATGACGACCGGCTTGCCGTACTCGGCGTTGACCATCGGCCCGGGGAACGTGCCGTTGAAGCCGTAGATCGTGCTCTGCGGCAGGGTGCGCACCGTGCCGGCGGGGTAGGACGCACCGTTGGAGTCGAAGGAGACCGTCGGGTTGCCGGCCGAGTCGATCGGCAGGACCTTCGAGGACGTGAACGAGTGGCCGCGCACGAGCAGGTCGAACTCGTAGACGATCGGCTCGAGACCGGGTGTCGCGCCAGGGGTCTCGTCGCACCACATCTGGTGGGTCGAGTCCGGCGAGGACGCCTGCTTGTCCTTGCGGGGGGACTCCGCCCACGACTTCCACGTGGAGGCCGGCGTCGGCTTGGCCGCCTTCGGGATCGTCAGCGCGTCCTTGAACGGCTCGAGGATCAGCGGGCTCGTCGGGAAGTTCTCGATGTAGACCGAGTCCGACCAGGCGACGGCTGCTGCCTCGAAGAGGCCGTTCCGGTTGAGCCAGCCCTTGTCCGCGAGGTCGGGGGTTGCGATGATCTTCGCGGCGGCCATCCCGGTCGCGGCCGTCCCCGCCGCGCCGAGCCTGAGCATCGTTCGCCGGGAGACCCGGCCGTGGTTCGTCGACACGTCCGTCATGACGTTCGCCCCTCTGAAACCGCCGGCGCGCCCGCACCGACGTAC
The DNA here is from genome assembly GCF_002198655.1 of Kineosporia sp. A_224. GTDB lineage: Bacteria > Actinomycetota > Actinomycetes > Actinomycetales > Kineosporiaceae > R-H-3. The sequence continues at coordinate 912 of NZ_MWLN01000067.1, forward strand.
TCCCGCGCGGCCGGCCGGCCACGCGTCGCCCATTGGTCTCTAAGATCCTTGGGGCGAGGGGTACCTGGGCAGCCCCGATCGGGGGAGACGGGTACGCCGAGTTGTAGGGGAGTCGACCCATTACGGAGAGCGACAAACCGCAGGTCGCGCCGCATGGAGGATGCAGTCGCTAGACCGTTCGGTTGACCCTGACCCCCTCATCTGAGGGGGTCGGTGGCGGCCCCACCAGATGTGCCAGGTGAACGGTTTCAGGTTTCCCGGTTCAGGCTTTCGTGGCCTGCAGCGTGTAGGTCATCGGCAGTCGCCAGCGGCGGTCTGTCAGCCGGAACTCGCCGAGGTCGTCGGCGACGGTCCGGCCGGGGACGGTGTCCCACGGTGCGCTGTCGTGCTCGACGAGCATCGTCAGCGCGAGGCCGTGCCGGTGCAGCGCCGTGACGATCTCCCCGAGCCCGTGGTTCCACTCGTGGGTGACGTTGCGGGTGAAGGTGCGGTCGGTCTGCACGTAGGTCCCGCCGTCGTCCCAGACGACCGGCTCGTCCCGCTCGAAGTACGGGTGCTCGACGACGAGCAGCCCGTCGGGGCGGGTCTCGTCGATGCTCCAGAGCATCGGGTGGCCCTCGCGGAGGAAGAGCCGGCCGCCGGGGCGCAGCAGCCCGGCGACGACGCCCGCCCAGCGGTCGATGTCCGGCAGCCAGCACAGCGCACCGATGCCGGTGTACACCAGGTCGAACCTGCTGCCCCCCAGGGCCTGCACCGCGTCGTGCACGTCGGCCTCGACGAACGGGACGTCGAGGCCGAGCGCGGCGGCGAAGCCGCGGGCCTGCTCGACCGCGGCCGCGCTGAAGTCGAGGCCGGTGGCCCGGGCGCCGAGCCGGGCCAGCGAGACGGTGTCGGTGCCGATGTGGCACTGCAGGTGCACGACGTCGAGACCGGCGACGTCGCCGAGCCGGGGCAGGTCGAAGCGGACGACGCCGCTGAGGAACGCCGGGTCGTCGGAGAACCGGACCAGTGCGTAGTCGGGGGACTCGGCGTGCGCGGGCACCCGCTCGTCCCAGCTCGCACGGTTGAGGTCGAAGGACGCGCGGCGGTCGGTCACGCGCCCACTGTGCCAGGGCTGCAGCGGTTCTGCCGCACGGGTTTACGGGCGCACGGGTTCACCGGCCGGTGCCGTCGAACCGGAACGCCGACACCAGGTCGCGGACGTCGCCCGCGAGCTGCGCGAGGTCGGCCGCGGAGCGCTGCGTCGCCGCCGCACCGCGGGACGTCGACCCGGCGACGTCCGCGACCCCGGCGATGGTCTCGGCGATGGTCCCCGAGCCTGCCGCGACGTCCGAGACGCTGCGGCTGATCTCGGCGGTCGTCGCGGACTGCTCCTCGACGGCCGCGGCGATCGTCGCCTGGATGTCGCTGATCTCACCGACCACGTCGGTGATCTCGGCGATGGACCTGGTCGCCGTGGTCGTCGTCACCTGGATCGCCTCGATCTTCCCGGCGATGTCCTCGGTGGCCCGGGCCGTCGCCTGGGCGAGGTCCTTGACCTCGCTCGCGACGACCGCGAAGCCCTTGCCGGCCTCGCCCGCCCGGGCGGCCTCGATCGTCGCGTTGAGCGCGAGCAGGTTCGTCTGCTCGGCGATCGCCGTGATGGTGCGCAGGATCTCGCCGATCTCGGTGCTCGCCTGGCCGAGCCGCCCCACCGCCCCGCTCGTCTCGCCCGCCGTGCGCACCGCGCCGCTCGCGACGTCGGCGGCCTGCGACGCGTTGTGCGCGATCTCGCGGATCGACGCGCTCATCTCCTCGGTCGCGGCGGACATCGCCCCGACGCCGCCGGAGACCTCGCCGGCCGACGCGCTGACCTGCTCGGCCCGTTCGAAGGCGACGGTCGCGTTCTCCTCGAGCTCGCCGGCCACCCCGGTGAGCTCCTGGGCGGCGGACGTCAGCGTCGTCGAGGCGTCGTCGAGGGCGCGCATGGTGCCGCGGACCCCGTCGAGCGCCTCGGCGAGGGCCCGGCCCATGGCACCGATCTCGTCCCCGTGCGCGGTGTCGACGTCGACGGTGAGGTCGCGGCCCGCGACCGCGCGCAGCGCCGAGACCATCCTCGACACCGGGACGGTGATCGACCGGGCGATCCACAGCGTCGCGGCGGCCATCGCGACCATCCCCACGACGAGGGCGAGGACGACGACCTGGCGCAGCCGCGACAGCCGGTGGGCGAGGTCGGCCGACGCCGCAGCCGACGCGGCGGACACCTGCTCCTCGACCGCCTTCGCGGTCCGGTCCACCGCGGCGACCCGGGCGTCGTCGTCCAGGAGGGCCGACGGCGCCGTCGGCGACGCGGGGCCGAGCTCCGCGAGCCGTGGCATCGCATTCGCCGCGGCGTCGAGGTAGCTCGCCATCGCGGCGCGGTAGGCGGTCGTCGACCGCGCGAGGTCCGCGGGCACGTCCTTCTCGAGCGCTGCGATCTCGGCACTGATCCGTGTCGTCGTGCCGCGGGCCTCCTCCTGCCCGGCGACCGCCTCGGCCTGCGCCTGCTGGGTCTGTGCGAGGAGCGCCGAGCGGGTCGCGGTCTGCGAGGCGCCGTGCTGGACGTCCGCCTCGACGACGAGGACGTGCAGGTGGTCCATCCGCTCGACGGTGGCCGAGGCGGCAGCGACGGCAGCGGCCTCGACGAAGGCGGCGACCCCGATCGCCAGGGCGACGGACACCCCGACCACGCCGAGCACGGTGAGCCGCCAGCGGATCGGCAGGGCGCGGATGTCGGGCACGGACGGACCTCCCGGTGCGTGCGCGCGACCGGTGGGGCGTGCCGGCCGTCGGCAGGAGGCAGGAGGGGGCCTGCCCCTGTCCTGGAGATCGGTGCGGACGACCGGCGGCTGAAGCGGTCGTGCGGGTGACGGGCCGTCAGCCCCGGGACGTCACGGCGGGCGTGCCTGCGGGCTCCAGGTGGGTCGTGACGTCGAGGTCCTCGAGGGCCGCGCCCAGGGTCGCCTCGACCTCGTCGGCGAGGTCGTGGGCCCGGGCGACCGTCCAGCCACCGGGGACGAGGATCTTCAGGGACACGAACCGGTGCCGGCCGGAGACCCGGCTGCGGACGTCGGCGAAGTCGATCTCGGGGGAGCGCAGGCCGTCGAGCGCGGCGGTCACCCGGGCGAGGTCCTCCGGCGGCAGCGCCGCGTCGAGCAGCGACACGACGGACTCGGAGACGAGGCGGTAGCCGGTGACGAGGATGTTCACCGCGACCAGCGCCGCGATGACCGGGTCGAGCCGCTGCCAGCCCGTGAGCGCGACGACGAGGACGCCGGCGATGACGCCCACCGACGTCCAGACGTCCGTGAGCAGGTGCTTGCCGTCCGCGCTCAGCGTCACCGACCGGTGCCGGCGGCCGGCCCGGACGAGGAGCACGCCGACGACCCCGTTGAGCACCGAGGCGACGGTCGAGATGACGAGCCCCAGCCCGACGCTCTCCAGCGGCTGCGGGTCGAGGAACCGCTGCACCGCCGTCACGAGGATGACCCCGGCGGCGACGAAGATCATGACGCCCTCGGCGCCGGCCGAGAAGTACTCGGCCTTCCCGTGCCCGAAGTGGTGGTTGTCGTCCGCGGGGCGGGCGGCGACCCGCAGCGCCGCGAGCGCGATGACGGCGGCGACGAGGTTGACGCCCGACTCGGCGGCGTCCGACAGCAGACCGACCGACCCGGTGAGCAGGTAGGCGCCGGTCTTCAGCGCGATCGTCGTCACCGCGACGGCGATCGAGAGGTAGGCGTAGCGCGCCAGGTCGGGCGAGGCGCCCTCGCGCTCGGCCCCGACGCGCGGGAACTGGATCGGCTTCACGGCGCACCAGCCTGTCAGACGGCAGGGGGATGCTCGCCGCAGAGGTCCCGGGTCACGACGAGTGGTGACCTCAGGTGGTCGAGCAATCACATCTGGGAATCATGGTGACTCGGTTGACAGTGCCTGTCACAACTGGTGATGTTTGGGCGGCTACCCGATCACCAATGGTAGTCGTTTGATATAGCAGAGTGACATCGACTGCTGAACTCGTCGGCCCCGGGAGGGCTAGCAGCTGTGGAAGCACGCACCGCGTCCCACGACGTCGCAGGACCCGTCAGGTCTGCCGGGCCCGGCATCGGGGCGAAGATCTCGGTCGTCGTCGCGGGGCTGCTCGTGCTGCTCGTCGTCGCCGTCCTCCTCCTGCTGCAGCAGGTCGCGGCGACCTCGGCGGCGTACGGCCGGCTCGTCGCGGACGAGGTCGCCGACGCGCGGCTGGCGCAGCAGCTGCGGCTCGCGCACGAGGAGCAGGGCCGGGCCTGGCAGGACCTCGTCCTGGCCGGCACGGACCCGCAGGCCCTCACCGCACGGACGGCGACCCTGCGGGCCCGGGCCGCGCGGGCCGACGCGCTCGCCGCCTCCCTGGCCGGGCGGGTCGACGACCCGGCGGGCCGGGCGGACCTCGACGCGGCGCAGGCCGCGCGGGCCGAGCTCGTGCAGGCCTACGACCGCGAGCTCGCGCTGCTCGTCCGGACCCCCGCGCGCGACGTGCGCGTGGCCGACGAGGCCGACGCCGCCGTCCGCGGCCCCGACGTGCGGGCCGCCGACCGGCTGGCCGCGGGCGCGGCGCGGCTGGAGACCGTCGTCGGTGAGCGGGTCGCCGCCCGGGACGCCGCCGTGGCCCGGCAACGCCAGCTCGTCGTCCTGCTCGGGGGTGTCGGGGTGGTGGCGCTGCTGCTGCTCCTGGTCGTCTTCGTCGTCCGGGTCGTGCGCCCGATCCGGAGCGTCACGGCCGCGGCCCTCGAGATCGCGCGGGAGCGGCTGCCCGAGGCCGTCCGGCGGATCGCGGCGAGCGAGGACGGCGACCCGCCGCCGGCCCTCGAGCGCGTCACCGTCGCGACGGGCGACGAGCTCGCGGACCTCGCGGCCGCCCTCACCGGGCTGCAGGACACGGCCGTCGGGCTGGCCGTCGAGCAGCACCGCCGCGAGCGGGAGTCCGCGGACATGCTGCTCAACCTCGGACGCCGCAACCAGGCCCTCCTCGCACGCGTGCAGTCCCACGTGACCGACCTCGAGCGGGTCACCCAGGACCCCACCGTCATGGCGGCGGCCTTCCGGATCGACCGGGCGACGGCCCGGGTGACCCGCAACGCGGCGAGCATCCTCGTCCTCGCCGGTGCTCCGCCGGCTCCCGCCCGGGCGCAGCCGGTGCCGCTGGCCGAGGTCGTCCGCGCCGCGCTCGCCGAGATCGAGGAAGGCGTCCGCGTCGAGCCGCACCAGCTCGAGGAGGCCGCGGTCCCCGGCACCGTCGCGACCGACCTCACCCATCTGCTCGCGGAGCTGCTCGAGAACGCGACGACCTTCTCCTCGCCCGTCAGCCGGGTCGTCGTCGCCGGGGTGCGCGTCCCCGAGGGCTACCGGCTGCGCGTCGTGGACCAGGGCATCGGGATGACCCGCGACGAGCTGGACCTCGCGAACTCCCGCATCCTGCGGGCCGACGCGCAGGTCGGGGCGGCCCGGCTGCTCGGGCTGCACGTCGTCGGCCGGCTCGCCGCGCGGCACGACGTCGAGGTCGTCCTGGAGGCCTCGGCCGGCCACGGGATCACCGCCTCGGTGCTCGTCCCGCAGGGCTGTCTCGTGACCGGGGGGCAGGCCGGCGGCCCGCCCGTCGTCCTCGACGTCACCGCATGGGACGGCGCGGGCGACGGCGAGCCGAGGCGCCGCTCCTGAGGGACGGGGCGCCCGTTCCGCGCGGACCGGGCGGAACGCGCGGAACCCCGCGGCCCGCCGGCCGTTGGACAGGGTGACCGAGCCTTCCGACCGAGGGGGAGCGATGCCCGCGCTGCTCGACCGGTCCGGCCCTGCGCCCCCGGCGCCCGGGCGCCTCGCCGGAGCGCCGGACCTCGTCGTCGTCGGCGGGGTCCCCGGAGCCGGGAAGACGACGGTGCTCGCACGAGTCGCCGCCCGGCGGGACGGGGTCCGCGTCGTGGACCCGGAGGGTCACCGGGCCCGGTTCGCGGCGACGCTCGGGCGGGTCCTGCCGTACCGGGCCTACCGCCCGCTCGTGCACACCCTGCACGCCGTGACGGTCGTGGGCCTCGTCGCCGCCGGTCCGCGGGCGCTGCGGGCGCGGGCGCTCGTCGTCCACGAGCCCGCGACCCGGCCGCGCCGCAACGCGCTCGTCGTCCGGCTGGCCCGCGCCCGGGGGTGGCGGCCCGCGCTCGTCTACGTGGACGCGGCCCGGGCGCAGGCGCTCGCCGGCCAGCACTCCCGGGGGCGGGTGCTCGACCCGCAGTCCTTCGACGGGCACTGGGAGCGGTGGTCGGAGCAGCGTGACCGCTACGTGTCCGCCGACCGCCGCGGTGCCGGCGTCGACGGCTGGGACCGGGTGCGGGTCGTGCGCCGGGAGGACGCCGAGGCGCGGCTGCGCGCGCTGCTCGCCGGGCGGTAGCGGGTTAGGCTCGCCGCAGTCCACCGTGCGAGAGCACGGGGCCGAGGCCGACGGCGTCCTCGCCCGCCCGACGTCCACCGTTCCAGGAGCCCCCTGTGCTGACCGTCAAGGCCATCGCCGCGCCCAGCGCCACCGAACCCCTCGTCCCGACGACCGTCGAGCGTCGCGACCTCGGCCCGCACGACGTCCTCATCGCCATCCACTACGCCGGGATCTGCCACTCCGACATCCACACCGCGCGCGGGGAGTGGGGCCCGGCGGGGTGGCCCATCGTCGTCGGCCACGAGATCGCCGGCGTCGTCGCCGAGGTCGGCAGCGACGTGACCCGGCACGCCGTCGGCGACCGGGTCGGCGTCGGCTGCATGGTCGACTCGTGCCGCGAGTGCGACAACTGCCGGCGCGGCCTCGAGCAGTACTGCGCACAGGGGAACATCGGTACCTACGGCAGCGTCGGCCGGGACGGCCGGCCCACCGCAGGCGGCTACTCGACGCACATCGTCGTCACCGAGGACTTCGTCCTGCGGATCCCCGAGGGGCTCGCGCTCGACGTCGCCGCCCCGCTCCTGTGCGCCGGCATCACGCTGTACTCCCCGCTGAGCCACTGGGGCGCCGGCCCCGGCAAGAAGGTCGCGATCGTCGGTCTCGGCGGCCTCGGTCACATGGGCGTCAAGATCGCGCACGCGATGGGTGCCGAGGTGACCGTGCTGTCGCAGTCGCTCAAGAAGCGCGAGGACGGTCTGCGCCTCGGGGCGGACCACTACTACGCGACGAGCGACCCCGCGACGTTCGAGAGTCTCGCGGGCACGTTCGACCTCATCGTCAACACGGTGTCCGCGAACCTCGAGATGGACGCCTACCTCGGGCTGCTCGCCGTCGACGGCACCCTCGTCGAGGTGGGCGCCCCCGAGCACCCGATGCCGGTCTCCGCGTTCGCGCTCATCCCGGCCCGGCGCAGCCTCGCGGGCTCGATGATCGGCGGCATCCCCGAGACCCAGGCGATGCTCGACTTCTGCGCCGAGCACGGCCTCGGTGCCGAGATCGAGGTCATCTCCGCCGATCGGGTCAACGAGGCGTGGGACCGGGTCGTCGCCAGTGACGTGCGCTACCGGTTCGTCATCGACGTGGCGACCCTCGCCTGACAAGGCGCCACCCGCACCCCCCTGGGAATATACCCAGGGGGGTATGGGTTCGGGTGGACGGAGCACCCGTCCCGGACCCACCGGGTCCGCACCCGTGAGGAGAGCACGCGCATGGCGACCGTCGACCTGACCGAGGCCACCTTCGAGCAGACCGTGACCGGCGAGGGGATCGTCCTCGTCGACTTCTGGGCCGCGTGGTGCGGCCCGTGCCGGATGTTCGCGCCCGTCTTCGAGGCCGCGAGCGAGAAGCACGCCGACATCACCTTCGCCAAGGTCGACACCGAGGCCGAGCGGGTCCTCGCCGGGAGCCTGCAGATCAGCTCGATCCCCACGCTCATGGTGCTGCGCGACGGCGTCGTGCTCTACATGGAGCCGGGCGCGCTGCCCGCGCCGGCGCTCGAGCAGCTGGTCCAGGCGGCGCGCGACGTCGACATGGAGCAGGTGCGCCGCGACCTGGCCGACCGTACGGAGCCCGCGACCCGCTGACCGCGGCTCACAGCGGGCCCCCAGGTCGCACCCAGCAGGGCGCCAGGGCTGCTCACCTAGTTTCGTCGTGCCCGGCCGGAGGACGGCCGGGCGTCCACCACGACGCACACGGAACGAGGGCCCACCGATGACCACGACCGACCCGCGCTGGACCGACGCGAACGGCCGCGAGATCGACGAGGAGGACCGTGGCCTCGGCTACGACGTGCAGACCCTCGTGGACCGGCGGCGCCTCCTCGGCCTCTTCGGGGGCGTGAGCGCCGCCGCCCTGCTCGCCGCGTGCGGGTCGTCGTCGTCCGGGTCGTCGTCCGGGTCGTCGCCCGGCGCGACGGGGGCCGCGTCCTCGTCGTCCTCGTCGTCGGGCGCCTCGTCGTCGTCCTCGTCGTCGTCCTCGTCGTCGTCGTCCACCGGGCTCACGGAGGTGCCGGACGAGACGGCCGGTCCCTACCCGGGCGACGGCTCGAACGGCGTGAACGTCCTGGACGACTCCGGGATCGTCCGCAAGGACATCACGTCGAGCTTCGGCGCCTCGACGACGAGGGCCGGGGGCGTCCCGCTCACGGTGCGGCTCACGGTGCGGGACACCGCCACCGGCGACGCGCTCACCGGCGCGGCCGTCTACCTGTGGCACTGCACCGCGGACGGCAACTACTCGCTCTACTCGCAGGGCTTCGAGAGCGAGAACTTCCTGCGCGGCGTCCAGGAGGTCGACGCGAGCGGCACCGCGACCTTCACCACGGTCTTCCCGGGGTGCTACAGCGGGCGCTGGCCGCACATCCACTTCGAGGTCTACGGCTCGGCGGACGACGCGACGACGGCAGGCCCGATCGTCAAGACCTCGCAGATCGCCCTGCCCGCCGAGACGTGCAGCGCGGTCTACGCGACGACCGGCTACGAGGCGAGCGTCGCGAACCTCGCGGGGACCAGCCTGGCCGCGGACAACGTCTTCGGCGAGGACGGCGGCATCCACCAGATCGCCTCGATGGCCGGCGACGCGGCGAGCGGGTACACGGCCTCGCTGACGATCGGGGTCTGACGGCCGCGGGCGGACCCGCGGACCCCGCGGACCCGGGTCAGGCGTGCGCGGGCAGACCGCCCGTGGGGCGGAGCATCCGCCGCATGACCCGGTGGCCGAGGTCCGAGCAGCCGTCGAACATGAGCGGGCAGCCGCCCGCCACGACGAGCAGGCCGGCCTCCCGGCCGATCCGGGCGGCCTCCTCGTCGACGCTGCCGGCGCCGAGGCCGCGGTGCATCCAGACCATGCCGATCCCGAGCTCGATGCACCGGCGCACCGTGGCCTCCGCCCGCTCCGGGCTCGTCCCGACGACGACCGCCTCCACCCCGCCGGGGATGTCCCCGAGGTCGGCGTAGCACGGGTCCCCCTCGACGGTCTGCGCGTTCGGGTTCACCGCGAAGACGGTCCACCCGCGGTCCCGCAGGCGGGTGTACACGGCGTTGCTGCCGTGCCCCTGCGGTGCGTGCGAGACGCCCGTGACGGCGATCCTGCGGGCCGCGAGGAACCTCGTGGCCGCCTCGTCCAGAGCAGCAGTGCGAGAACTCATGCCCCGATCCTCGCCGCCGGGCTGCCCCTGCGGCCCGGGACGGACGTCGTCGCCCGGACGGGCGCGGCCCCCGCGCTTCGTGTAGGACGGTCCTCGTGCCCGTGCTGACCGTCGGACCCGTGCTGCGCCACGTCGGGCCCACGCACGCCACGGTGTGGGTCGAGACGGACGCGCCCTGCACCGTCGCCGTCGCGGGCCACGAGGCCCGGACGGTCACCGTCGAGGGCCACCACTACGCGCTCGTCGTCGTCCGCGGCCTGCGGCCCGGCACGGTCACCGAGTACGACGTCCGGCTCGACGGCGAGGCCGTCTGGCCGCCGCCGCCCGGCGCCGGCGAGCGGGCGTTCCCGCCGAGCCGGATCCGCACCCTGGGGCACGACGGCCCGGTCCGGGTGAGCTTCGGCTCGTGCCGGTACGCGACCCCGCGGGCGCTCACCGGCGCGGCCTCCTACGGCCCGGACTCGCTCGACGCGCTGGCGCACCGGCTCGCGGCCGCGGTCCGGTCCGGGGTGGACGACGTGTGGCCCGACCTGCTCCTCCTGCTCGGCGACCAGGTCTACGCCGACGAGACGACCGACGAGGTGCGCCGCCGGATCCGCGAGCGCCGCGGCGGCGACAGCGAGCCGCGGGGCGAGGTCGCGGACTTCGAGGAGTACACCTGGCTGTACCGGGAGTCCTGGTGCGACACCGAGGTGCGCTGGCTGCTGTCGACCGTCCCGACGGCGATGATCTTCGACGACCACGACGTCCACGACGACTGGAACACCTCGGGGGCCTGGCGCCGGGACGCCGCGCAGGAGCCCTGGTGGGCCGAGCGGATCGTCGCCGGGCTGTCGTCGTACTGGGTGTACCAGCACCTGGGCAACCTCTCGCCCGACGAGCTCGACGCGGACCCGACGTGGTGCGCCGTCCGGGACCTGCCGCCCGGGACGGACGCGGGGCCGCTGCTGCGCGCGCTCGCCGTGCGCGCGGACGCCGAGGCGGACGGCGCCAAGGGCTACCGCTGGTCGTTCCGGCGCGACCTCGGGCCGGTCCGGCTCGTCGTCCTCGACTCGCGCTGCGGCCGGATGCTCGACGGCGACCGGCGCTCGATGCTCAGCGACCCGGAGTGGGAGTGGGTCGGCCGCCAGCTCACCCTCGCGCCCGGGGACGGCGTCGAGCACGTGCTCGTCGGCACCTCGCTGCCGTGGCTGCTCGCGCCGGCGCTGCACGACGTGGAGGCGTGGGACGAACGGCTCGCGGCCGACCGGCGGCCGCGCCGGGCGGAATTCGGCGAGCGGCTGCGCCGCGGCGCCGACCTCGAGCACTGGGCGGCCTTCGGGGAGTCGTTCGAGCGGCTCGCGGACCTCCTCCACGGGCTCGCCCGCGGCGCGCGCGGCCCCGCCCCGGCGACGGTGAGCGTGCTCTCCGGGGACGTCCACCACTCCTACGTCTGCCGGGCGCACTGGCCGCAGGGGCCCGGACCGGCGCTGTCCGCCGTCCACCAGGTGACGTGCTCGCCCCTGCACAACCGGGTGCCGACCCCGATGCGGCTGGCGTTCCGGCTGGCCTGGAGCGGCGCCGCGCGGCGCACGGCCCGCGCGCTGCTCGGTGCCGTCGGCGGGGCGCCGAGGCCCTCGCTCGCCTGGGACCTCGTCGCCGGGCCGCACTTCGGCAACGCGCTCGCGACGCTCGTCCTCGCCGGGCGGCGGGCGAGCCTCGTCGTCGAGGGCACCACACCCGCCCCGGGCGGCGACCCGGGCGCCGGGCCGGGGCTGCGGGTCCTGGCCGCGACGGACCTGTCCGCCGGCGGGCGGGGCGCCTGACCGGGCGGTCCGCCCGGCCCCGTGTGGCGGACCGGCCCGCGGCCCGGCACCGTGGAGGCATGCCGGACCTGCGCTCCCTCGTCTCCGCGCCCCGCCGCGCCCTCTCGGCCCGCGTCGGCGCCGGGCTGCGCGGCATCGTCAGCGGGGACGCCACCGGGACGCCGCAGTGGGTGCCCGACATGAAGGACGGCGACGACGCGGGCTACTTCGGCCCGGGCTCGGCGGTCTGGGCGGTCCACGGCGACCTCGCGACCCTCGTGGGCGGGATCCGCGCGCTCCTCGTGCAGGCGCTGCACCCGGCGGCGATCGCCGGCGTCGACCAGCACTCGACGTACCGGGCCGACCCGCTGGCCCGGCTCGCCGGCACGACCCGCTGGCTCACGGTGACGACGTTCGGCTCGCGCGCCGCCGCGGACCGCGAGGCGGCCCGGGTCCGCGGGATGCACCGCAAGGTCCGCGGCACGTACGACGCGGGCGACGGCGTCGAGCGGCCCTACCGGGCCGACGAGGAGCGCCTCCTGCTCTGGGTGCACGCGGCCTTCACCGACTCCTTCCTCGCCGCCCACGAGGTCTTCGCCGGTGACATCCCCGGCGGTGCCGACGCGTACGTCGGCCAGTGGGCGACGGCCGCCGAGCTGGTCGGCGCGACCGCGCCACCGCGCAGCCGGGCCGACCTCGACGCGTACATGGCCGACGTCGCGGGCGACCTCGCGGCCACCGAGGTGACCCGGCGCACCCTCGAGTTCCTCCGCCGGCCGCCGCTGCCCGTCGCCGCCCGAGCCGGGTACGCCGTCCTCCTTGCGGGGGCGGTCTCGACCCTGCGTCCCGAGCACCGCGAGCTCCTCGGCCTGCCCGACGGCGGGGTCCGGGTGCCGCGGGCGGCGACGGGCGCGCTCCTCACGACGCTGCGCACGCTGTTGTCCGACGGGCCGCCCGCGGCCGGTGCCGCCCGTCGCCGGCTCGAGCGGCTCGAGGGCGCCACCAGCGCTTGACGGTGCCCGTCCGGGCCTGTGCCCGGTCCGGCCGCAACCCGTTCGGCCGCAACCCGTTCGGCCTCAGGCGGCCGGGCACCGAGGGTGCCCGGCCGGCGCCGTCCAGGCGCCGAGCGGGTGGTTCCCCGTGACCGTCGGCCATCCTGCGCGCCCCGGCGTTGGTACCACCGGGCGACGCGTCCCCGGGACCGTGCAGCCCTGCGCCGCGGCGGCCGACAGGTCCTGGGTCGGGCGGACGACGGCGTCCTGCCTCGTCCGGCCGGCTCCGGACCGGGGGAGCCGACACGTCGTCAGGAGGCGCCGCGATGGGCGCGCAACCGCAGGGACGCACCACGAGCATCCGCCGCACGGCCCTCGTCGGGCCGGTCGTGGCGCTGGGGGTCGCCGCCGCGCTGCTCGCCGCCGTCGCCGGGCCGGCCGGTGCGGCGCCCACGTCGTCGACGACGGTGCCGACGACGGTGCCGACGACCGAGCCGACGACGGCC
>NZ_MWLN01000068.1 GCF_002198655.1 Kineosporia sp. A_224
CCGGACGGCGCCCGGCCCGGGCCGGACGCCGTCCGGCACCGACGACCCGTGGTCAGGTTTCGTCGGCCTCACCTCCGGCCTCGACGCCGAGCTCGGCGCCTGGCTTCGCGACCAGCTCGCCGACCTGGGCGGACGCCCCGGCCGGCGCATCCCCGACGAGCGGCAGCGGGCCGAGATCAAGGCCGTGGTCGCCCGCGCCGTCGACGACATCCGCACGATCCTCAGGGAGACGTCATGAGCATCCGGTCCTCGATCCACCTGCCCGAGTGGCGCAGCCGCCGCACCTCCGACGGCGACCGCGCCGAGCGTGCCTGGCGCCGCCAGGTGCTCGAGGAGGAGGCGGACGCCGCCCGGCGCTCGGCCGACCGCGGCACCCCGCCCGCCCGCCACGTCGTCTGGTGACCGGGCAGCGGTGAGGGGCCGGCGCGACCGGGTGGTCGCGCCGGCCCGGACTCCGACCGGCGGGGCGCGGGTGCGGCCACCTAGACTCCGGCCGTGACCTCCAGCCGACTCCCCGGGCACCGCGGCGGTGCGTCGTGAGGATCCGCCAGGAGGACGTCGAGCTGGTCCGGGAGCGCTCGCGGATCGAGGAGGTCGTCGGCGAGCACGTCACCCTCAAGCAGGCCGGCGTCGGCTCGATGAAGGGCCTGTGCCCGTTCCACGACGAGCGCACCCCGAGCTTCCACGTCCGCCCGCCGGTGGGGCTGTGGCACTGCTTCGGCTGCAGCGAGGGCGGGGACGTCATCTCCTTCGTCCAGAAGATCGACCACCTGACCTTCGTCGAGGCCGTCGAGCGGCTCGCGAACCGGATCGGGCACACCCTGCGGTACGAGGACGACGGCGGCAAGGGCCCGGTCCGGCGCGACCAGGTCGGGCAGCGGCAGCGGCTCGTCGAGGCGAACCGGGTCGCGGCGGAGTTCTTCGCCGAGCAGCTCGCGACCTCCCCGGACGGCCTCGCCGGCCGCACGTTCCTCTCCCAGCGCGACTTCGACCGCGAGGCCGCCGCGCACTTCGGCGTCGGGTTCTCGCCGCGCTCCGGGGAGGCGCTCCTGCGCTACCTGCGGGGCAAGGCGTTCACGGACGACGAGGTCGTCGCGGCCGGGCTCGCGGGCCGCGGCCAGCGCGGGCTCTACGACCGGTTCCGCGGCCGGCTCATGTGGCCGATCCGCGACCTCACCGGGGACGTCGTCGGCTTCGGGGCGCGCCGGCTCTTCGACGACGACCGGATCGAGGCCAAGTACCTCAACACCTCCGACACCGCGCTCTACAAGAAGTCGCAGGTGCTCTACGGGGTCGACCTCGCCAAGCGGGAGATCGGCCGCACCCGCCAGGTCGTCGTCGTCGAGGGCTACACCGACGTCATGGCCTGCCACCTCGCGGGCGTGCAGACCGCGGTCGCGACGTGCGGGACGGCGTTCGGCGCGGACCACATCCGGATCGTCCGGCGGCTGCTCGGGGACGACAGCAAGTTCGGCGGCGAGGTCGTCTTCACCTTCGACGGGGACGCCGCAGGCCAGAAGGCCGCGCTGCGCGCCTTCGAGGAGGACCAGCGCTTCGTCGCGCAGACCTTCATCGCGGTCGCCGCCGACGGGATGGACCCCTGCGAGCTGCGGCACGCCCGCGGCAACGAGGCGGTCCGGTCGCTCGTCTCCGCCCGGCAGCCGCTCTTCGAGTTCGCGATCCGCTCGACGCTCGCCCAGGTCGACCTCGACACCGCGGAGGGCCGTATCCAGGGCCTGCGCGCGGCCGCGCCGGTCGTCGCGCGGATCCGGGACAGCGCGCTGCGCCCCGAGTACGCCCGCCGCCTCGCGGGCTGGCTCGGGATGGAGGTCGAGCCCGTCGTCCGGGCCGTCACCGGCGCCGCCCGCTCGCTGTCGCAGGGCTCGGACGGCGGGCGGCAGGGCGGCGGGGGAGCATCCGGCCACAACGGGGGCCAGAACGGCGGCCGGAACGGCTACGGCGGCGACCGGCGCCCCGACGAGCAGCCGCCGGCCCCGAGCCTGCCGCGGCCCGACCCCCGCGACCCGGTGGCCCGGGTCGAGCGGGAGGCCCTCGAGTGCATGCTCCAGGTGCCGCAGCTCGTGCCCCGGGCCGACGCCGACACGCTCGGGGAGAACGCCTTCGAGGTGCCCGCCTACCGGGCGGTCCACCACGCGATCCTCGCCGCCGGCGGGATGGCGACGGCGCAGGAGGTCGGCCCGCAGGCCTGGGCCGAGGCCGTGCGGTCCGAGGCCCCCGAGGCGATCAAGCACCTCGTCACCGAGCTCGTCGTCGGCTCGCTCCCGGTGGACGGCGACGTCGCCCTCGACCGGTACGTCACCGGGGTCGTCCTGCGGATCGCCGAGCTCGACCTCACCCGCACGATCGGCATCCTCAAGAGCCGGGTGCAGCGGGCCCAGCCCGACGGCCCGGACACCGGCGCGCTCTTCGCCGACCTGCTCGCCGCCGAGCAGCGCAAGATCAGCCTGCGGGAGCGGATCCACCCGTCGATCTGACCTGCGGGTCTCACGGCCGGTCGTCCGATCGGACCCCCTCGCGTGGGGGGTCGTAGCCGGGGTCTACGGAGGTGCTAGGACCATCGGACAGGCAGACAGCAGGGCCGCGACCCAGCAGTGTCTACCTCAGCACCACAACGGTTCGATCTTCTCCCGCGTCGCGGTCGCCCCTGCCGGCGCCGGAGAAGACCGAAACGGTCTCGCCATCGAGCGGGCCTTAGAGCCGAGCGGAAGACGGTCGCCCCCCGACGCCGCTCGGTAGGCGCCCGCGGGTCTCGCCCCGACCCGCGGGCGCCGTCTCAGTTTGTGCTCCGCCGGGCGCCGTCCCTGGGCGGTGTCGCAGCCGCCTAGGCTGGCCGGCATGGGTCTGATCTCGCGTCTCACGGGGCGCACCCGCCGTCCCGCCCTGCCGGGCGACGTCCGGGCGCAGCTGAAGATCGACGCGGGCACCCGGGTGCTCGCGTGGGCGGACCTCACCGGCGGCGGCCACGCCGCGGCGCTCGTCGACCGGCTCGTCGTCCTCGACCCGCGCGGGCGCCTCGTCTCCCGGCCGTGGGTCGACGTCGACCACGCGGCCTGGGACGACGAGTCCCAGACCCTCGCCGTCTGGTGGGTCGGCTCCCGGACGCCGGCCCCGCTCGAGATCGGGGACGCGACGTTCCTGCCGGAGGTCGTCCACGAGCGGGTGCGGTCGAGCGTCGTCCTCACCCGGGAGGTCGAGGTGCCGGGCGGGCGCCGGGTGCACGTCGCCCTGCGCAAGACGCCGGGCGGCGACCTCTCGACGACCGTCTCGCCGGGCCGCGGCGTCCGGCTGGGCGATCCCGAGGTGCACGCCCGGGTCGCGGAGGCCGAGGCCGCCCTGCGGGACGAGGCGGGGCTGCTCCCGGTGCGCCCGGACGACGCGCCGCACGACACCGCGGATCCGCAGGACGGCGACCCGCAGGGGTAAAGCCGGTGCAGAGCACCGCCGAGGCTTTGGTAGAGTTCCGGAGCGCGATCCCCTGTAGCTCAATTGGCAGAGCAGCCGGCTGTTAACCGGCAGGTTGTTGGTTCGAGTCCAACCGGGGGAGCAGGGCGGAAGGGCGGTCGGTGCGGTGCACCGGCCGCCCTTCGCCGTCCGGCGCGCTCCGGTCACCGGCCGGCCGCGCCGGTCGTAGGGTGAACGCCAGCGCGACGGGAGTCCACCTGTCTCCGCCCGAGACGATCCG
This sequence comes from Kineosporia sp. A_224, assembly GCF_002198655.1. Taxonomy (GTDB): domain Bacteria; phylum Actinomycetota; class Actinomycetes; order Actinomycetales; family Kineosporiaceae; genus R-H-3. The sequence goes on from NZ_MWLN01000068.1 coordinate 3,704, forward strand.
GTCGCGTGGGAGGCACCATGCCGTCGCCGAGCCCGGGCTACTCGATCACCCTGCGCGTCCAGGCCCCGACGTCCGCCGCGTCGACCGCCGAGCTGTCGCTCGCCGTCGGCAAGGCCGGGGGAGTGCTCACGGCCCTCGACGTCGTCGAGTCGCACTACGACCGGATCGTCGTCGACGTCACGTGCAACGCCTCCGACGCCGACCACGCCGACGCGATCACCGAGGCCGTGGCGGCGCTCGAGGGTGTCACCGTCGGGAAGGTCTCCGACCGTACCTTCCTCATGCACCTCGGCGGCAAGCTCGAGGTGACCCCGAAGGTTCAGCTCCGGCACCGGGACGACCTCTCCCGGGCGTACACCCCGGGCGTGGCCCGGGTCTGCCAGGCGATCGCCGCCAACCCCGAGGACGGCCGCCGGCTGACGATCAAGCGGAACACCGTCGCCGTGGTCACCGACGGCTCGGCGGTGCTGGGCCTGGGCAACCTCGGCCCGCTCGCCGCGCTGCCGGTCATGGAGGGCAAGGCGGCCCTGTTCAAGCGGTTCGCGGACGTCGACGCGTGGCCGGTCTGCCTCGACACCCAGGACGCCGACGAGATCGTCAGCATCGTCCGGGCGCTCGCACCGGTGTACGGCGGCATCAACCTCGAGGACATCTCCGCGCCCCGCTGCTTCGAGATCGAGGCCCGGCTGCGCGAGATGCTCGACATCCCGGTCTTCCACGACGACCAGCACGGCACCGCGATCGTCGTCCTCGCGGCGCTGACGAACGCGCTGCGCGTCGTCGGCAAGTCGCTGCCGGACGTCCGGATCGTCGTCTCCGGGGCGGGCGCCGCCGGCCAGGCCATCATCCGGCTGCTCCTCGCCGAGGGGGCCGGCGACGTCGTCGCCTTCGACAGCAAGGGCGCCGTCCACACCGGCAGGGAGAACCTCGACCCGTTCAAGACGTGGATCGCCCACAACACGAACGCCGGCGGCGTCACCGGCAGCCTGCGCGAGGGCCTCGCGGGGGCGGACGTCTTCATCGGCGTCTCCGCGCCCGACCTGCTCACGGGCGCCGACGTCGCGACGATGGCCGACCGGGCCGTCGTCCTCGCGCTGGCCAACCCGGACCCCGAGGTCGACCCGCTCGCCGCCCAGCAGCACGCGATGGTCGTCGGTACCGGACGCAGCGACTTCCCGAACCAGATCAACAACGTGCTCGCGTTCCCCGGCTTCTTCCGCGGCCTGCTCGACGCCGGCGCCCGGCACATCACCGACGAGATGCTCGTCGCGGCGGCGACGGCGATCGCGGACGTCGTCCACCCCGACGAGCTCAACCCGAGCTTCGTCGTCCCGAGCGTCTTCGACCCGGCCGTCGCCCCGGCGGTCGCGGCCGCGGTCAAGGCCGTCGCCGAGCGGACGCCGGTCGGCAGCCGCTGACCGCATCCCGCGTGGTTCTCCTGGACTGCGTCGCTGGACCCGTTGCGGTGCAACGGGTCTAGCGGCTCTCCAGCAGTCCCGCGTCGTGGGCAAGGATCGCGACCTGCACCCGGTTCGAGCAGCCGAGCTTGAGGAGCAGGCGGGAGACGTGGGTCTTCACGGTCGCCTCGCTCATGAAGAGCGAGCGGCCGACCTCGGCGTTCGACAGGCCGCGCCCGACAGCGACGAGCACCTCGCGCTCGCGGTCGGTGAGCGGCTCCAGCCGGGCGAGCGCGGCGGCCCGGCGGCCGTCCTGCGCCGACGCGGCGAACCGTTCGACGAGCGCACGGGTCACGCCCGGGCTGAGCATCGCGTCGCCGCGCGCCACCACCCGGACCGCCTCGACGAGGTCGCGGGGCGGGGTGTCCTTGAGCAGGAACCCGCTCGCCCCGGCCTCGAGCGCGCGGAAGACGTACTCGTCGAGGCCGAACGTCGTGAGGACGACGACCCGGGGCGCACCGTCGAGAGCGGTCACCGCGGCGGTCGCCGCGAGGCCGTCGACGCGAGGCATCCGGACGTCCATGAGGACGACGTCCGGCCGGTGGGTGCGGACGGCGGGGACGGCGTCCGCGCCGTCGGCGGCCTCGCCGACGACGAGCAGGTCGGGGGCGCTCGCGAGGATCATCGACAGGCCGGCACGCACCAGCGCGTCGTCGTCGACGAGCAGCACCCGGATCGGCCGGGACAGGGGCGGGTCAGCCGGGTCGGCCGGGGCGCCGCCCGGAGCGTCGACGGGTGTCATGCCGGCCTCCTCGGGAACGTCGCCGCCACGCGCCAGCCACCGCCGGGCAACGGACCCGCGTCGAGCGTGCCGCCGGCGAGGCCGACCCGTTCGCGCAGGCCCACGAGCCCGGTACCCGACCCCGGCACGAGTGCGCTGCCGGCGACGGGGCGCGCGTTGGTCACCTCGACGCGCAGCACGTCGTCACCCGGTGCGGCGCCGGGCCCGCCGCTCGTGACGACGACGCGGGTCTGCGCGGAGCGGGCGTGCTTGTGGACATTCGTCAGAGCCTCCTGGACCACCCGGTAGACGGTACGGCCCACGACCTCGTCGACCGGCGGCGCACCGTCCGGCCTGCGGTCCTCGAACCGGACGGGGACGCCGGCCGCGACGGAGGCCTCGACGAGCCGCGGCACGTCCTCCAGCCGGGGCTGCGGCGCGAGCGCGACGTCGTCGGCGACCGCCTGGTCGGGGTCGGCCCGGAGCACACCGAGCACTCCGCGCAGGTCCTCGAGGGCCTGCCGGGCCGTCGTCCCGATGAGCGCCGCCGCCTTCTCCACCCGCTCCGGGCCGCTGCCCGGGTTCACCTCCAGGGCACCGGCGTGCAGCGCCACGAGACTGATCCGGTGCGCGACGACGTCGTGCATCTCGCGGGCGATCCGGGTCCGTTCGGCGAACCGCGCCTGGCGCTGCAGCAGCAGGGCGGTCGCCTCCGCCTGCTCGGCGCGCTCCCGCAGGGAGGCGAGCAGGTCGCGGCGGGCACCGACGTACGCGCCACCGACGCTCGCCAGCGAGACGATGATCGACCCCGCGATCGCGCCCTCGGCCCAGTTGCCGTCCTCGAGGATCGCGGCCACGACGAACGCCAGCCACGTGAGGACCGCGAGCCCGCCGAGGGTGCGGTCCCGGCGGCGGATCGCGACGGCGAACAGGGCCAGCGTCATGGGGAGGTCCACCCCGCCGGCGAAGGCCGCCGGGAGGGTGCACAGCACGACGAGCACGGGGCGGGTCCGCCGGAGCAGGACGACGACGGCCGTCGCCAGGAGACCCACCACGACGACGCCGGCGCCGGCCCACGGCCCGTGGTCGCGCCACGTCGTGTCGGCGGCGGAGCCGGCGTCGGCCAGGCAGAGCGCGGCGTAGAGCGCGTCGGACGCCCGGGCGCGGACGACGGGTCGCTCGGCCCAGGTGCGGACGGCGGCCACGGGGGTCATGACCGCCAGCGTAGGGAGCCGCCGGGCCCGGCCACGTCCGACGAAAGGTGCAGCCCGCGGTCCGGGGGAGCGACGAAGGACGGTCCGGCCGGGCGACGGGCGGGCGACGCCCCGGTCGCCGTCCGGTCGCGAGGGTGGGGCCATGCTCACCATCGACTCACTGACCAAGCGCTACGGCCGCGGCGCGCCGGCGGTCGACGACGTCAGCTTCACCTGCGCCCCCGGCACGATCACCGGGTTCCTCGGCCCGAACGGGGCGGGCAAGTCGACGACGCTGCGGATGCTCACCGGCCTCACGCCCCCGACCTCCGGCAGCGCGACGGTGCTCGGCCTGCGCTACCCGGACCTGCCGAACCCCGGCCGTGTCGTCGGCGTCATGCTCGACGCGTCCGCCCAGCACGCGGGCCGGACCGGCCGGGAGACGCTGCGGCTCGCGGCCTCGCTCGTCGGGGTGCCCGCCGCCCGCGCCGACGACATGCTCGAACGGGTCGGTCTGGCGGGCGCAGAGCGGCGCCGCGTCCGCGGCTACTCGCTCGGCATGCGGCAGCGGCTCGGGATCGCGACCGCGCTCCTCGGCGACCCGCTCGCCCTCGTGCTCGACGAGCCCGCCAACGGCCTGGACCCGGAGGGGATCCGCTGGATGCGCGAGCTGCTCCGGGAGTTCGCCGCCGGTGGCGGCACCGTGCTGCTGTCCAGCCACCTGCTCCACGAGGTGGAGGCGACCGTGGACCGGCTCGTCGTCATCGGCGCCGGCCGGGTCGTGGCCCAGGGCGCGCTCGCCGACCTGCTCGCGGGCAGCGGGGTCGTCGTCCGAGCCACGGAGCCCGACCGGCTCGCCGCTGCGCTGCGGGCCGCCGGCGTCACGGCGGCGCCCACCGGTGACGGCGCGCTGCGGGTCGACGCGGACGCCGAGACCGTCGGGCGGGCCGCGCTCGCCGCGGGCGCCGTGCTCACCGAGCTGCGGGCCGCGGACGGCGGCCGGCTCGAGGACCTGTTCTTCTCGCTCACGGGCGCGGCCGGCAGCGGCGCCCCCGCCCGGACGGAGGTGGCGGCATGACCGCGACGACTGTGGCGACCACCGGCGACGGCACGTCCCGGGCACTGCCCGAGGTGCCCCGGATCCCGTTCTCCCGCATCGTGTCGGTCGAGCTCCGCAAGAGCCTCGACACCCGGGCGGGCACCCTGCTCGTGGCCGCCGCGGTGCTCCTCACCCTGGCCCCCGTCGGCTGGCAGCTGACCCACCTGACGGACGGCGTGCCGGACTTCGACCTGTGGGTGTCGTCGGCCCGCGGCGGGGTCGCGCTGTTCCTGCCCGTCATCGGGATCCTCGCGATGACCTCGGAGTGGACGCAGCGGACGGCGCTCACGACGTTCACCCTCGTGTCGCGCCGCGGCCGGGTGCTCGCCGCCAAGCTCGCGGCGGCCGTGCTCGTCGGGGTGGCCGTGATGGCCTTCGTCCTCGCGGTCGCGGCGGCGGCCCTGCTCGTGGCGAGCGGCCTCGAGGGCACGACACCGGTCTGGGGCGACGTCGGCTCGGTCGTCGGCGGGTCGCTCGTCGCGAGCGCGCTCAACGTGACGATGGGCGCGGCGTTCGGTGCGGCGATCGCGCAGTCGGCGGCCGCGATCACCATGTTCCTCGTGGCCCCGACGCTGTGGCAGGTCGTCGGGACGGCACTGCTCGGGGACGACGCGCAGTGGCTCGACGTCTTCCAGGCGTTCGCCCGGCTCTCGTCCTTCGAGCTCGCCGGGCACGACGCCCAGGTGGTCACCTCGGTGCTCGCCTGGGTCGGCCTGCCGCTGGCGTTCGGGTGGGTGCGGGCGTTGCGCCGCAACGTGTCCTGACGTCAGCAGCGGTCGGGTGCGGCCGTCAGGGCCGCACCCGCCGTCGGCGCGTCGACGGCCGACGGGAGCGGTGCAGGCCCGGACGGCGTCGGGGGAGCGGAGGTCACCGCGCTCGGGGTGGTGGTGGCCTTCGCGGTCGCCGTGGCCGTCGCCTTCGCGGTGGCCGTCGCCTTCGCGGTGGCGGCCTTCGTCGCAGACCTCGTCCGCGACGAGGGGGCCGTCGTCCGCGGGGCCGCCCCGGCGCCGGGTCCGTAGAGCCGGACACCGGTGCCCTGCACCGCGCCCGGCCGCAGCCGGATGCCGCTCACCGTGACCCGGTGGCCGAGGACGTCGGTGACGCGCACCCGGAACGGCCCGTCGCCCGCGCCGTTGCCGTCGAGCCAGTAGCCGTAGCCCTGCAGCTGCATCGGCTGGAAGCCCTGGCTGCCGGAGGCGATCTCGACCGACCGCAGCGGGTTGCCGTGGTTGTCGACGCGGACCGCGAGCCACCACGGGTTCGAGCCGTCCTTGACCTGGACGGTGAGCGGTCCGACAGAGGGGTTGCGGACGGCCCGGTAGCTCATCGAGACCCGGCCCTTCGACATGTCGTCGAGGGCGGCGAACGCCTCGTCGGACAGGTCCAGGTGCCCCGGCGGGCACTCGGGGCACAGGTTGGTGATCTTCACGCGGATCGTGCCCTTGTGGCCCTTGATGTCGACGTACGTGCCGCACGCCGCGCCGTTCGCGTACTGCTCGGGACCGGCCGCGGCCGTGTACCGGTTCGCCGGTACGGACGACGCCAGGCAGGCCCCGCCGGTCGCCGCCCGGCCGTAGAACGTGATGATGCCCGACGACCAGGAGGTGTCGATCGGCGGCGCGGCGACGGCGCGTGGCTGGACGGCGGCGACGGGCGCCGCGGCGAGCGGCTGCGGCCGGCAGTCGGTGGCGCCGTCACGGAGCACGAACGCGGTGACGAGGGCGACGGCGAGGAGCACGCCGGCGGACGAGGCGGCGCCGGGGCCGCGCCCGGCGGGTTGACCTGCAGCCCGAGGGCCGGGGTCGGCGTCGCGCTCGGGGCCGGGGGCGGCAGCAGCGGCAGGCCGGTCGCCCGGGTGGCCGGCAGGTCGGCCCACGGGTCGGACTCGTCCTGCGGCTCGGGGAAGGCCGTCGGGCGCTCGTGCGGGACGAACAGCGGCATCTCGACGGTGGGGGCCACCGAGCGGCCCGTGACCATCCGGCCGCCGCGGGGGAGCGGATTCTCCCGGGGACCGGCGAAGATCTCGTCGGCGAGCGGGCTCCCGGCCGGTCCGTCGGACGGCGCGGACATCGGCAGCAGGGTGCCCGCCGCGGCCGGCTCCGCCGGTGCGTCGGTCCACCACGTCCGGTCGTCGCGCCTGCTCTCGTCGCGCTTGGACACCCTTGCTCCCCGGTCGGCGTCGCGGTCTCGCACCGGGTCCCGGTGCACGTTGCGCGGCGATCCTGCCGCACGAGGTGGATCTCGATCCAGCGCGGCCAACGGGCGTTGGCGGGCTCGCCACGCGGTGTCCACCGGGGGTCGACGGACCGTCGCAGAACGACCCGCGGGGCCGCCGGTGAGCCGTCGTCCGACCGCCCCGGCGGCGCAGGTGCGAGGATCGGCGCGTGACGTCGTCCGAGCACCCGAGCGAGCCCGCCGCCTTCACCGACGCCGACCTGGCCGCTGTCCGGGCCGGGGTCGCGCAGTGGCGCGGACCCGTCCTCGAGCTGTCCCGCGCCGTGAACGGCGACCCCGAGCTCGCCTACGCCGAGCACCGGGCCGCGGCCCGCTGCGCCGACCTGCTCGAGTCCGGCGGGTTCGCCGTCGAACGGGCCGCGTACGGCCTCGACACCGCCTTCGCCGCCCGGGCCGGCGCCGGGGACCGGCACGTCGTCGTGTGCGCCGAGTACGACGCGCTCCCCGGCGTCGGGCACGCGTGCGGGCACAACGTCATCGCGGCGTCCGCGGTCGGGGCGGGCCTGGTGCTCGCGCCGCTCGCCGAGGCGGCCGGGCTGCGGGTCACCGTGCTCGGGACCCCGGCCGAGGAGGTCGGCGGCGGCAAGGTCGACCTGCTGCGCGCAGGGGCGTTCGACGGTGCCGACGCGGCGGTCATGATGCACCCGACGCCCTGGGACGACTACGGCCCCGAGAGCCTCGCCATCGAGGAGTGGGACGTCACCTACCGGGGGCGGGCCTCGCACGCGAGCGCCGCGCCCGAGCTCGGCCTCAACGCCCTCGACGGCGTCGTCGCCGGGTACCAGGCCGTCGCGATGCTGCGGCAGCACCTGCGGCCGTTCCAGCAGGTCCACGGGATCATCAGCCACGGCGGTGACGCGCCGAACGTCGTCCCGGAGCGCACCGAGGCGAAGTACTACCTGCGGGCCCGCACGGTGGGCGACCTCGAGGACCTGCGGCACCGGGTGCGCGCATGCCTCGAGGGCTCGGCGATCTCCACGGGGACGGGCATCGAGGTGAAGGCCGTCGGCAACCCGTACCTGCCGCTGCAGCCGCACGCCGGGCTGGTCGCCGCGTTCACCGCGGCGTGCGCGGCCCTCGGCCGCCCCTTCACCCCGGACCCGGCCGGGGCCGCGTTCGGCGGGTCCACCGACTTCGGCGACGTGAGCCAGGCGCTGCCGGGCCTGCACGCCGACATGACGATCCACTCGTGGCCGGCCGTCAACCACACGCACGAGTTCGCGGCGCACTGCGTCACCGAGGCCGCCGACGCGACGGTGCTCGACGCCGCGGGGGCGCTCGCGCTCACGGCGCTCGCGGTGGCCCGGCGGCCGGGCGTGGTCCTCGCCTGAGCCGGGACGGCGGCCGGGCCGGTCCGCCGCCCGCTACGGGAGCGCGGTGCGCTGCACGACCCGCAGGAGGACGAACTCCGCGGGGACGAGCGGTGCGACGCCGACGAGGCACACGAGCCGGCCCGCGTCGAGGTCGGCCTGGGTCGTCGTCGTGCGGTCGCAGCGCACGAAGTACGCCTCGTCCGGCGTGGTGCCCGCGAACGCACCCTGCCGGAAGAGGGTCTGCAGGTAGTCCTCGACGGTGCGCCGGACGGTGCTCCAGAGGGCCTCGTCGGAGGGCTCGAAGACCGTCCACGTCAGCCCGCGTTCCAGGCTCTGCCCGATGGTGCTCAGCAGCCGGCGGACCGGCAGGTAGGCGCGTTCCGAGCCGGTGTCGTCGAGGGTGCCGGCGCCCCGGACGACGGCGCCGTGCCGGGGGAGGACCTGCAGCGCGTTGACGCCCGCCGCCGACAGCGCCGTGACCTCGTCGGCGGTCAGCGTCGTGGTCAGGCCCGCCGTGCCGCGCAGGGCCGCCCCGGGCCCCGCGGGCGGGTGCCGGACACCGCGGGTGCTGTCGGTGCGGGCGACGACCCCGGCCACGGCGCCGGACGGTGCGACGCTGCGGACCGCGTTGCCGCGCAACGGGTCCGGCTGCAGCAGCCGCGGGAAGTACACCGCCACGTGCGAACCGGCCACCCCGAGCGCGCCGACACCGTGGACGGCGTCGTCCGCCGTCGCCCAGGACGGCGGCGGGTCGACGAGCAGGACGGCGCGGTGCGCCCGGCACAGGGCCGAGGCGGTGGCGAGGACCGCCGCGTCGACGGCCTCCGGTGGTTCGGCGGCGGGGTCGGCGGGGACAGTGCCCGCCGCGGACAGGTACGGCGGGACGTTCAGGAGAGTGAACAGGTCCGCGCGCCGCAGCGCGTACAGGCCCCGGCCCTGATCCTCCTGCTGCGGCCCGACGAAGTCGTCCGCGGTGAGACCTGCGCCGTCGTCCGCCCGGTCGCCGGCGGCGACCGCCACGCTCGTGGGCGGGTCGGGGTCGGCCCAGGGCTCCACCCCGGCCGCGACGGGTGCCGACGCCGGGGGTCTCGGGGACCCGGTCCCGGACCGCAGCCGGACGAGCGCGGACGAGGCAGCGAGCACGGCGTCGAGCCGCCGGGGGTCGCCCGGGTCGAGGCAGACGTCGGGGAAGACCTCGACGTCCCCGGTGCCGCCGTCCCGCACGGTGAGCGTGAAGCGCACCGCCGTCGCGTCGTCCGGGCCGGCCGGGTGCTCGACCCGCGCGCGCAGCGCGTTGCCCCACGCCCCCTCGTTCGCGGCCTCGAGGACCACACCGCCCCCGAGGTTGAGCGCGGCCCGCGCCGGGCCGGCGGCCGCACCGAGGACCCGCACGACGACGGCCTCCGCCCCGCCGTTGACGAAGTAGTCCCGGACGGCGTGGCCGAGCGGCCCGCCGAGCCACAACCCGCCGAAGACCCGCTCGAACTCCGCGAGGCTGCGGACCGTGCGCGGCTCACCGACCGGACCCCGCGCCGTCCGGCCGACGAACGCCGTGACCGCCGTCGGCAGCACCGGGACCGGCGGCGGCACCGCCGGCATCTCGTCGATGTGGACGACCGGGGTCGTCACCTCGTCCGGCATCGGCTGCTCCCGTCGTCGTGCACCCCGCTGCCCATCATGGAGCAGGGGAGCGGCCCGGCACAGATGCCTCGACCGGTGACGGTGCGGGGCGAGCCGGGCACCGCCGATCGGTAGGCTGGCGGGGCGCCGCACGGACGACGTGGCGCCCGGGGCGGTAGCTCAGCCGGTCAGAGCAGGGGACTCATAATCCCTGGGTCGTGGGTTCGAGCCCCACCCGCC
>NZ_MWLN01000069.1 GCF_002198655.1 Kineosporia sp. A_224
ACCACGGCCACCCGGGTGCCGGTGGCCGGCCGCGACGTGGAGGGCACCGGCACCCGGAGCGTCACGAGGACGCCCACCGGGACCGGGACCCCGACGCAGCCCTCGGCGACGGCGTCCACCTCGGGCGCATCGCAGGTGACGACGACCCTGACGCTGACCTCCGCCGCCGGCGAGCGCGCCGTCACCGTCGACGCCGTGACCCGGGGGAGGGCGCCGCTGACGATCGACGGTGCGACCGTCGAGCTGAACACCGGCCCCGAGGCCTGGCTCATGGGCACCGTCGTCGACTTCGGGGACGGCGGCACGGACGGCTCGGACCCGGGCAGCGCGACGTGCGCCGCCGACACCCCGCTGACCGACGTCGACTGGGGCAACGCGCTGAGCCACACCTACGCGGCGGCAGGGACGTACACGGTCACCTACACCGTGCGCAGCTGCCGGGCGGACCAGAGCGGTGCGACGACGGACAGCACGGCGACGCTGCGGGTCACGGTGCGCTGAGCGACCCTGCACCGGGCCACGCAGCGGCGGCGCTCACTCCCGGCGCGAGCCGAAGACGATGTCGTCCCAGCTGGGCACGCTCGCCCGCCGGTTCTTCCGGGAGCCGGCACCCGCGGTGCCGGCTCCGGCCGCCTTGGGGAGCGGCTCGTCGCGCGACGACACGGGCTCGGGCAGGGCACCCGGCTCCTCGTCGTCCGGCCGGTCGGGGTCGGCGTCCGGGAGCCGGAGCACCTCGGCGTCACCGGCGAGCTCGGGGCGCGAACGCGGCGGGTGCGCGGCCGGGGGCTCGCCGAGCTCGTCGGCCCGGGCGAGGAACGCCTCGACGGGGTCGTCGGTGTCCGGGGTCGTCTCGGTGCCGTCCTCGAGGCGCTGCCGGCGGCCGCGCCGCTCGCGCAGGCTGTCGAGCAGGTCGAGCGTCGAGGTGCCGGTGCGGGCGGCGGGCTCGCGGTCGGGCCGGCTCTCGCGCACCGGGGCGTCCCGCAGGTCCGGCTCGCGCGGCTCGGTCCGGCGCGGCTCCGGCCGCCGGGCGTCCGACGTCCGCTCGGGGGAGCGGACGTCGACCTGCCGCGGCTCGGCCGGGCGCTGCTCGGCGGTGCGGGCCTCGGCCGTGCGCGGCTCGCTGCCGCGCTCGGCGCGCTCCGGCGCGTCGGCGTCGCCGCCGGGTCGCACCGCGCCGTCCGACTCGACGTCGTAGACGACGTCGCGGGTCGTGGCGCGGGTCGGACGCAGCGGGTCGGGCACGGGGGCGAGCCGGCGGGCACCCGGCGGCAGGACGCCCGGCTCCGGGGCGTCGTCCTCGGTGAGCCAGCGGGCCTCGTCGTCGAGGGGGGAGACGTGGCGCAGCTGCGGGTCGAAGGTCCAGCTCCCGGCCCGGGTGCGGCCACCGGCGGGGAAGGTCAGGGTGACGACCCACTGGCCGTCGTCGCGGCGGAAGGCGTCCCACACGGCCGCGTCGTCCTCGACCTCGCGGCGGGCGAGCCGCTCGCTGACGAGCTCGCCGAGGGTGGGCTGGGTGCCGGCGCCGGGGCGCCGGACCCGGACGCCGCGCGCCTGCCGCGAGACGAACTCGCGCTCCGCGAGGACAGGGCCCTCGAAGCGCTCGACGTGCTCCAGCGGCAGGCCTGCCTCGTCGGCGACCTCCTGCGCGGTGTGCCCGGCGCGGATCCGCGCCTGGATGTCGCGCGGGCGCATCCGCCCGTCCATCTCGATCTGCAGCTGACCCAGGCGGGCGCGGTCGCGCCGCACCGCCGCCCGCAGCGGCTCGTCGACCCGCACGCGGAACCTCTGGCCGTCCGCCCCCGAGAGCACCAGATGCTCGCCGTCGTCATGGACGCCGACGAGCGTGAGGTCCTGCATGCTCCACCTCCAGACTCGTCCAGTGCACGACTCTGCCACCCCCGGCCGGGGAACCGAAGCACCAGACCGGGCGTGGCGGGTGCGCAACCTCACGAAACGCCCGTCCCAGGCCGTGTTTCCGCGCCGAGGGCGAGCCTGCCCCTACCGTTCGTGCGTGATGCACGACGCTCTGCTGCCGACCGTCCGGCTGGTCACCATGCACCTGCGGGCCGGCGACCTCGCGGCCGGGCCCCTCGCGGCGGCCGAGGCGGTGGTCCGCACCCCGGTCGCCGTCGAGGTGCTCGGCGTCTTCGTGTTCGGCCTCTCCGGCGGGCTGCTCGCCGTCGCGAAGCGGTTCGACCTGTTCGGGGTGCTCGTCATGGCGGGCGCGGCGGCGCTCGGCGGCGGCCTGCTGCGCGACGTCCTGCTCGGGGTGACGCCACCGGTCGGGATCAGCGACCCGCGGCTCGTCGGGGCGGCCGTCGTCGCGGGGCTCGTGACGTTCGTGTGGCACCCGAAGGTGCAGCAGGTGGCGCGGGCCGTGCTCGTGCTGGACGCCGCCGGGCTGGGGCTCTTCTGCGTCGGGGGCACCGTCAAGGCGCTCGACCTCGGTGCCGGGCCGCTCGCCGCGGTCGTCGTCGGCGTCCTCGCCGGGGTCGGCGGCGGCCTGCTGCGCGACCTGTTCGCGGGCGAGGTACCGCAGGTGCTCGCCGGCCGCGAGCTCTACGCGACCCCGGCCCTGCTCGGGTGCGTCGCCGTCGCCGGGCTCGACGCCGCCGGGGCGCTGCGGTCCTGGGTGCCGCTGTCGGTCGCGGGGCTCGTCTTCGCGTTCCGGCTGCTCGCCGTCCGGTTCGGGCTCGAGGCACCGCAGGCCCTCGGTCCGGCGCGCGACCCGGGCCCGGACTTGGGAGGATGCGGTCCGTGACCGAGACCTCTGACACCGTGACGGGCGCGGCCCCCGCCGCCGACGTGGCGCCGTACGACGCCGTCCTGCTCCTGTCGTTCGGCGGGCCCGAGGGCCCGGACGACGTCATGCCCTTCCTGGAGAACGTGACCCGGGGCCGCGGCATCCCGCGCGAGCGGCTCGAGGCCGTCGCCGAGCACTACCTGCACTTCGGCGGCCGCAGCCCGATCAACGACCAGAACCGGGCCCTGCTCGCGGCGCTGCGGGCCGAGCTGGACGCGCGCGGCGTCGACCTGCCGCTGCTGTGGGGCAACCGGAACTGGGCGCCCTACCTCGTCGACGCCCTCCGCGACGCCCACGAGGCGGGGGCCCGTCGCGTCGTCACGGTCGTCACGAGCGCCTACTCGAGCTACTCGGGGTGCCGGCAGTACCGCGAGGACCTCGCCGCCGCGCTCGGCGTGCTCGCCGCCGAGGGCCGCGCGCTCGAGGTCGACAAGGTGCGGCACTACTACAACCACCCGGGGTTCGTCGCCCCCGTCGTCGACGCCGTCCGTTCCGGCCTCGCCGGGCTGCCGGCCGCTGCCCGCGAGCGGGCCCGGGTCGTCTTCGTCACGCACTCCGTGCCGACGGCGATGGACGAGGTGAGCGGCGAGGGCTCGGCCGTCGGCGGCGGCGCCTACGTGAAGCAGCACCTCGACGTCGCCGGGACAGTCATGTCGTCGGTTGCATCGGTCGCATCGGTCGCATCGGTCGCATCGGTCGCTGCGGACGGCGGCGCGGCCCCCGGGTGGGACCTCGTGTACTGCTCGCGCTCCGGCCCGCCCACCCAGCCGTGGCTGGAGCCGGACGTCAACGACCACCTCGAGAAACTCGCCGCCGACGGGACCACGGGGGTCGTCGTCGTCCCCGTCGGCTTCGTCAGCGACCACATGGAGGTCGTGTTCGACCTCGACACCGAGGCGGCGGAGACGGCCGGGCGCCTCGGGCTGCCGTTCGTCCGGGTGCCGACCGTGGGGACCGACCCGCGGTTCGTCGGGGGCCTGGTCGACCTCGTCGTCGAGCGGGCCGCGCAGGCCCGCGGCGGCGACCCGGACCGGCCGGCGACGGGTGCCCTCGGCCCGTCGCACGTCACGTGCCCGGTCGGGTGCTGCCGCAACCTGCGGGCCGACCGGCCGGCCGCCTGCGGGCTCGACTGGGTGGCCCCGGTCGTGGAGCCGGCCCGGGGGTGAAGGATGGCGGCGTGACCGACGCCAGCAGCCGACCCGCCCCCGCCCTGCCCGACGTGCACGCGCTGCTCGCGCTGTGCGAGCACGCCGCCCGCCGGGCGGGGGTCGTCACCGTCGCCGACCGGCCGCGGGACCTCTCGGTGGCGTCGACGAAGTCGAGCCCGACCGACGTCGTCACCGAGATGGACCGCCGCACGGAGACGCTGCTGCGCGAGATCCTCTCGGCGGCCCGGCCGCAGGACGGGCTGCTCGGCGAGGAGCAGGGTCACGAGACCGGCAGCAGTGGGCTGACCTGGGTCTTCGACCCGATCGACGGCACCGTGAACTACCTCTACGACATCGGCGTCTACGCGGTGAGCGTCGCGGTTGTCGAGGGCGACCCGGCCGTCGAGGGCGGCTGGCGGCCGGTCGCGGGCTGCGTGCACAACCCCGTCACCGGGGCGACGTGGACCGCGGGCCGCGGCATCGGGGCCTTCCTCGACGGCCGCCGCCTGACGATGGGCGAGCCGCCTGCGCTCGACCGGGCCCTGACGGGGACCGGCTTCGGCTACTTCACCGGCCGCCGGCGCACGCAGGCGAGGGTCGTCGCGGACCTGCTGCCCCGGGTGCGGGACATCCGCCGGATCGGCTGCGCCGCGATCGACCTGTGCATGGTCGCGACGGGCCGGCTCGACGTGTACTTCGAGCGGGGCCTGCACGCCTGGGACCTGGCGGCCGCGCTCCTCGTCGTCGAGGAGGCCGGTGGCGTCGTCCGGGGGATCGGCGGCAAGCCGCCCGCGGAGGCGATGGTCGTGGCCGGTGCCCGACCGCTCGTCGACGTGCTCGCCGCGGCCCTCGAGGAGCTGGACGCGGACGGGGACGACGAGCCCGCCCCGGGCGGCGCTCAGGACTGAGCGGCCGGCTCCTGGGTGCGCAGGTCCACGAGCGGGACCCCGACGGACGGGGTCGTCACGCCGTAGGCGGCCAGCGCCTCGGCGATGCCCTCGACCCGGACGCCGTGGTCTGCGGCGAGCCGGGCGAGCGACTCGAGCTCCCCGAGCCGGACGTCGACCAGGTAGTCGTCACCGGCGCTGCGCGCCTCGTCGAGCGCCTGACGGGTCTCGGAGATCCGTGTGCTGATCGTCGCGTCGAACGTCACGTCCACCTCTTCTCTGGGCATCGGACCTGCGGGTCGTGCTGGTGCCGCGTGCGCAGGGTGGATGTCAGGCCCCCCGGCGATCCGCCGACACTAGGCCACGGGTCCGACATCCGGAACCCTTGCCGAGCGGGGATGAGATGCACCCCACGACGACGTTCCCCCGGAAAGCGCACCGTTCGGGCACCATTCGGACGGTACGTGCGCGGGCCGTGACGAGCCGTCGCGGTGCGTCGCGGTCATGGTGCCGCCACGCCGAACGGTGAGCCGGTTCGCGGTCCGCGCCGACGTAGTGCAGAATCCGTGCGCCGCCGGGGCACAAAACGGCGGCGCCGTGCGTTCACCGCGAGGCGCCGCTATGAAGGCGGCGACGGAACGGCCCACCGGTGCAGGCACCACCGCATCATGGGCAGCTACCCCGACGCAAGACACGAGCACTTCCGACCCGGAGCGTGACCTAGATGGCGACCGACTACGACGCACCGCGCAAGACCGACGACGAGCTCAGCGAGGACTCGATCGAGGAGCTGAAGGCGCGGCGTGTCGACAAGACCTCCAGCACCGTCGACGAGGACGAGATCGAGGCGGCCGAGGGCTTCGAGCTGCCCGGTGCCGACCTCTCCAACGAGGAGCTCTCCGTCCGTGTCCTGCCCCGGCAGGCGGACGAGTTCACCTGCTCGAGCTGTTTCCTCGTGCACCACCGCAGCCAGCTCGCCCGCGAGAAGGCCGGCCAGATGATCTGCAAGGAGTGCGCGGCCTGACGCCGCCCCGGCACGCGGTCCCTGGGGGCAGGGACCGGCACGTACGACCGAGAGGTACGACCGAGGGGCCTGACGTCCAACGCCCGACGGTGCCGACGGCACCGCCGGGCGTTCGGCTTGTCCGGGGTGATCGCAGCGGTGATCGAAGGGGTGCTCGCAGGGGTGCTCAGACCCGGCGATGCCCGCTGCGCGCGGTCTCGAGCGCCGCGGCGAGCCGCTGCGGCCGGCGGCTCGAGACGAGCCAGTACGGGGTGTCGTCCTGCGGGTCGTCCAGCCGCACCCGGACGCCGCCGGCGACCCAGCCGCGCAGGCACAGGTAGGCCCGGGCGTCGAGCTCGACGGTCCGGGCCCGCCGCATCGCCTCGGCGTCGAGCGCCTCGACCTCGCCGACGTACCCGACGGGCAGCCGCGCCCGGCCCGCGACGAACAGCTCCGGGTCGACGGCGACGACCGCCGTCGTCCGCACGAGCGCGACGACGACGAGGACCAGGACGACGACGGTGACGACGAGCGCCGCCGTCGCGTCGACCCGCGAGAGGACGACGCCGAACGACCCGGCGAACCCGGCCGCGACGAGCCAGACCCACCAGGCCGGGGTGAGCCGTTCGTGGTAGCCGCCGGGGGCGGGCGACGGGGACGGGGACATGCCGCCAAGCCTGCCACGGCCGTCCCGGTCGGCGGGCGGGCGGCGGGTGACGGCGGGACCACGCGGAGCCGATACCGTGTCCCCTCGTGAGCGGTGACGGTGCGATGCGGGGGGACGTCGAGGTCCTCCTGCTCCGGCTCGACCCGGGGCTGCCGGTGCCGTCGTACGCCCACCCGGGCGACGCCGGGGCCGACCTCGTGACCGCCGTGGACGTCACGCTCGCCCCCGGCGAGCGGCGGACGGTGCCGACCGGGACGGCGATCGCGCTCCCCGACGGCTACGCCGCCTTCGTGCACCCGCGCTCGGGGCTCGCCGCGAAGCACGGGGTGACGGTCGTCAACGCCCCCGGCACGGTGGACGCCGGCTACCGCGGCGAGATCAGCGTCACCCTGCTCAACACAGACGCCGACCGGCCCGTCGCGCTGAACCGCGGGGACCGGGTGGCGCAGCTCGTCGTCCAGAAGGTGGAGCGCGCCCGTTTCGTCGAGGTGACCCGGCTGCCGGGGTCGCTGCGCGGCGAGGGCGGGTTCGGCTCCACCGGGGGGTTCGGCAGCACAGTCGATGCGGGGCAGGGCCCCGGGAGAGGTGAGGTCCAGTGAGCCCGCTGTTCCGCCGCCGGCGTCAGGACGACCCCGCCGAGGAGACCGGCCACGACGAGGTGACCGACGAGGCCGGCTTCGAGGCCGGCCTCGAGCCGGAGCCCGAGGCGCCCTCGGACGCGTCGTCGGACGCCTTCGACCGCTCCCGCGGCCCGTGGGACGTCTCCGAGGTGGAGTCCACCGACGGCTACGTCGACCTCGGCGCGGTCCTCGTGCCGGGCCGCGACGGCATGGAGCTGCGGCTGGAGATCGACGAGGCGGCCGACCGCGTCACCTCGGCGACGGTCCAGCTCGAGGGCTCCGCCGTGCAGCTGCAGGTCTTCGCCGCGCCGCGCACCGAGGGCATCTGGGACGAGATCCGCTCCGAGATCGCCGCGGGCATCACCCGCCAGGGCGGGACGGCTGACGAGGTACCCGGCCCGTTCGGCCGCGAGCTCATCGCGCGGATCCCGGTCCGGACCGCCGACGGGCGGACCGGGCACCAGCCCGCGCGCTTCGCCGGCGTCGACGGGCCGCGCTGGTTCCTGCGCGCGGTCTTCCACGGCCTGGCCGTCCACGAGCCTGAGCAGGCCGCAGGCGTCGAGGACGTCGTCCGCAGCCTCGTCGTCGTCCGCGGGGCGGAGGCCATGGCGCCGCGCGAGCTGCTCTCGCTGCGGCTGCCCGAGCAGCCCGCACCGGCCGAGCCGGAGGAGCCCGAGGGCACCCAGCGCGAGCCGCTCGAGCCGTTCACCCGGGGTCCGGAGATCACCGAGATCCGCTGACGTGCGCGCCGCTGCGGCGGCGCGTCGTCCCACCGGGCGGCACGGGTGCTCCGGGACGCCGGGACTGACTTACGCTGGACCCATGGGTCACGAGGGGAAGTCCCGGCTGCGGGCGGCGCTCGCGCGGTTCACCGCCTCGCAGCACGATGTGCACGCGGAGCAGGAGCAGGAGCGCGCCGCCCAGCTCGGCGGGACGCCGATCGTCGATCTGGCGCAGCGCCGTCCGGCAACGGTCTGCGGCACGCTGCGGTCGGTGACGCTGCGGCCCCGGGCCGGCGTCCCCGCCCTGGAGGCCGAGCTCTACGACGGCAGCGGGCACCTCTCGCTCGTCTGGCTCGGCCGGCGGCACATCGCGGGCATCGAGCCGGGCCGCCGGGTGCGCGTGCACGGCATGGTCACGCAGTCCGACGGTGAGCCGGCGATCTACAACCCGCGCTACGAGCTCGTCGCGAAGTCGCATGGCTGAGCCCTACGGCCCTCCGGCGGCCGCGCAGGCCCCGGCGCCTGCGGAGCCTGTCGGCGCCGGAGCGGGGCAGAAGGCCGGGCTGGCACAAACGATGCAGGAGCAGTTCTCGTTCGAGAAGGCGTTCGGCGGCGTCCGTGGGGTGCTCGAGTCGGTCGTCCCGGTGACGGTCTTCTCGGTCGTCTACGGCGTGACCCGCGAGGTCACGCCGTCTGCCGTCGCCGCGGTCGTCCCCGCGGTCGGCCTCGCGCTCTGGCGGCTCGTCGCCCGCGAGCCGGTGACCCAGGCGATCGGCGGGCTGCTCGGCGTCGGGCTCGGTGCCTTCATCGCGGTGCGGACCGGCCAGGCGCAGACGTTCTTCCTGCCGTCGATCATCAAGAACGCGGCCTGGGCCGCGGGCTTCCTCGTCTCGATCCTCGTCCGCTGGCCGGCCATCGGGCTGCTGCTCGGGTTCATGCTGGGGGAGGGCTCGCACTGGCGCACGGTGCCGGCCCGGATGCGGGCGTACGTGCTGGCGACGTGGCTGTGGTTCGGCCTGTTCGCCGTCCGGCTCGCCGTCCAGGTGCCGCTCTACCTCGCGGACAAGCCGGCGACGCTCGGTGTGGTGAACATCGCCCTCGGGGTGCCGTTGTTCGCGCTCGTGCTCTGGGGCACGTGGTTCCTCGTCCACAAGGTCCCGGCGGCCCGCCCCGAGGGGGCCGAGCCGCTGCTGCACCTGCCGCATCTGCACCATGTGCACCCGCAGGACGGCGACGCCGCCCGCGACGACGAGCCGTCGTCCCCGGTCGTCGAGCGCCCGGTCCCGGAGACCTGAGCCGCCCCGGGCCGCCAGGGCCCGGACGTGCGCTCAGACGTGCGTCGGGCTGAGCAGCTTCTGGAGCGCGTCCTCGCTCTCGGGGGTCGCGACGAACATCAGCTCGTCGTGCGCCTCGAGGGTGTCGTCCCGGCTCGGGGCGATCGGGCGCTCGGCCCGGATGATGCACACGAGCACGGTGTCCGCCGGCCAGTCGATGTCGCCGACCCGGGTGCCCGCGATGGGGGCGTCCGCGGGCAGCGTCAGCTCGACCATGTTGGCCTGGCTCTGCTGGAACGTGAAGATCCGGACGAGGTCGCCGACGGAGACCGCCTCCTCGACGAGCGCGGTCATGAGCCGCGGCGTCGAGACCGCGACGTCGACGCCCCAGGCCTCGTCGAACATCCACTCGTTCTTCGGGTTGTTCACCCGGGCGACCGTGCGCGGCACGCCGTACTCGGTCTTCGCGAGGAGCGACACGACGAGGTTGACCTTGTCGTCGCCGCTCGCGGCCACGACGACGTCGCAGTCGGCCAGGCCCGCCTCGGCGAGCGAGGCGATCTCGCACGCGTCCGCGAGGAGCCACTGGGCGTCCGGGACGCCCGCGACCCGGATCGCGGCCGGGTCCTTGTCGACGAGGAGCACCTGGTGGCCGTTCCCGAGGAGCTCGCGGGCGATCGAGCGGCCCACGCTGCCGGCGCCGGCGATGACGATGCGCATCACGCCACCTCGACCGGCGCCGTCGCGAGCACCCGCTCGACGGCCGCGATGTCTGACTCGCGCATGGTCACGTGCACGAGGTCGCCCTCCTGGTAGACGGTGTCCTTGGTCGGCACGATGCCGTCGCCGAGCCGGGTCAGGTACGCCACCCGGGCACCGGCCGCCGCCTCGAGCACCGCGAGCGGCCTGCCGACCCAGCCGATGTGCACCCGGACCTCGGCGAGCACGAGGCTGCCGGAGGCGTCCCGGTACTCCGAGACGGCGCCGACGGGCAGCAGCCGGCGGACCATCTGGTCGGCGGTCCAGCGGACCGTCGCGACGGTGGGGATGCCGAGCCGCTGGTAGACCTCGGCGCGGCCCGGGTCGTAGATCCGGGCGACGACGTTCGAGACGCCGAAGGTCTCGCGCGCCACCCGGGCGGCGAGGATGTTCGAGTTGTCGCCGTTGCTCACGGCGGCGAAGGCGTAGGCGTCGCTGATGCCCGCCTCGATGAGGGTGTCCCGGTCGAAGCCCATGCCGGTCACCCGCTGGCCCTCGAACTGGGCCCCGAGGCGACGGAAGGCGTCCGGGTTCTGGTCGATGACGGCGACGGTGTGACCGCGGTCCTCCACCAGGTGCGCCAGGGTCGACCCCGCGCGTCCGCAGCCCATGATCACGAAATGCACAACCGGCTCCGCGCCTCGTGCGGTTGCGAAGGACGCAACCGCGGGTTCACGACTGGTGGTTCCTGACACGCCGACGCTACACGCAACCGGGCCGGGCCTACGATGAGCGCTCGTGCCCGCGTTCACCGATGCCCTCAAGCGGCTTCTCGTCGGTCGCCCCGTCCACAGCGAGCGGCTGTCCGAGACCCTGCTGCCGAAGCGCATCGCGCTGCCGGTCTTCGCCTCGGACGCGCTCTCCTCCGTCGCGTACGCCCCGGACGAGATCTTCCTCACGCTCGCCTTCGCCGGCGTCGCGGCCCTCACCGTGTCCCCGTGGGTCGGCCTCGCCGTCGTCTTCGTCATGACGATCGTCGTCCTGTCGTACCGGCAGAACGTCCACGCCTACCCCTCGGGCGGCGGGGACTACGAGGTCGCGACGACGAACCTCGGCGTCCCGGCCGGCCTCACGGTGGCCAGCGCGCTGCTCGTCGACTACGTGCTCACGGTGGCCGTGTCGGTGTCGTCCGGCGCGCAGTACGCGGCGGCCGCGATCCCGGGGCTGCGCGGCTACGAGGCGATCGCCGCGGTCGTCGTCGTCCTGGTCCTCATGACGATGAACCTGCGCGGCGTGCGCGAGTCCGGGGCGGCGTTCGCCCTCCCGACCTACGCGTTCATGCTGAGCATCATCGGGATGGGCCTCTACGGTTTCGTCCGGCTCGCGCTCGGCGACCTGCCCCAGGTCGAGAGCGCCGGGTTCGACATCGAGGCCGAGAGCCAGTTCGCGCAGGGCCTCACCGGCCTCGGCTGGGGCTTCCTGCTGCTGCGGGCGTTCTCCTCGGGGTGCGCGGCCCTGACCGGCGTCGAGGCGATCAGCAACGGCGTCCCCGCGTTCCAGAAGCCCAAGAGCAAGAACGCCGCGACGACGCTCGCCCTGCTCGGCGGCATCGCCGTGACGATGCTCATGAGCATCATCGTGCTCGCCCAGGCCATGGGCCTGAAGTACGCCGAGGACCCCGCCACCCAGCTCCTGCGCGACGGGGTGCCCGTCGGGACGTCCTACGAGCAGCACCCGGTCATCAGCCAGATCGCCGAGGCGCTCTTCTCCGGTTTCCCGATCGGGTTCTACGCGATCGCGGCGGTCACCGGGCTCATCCTCGTGCTCGCGGCGAACACGGCCTTCAACGGCTTCCCGGTGCTCGGCTCGATCCTCGCGCGCGACGACCTGCTCCCGCGCCAGCTGCACACCCGCGGCGACCGGCTCGCCTACAGCAACGGGATCATCCTGCTCGGCGGCTCCGCCGCGGCCCTGATCCTCGCCTTCAACGCCGAGGTGACCAAGCTCATCCAGCTCTACATCGTCGGCGTCTTCATCTCCTTCACGGTGAGCCAGACCGGCATGGTGCGGCACTGGACGCGGCTGCTGCGCACCGAGGTCGACCCCTCCGCGCGCGGCAGGATGCAGCGGTCCCGGGTCATCAACGCGATCGGCCTGACCATCACGGGACTCGTCCTCCTCATCGTCCTGGCGACGAAGTTCGTCCGCGGCGCCTACCTCGCGATCATCGCGATGGCGCTGCTCTACCTGCTCATGCTCGCCATCCGCCGGCACTACCTGCGCGTGCGGGCCGAGCTCGCGGTCACCGACGACACCAAGAACCGGGTGCTCCCGTCGCGGGTGCACGCGATCGTCCTGGTGTCGAAGATCCACAAGCCGACGATGCGCGCCCTGGCCTACGCGCGGGCCTCGCGGCCCTCGGTGCTCGAGGCGATCACCGTCGTCGTCGACCCGGACGAGACCGCCCGGCTGCAGGCCGAGTGGGACGCCAAGGACATCCCGGTGCCGCTGCGGGCGCTCGACTCGCCGTACCGCGAGATCACCCGTCCCGTCGTCGACTACGTCCGCAGCATCCGCCGGGAGAGCCCGCGCGACATCGTGGTCGTGTTCGTGCCCGAGTACGTCGTCGGGCACTGGTGGGAGCAGATCCTGCACAACCAGAGCGCCCTGCGGCTGCGCACGCGGCTGCACTACACGCCCGGCGTCGTCGTCGCGAGCGTGCCCTGGCAGCTCGCGTCGTCCGAGGGGCTCGCGGACAAGGAGGAGCCCGTCGCGCCCGGGGCGCTGCGGCGCACCGGCACCGTCGGCCCGTTCGCGGACGACGACACGCCCGCCGGCCGATGAGCGGCACCGGGACCGGTGCCGGCACACCCGTGACCGGGGACCTCGTCGGTCTCGAGGTCGGACCGGTCGCGCACGGCGGGCACTGCGTGGCCCGGCTCGACGGCCGGGTCGTCTTCGTCCGGCACGCGCTGCCGGGGGAGCAGGTCGTCGCCCGGCTCACCGAGGCCGGCCCGCAGGACCGGTTCTGGCGCGCGGACGCCGTCGAGGTGGTCCGCGCCGCCCCCGACCGGGTCGCGCCGCGCTGCGCGGTCGCGGGGCCGGCCGACGGCCGGGGCCGCGGCTGCGGCGGCTGCGACTGGCAGCACGTGTCCACGGCCGGCCAGCGCACGCTGCTCGCCGACGTCGTCCGCGAGCAGCTCGCGCGGCTGGCGCGGATCGAGCGGCCGGACCTCGTCGTCGAGCCGGTCGCCGGGGACGCCGACGGGCTCGGCTGGCGGACCCGGGTGCGCTTCGCCGTGGACGCCGAGGGCCGCCCGGGGCTGCGCGCGCACCGCTCGCACACCGTCGTCCCCGTCGAGCACTGCCCGATCGCCCACCCCGAGGTCGACGCGGTCGGCGTCGGCACCCGGCTGTGGCCGGGCGTCGCCGCGGTCGAGGTCGTCGCCGGCGGCACCTCGCGCGACGGCACGGCGGCCGCCGAGCGGCTCGTCGTCGTCGAGCCGGTGGCGCCGCCGAAGGCGCCGCGGCCGGCCGGTCCGGCG
>NZ_MWLN01000007.1 GCF_002198655.1 Kineosporia sp. A_224
CGGGGTGCCGGCGCCCCGGCCGGATGACGGCACCTGCCGCCGCTGCGCCGCCGGCAGGCTGCCGGGCCGGCCGCGAGGCGCTGCGGTCGGGGCGGCTACTCGTCCGGGTCTGACGGGAAGCCGCGGAACACCCCGTCCGGACCGGCGGCGTCGGCGAACTCGAAGAAGTCCATGTTGGCGATGAACAGATTCATCGCGACGTCGGGGACCTGGTCGACGGCGATCCGGAACGTGCTGCCACGCTCGCTCCAGAGGTCGACGTAGAGCACGCTCACCGTGTTGGTCGAGGCGGCCGCGCGGACCTCGGCCATCGTCCGGTCATCGGCGACGATCACGTAGCCGAGCAGGTCGTCCGGCCACGCGCCGGCCAAGCGGACCACGTCAAGGTTCTCGTAGCGGCGGTCCACCACCGCGTCGACGAGGCTCTCCTCCTGGCTGCCCCAGCCGCCGTCGCGGGATCGGCCTTCGAGGGCGGCAGCCACCGTCGCCCAGCCTGCGTCGTCGTCGAACGTCGTCCGGAGCAGCGGGGTCCGGCCGTTCCCGACGATCCCGCGCAGCGGTCCGACCAGTCCGCCGTCGTCCGGGCCCACCGCTGGTCCGCCTCTGGTGCCGCCCGTTCCGCGTCGACCGAACGCCGCGCGACCGGCGACCGCGCCGCCCGCCAGCACCCCGGCGGCGAGCAGTCCGCCGACGAGGACGGCTCGCCGTCCGGGCCTGTTCGTCATGGAGTGGATGGTGGCACGACGGCTCGGCGCTGACAGACCGATCAGCGGACGACCCTGCCGCAGGTCTGACGGCGGGGTGCAGCGCCGGCCGAAGCGGTCCGTCGTGTCGCGCACCGTAGGGCGTCCGGCGGCCGGGCGGGCGGCGCGGCTGCTTGAGAGACTCCCGACCGGGGTCCACGGTGGTGTCGTGGCCACCGACCGGGGACGGGCCGGGCCTGCGGCAGGTCCGGCCGCGGGCCCCGTCGCGCCGTCCGCCCCTCTTACCGGCCGAGGGGCCGCGCGCCAGGTACCCGCGGAGCCGTCGCCGGGACCGGTGCCGGAGCCTGTGCCGGAGTTGTCGCCGGCGTTGTCGCCGGCGGCCCTGGACGCGGTCGCCGGGTTCGAGCGGTTCGTCGCCATCGAGCGCGGCCGGTCGGTGCACACGGTGCGGGCGTACCTGGGCGACGTCCGGGCGCTCCTCGCGTTCGCTGCGGCCGACGGCATCGAGGACCCGGCCGACCTCGACCTCACCGTGCTGCGGGCCTGGCTCGCCGCGATGACCGCCGAGGGGATGGCCCGCACGACGATCGCGCGCCGCGGTGCCAGCGCCCGCGCGTTCACCGGCTGGCTGCGGCGCACCGGCCGCGCCGTCGACGACCCCGGCGGCCGGCTCCGCTCGCCGAAGGCCCGCCGGCCGCTCCCGCACGTGCTCCGGCAGCGGCAGGCCCTCGCGCTCATGGACGAGGCGCGACGGCGCGCCGACGGGACGACGGACCGGTCCCCGGCGGGCGCCGGCACTCCGCAGGGCCCACACGGCGCCCCGGACAGCCCCGGGCCGTCGGACGACGCGGCCGAAGGCCCGCAGTCCGACGGGCCGACGGCTGCGGTCGACGAACGGCGCGCGGCGACCGCGCACGCCCTGGCGCTGCGGGATAGGGCCGTCGTCGAGCTGCTCTACGCGACGGGGATCCGGGTGTCCGAGCTGACCGGGCTGGACGTGCACGACGTCGACGACGCGCGGCGGACCGTCCGGGTGCTCGGCAAGGGGGCCAAGGAGCGGGTCGTGCCCTTCGGGGTACCCGCCGGGCAGGCGGTCCGGGAGTGGCTCGAGGACGGGCGTCCGGTCCTCGCGGCCGCGACGCGCCCGGGCGCCGCAGGACAGCAGGCGCTCTTCGTCGGGGTCCGCGGGCGGCGGATGGACCCCCGTCAGGCCCGCGACGCGGTCTACCGGCTGGTCGCCGCGGTGGAGGGGACTCCTCCGATTGGGCCACATGGGCTACGTCATTCGGCTGCCACGCACCTTCTGGACGGCGGCGCGGACCTTCGTAGCGTTCAGGAGTTGCTTGGTCACGCTACGCTGTCGACGACCCAGATTTATACGCACGTCTCGGTGGAGAGGCTTCGTGCCAGTTACCAGCAGGCCCACCCGCGGGCCTGACCTCAAGAAGGGGGCAGCCGTGGTCGCCGACGTTGCGCCGGTGGACGACGACGCTGCAGACCCAGTCGCTGCGAACGAGGCGGCCCTGCGCCGGCTGTGGGAGAGGTTCAAGGCCGACGGTGACCCGGCGACGCGCGAGCGGCTGATCCTGCACTACTCGCCGCTCGTCAAGTACGTCGCGGGCCGGGTCGGTGTCGGCCTGCCGCCGAACATCGAGCAGGCCGACCTCGTCTCGTACGGGATCTTCGGGCTCATCGACGCGATCGAGAAGTTCGACATCGAACGCGCGATCAAGTTCGAGACGTACGCGATCTCCCGGATCCGCGGCGCGATCATCGACGAGCTCCGGGCGATCGACTGGATCCCACGGTCCGTCCGCTACAAGGCGCGCGAGGTCGAGCGGGCGTACGCGTCCCTCGAGGGGGAGCTGCACCGCACCCCGACCGAGGCCGAGGTCGCCGAGCGGCTCGGCATCGCCCTCGAGGACCTGCACGCGATCTTCAGCCAGGTGTCCTACGTCAACGTCGTGGCGCTCGACGAGCTGCTCACGGTCGGCGGCGAGAAGGGCGACAAGCTCTCGCTCGTCGACACCCTCGAGGACACCAAGGCCGAGGACCCGGTCACGGCGTTCGAGACCGAGGAGACGAAGTTCATCCTCAGCCGGGCGATCAACCAGCTCCCGGAGCGGGAGAAGATCGTCGTGACCCTCTACTACTACGAGGGCCTCACGCTCGCCGAGATCGGTCGCGTCCTCGGGGTCACCGAGTCCCGGATCTGCCAGATGCACACCAAGGCGGTCCTGCAGCTGCGCGCCAAGCTGCAAGAGGTCAGCTGACCCCGCGACATGCCCGTCGGAAGGGCCGGCCCCGCCACGGGGCCGGCCCTTCGGTGCGCCCTCCCACGGCGACGGCTCAGGGGCGGCAGACGATCTCGCCGTGCGGGACGACGAACCAGCCGTCGTCGGCGGTCGCCCACTCGAGCCAGCCGGCGCGCATCCGCTCCAGGTCGGCCCGGGTCGCCTCGCCGGACGCGAGCGCCTGGTCGGCGATCGCCGACCCGACGATCCGGTCGGCCCACAGGCCGCCCCACCAGGCCCGGCTCTCGGGGGTCGCGTAGCACCAGAGGGACGCGGACGCCGTCACCTCGGAGAACCCGGCGGCCCTCGCCCACGACAGGAGGCGGCGGCCCGCGTCCGGCTCGCCGCCCGTGGCGCGCGCCAGCCGGCGGTACAGGGCCAGCCAGTCGTCGAGCGCCGGGACCTCGGGGAACCAGGTGAACGCCGCGTAGTCCGCGTCCCGCGCGCCGACGACCCCGTCGGTCGCGCAGAGGGCCCGCATCCGGCGCAGCGCCCCGACCGGGTCCGGGACGTGCTGGAGCACCTGGTGCGCGTGGACGACGTCGAACGGTCCGTCGACGCCCGGCGCGACCTGCGGTGCATAGACGTCACCGACGAGGACGACCGCGTTCGTCGCGCCGGCCTCCGCGACGGTGCGCCCGGCCGCGGCGACGACGTCCGGGGCCGGGTCGACGGCGACGACCCGGCCGGGCGCCACCCGGGCCGCGATGTCGGCCGTGATCGTGCCCGGGCCGCACCCCACGTCGAGCACCGACGCCCCCGGCCGCAGGTACGGCGCCAGGTAGGCCGCGGAGTTGTCGACCGTCCGGCTCCGGTGCGAGCGGAGCACCGGCTCGGCGTGACCGTGGACGTAGCTGGGGGCTGGTGCGGGCTCGGGGCGCATGCGCTCGGCTCCTTCTCGGCAGGGTGGGTCGAGCGTAGGACGACGTCTCGCTATTCAAGAATCAAATATCAATATACGAGACGTCGTGCTCGGCCGATGCCGTCCGGCGTCGCGTGCCGCCCGCGGACGCACCGTGCGCCACGGTCGGGGTCAGCCGGCCCGGATCCCGGCACCCGGGACGGGCAGCAGTACCGGGGGCTCCCGCGGCCGCAGCAACGTCAACGGGTCCACGTAGCGGTCGTCGACGATCGCGCCCCAGTGCAGGCACGCATCCGGGGTGCAGTGGCCGCCGGCGGCGAGCGTGCCGAGGGGCTGCCCGGCGGCCACCACCGCCCCGGCCCGGACGCCCGCCGTGACCGGCTCGTACGTCGTCCGGATCCCGGAACCGTGGTCGACGGAGACCACCCCGCGGCCGGCGACGACCCCCGCGAAGCGCACCACGCCCGGCCCGGCTGCGAGCACCGGCGCTCCGGGCGCCGCGGACGCGGGTCGGAGGTCGACACCCCGGTGGCCCGGAGACCACGGGAAGGGCCCGACGTCGAACGGGCGGGCCACCCGGGGCACGGGTGCGAGCGGCCAGCGCCAGCCGTGGCCGGGAGCGGGGGCCGCGCCCGGCGGCCCCGCGCGCCCCGGGACCCGGGCGGACCTCTGGGGTGGTGCCGCCGCGGCGGGTGCGGTGGGGGCGTTCACCGCCGCGGCAGCACCGTCGGGGAGCCCGGCCACCCCCGCCGCCGGCGCCCCGCCCNCGGCGCCCCGCCCGCCGGTGCGGCGGCAGGCAGCCCGCGCGCGGCCGGACCCGGTTCGGCAGGGGTCGCGACCGGCGCCGAGGAGACGGCACCCAGCGCCACGGCGGCTGCGGCTGCGAGGGCGAGGAGGAGGGGGTGACCAGGCATGCGGCGAGCCTGCCCCGGGACGCCCCCGGCCCGCCGCGCCCGATGCCCCGGCTGTGGACAGTGGGACGAAACCCGACACTGGGGACGGGTCGAGCGCGTACAGATGTCAGTCGCAGTCGGCTGACCAGTTCGACATCCGGTCAGGCTCGTGCCGACATCGCGGACCGATCAGCCCCGGTGCAGCGCCTTGAGCCGCGCGACGGCGTCCGCGATGACCTCGGGCCGCTTGCAGAACGCGAACCGCACGAGCGACCGCCCCGCCTCGACGTCGTCGTGGAACACCTGGACCGGCACCCCGACGACCCCGGCCCGCTCCGGCAGCTCGCGGCACAGCGTCAGACCGTCCGCGTACCCGAGCGGGGCGGCGTCCGCGACGACGAAGTACGTGCCCTGCGGCACGCTCACGGTGAACCCGACGTCGAGCAGCCCCTCGACGAGCGCGTCCCGGCCGGCCTGCAGCCGGGTCGCGACCCCGGTGTAGAAGTCGTCGCCGAGCGCGAGCGCGTCGGCGACCGCCGGCTGGAACGGCCCGGCGTTGACGTACGTGAGGAACTGCTTGACGGTCGTCACCGCGTCGACGACCTCCTTGGAGGCGACGACCCAGCCGACCTTCCAGCCCGTCACGGAGAACGTCTTGCCCGCGGACGAGATCGTCACGACCCGGCCGGCCATCCCCGGCAGCGTCGCGAGCGGTACGTGCTCGATCCCGTCGAACGTCAGGTGCTCGTAGACCTCGTCGGTGACGACGAGCAGGTCGTGCTCGACCGCGACCCGCGCCACCGCCTCGAGCTCGGCGCGGCCCAGCACGTGCCCGGTCGGGTTGTGCGGGCTGTTGAGCAGGACGAGCCGGGTCCGCGGCGTCACCGCCGCCGCGAGCGCGTCGACGTCGAGCCGGTAGTCGGGGAAGCGCAGCGGCACCGTCCGGCGGACGGCGCCCGCGAGCGCCACCGACGCCGCGTAGGAGTCGTAGTACGGCTCGAGCGTGACGACCTCGTCGCCCGGCTCGACGAGCGCCATGACGCACGCGGCGATCGCCTCCGTCGCGCCGGCGGTCACGAGCACCTCGGTGTCCGGGTCCACCTCGAGCCCGTAGAAGCGGCGTTGGTGCTCGGCGACCGCGCGGCGCAGGGCCGGGACGCCGCGGCCGGGCGGGTACTGGTTGTTCGCCCCGAGGATCTGCGCCACCGCTCCGTCGAGGATGCTGCGCGGCCCGTCGGTGTCGGGGAAGCCCTGGCCGAGGTTCACGGCCCCGGTCCGGGCGGCGAGCGCGCTCATCTCGGCGAAGATCGTCGAGGCGAGCGTCCCGTCGGCACCGAGCAGGTTGGACTGGCGGGCGATCTCGCGCCAGCGGCCCCGCACCGGGGCGGTCGCGGCAGCGGCGGGGGTGCGGTCGGCGTCGGCCATGCGCGCAGCCTACGGAGCCCGGACGGCGTCCCGCACGGCCCGCGGCCGGGCGCCGCGGCCGTGCGGGGTGCTCACGGCGCGCGGCGTTTTGGTCGCCCACCGTGCCCCGGCGTACGATGCCCTCACGGCCGGCTCGTCCGGTCGACTTCGCGCGCCCGCAGACCGCCGCTCACGCGGCGGGGCGCACCGTCGGTCCGGTGACCATCCTCGGGTGGGTCTCCGGTGCGGTGCGACCGCAGGCGCCAGGCACGCCGTCCGCCCGGACGGCGTGAGGAACCGACAGGCGCCTTCGAGCCGGTGAACTCCGGCAGGCGCCGACAGGAGTGCTTCCAGCAATGGCTGTTGTCACCATGCGCCAGCTGCTCGAGAGCGGCGTCCACTTCGGGCACCAGACCCGCCGGTGGAACCCGAAGATGAAGCGCTTCATCTTCACCGAGCGCAACGGCATCTACATCATCGACCTGCAGCAGTCGCTGTCGTTCATCGACCGCGCCTTCGAGTTCGTCAAGGAGACCGTCGCCCACGGCGGCACGATCCTCTTCGTCGGCACGAAGAAGCAGGCCCAGGAGCCCATCGCCGAGCAGGCCGCGCGCGTCGGCATGCCCTACGTCAACCAGCGCTGGCTCGGCGGCA
Source organism: Kineosporia sp. A_224 (assembly GCF_002198655.1). Classification (GTDB taxonomy): domain Bacteria; phylum Actinomycetota; class Actinomycetes; order Actinomycetales; family Kineosporiaceae; genus R-H-3. Next base: position 6,812 of record NZ_MWLN01000007.1, read on the forward strand.
TGCTCACGAACTTCCAGACCGTGCACAAGCGCCTCCAGCGCCTCAAGGAGCTCGAGCTCCTCGACTTCGACGACGTGGCCGGCTCCGGCATGACGAAGAAGGAGCTCCTCGTCCTGCGTCGCGAGAAGGACAAGCTCGAGAAGACCCTCGGCGGCATCCGCGACATGGCGAAGGTCCCTAGCGCGGTGTGGATCGTCGACACGAAGAAGGAGCACCTCGCGGTCGACGAGGCGCGCAAGCTCCACATCCCGATCGTCGCGATCCTCGACACGAACTGCGACCCCGACGAGGTCGACTTCAAGATCCCGGGCAACGACGACGCGATCCGCTCGGTCACCCTGCTCACGCGCGTCGTCGCCGACGCCGTCGCGGAGGGCCTCATGGCCCGCTCGCGCGGCAGCGAGACGAAGCCGGAGGCCGGCGCCGTCGCGGTCGACGAGCCGCTCGCCGAGTGGGAGCGCGAGCTCCTCACGCCGGCCGACGCGCCCGTCGCCGAGGCTGCTGCCGAGGCGCCGGTCGAGGCTCCGATCGAGGCTCCCGTCGAGGCTGCTGCCGAGACCGAGGTCGTCGCCGACGCCCCGGCCGAGGTCGCTGCCGAGGCCGAGGCTGTTGCCGAGGCTCCGGCCGAGGCTCCCGTCGAGGTCGCTGCCGAGAGCACCGAGCAGGCCTGACGTCCGGGCTCCTCACGGAGCCCATCGCGGACGACGGACGACCTGTCCGGTCCGGTCCCGGGCCACGCGCCCGGGGCCGGACCGGCGGGAGCACCGTGCCGGAAGTCTCCGGCGGCCCCGGGCGTTAACGCCTCGACGGGGCGCGTCGTCCGCGCACAGACTCGTTGCACACCATTCGGACAGGAGAGTCACGAAAGTCATGGCGAACATCAGCGCTGCTGACGTCAAGCGCCTGCGCGACCAGACGGGCGCCGGGATGATGGACTGCAAGAAGGCCCTGGAGATGAGCGACGGCGACTTCGAGAAGGCGGTCGAGTTCCTCCGCGTGAAGGGCCAGGCCAGCGCCGAGAAGCGCGGCGACCGCAACGCCTCCAACGGCCTCGTCGCCGCCCACGTCGAGAACGGCGTCGGGACCCTCGTCGAGATCAACTGCGAGACGGACTTCGTCGCCAAGGCCGAGCCGTTCGTCGCGCTCGCCGACCAGGTCCTCCAGCAGGCCGTCGCGATCAAGGCCGAGGACGCCGCCGCGCTCCTGTCGAGCGAGATCGAGCCCGGCAAGTCGGTCGAGCAGCTCCTCATCGAGAAGAACGCGACGATCGGCGAGAAGATCGTCATCCGCCGCGTGGCTCGCGTCGAGGCGCCGCACGTCGCGACGTACCTGCACCGCACGAGCCCCGACCTGCCCCCGCAGATCGGCGTCCTCGTGGGCGTCGACGGCGAGTCGGACGTCGCGCGCGACGTCGCGATGCACGCCGCCGCGATGGGCCCGAGCTTCCTCACCCGCGAGAACGTGCCGGCCGACGTCGTCGAGACCGAGCGCCGCGTCGCGGAGCAGAAGTCCCGCGAGGAGGGCAAGCCGGAGCAGGCGATCGAGCGGATCGTCACCGGCCGGGTCGACGCGTTCTTCAAGGACAACGTGCTCCTCGAGCAGAAGTTCGCGAAGGACCCGAGCAAGACGATCCAGCAGCTCCTCAAGGAGGCCGGCGTCGCAGCGACCGGCTTCGCCCGGTTCAAGGTCGGCGCCTGAGCACCACCGACAGGCACGCCCGAGCATGACGGCGGCGGTCGCACCCGGTCCTGGGGTGCGACCGCCGTCCGTCGTCCGGGCCCTGCCGGGCCCGCTGGAGGGCCGTCCGGGCGACCGGTGGGGGCGGAGCGCGCCGAGCACCCTCCGGAGTGCGGCAGACTGGCCCGCGGACCACAGGGCGAGACAGCCGGCACGATCGATCGGGGCGGAGTGGACATGACCGCGGAGGGACTGACCGTGGACCTTGAGCAGCTGGACGACCTGGACGCCGAGGGCTCCGGCGCGCGCTACGGGCGGGTGCTCCTCAAGCTCTCCGGCGAGGTCTTCGGCAACGGCAAGCTCGGCGTCGACCCCGACGTCGTGCACCGTCTCGCCGAGCAGATCGCGGTCGTCGTCCGGGAGGGCGTGCAGGTCGCGGTCGTCGTCGGCGGCGGCAACTTCTTCCGCGGCGCCGAGCTCGCGCAGCGCGGCATGGACCGCGCCCGCGCCGACTACATGGGCATGCTCGGCACCGTCATGAACTGCCTGGCGATGCAGGACTTCCTCGAGCAGGCCGGTATCGACACCCGGGTGCAGACCGCCATCACGATGGGCCAGGTCGCCGAGCCGTACATCCCGCGCCGGGCGATCCGCCACCTCGAGAAGGGCCGGGTCGTCATCTTCGGCGCCGGCCTCGGGGCGCCGTACTTCAGCACCGACACCACGGCCGCGCAGCGTGCGCTCGAGATCAAGGCCGACGTCGTCCTCATGAGCAAGAACGGCGTGGACGGCGTCTACACGGCCGACCCGCGCACGGACCCCGACGCCCGCAAGCTCGAGGAGGTCACGTACGCCGACGCCCTCCGCCAGCGGCTCAAGGTGGTCGACGCGACCGCGTTCAGCCTCTGCATGGACAACCGCCTGCCGATGATCGTCTTCGGCATGGAGGGTGAGGGCAACGTGGCGCGCGCCGTCCGGGGTGAGAGGATCGGGACGCTCGTCACCGCCGGGTAGGAACAGGTAGCGAACCCGCACGGACCGGACGACGACTCAGGACACGGACGCCCCGGCTCGGGAGCGTCCCGGCAGTGACCGGGCGGCCCCCCGCCCGGAGACGAAGGAGCGACGGTGATCGACGACACCCTCCTCGAGGCCGAGGAGAAGATGGACAAGGCCGTCGAGGTGGCCAAGGAGGACTTCTCGGCCATCCGGACCGGCCGGGCGAACCCCGCGATGTTCAGCAAGATCATGGTCGACTACTACGGTGCGCCGACCCCGCTGCAGCAGCTCGCGTCGTTCCAGACGCCCGAGGCGCGCGTCATGATCGTGAACCCGTACGACCGCGGCTCGATGACGGCGATCGAGAAGGCGCTGCGCGACAGCGACCTCGGCGTCAACCCGTCGAACGATGGCAACATCATCCGGCTGGTGCTCCCGCAGCTCACCGAGGAGCGCCGCAAGGACTACATCAAGATGGCCAAGCACAAGGCGGAGGACGCGCGGGTCTCGGTCCGCAACATCCGCCGCAAGGCCAAGGAGGAGCTCGACCGCATCGTCAAGGACGGCGAGGCGGGCGAGGACGAGGTCACCCGCGCGGAGAAGGAGCTCGACGCCTCGACGAAGCGGCACGTCGACACCATCGACGAGCTGCTGCGTCACAAGGAGTCCGAGCTCCTGGAGGTGTGACGACGTGAGCGACCCGGACCCCGGCACCGAACCCGCGCGACGCCGTCGCGGCGGTCCCGCGCGCGTGCACGACGACGACGCCTCCTGGGCGGACGTCGTCGGCGCGCGGGCCTGGGGCCAGGGTCAGGCCGGTGGTCAGGGCGGACACGGCGGCCACGCCGCTCCCGAGGCCGACACCCAGATGATCGTGTCGCGCCGCTCCCGGCGGCGCGACGGGCAGGACGTCGTGGCGGAGGCGCCCTACGTGGACGTCCCGGCCGCCGCACCGGTGCCGGACGTCGTCCCGGTCGCGGACGTCGTCCCGCCGGTCCCCGCCGTCGAGACGCCCCGGCGCCCGACGGCGACTGTCGCCACGCCTGCCGCGGTCGCCGCACCGGTCGCCGCGCCGGTGGCCGCCGCACCCGTCGCCGCGGCACCCGTCGCCGGGGCGACGGGTG
>NZ_MWLN01000070.1 GCF_002198655.1 Kineosporia sp. A_224
CCCACGGCGACGGCGCCGCCGACGCGGGCCACGGCGCGACGGGCGGGCTGCCCGCGCTGCTCCTCGCGGAGGCGCACCGCTTCTCGGCCCGCCGGTTCATCCGCTGGCTGCTCGGCCTCGCCGTCGTCGGGTACGTCGTCGTCGTGCCGCTCGTCGGCATCACCCAGTTCGCCCGGACGACGGACGACGTCCGGGCGCAGGCGCGCGCCGAGATCGCGCGGATCGTGGCCGACCAGAACGCCTACCGCACCCAGTGCCTGGCCACGCCGGTGCCGCCCGAGGCCGGCGAGGGGACGACGGCCGAGGAGTGGTGCGGCCCGGCCACGACCGGGTCGGACCTTCGCGTGGAGGACTTCCTCCCCAAGCAGCCCTTCGCGCTCGCCGACTACCTGCAGCCCGGCGCGCTCGCCGTCGGCATCGCCGTCGCCGCGCTGCTCTTCGTCGTCGGCGCGACGTGGATCGGCGCGGAGTGGTCGGCCCGCACGATGATGGCGCTGCTGTTCTGGGAGACGCGCCGGCTGCGGGTGCTCGCGGCGAAGACGGCCGTGCTCGTCGCGGTCGCCGCCGTCGTCGCGGTCCTCGCCCAGCTGGCGTGGGCCGGTTCGGCGTGGGCGATCGCCTCGACCCGGGGGTCCACGGGCCCGCTGCCGAAGGGCTTCTGGGGCGACGTCGTCGCGCTCGGCGGCCGCACGGTGCTGCTCGCCGTCCTCACCGCGCTCCTCGGGATGGGGGTCGCGCACCTCATCCGCTCGACCGGGGCCGCGCTCGGCGTCGGGTTCGTCTACTTCGCGGTCGTCGAGAACGCCGTCGGCGCCGTCCGCCCGGGGTGGCGGGAGTGGCTGCTCACGACGAACGCCGGCGCGCTCGTCGTCAAGGGCGGCGTGACGATCGCCGTGCCGGGCAAGGCCGTCGACTCGGGGTCCGGCCAGATCGTCGAGTTCACCGAGAAGAACATCTCGAACCTGCACGGCGGCCTCGTCATCGGCGCCGTCGCCCTGCTCCTGCTCGGCGTCGGTGGCTGGCTGTTCCGCCGGCGCGACCTCACCTGAGCGCGGGGACGGCGGTCAGGCCGGCGGGAAGGTGCCGGCCCGGCCGAGCAGCGCGGGTGTCTCCTTGCCGAGCTCGCCGCAGACCCAGGTGCCCGTGCGGGCCATCGCCCCGAGGTCGACGCCGGTCGTGAACCCGCTGCGGTGCAGGAGGTACAGCAGGTCCTCGGTCGCGATGTTGCCGGTCGCGGCGGGTGCGAACGGGCAGCCGCCGATGCCGCCGGCCGAGGAGTCGAGCACCTCGACGCCGGCCTCGACAGCGGCGAGCGCGTTCGCGTAGCCGGTGTTGCGGGTGTTGTGGAAGTGCGCGCGCAGCCGCACCGGGTCGCCGTCCGGGGTGCGGCCGTCCATCGCGCGGATGCCCTCGACGAGGGCACGGACCTGGGCCGGGACACCGACCCCGATCGTGTCCGCGATCGCGAGCTCGTCGTAGCCGGCGGCGAGGCTGCGACGTGCCATCGCGAGGACGGCGTCCGGGTCGATCTCGCCCTCGAACGGGCAGCCGAACGCCGTCGAGATGACGACGCTCACGCCGACCCCGGCCTTGCGGGCCTGCGCGGCGATCTCGTCGGCGGCGTCGAGCATCTCCTCGACGCCGGCGTTCTGGTTGCGGCGGGAGAAGGTGTCGCTCGCGACGACGACGACGTTCACCTCGTCGACGCCGGCGTCGAGCGCCCGGGTCAGGCCGCGCGGGTTGAGCACGAGGCCGATGTAGCGGACGTCGTCCGGCGCGATCTCCTGCCCGGCCTCCTCGGCGGCCCGGTCGAGGAACCCGGGGGCCCGGACGGCGGCCATGACGGCCTCGGCGTCGGCCATCTGCGGCACGAGCCGGGGGTGCACGAAGCTCGTCGCCTCGACCCGCCGGACGCCCGCCGCGAGGGAGCGCCGGATCAGCTCGACCTTCGCCGCGGTCGGCAGCAGGGTCGCCTCGTTCTGCAGCCCGTCGCGCGGCCCGACCTCGACGATCTCGACCGGCCGGCCGGCCGGGGGGCGCACAGCGTCGTCAGCCATCGCATCAGCCATCGCATCAGCCATGCCCTCGAGCATCGCANCTCGAGGGCATGGCTGATGCGATGGCTGATGCGATGGCTGACGACGCTGTGCGCCCCCCGGCCGGCCGCCGTCCGCGGGCTCACCGTCCTCGTCGTCGTCGAGACGGTGCTCCTCGCCCTCGTCACGGTGCTCGCCGTCGCCTCGGCCGGGATCGGGTTCTCCGCGCGCGACCAGGGCGGCCTCGGGGACGTCGCCGCGCTGCTCTCCGCGCTCGCCGCCGTCGTCGCGGCGGCGCTCGTCGTGCTCGGGGTGCTCACGCTGCGCGCCGTCCGCCGCCGGGCCCGGGCGCTCCAGCCGCTGAGCGCCGCGCTGCACGTGCTGCCGGTCGCGCTCCTCGGCTCCGCCGCCACCTCGGGGGTGCCGGCGCTGCAGCGCCTCGCGGTGTTCTGGGCGCTCGTCGCCGTCGTCGGCCTCGCCGAGACCTACTGGCCGTCGACGACGCGCTGGCTGCGCGACGCCTGAGGCTGTCGGCACTCTGCATGCAATCGCCATGAGTCCCTGAAGTTCTGTGCTCCGACGTCTTGTCTGGGCAGAACCGGCGACCTAGATTGCATGCAATCCAGCCCGCCCACCTCGGGGAGGTGTCGTGTCGCAGGCGTCCGACCGGGTCTACACGGCGCTGCGCGCGGGCATCCTCGACGGCCGCTACGGCTTCGGGGACCGGCTCGGCGAGATCGAGGTCGCGGCCGACCTCGGGACCTCCCGGACGCCGGTCCGCGAGGCGCTGCGCCGGCTCGGCTCCGAGGGCCTCGTCGAGGTGCTGCCGAACCGCGGCGCCCGGGTCCGGACGTGGACGGCGCAGGATCTCGAGGAGACCTACGAGCTGCGCGCCGTCCTCGAGGGCCTCGGCGCGCGGCGGGCCGCCGGCCAGGTCACCGCGGAGGTCGTGGACGAGCTCGCGGCGCTCGCCGCCGAGATGGTCACTGTCGACCCGAGCCTCGGCCACCGGCCACCGGGCGACTTCGCCGACCTCGCCGCGCTCAACGCTCGCTTCCACGCCGTCATCGTCGGCGCGGCCGGCAGCGACCGGCTCGCGGCGACCCTCGCCGGGCTCGTCCAGCTGCCACTCGTCATGCGCACCTACCACCGGTACACCCCGGCCGCGCTGGCCCGCAGCCACGCCCACCACCACGAGATCGTCGACGCGCTGCGGGCCGGGGACGGCGCCTGGGCGGAGTCGGTCATGCGCTCGCACGTGCTCGCCGCGCGCGCCGTCCTCCTCGCCTCGCACCGGGACGGCGCGACCGGCACCGCGGCCACCGACCCCGAAGGGCAGGCATCGTGACGGACGACGGAACGCCGGACGCCGCGCGTGACGCCTCCGCGATGCCGGCGGCGCAGCCGGGCGACGGCCCGCTCGCCGGGATCCGCGTCGTCGAGATGGGCTCGCTGCTCGCCGGCCCGTTCTGCGGCCAGCTCCTCGGCGACCTCGGCGCCGAGGTGCTCAAGATCGAGCCGCCCGGCGTCGGCGACCCGATGCGCCAGTGGGGCCGGGAGAAGCCGCACGGCCAGTCGCTGTGGTGGCCGGTCGTCGCGCGGAACAAGAAGTCCGTCACGGTGAACCTGCGGACGCCGCAGGGCCAGGACCTCGTCCGCCGGCTCGTCGCGACGAGCGACGTCGTCGTCGAGAACTTCCGGCCCGGCACCCTCGAGCGCTGGAACCTCGGGTACGAGGCGCTCGCCGAGGTCAACCCGCGGCTCGTCCTCACCCGGGTCACCGGCTTCGGCCAGTCCGGTCCCTACTCGCCGCGGGCCGGGTACGGCTCGATCGGCGAGGCGATGGGCGGCATCCGGTACGTCACCGGTGACGCCGACCGGCCGCCGTCCCGGGCCGGGATCTCGCTCGGTGACTCGCTCGCCGCGACGTACGCGTGCATCGGCACCCTCGCCGCGCTCACCGAGCGGGAGCGGTCCGGGCGCGGCCAGGTCGTCGACGCGGCGATCTACGAGGCGGTCCTCGCGATGATGGAGAGCCTCGTCACCGAGTGGCAGGTCGCCGGCTACCAGCGCGAGCGCACGGGCGCGATCCTGCCGAACGTTGCGCCGTCCAACGTCTACCCGACGAAGGACGGCCAGACGGTCCTCGTCGCGGCCAACCAGGACACCGTCTTCCGCCGGCTCGCGGCGGCGATGGGCGAGCCGGAGCTCGCGGACGACGAGCGGTACGCGACGCACGGCGCCCGCGGCAGCGCGCAGGAGGAGCTCGACGAGCGGATCTCCCGCTGGTCGGCCGGCTACCTCGCCGACGACCTGCTTGCCCTGCTCGAGGAGCACGGTGTGCCTGCGGGGCGCACCTACCGGGCGCAGGACATGCTGCGGGACCCGCACTTCGCGGCCCGCGGCTCGATCGTCCGGGTGCCCGACAAGCGGTTCGGCGAGCTCGCGATGCAGAACGTCGCACCCCGGCTGTCCCGCACCCCCGGCTCGGTCCGCTGGACCGGCCCCGACCTCGGCGAGCACACCCGCGCGGTGCTCACCGGCATCCTCGGCCTTTCCGACGGCGAGGTCGACGAGCTCGCCGCCGCCGGTCACGTCTGACCGCACGTCCGACCCCGCCCGACCCGCACGTCCGAGCACTGCGCACCACCGAACGCGTTCCAGCGCAACAGTTCCACCGCAGAAGGTCCTACCGTTCCGCGGCCCCACCCCACCGCATGAGACGTAGCCCCCTGGAGGAACAGCCATGACGTACCGGCTCGGAGTGGACGTCGGTGGCACGTTCACCGACCTGCTCCTCATCGACGAGGACACCGGCGCGACGCACCGCGCGAAGACCCCCTCGACGCCCGCCGACCAGTCGGTCGGGGTGCTCGTGGGCATCGACAAGGTCTGCTCCCTCGCGGGCATCGAGCCGTCGGCGATCGACCACGTCATGCACGGGACGACGGTCGCGACGAACGCCGTCCTCGAGGGCAAGGGCGCCACGGTCGGCCTCGTCGTGACCCAGGGCTACAAGCAGGTCCTCCAGGTGGCCCGTTCGTTCGTGCCCGGCGGTCTCGCCGCGTGGATCATCTGGCCCAAGCCGGAGCCGCTCGCGGCGCTGGAGAACACGGTCGAGGCCGTGGAGCGGGTCGACGCCCGTGGCGAGGTCGTCACCGCGCTCGACGAGGACGACCTGCGCACCAAGCTGAAGTACCTGCGGGCCCAAGGCGTCGACGCCGTGACCGTCGCGCTCATCAACTCGTTCGCGAACACCGCGCACGAGCAGCGGATCGGTGAGCTCGTCGCCGAGGAGATCCCCGGCGTCCCGATCTCGCTGTCGAGCGTGATCCTCCCGGAGATCCGCGAGTACGAGCGCACCCTGACGACGGTCGCGAACTCCTACGTCCGCCCGACGGTCGGCCGCTACCTGACGAACCTCGAGGCGGCCCTGCGCGGCAAGGGCATCAGCGGTTCGCTCCACGTGCTGCGCTCGGACGGCGGCCTCGCCGGGGTCGGGGCGGCGACCGCCGCACCGGTGCAGCTGCTCATGTCCGGCCCCGCGGGCGGGGTCTCCGGCGCGTCCTGGGTGGCCCGGCAGTCCGGCTACTCGGACCTGCTGACGTTCGACATGGGCGGCACGAGCACGGACGTCGCGCTCGTCCAGGACGGGCAGCCGCGGATCGGCCGGGAGACGACGGTCGGCTCGCTCAACGTGCGGGCGTCGTCCGTCGACGTCCGCACCGTCGGCGCCGGCGGCGGCTCGATCGCGCACGTCCCGGAGCTGACGAAGGCGCTGCGGGTCGGCCCGCAGTCCGCCGGGGCCGAGCCGGGCCCGGCCGCGTACGGCCGCGGCGGCGAGGCGCCGACCGTCACCGACGCGAACGTCGTCCTCGGCTACCTGCCGCCGAGCCTCGTCGGCGGCGAGATGACCCTCGACGTCGAGGCCGCGCGGGCCGCCGTCCAGACCGTCGCGGACGCGATCGGTCTCGCGGACGCCGAGACCGCCGCCGCGGGCATCGTCGACATCGTCAACGAGAACATGTTCGGGGCGCTGCGCCTGGTGTCGGTGCAGCAGGGCTTCGACCCGCGCGACTTCGCGCTCGTCGCGTTCGGCGGCGCGGGCCCGTTGCACGCCAACGCGTTGGCGAAGCTGCTCGGGTCGTGGCCGGTCATCGTGCCGCCGTCGCCCGGCGTGCTCTGCGCGTACGGCGACGCGACGACGAGCCTGCGCGACGAGAGCGCGCGCACGTTCATCCGGCGGTTCTCCGAGACGAGCGACACCGAGGTCGCCGAGGCGCTCGCCGAGCTCGCCGCCGAGGCACAGGGCCGGCTCGACGCCGAGGGGGTCGCGCGCGAGGACCAGACCGTGACCTACACGGTCGACGTCCGCTACCACGGGCAGGGCTTCGAGGTGCCGGTGCCGGTGGACGCCGCCGCCCTCGGCGACGGCGGCCTCGCCGCCGTCGGCGCCCGGTTCGACACCGAGCACACCCGCCTGTTCACCTTCGCCCTCGACGCCGAGCACGAGCTCGTCAACCTGCGGGCCGTCGTCACCGGCCGCCCGCCCACGGTGAGCGCACCGGAGCTGCCCGCGGGCACCGCCGACGCGTCCGCCGCCCGGGTCGGCGACACCCGGGTCTACGTCGACGGCGCCTGGGCGGACGCCGGGCTCTACGACCGCGCGCTCCTGGCCGCCGGCAACGTCGTGACCGGCCCCGCGGTCGTCACGGAGATGGACTCGACGACGCTCGTCCTGCCCGGCCACGCCGGCACCGTCGACGCCGTCGGCACGATCCTCATCCGCCCCCTCGACGCCGCCTGAGCGCGCGCCCCGCAACGGAAGGAGCACCCCATGGCCACGCTCGTCGAGACGAACACGACCCCGCTGGCGGCGGTCGACGTCGACCTCGTCACGGTCGACATCATCGAGAACGCCCTGCGCAACGCCCGCTACGAGATGGACGCCGTCCTCTTCCGGACGGCGATGAGCCCCGGCATCCGGGAGCAGCACGACGAGTTCCCGCTCATCGCCGACCCGGACGGCAAGATGGTCGTCGGCCAGTTCGGCCTGTCGATCCCGGACTTCCTCGCCGGCTTCGACGGCACGGTCGAGGAGGGCGACGTCCTCATGACGTCGGACCCGTACGCCTGCGGCGCCGCGATCAGCCACGCCAACGACTGGCTCGTCGTCATGCCGATCTTCCACTCCGGGCGGATCGTCGGCTGGTCGGCGATGTTCGGCCACATGACGGACGTCGGCGGCAAGGTCCCCGGCTCGCTCCCGACGGACGCCACCTCGATCTTCGAGGAGGGCGTCCTCATCCCGCCCTTCAAGCTGTACAAGAAGGGCGAGCTCAACGACGACATGCTCCGCCTCATCCTCAACCAGGTGCGGATGAAGGACTGGAACCGCAGCGACCTCAACGCGATCGTCGCGGCGTGCCGCACGGCGGGCCGCCGGATCGTCGAGCTGTGCGACCGGTTCGGCCCGGAGACGTACGTCTCGACGCTCAACGCGTTGCTGCAGCGCAACTTCCTCGCGATGAAGCAGCTCATCGCGACGACGATCCCGGCGGACGAGACGCTGACGTTCACCGACTACATCTGCGACGACGGGATGGGCTTCGGGCCGTACAAGATCCACTGCTCGATGTACCGGGAGGGTGACGGGGTCGTCCTCGACTTCACGGGCACCGACCCGCAGTCACCGGGCTCGATCAACTACTACCTCAACGAGAACCTCTACAAGATGTTCTTCGGGATCTACATGATCATGGTCTTCGACCCGCAGATCCTGTGGAACGACGGCTACTACCCGCTCGTCGACGTCCGGATCCCGCAGGGCACCCTGCTCAAGCCGGACTACCCGGCGGCGCTGTCCTGCCGCACGCACGGCCTCGGGCGGATCTTCGACATCCTCGGCGGTCTGCTCGGGCAGCGGCAGCCGGAGTTCCTCTGCGCGGCCGGCTTCTCGTCGTCCCCGCACCTCATGTACTCCGGCAACCGGACCGACACCGGCGAGTGGTTCCAGCTCTACCAGATCGGCTTCGGCGGCATCCCCGGCCGCCCGTTCGGCGACGGCCCCGACGGGCACTCGCTGTGGCCCTCGTTCACGAACGTGCCCAACGAGTTCCTCGAGGCGTACTTCCCGCTGCGGATCGAGCGGTACGAGACGGTCGCCGACTCGGGCGGTCCGGGGTTCTTCCGCGGCGGCAACGGCGTCGACATCGCCTACCGGTTCCTCGAGCCGGGGACGATCTCGATCCACGACGACCGCTGGTTCACCTACCCGTGGGGCGTCAACGGCGGCGAGCCCGGGATGCGCTCGCGCAAGTGGCTCGACCGCGCCGACGGCAGCCGCGAGGTGCTCCCGAGCAAGTGCGACAACGTCAAGGTCCTCGTCGGCGACGTCCTGCACTACGTGACGTGGGGCGGCGGCGGCTTCGGCGACCCGTACACCCGGGACCCGGCGCTCGTCGCCCTCGAGGTGAAGCGGGGCCTGGTGACCGCGGAGGGCGCGGCCCGGTACGGAGTCGTCCTCACCGGGGACGGCGGCGTCGACGAGGCGGCGACGTCCGCGCTGCGCGAGCGGTTGTCCGCCGAGCGCGGCGGCACGAAGGTGTTCGAGTTCGGCCCGGCGATCGACGAGCTGCGCGAGCGGTGCCTGGAGGAGACCGGCCTGCCCGCCCCGCAGCCGCCGGTGTTCCGCCGGGTCGTCGCGCCGGCCTGACCGGGAGCCTCCCGATGACGCAGCCGCACCCCGACCCCGGCGACGCCGAGCCGGGCTTCGGGGTGCGGCTCGGCTTCGGGTCGGCCCCGGCCGTGCTCGTCGTCGACGTCGCGATGGCCTACCTCGACCCCGCGTCCCCGCTCTACGCGGGTGTCGAGGAGGCCGTCGCCTCGGCGGCCCGGGTGGTCGCGGCCGCCCGGGCGGCCGGGGTGCCCGTCGTCCACACCAAGGTGGTCATCGCCCGCGGCGGCGCGGACGCGGGCCACTTCTGGCGGAAGGTGCCCGCGCTGCGCGTCTTCGAGGAGGGCAGCCCGCTCGCCGAGCCGGCCCCCGCCCTGGTGCCGCTGCCGGGCGAGGTCGTCGTGACGAAGCAGTACGCGTCGGCGTTCTTCGGGACGACCCTCGCCTCGACCCTGCGCGCGCTGGGCGTCGACACCGTCGTCCTCGTCGGGCTCACGACGAGCGGGTGCATCCGGGCCAGCGCCGTCGACGCGCTCCAGCACGGGTTCGTCCCGGTCGTCGTCGCGGACGCCGTCGGCGACCGCGACCCGCGCCCGCACGCCGCGAACCTCTTCGACCTCGGCGCCAAGTACGCCGACGTCGTCAGCGAGGCCGAGGCGGTCGCCGCGCTGTCCCGGTGAGGGCGGTCGGTGCGGGCTGCACGGGTGTGCAGCGATGGGTGCATGGATCCGGGCGCTCCGGCACCGCGAACCATGCACCCACGGCTGCACGCCACCAGGGCCGCCCGCCACACTCCCCAGGAGCACCCGTCGCACACCACCGAGCGCCCCGCCGCCCGGCGAGGTCAACCGGGCCGCTCACCCACGGCTCAGCGGTACGTGACCGTGAACGTCGTCGTCTTCTTGTCCTTCGCGGGCCGCAGCTCGAGCGCGGCGAGCTTGTTCGCGACCGTGACGGTGCACGTCCGCACGCCGCTCGGGCTGGCCTGCCCGAACGTGCAGTCGCGGCTCTTGAGCGCGGCGACGACCTTGGACGTCGGCTTGCCCGCGGCGACGGTCGTCGAGACGGCCTGCCCCTCGGGCGGGACGACGATGCCCTCGGTCATGCAGCCGGTCCGGGCGACCTCGGCGGCGCCGCCGGCGGCCTGGCGGGCGGCGTCGAGCAGCCAGGTCTCCAGGGCCGCGCCGGCCGCCACCTGCGAGGCCGAGCACTGCGGCGGCCCGGACACCCGCTCGTAGAGCGCCTTGCCGGCGGCGGCGGTGCCGACGACGGCACCGCCTGCGGCGACCGCGATGAGCCCGAGGACCCCCATGAACGCCAGCGCCGCCCGCACCGGGCGCTCGCGCTCGACGGTGACGACCCCGAGCGGCGGCGCGTCCTGCGGGCCGGCCTCGGCGAACACCGCCCGCAGGTCGAGGATGGTCGTCGGCGCGTCCTCGTAGACCGGCATCGGCGGCTGCCGGTACGCCCTCGCGACGTCGCGCCCTGTGCTCTCCCGGCCCGGTCCGCCCCCGCCGTCCGGTGATGCCTGCCCGGCACCCCCGTCCGGCTGGCGGCCGTGCTCGACCCCCGTGTCCATGACCACGACGAACCCCCCTGAGACATCGGCGGCCTCCGACCACCGAGAACCGAAGTGTGCACCGTGCGGCGCCCGCGCTCAAGGCACCGGAGCACACCCGTGACCCGGCTGTGACCTGCGGCGATGACAGGAGCGCGGCGGGCGCCCCGGCAGCGGTGCCGTGCGGGTCAGGTGAGCCGTTCGACGATGAGGCGCAGCGAGAACTCGACGTGCGCGCGGGCCGCCCGTTCGGCGGCGTCCGGGTCGCGCCCGACGATCGCGTCGAGGATCGCCCGGTGCTGCTGGTTGGAGTCCGTGACGTCCTGGAGGTCGTACCGCTGGGCGAGCTGGATGTTGAACGAGTAGAACCGGTTGCTGTCGGCCAGCCGCTGGAAGTACCCGTTGTTCGCGGCCTCGGTGATGAGCTGGTGGAAGGTCGTGTTGAAGTCGACGAACGTCGGGTTGCCCCGCCCGGGCTCCTGCGGCCGGGCGTCGAAGAACGACGACAGCGCGGCGACCTGCTCGTCGGTGGCGCGCTGGCAGGCCAGCCGGGCCGCGTAGCCCTCGAGCGCCATCCGGACCTCGTAGATGTCCTTGATCTCGTCGATCGTGTGCTCGTAGACCACCCAGCGCCGGCGGTGGCTCACGATGAGCCCGTCGGCGGCGAGCCGCTGCAGGCTCTCCCGGATCGGCGTCCGGCTCACGTTGAGCCGCTCGGCGAGGTCGACCTCGACGAGGTGGTCCCGGGGCCGCAGCCGGCCCATGAGGATGTCGTCGCGCAGGGTCCGGTAGACGTCGTCGGCCAGCCGGACGACGCCGCCCGAGCCGGTCGCGGCCGGGGACCCGGCGTCCGGTGCGGGTTGCTCGACGTGCTCCACTGCGTCGTGCGCCACGGATCCCTCCTCCCCGCACCCGGCCTGTCCCGAGGTTCCGACGAGGATGGCACGTCGGGCCCGCCGCGACGCTATGACGCTCGTCGCGTCACCCGTCCGTGATCTCCGGTCAGACCCCGCCCGGCGGCAGGAGACCGATCATGGCCGTCCAGCGCTCGACCTCGCAGACGTTCTCGAGGGTGAACTGGCTCTTCACCGGTGCGCCGCGCCAGGTCCCCGTGACGAGCGCCTTCTGCGGGCCGCCGTACTGCTCGGCGCACGTCGTCGACGTCGACGCCTTCAGGGCCTTCGCGCCGTTCGCCCCGAGGACGCCGCACGCGACCGCCGCCGCCGGGTGCGAGCCGCCGGCCGGGTCGCACGTGAGCGTCCACGTCGCACGGATCCCGAAGCCGTCGTCGAGCAGGATCTTCAGGTTCGCCGACCCGGCCGCCGCGGACGGCGTCCGGCCGCTGCCGGTGACCTTCGCCGTCGGCTCGTCCCAGGGCACGAGCGTGCTCGTCCGGTCCGGCCCGGCGTAGACGGTGCGGGTCGCGACGGGGTCCTGGCGCGCCGTCCGGGTCGCGCTGCGGGTCTTCGACGTGGGCGCCGACGAGCTCGCGGACGTCGGTGCGGCTGCCGGGGCCGACGTCGTCGAGGACGACGGCGCGGCGGACGGCGTCACCGTCGCGGGGCCCGAGCAGGCGGCGAGCGTCGTCGCCAGGAGCACGACGGCCGCCGGCACCACGGCCCCCCGTGCCGTCCGGAGCGTCACCACCCTGGAAGGATAGGTGCCGCCGCGTCGTCGTCCGTGGAGGTCAGCCCATGTTCCCCCCGTCGGTCCCGTCCGTGGCCGCGAGCGCCGTCCCCGCCGGTGCGCACATCGTCGACGTCCGCGAGGACGACGAGTGGGCCGCCGGTCACGTCGAGGGCGCCCTGCACATCCCGCTGGCGGACGTCCCGGTGCGCCTGGGGGAGATCCCGGCCGACGCGGACGTCTACGTCATCTGTCGTTCCGGCGGTCGCTCCTCACGCGCAGTAGCATGGCTGTCACAGAACGGTGTCGACGCGATGAACGTCGACGGAGGCATGGGAGCGTGGGCGGATGCCGGTCGCCCCATGGTCAGCGAGACCGGGGCAGAGCCGTTCGTCCGCTGACGCCCCCGCCGCCCCCGCTCCGGACGCCGGCCCTGCCCCGTTCCCGCAGCCACGTATGAGCCCCCCTGCCGCCGTGACGCTCGCCGGCCCCGGCGCCGGTACCGAGCTCGTCGCGCACCTCACGCCGGTGCTCGAGGCGCTCGGGTCGCCGCGCCCGCCGGGTGCGCCGTCCGGTCCTGCCGGTGCCGTGCCCGCGGGTGCCGGGCCGGGTCCCGGCACGGGCCCGGCCGCCGAGCCGTCGTCCCCGGCCTGCCTGCTCCACGAGGCCCACCCCGAGGACGCCGCCGCGCTGCTCGCGATGCTCGACGCGCAGATGGCCAGCCGGTGGCTCGACGTCGCGGCCCGCCGGCTGCGCGCGCTCGGCGAGGGCTTCTACACGATCGGCTCCGCGGGCCACGAGGCGAACGCCGCCGTCGCGCTCGCGCTGCGGCCGACCGACCCCGCGCTCCTGCACTACCGCTCCGGGGCCTTCTACCTCGCGCGCTCGGTGCAGGCCGGCCGCACGGACGGCGTGAGCGACGTCGCGCTCGGCCTCACCGCCGCCGTCGACGAGCCGATCGCGGGCGGCCTGCACAAGGTCTTCGGCCACCCGGACCTGGCCGTCGTCCCGATGACCTCGACGATCGCCAGCCACCTGCCGCGCGCGCTGGGCATCGCCTGGGCGCTCGGCCGGGCGTCCGGCCTGCCCCAGCGGCTGCGGACGCCGCTCGCCTGGCCCGAGGACGCCGTCTCGGTCGCGACCTTCGGCGACGCGTCGGCGAACCACTCGACGGCGACCGGCGCGATCAACGCCGCCTGCTGGGCGGCCCACCAGGGGGCCAGGCTGCCGCTGCTGCTCGTCTGCGAGGACAACGGCCTCGGCATCTCGACCCGGACGCCGACCGGCTGGGTCGAGGCGATGTTCGGCTCCCGGCCCGGCCTGGAGTACGTCGCGGACGACGGCACCGACCCGCTCGCGACCCTCGCCGCGGCCCGCACCGCCGTCCGGGTCGCCCGGGACGAGCGCCGTCCGGTGCTCCTGCACCTGAGCACGGTCCGGATCGGCGGGCACGCCGGCTCCGACGTCGAGGCGTCCTACCGCGCGCCGCGCGAGATCGCCGACGACCTCGGGCGCGACCCGCTCGCGGTGTCGTTCCGTGCCGTCGTCGAGAGCGGGGTGCTGTCGGCCTGGGAGCTGCACGCACGCTGGCACGCCGTCCGGGACCGGGTCGCCGAGGACGTCGACCGCGCCCTCGAGACGGCCCGCGCGCCACAGGGCCGGCTCTCCGGCTACGAGCAGGTCATGGCGCCGATCTCGCCGCGGGACCCGGACCGGGTCGCCGCCCTCGCCGGGCGCAGCGCGGACGACGTCGAGCGCAAGGCGGCCTTCGGCGAGCGGCTCCCCGAGGACGAGGGCGGGCTCACCCTCGCGCAGGCGATCAACCGGACCCTGCTCGACGCGGGCGCCCTGCACAAGCACCTCGTCGTGCTCGGCGAGGACGTCGCCCGCAAGGGCGGGGTCTACGGCGTGACGCGCGGGCTGCAGCGCCGGCTCGGGGCGTCCCGGGTCGTCGACACGGTCCTCGACGAGCAGACGATCCTCGGGATGTCGCTCGGCGCGGGCCTGTCCGGCCTGCTGCCCGTGCCGGAGATCCAGTACCTCGCCTACCTGCACAACGCCGAGGACCAGCTCCGCGGCGAGGCCGCGACGATGCAGTTCTTCAGCCAGGGTGCCTACCGGAACCCGATGGTCGTCCGGGTGCAGGGGCTCGCCTACCAGAAGGGCTTCGGCGGCCACTTCCACAACGACAACGGGCTCGGGGTGCTCGCCGACGTCCCCGGCCTGGTCGTCGCCTGCCCGGCGCACCCCTCCGACGCCCCGGCGATCCTGCGCACCTGCCTGTCCGCGGCCGAGGTCGACGGCACCGTGAGCGTCGTCGTCGAGCCGATCGCGCTCTACCACGAGCGCGACATGTTCGCCGAGGGCGACGCCGCCTGGCTCGCGTCGTACGCGCCGCCGTCCACGTGGGGGATGGGGCACGTCCCGATCGGCCGTGCCGCGACGTGGGGCACCGGCACCGACCTGACGATCGCGACCTTCGGCAACGGCCTGCGGATGTCGCTGCGTGCGGCCGCCGTCCTCGAGCGCGAGGGGATCGGCGTCCGCGTCGTCGACCTGCGCTGGCTGCGCCCTCTGCCGGTGGACGACGTCGTCCGCGAGGCGCGCGCGACCGGCCGGCTGCTCGTCGTCGACGAGACCCGGCGCACCGGCGGGATCTCCGAGGGCCTGCTCACCGGGGTGCTCGAGGCCGGCTTCCAGGGCCGGGTCGCCCGGGTCTGCGCCGAGGACTCCTACGTGCCCCTCGGGGACGCCGCCAACCTCGTGCTCGTCCAGCAGGAGGACGTCGAGTCCGCCGTCCGGCTGCTCCTCGCCTGAGGTTCGGGGCTGGTTCCGCGTCGGGCGGGGTGGGCTCCGACGGCGGGGCGCGTCCTCTGGCGCGTTCTGCACGCTACGTCGGGCGTTGTCTGGTGTCTGACGCAGACTACGTCGCGTCCTCTGGTGGCTTGTGCACGGGCGTCGCGTTCTCTGGTGAGGAAAGCACCCCAAAACGTTCGTTTGGGGTAGTTATGGCTCCACAGGACGGGGCCCGCGTGCTGCACCTCTGGGGGAGCGCCGCATGGTGTGCGGGAGGCGCCAGAGGACACCGGGCGTAGGGTGCGCCACCCGCCAGAGGACGCGCCCGTTCGGTGCGGAAGCCGCCAGAGGACGCCGACCAGCGCGCCGCCTCTGACCGCCCCCGCCCGCCCCCGAC
>NZ_MWLN01000071.1 GCF_002198655.1 Kineosporia sp. A_224
GCCGGGGGTCCTTGCCGTCGGGGGCGGGGCACGGCCTCGGCACGGGTAAGAGCCTTAGCCGCTTCCTAGTGTCCGGCACCGGGCGGCGCTTGCCCATCCGGCGGTTCCGTCGCCCCGGTCACAGGCTGCCAGTCGACCCCGTGCTTCTCCTTGTACGCCCGGACCGCGCTCTTGATCGTCGGGAAGAAGTGCTGCGCCTCGATGGCGTCGGCGAGCCCGTACCGCTCCACCTTGGCGCGGACCGGGTCCTTGAGCTCGGCGAACACGAGTCGGGTCCCGGCGGCGTCGAGGTCCCGGTCGAGCTCGCGGAGCATGTCGGCCGCGGTCGTGTCGACGTCCGTGACGGGCTCGGCGGCGACGATGATCCAGTGCGGCCTCGGCTGCGCGGCGGCGAGCCGTTCGACCTGCTCGCGGAAGACGCGGGCGTTCGCGAAGAAGAGCGGGGCGTCGAACCGGAAGATCACCGCGCCGGGCAGGCGCTCGGCCTCGGGGTAGCTGCGCACGTCGTGGTACCCGGGCAGGTCGGCGACGTTGCCGAGCACCGTCTGGTACGGCCACCAGGCCCGCCGGAACACGTTGAGGATCGACAGCCCGACGGCGACGGCGATCCCGGGGAGGACGCCGAACAGAGCCACCCCGGCGAACGCGGTGACGGCGAGCCAGAACTCGACGGGGCGCTGCCGCCAGAGCCGGCGCAGGCCGGGCAGGTCGGCCATCGACAGCGACGCCGCGAGCACGACGGCGCCGAGCACCGGCTGCGGCAGGTCTGCGAGCAGGCCCGGGGCGGCGACGAGCAGGACGACGATCGCCACGGCGCCGACCACCCCGGTGAGCTGGGTGCGCGCGCCGGCGGCGAACGCGACCGCCGTCCGGGAGCCGCTCGTGCTCACCGGGAAGCCCTGGAACAGGCCGGAGAGCACGTTCGCGGCGCCGATCCCGACGATCTCGTTGTTGCCGCGGACCTGCGCGCCGGCCCGGCGCGCGTAGGCGGACGCCGTGGAGATCGTGTCGGCGAGCGAGACCAGGGTGATCCCGAGCGCGCCCGCGACGAGCAGCCCGACGTCCGACAGCGACACCGCGGGGAGGCTCAGCGGCGGGAACCCCTGCGGCAGGGCGCCGACCAGCCGGACGCCCCGGTCGCCGAGGTCGAGCGCGACGGTCGCGCCGATCCCGAGCAGGACCCCGAGCAGGACGGTCGGCGCCTTCGGGGCGAGCCGCTGGCCGCCGACGATGACGACGAACGCGGCCGCCCCGACGGCGAGCGCGGGGAGCACGGTGCGGCCGTCGAGGATCCCGCGGACGACGGCGAACGCCTCGCCGACGACCCCGTCGGCGTCGACGGAGAAGCCGAGCAGCTTCGGCAGCTGGCTCACGAGGATCGTCAGCGCCAGCCCGTTCATGTAGCCGATCTGGGTGGGGCGGCTCAGCAGGTCCGCGACGAAGCCGAGCCGCAGCGCGCCGGCCGCCACCATCGTCACGCCGACGAGCAGGCCGAGCATCGAGGCGAGCGCCACGGCCCGCGCCGGGTCGCCGTCCGCTCCGGCGATCGGCACGACGACCGCGGCGATCATCGGCCCGAGGGAGGAGTCCGGCCCGAGGACGAGCACGCGGGACGGGCCGAACACGGCGTACCCGAGCAGGCAGAGCACGGTCGTGTAGAGCCCGGTGATCGGCGGCAGCCCGGCCAGCTGGGCGTAGGCCATCCCCTGCGGGACGAGGAGGGTGACGAGGACGAGCCCGGCGACGACGTCCCGCGGCAGCCAGCGCCGCTCGTACCGCGGCACCCAGTCCAGGGCGGGGACCCACTCGCGCAGCATCGCGGTCCTCAGAGCACGTCCGCGAACGCGGCGAGGGCCGCGTCGACGTCCTCGTCCGAGGTCTGCCAGCTCGTGACGAGCCGGATCGTCCCGGGCGCGGTGTCGTAGAACAGCAGCCCGGCGGCCCGGAGCCGGTCCGCCGTGGCGGCGTCCAGGCGGACGAAGGCGATGTTCGCCTCGGGCCGGTCCTCGAGGTGCGCACCGAGCCGGGTCAGGCCGTCGCCGAGCCGGGCCATCGCCCGGTTGCTGCTGCCCGCCAGGTGCAGCCACAGGTCGTCGGTGAGGTAGGCGAGGAGCTGGGCCGACTGGAACCGCATCTTCGACGAGACCTGACCGGCACGCTTCGTCCGGTAGTACAGCTCGGCGGCGACCGTCTCGTCGAAGGTGACGACGGCCTCGGCGGAGAGTCCGCCGTTCTTGATCGCCCCCAGGGAGAGGGCGCTGACCCCGGCCCGCCACGTGAGGTCGGCCGGTGAGCAGCCCAGCGCGGCGACGGCGTTCGCGAACCGGGCGCCGTCCAGGTGCACCTTCATCCCTCGCTCGGCGGCGACGGCCGCCACGGCGGCCACCTCGGCGACCGGGTAGAGGGTGCCCTGCTCGGTCGCCTGGGTGAGCGACACGACGGCCGGCTGCGACACGTGGTTGTCGCCCCACCAGACGGCGTCCAGGGCGGCGCGGACGCCGTCCGCGGACAGCCGGCCGGCCTCGCCGGGGACGCCGTGCATGAGCACGCCGCCACCGAACATGGCCGTGGCGTTCGCCTCGCTCGTGAGGATGTGTGCACCGGCGTGACACAGGACGGCGCCCCACGGCGGGCACATCGCGCTGAGCGCCAACGCGTTCGCGGCCGTCCCGGTGACCACCGGGAAGACCCGTGCCGCAGGGTGCTCGAAGACCTCGCGGACGTGCTGCTCGAGCCGGGCGGTGACCTCGTCGCCGCCGTAGCCGAGCGCGGAGCCGGCGTTCGCGGCGGCCACCGCCGCGAGGATCTGCGGCGCGACGCCCGCGGCGTTGTCGGACCTCAGCTCGACCGTCGTCATCGGCGCAACGTACCGGAGCCCGCCCGGCGCCCGCTGTCGGCAGTCGGCAGTCGGCAGTCGGCAGTCGGCGGTCAGCGCAGCGGCGGGGCGGTGTCGTCGCCCTCGGCCCGCGGGCCGTCGAACCGGCGCTCGGACTCCTCGATCGCGACGTCGTTGATGCTCGCCTCGCGGCGGCGCATGTACCCGAGCGCGTCGAACTCCCACAGCTCGTTGCCGTACGAGCGCCACCACTGCCCGTCGGCGTCGTGCCACTCGTACTGGAAGCGGACCCCGATCCGGTCGTCGGTGAACGCCCAGAGGTCCTTGCGCAGGACGTACTCCAGTTCCTTCTCCCACTTGCGCGTGAGGAAGGCGACGATCTCGTCGCGGCCCTGGAGGAACTCGGACCTGTTGCGCCACACCGAGTCCGCCGTGTACGCGGCCGCGACCTTCTCCGGGTCGCGGGTGTTCCAGGCCGCCTCCGCGGCGCGCACCTTCTTCAGGGCGGTCTCGGCGGTGAACGGAGGGAGCGGCGGGCGCGGCGGCGTCGGCGACGGGTCCATGGCGCGAACCTAGACCTGTGCGACGGTCACGAACAGGCCGATGCGTGTTCGTCCAGGGCGAACCTCGAACCGAAACAGTAAGCGTGTAATCAGCGTTGCAGTCACTATGAACAGCTCGAGCACCTCGTCCGGCGGTCCCGGGAGCGCCGGCAGCGCGCAGACCCTCCCGGTCCTCTTCCTCGACGACCAGGTCGTCCTGCCGGGCATGGTCGTGCCCGTCGAGCTCGAGGGGGCCGCGCAGGCCACCCTCGACGCCGCGCGCGCGGCCCGCTCCGCCGGCAGCGACGCCACCGACACCCTGCGGCTCCTCCTCGTGCCGCGGGTCGAGGGCCGGTCCGGCGTCATGGGCACCGTCGCCGAGGTGACGCAGGTCGGGCGGCTGCCGTCCGGGGAGGCGGCGATGGTGCTCCGGGCCACCGCCCGGGCCCGGATCGGCGGCGGGACCGTCGGCCCCGGCGCCGCGCTCTGGGTCGAGGCGACGACGCTCGCCGAGGCCGCGCCGTCCGCCCGGGCCCGGGAGCTCGCCACGGATTACAAGGCCGTGCTCACCTCGATCCTCGCCGAGCGCGGGGCCTGGCAGGTGCAGGACGCCGTCCAGCGGATGAGCGACCCTGGCGAGCTCGCGGACGCCGCCGGGTACGCCGGCTGGATCGACACCGCGGCGAAGGTCCGCCTGCTCGAGACGCCGGACGTGGAGGAGCGGCTCGCGTCGCTGCTGGAGAAGGCGACGGCGTACCTCGCCGAGCTCGAGGTGAGCCAGAAGATCAGCAACGACGTCCGCGAGGGCATGGAGAAGTCGCAGCGCGAGTACGTCCTGCGCCAGCAGCTCGCGGCGATCCGCAAGGAGCTCGGCGGGCTCACCGGCGAGGCGGACGCCGACGCGAGCCCGGACTACCGCACCCGGATCGAGGCCGCCGACCTGCCGGACGCCGTCCGCGAGGCGGCGCTGCGTGAGGCCGACCGGCTCGAGCGCACGCCCGACGCCTCGCCCGAGGGCGGCTGGATCCGGACCTGGCTCGACACCGTGCTCGAGCTGCCCTGGACGACGCGCACGACCGACACGACGGACATCCCCGCCGCCCGGGCCGTGCTCGACGCCGACCACACCGGGCTCGACGACGTGAAGGACCGGATCGTCGAGCACCTCGCGGTGCGGGCCCGGCGGGCCGCGCGCGGTCTCGAGGTCGTCGGCGGCCGCGGCTCGGGCGCCGTCCTCGCGCTCGTCGGGCCGCCCGGGGTCGGCAAGACCTCGCTCGGCGAGTCCGTGGCACGCGCGCTCGGCCGCACGTTCGTCCGAGTCGCGCTCGGCGGCGTCCGGGACGAGGCAGAGATCCGGGGGCACCGGCGCACCTACGTCGGCGCGCTGCCCGGGCGGATCGTCCGCGCGGTCAAGGAGGCCGGGTCGATGAACCCGGTCGTGCTGCTCGACGAGGTCGACAAGGTCGGCTCGGACTACCGCGGCGACCCGGCCGCGGCCCTGCTCGAGGTGCTCGACCCCGCGCAGAACCACACCTTCCGCGACCACTACCTCGAGCTCGACCTCGACCTGTCGGACGTCGTGTTCCTCGCGACGGCGAACGTCGCCGAGGCGATCCCGGAGGCGCTGCTCGACCGGATGGAGGTCGTCCGGCTCGACGGCTACACCGAGGACGAGAAGGTCGCCATCGCCCGCGACCACCTGCTCCCGCGCCAGCTCGAGCGGTCCGGCCTGACGACGGACGACGTCCGAGTCACCGACGACGCGCTCCGCGAGGTCGTCGCCGGGTACACCCGGGAGGCCGGGGTGCGCGGGCTGGAGCGCTCGCTCGGCAAGATCCTGCGCAAGGTCGCGACGACGCTCGCGACCACCGACACGACGACGGCCGGGGACGACCCGGAGACGGTCGTCGTCGACGAGGGCGACACCCGGGGCTACCTGGGCCGGGCGCGGTTCGAGCCGGAGGCGGCCCGGCGGACGGCGGTCCCCGGCGTCGCGACCGGCCTCGCCGTCACCGGTGCCGGCGGCGACGTGCTCTTCGTCGAGGTCGCGTCGATGCCCGGGGAGCCGGGTCTCACCCTCACCGGCCAGCTCGGCGACGTCATGAAGGAGTCCGCGCAGATCGCGCTCGGCTACCTGCGGGCGAACGGCGACCGGCTCGGGGTCGACACCGAAAGCCTTGCGCAGCAACGGGTCCACGTGCACTTCCCGGCAGGGGCCGTGCCCAAGGACGGCCCGAGCGCGGGCGTCACGATGACGACGGCGCTCGCGTCGCTGCTCACCGGCCGGCTCGTCCGGGCCGAGGTCGGGATGACCGGCGAGGTCTCGCTCACCGGGCGGGTCCTGCCGATCGGCGGGGTCAAGCAGAAGCTCCTCGCGGCGCACCGGGCGGGGCTGACGACCGTGATCCTCCCGGCGCGCAACGAGGCCGACCTCGACGACGTGCCGGCCGCCGTCCGCGAGGCGCTCACCGTGCACCTCGTGGACGACGTGAGCCAGGTCCTCGAGCTCGCGCTCGAACCGGCGGGCGCGGCGTCCGGGACGGCCGAGGAGCCGGTCGCGGCCTGAGCCTGCGCCACAGCGCAACCAGAAGTGCCCCTGCGGAACCCGAACGGGCTCCCAGGGGCACTTCTGGTTGCGTCGTGGTCGGGCCGTCCGACCGGTGCGGCTCAGTCGTCGAGCTCGAGCACCGCGACGACGCCCGCGTGGTCGGACGCCCAGAACGGCGGGGCCGCCTGGAACGGGGTGGCCCCGACGACCTTGGCCGAGACCGCGCGGGCACCGCTGCGGGCCAGCACGAGGTCGATCCGCGAACCCAGCTGCGACACCGGGTTCGTCAGGGTCTCGTTCTGGCAGCAGGTGAGACCGGGCACGCCGCGGTTGACCCGCCACGCGTCCCGGAACCGCTTCGTCAGCTGGGCGTACGACGTCGTCGTGCTGCCGTCGGCCGCGGAGTTGAAGTCACCCGTCGCGATGTCGGCCCCGCGCCCGAGGGCCGGGCCGGCGAGGAACTCCGCGGCCTGCGCCTCCTGGACGACCGGGAAGTCCTCGGTCTCGAGGTGGGTGTTGGCGAAGTGGAACCGGGCGCCGTGCAGCCGGCCCTCGATCGTCGTCCAGCCGCGGCTGAACGACACCGGCGCCGCGCCGGGCACGGGCGGCTGGAACGACTGCTGCGCCACGTAGCGGCCCGACCGGGCGCCGCTCCAGGTGAGGCCCTTGCGGTCGGCGTTGACGAGGATGACGTCCCGGTCCTGCAGCGTCACCAGACAGGCGCCGACGACCGTCGAACCGCACGGCGTGACGAGCGGCACCGGCCCGATGTTCGCGTTCTCCGCGACCGAGGCGACCGTGTAGTGCAGGCCGCGGGCGGCGAGCGCCGACTGCAGCTCGGTGAGGAAGTCGATCGTCGGCGGCACGCCGGGCCCGGAGGTCACCCAGCGGCTCACCTCCTGGAGCCCGACGAGGTCGGGCCGGTTCGCGGCGACCTCGTCCGCGATCGCACCGGCCCGGGTCGGGAAGCTCGTGAAGAGCGCCGTGCCGTAGATCCGCGCGACGGCGCCGAGGAACGACGGGGTGTCGGTCGCGGTGAGGGCCGGGGTGAGGCTCGAACCCAGGTAGAGGTTGCGGGTCATCACGGTGAGCCGGTCGTCGCCGCGGGAGCCCGACGCCGACGCCGCGGGCGGTGCGGCCAGCCCGAGCGTCAGGGCGGCAACCGCTCCGAGCGCCACGAGACCGGCCCTGCGCCGGCGCGTCCCTGCACGTCCTGCGATCACGACGCCACCTCCCGTTGACGGTCCACGGGCAGCGCGCGACGACGGCCGGCGACGCTGCTCGACAGTGGCCGAACACTCCGGCACCCGGTGCCGATGCGTCAAGACCTGCGCGTCCGTCGTTCCGGCAGCCGGCGCTCCAGGTGCCGCCGGGTCGCGTCGTTCAGGTCGAGCGCGAGGGCGGCCGCGTACCCGGCGGCGGCCTCGTCGTCGCGACCGAGCCGGGCGAGGAGCTCGGCCCGGGCGGCGTGCGCGAGCGGGTAGTCCGCCAGGGCGCCGCCCCCGCCGGGCGGCAGCAGCGCCTCGACGGCGGCCAGCCCGGCGGCCGGACCGTCCCGCTCGCCGACGGCGACCGCCCGGTTGAGCCGGACGACCGGGGTGTCGAGCACGGTGAGCAGGACGTCGTACCAGGAGACGACGGCGGCCCAGTCGGTCGCCCCGAACGTCGGCGCGAGCGCGTGGCAGGCGGCGATCGCGGCCTGGACGACGTACGGGTCCGGGCGGTCCGGCGTCCGGCGCAGCCCGTCGCCGACGAGGACGACGCCCTCGGTGATCCGGGCGCGGTCCCACGCGGTGCGGTCCTGCTCCGCGAGGAGCACGAGGTCGCCGTCCGCGTCGGTCCGCGTCCCGCGGCGCGAGTCCTGGAGCAGCATGAGGGCGAGCAGCCCGAGCAGCGCAGGCTCGTCCGGCATGAGCCCGACGAGCAGCCGGCCGAGCCGCAGGGCCTCGTCGACGAGGTCGACCCGCAGCGGGTCGTCGCCGGACGTCGCCGCGTAGCCCTCGTTGAAGAGCAGGTAGACGCATGCCGCGACACCGCCCACCCGGGCCGGCAGGTCCGCCGGGGCCGGCACCCGGAACGGGATGCCCGCCCGGGCGATCTTGTCCTTGGCCCGGGTGAGCCGCTTGCGGGCGGTCGCCTCGGGGACCAGGAGCGCGCGGGCGACCTCGGCCGTCGTCAGGCCGCACAGCGTCCGCAGGGCCAGCGCGACCTGGGCGTCGAGGGCCAGCGCCGGGTGGCAGCACATGAAGACCAGCCGGAGCAGGTCGTCGTCGAGGACGTCGCGGGCGTCGAGGTCGGCGAGCGCGGGGTCGGCACCCCAGCGCCCGGGCGGGACGGCGTCCGGCGGGCCGGTGCCGGACGGGTCGTGCACGGCGGCCACCTCCTTGGGTGTCCTGGCCCGCTCGCGCCGGACGACGTCCACGGCGCGGCGGCGGGCCGCCGCGACGAGCCAGGCCCGCGGGACCTCCGGGACGCCGTCCCGGGGCCAGGTCTCCAGCGCCCGGACGGTCGCGTCCTGGACGCAGTCCTGCGCGAGCTGGACGTCGCCGGTGATCCGCACGAGCGTCGCGAGCACCCGCGCGCCCTCGTCCCGGACGAGCCGGACGAGGGCGGCGCGGGCGGCCGCGTCCTCCTGGGGCGGGTCGTCCACGAGCGGGGGTCAGCGCCCGAAGTCGATGACCGGGCGCACCTCGACGGCACCGTTCCACGCGGTCGGGATCGTCGCGGCGAGCCGGACGGCCTCGTCGAGGTCGGCGCACTCGAGCAGGTAGAAGCCCGTGAGCACCTCCTTCGTCTCGGCGTACGGGCCGTCGCTCGTCACGACGTCCCCGCCCTTGCCGCCGGTGACCCGGACCGTCGTCGCGGTGGAGGTCG
The DNA here is from genome assembly GCF_002198655.1 of Kineosporia sp. A_224. GTDB lineage: Bacteria > Actinomycetota > Actinomycetes > Actinomycetales > Kineosporiaceae > R-H-3. The sequence goes on from NZ_MWLN01000071.1 coordinate 8,801, forward strand.
GGTAGAGCGCGGCACCGCCCCGGATCACGGCCCCGGCGGCGGCGGTGAACGCGTCGTACTCGCCCATCTCGGCGGCCTGCTCAGGGGCGGTCCAGTCGACGTCCGGGCTGTAGATGATCGCGGCGTACTGCGGCATGGGTTCCTCCTCGGTCGGTCCGCGCGTGCGGCCCTGCGGCGAGGCCGCGGGCGCGTCCTCACCCTAGGGACGAACGGGCGCGGCCCGGAGGGACAGCCGGGTGCTCCTCGTGTCTGCGCCCCGCCTGCCGGGCCGTAGGTCCCGGCGGCCGGCCGGCCCGGCATCGCACCCTGACCAGGTGTCCACCACACGTCCGCACCCCGCCGCGGCCGCGGCCCGCCAGGGCACCGCCCCGGCCGGCGGGGCGACCACCCTGCTCGACGTGCTCGGCGGCCGCCGCAGCGCGCTCGACGCGACCCTGCCGTCGGTCGCGTTCGTCGTCGCCCTCGTCGTCACCGGCCGGGTCGCGCCGGACGCCGTGCTGCCGGTGTCGCTCGCGGCCGGCACCCTCACCGCGCTCGCCGTCGCCGGCTGGCGCACGGTCCGCGGGCACCAGGTGCGGGCCGCCGTCCTCGGGCTGCTGCCCGTGCTCGGCGGGGCGGTCGTCGCGGCCCGGACCGGCCGCGCGGAGGACTTCTTCGCGGTGCGGATCCTCGCGAACGCCGCCAGCGCCCTCGCCTGGACCGGCTCGATCTGGGTCGGCCGGCCGCTGCTCGGCGTCGTGACCGGCTCCGCGCTGCGGCAGCGCGGCGCCTGGCGGGCCGACCCGCACCTCTACCGCGGGTACGCGCGGGCGTCGTGGTGGTGGGCCGGGTCGTTCGCGCTGCGCACCGTCGTCCTCGGCGCGCTCTACCTCGCGTCGACCCCGGTGCTGCTCGGCGTCGTCCAGGTGGCGCTGTCGTGGCCGCTCATGACGGCGGTGCTCGTCGTCTCCTGGCGGGTGCTGCGGCGCGCGCTGCCACCGGGGCACCCCGGGCTGCTGCACCCCGTCGCCTCCGACTGACGGCCGGGCCGCCCGCGGGGCTGACAGAGTAGGTCCGTGCAGAGTGGGTCCGTACAGGGCGGGTCCGTAGAGGGCGGGTCCGTGCGGGTCGGGATCCTCGGACCCCTCCTCGTCGAGGTCGGCGGCCGGCCCGTCGAGGTCGGCGGGTCCCGCCTGCGCGCGCTGCTCGTCAGGCTCTCGCTGGACGCCGGCCGGCCGGTCGCCGCCGGGACGCTCGTCGACGCGCTGTGGGGCGACACCCCGCCTGCGGACGCGCCGAACGCCCTGCAGACGCTCGTCTCCCGGCTGCGCCGCGCTCTCGGCGACGGCGCCCTCGTGGCGTCCGGCCCGGCCGGCTACGCGCTCGCCGTCGCACCGGACGACGTGGACGCCGCCCGGTTCGGCCGGCTCGTGCAGCGCGCCCGGGCGGCCGCGAANTCCGCAGCGCCGCCGGCGGCGCTGCGGACCGGGGCGGCGCGCTGCGCGAGGCCCTCGGGCTGTGGCGCGGCCCGGCCCTCGCCGACGTCGCCGACGCGCCCTTCGCGGCGGCCGAGGCGGAGCGGCTGGAGCGGCTGCGGCTCGCCTGCCGGGAGGACCTCGTCGAGGCCGAGGTCGCCGCGGGCCGGGCGGCCGCCGCCGTCGTCGACGCCGAGACGCTCGCCCTCGAGCACCCGCTGCGCGACCGCGCACAGGCGCTGCACCTGAGGGCGCTCGCCGCGAGCGGGCGCCGGGCGCAGGCCCTCGTCGCCTACGAGGACCTGCGGGCCCGGCTCGCCGACAGCCTCGGGGTCGACCCCTCCGCGGAGCTCCAGGCGCTGCACTTGGACCTGTTGCGCGACAACGGATCTGCGGCGCCGGAAGATCCCCCGCGTCCGGTCGCGCCGAAGGGTGCCCCGCTGCCCGGCGCGCTCACGTCGTTCGTCGGCCGCGAGCAGGAGGTCACCGAGCTCGCGGCGGCGCTCGGCGTCTCGCGGCTCGTGACGCTCGTCGGGCCCGGCGGGGCGGGCAAGACCCGGCTGTCCGTCGAGGTCGCCCGCGGGCATGCCCTCGAGGGTCGCGAGGTCCGGCTCGTGGAGCTCGCCCCGCACGGCGCGGACGACGTGACGGCCGCCGTCGCCGACGCGCTGGGGGTCCGTGAGCGGGTGCTGCGCGAGCGCGGACCCGGCGACCCGGTCGGGTCCGCCGCCCCGGCATCGTCGGCGGCTGCCCTCGACCGCCTCGCGGACGCGATCGGCAGCCGGCCGGTGCTGCTCCTGCTCGACAACTGCGAGCACGTCGTCGACGAGGCCGCCCGGGTCGCCGAGCACCTGCTCGTGCGCTGCCCGGGCCTGCGGGTCCTCGCGACGAGCCGGGAGCCGCTGCGGATCGACGGGGAGCGTCTCCACCCCGTCGGCCCGTTGCGCACGCCTCCTGACAGCGCGACCTCCGACGAGGCCCTGACGCACCCGGCCGTCCGGCTGCTCGCCGACCGCGCGGCCGCCGTCCGCCCGGGGTTCGTCGTCGACGCCACGACGCTGCGGCCGGTCGTCGAGATCTGCCGCCGGCTCGACGGGCTGCCGCTGGCCATCGAGCTGGCGGCCGCCCGGCTGCGTACCCTGCCGCCGGACGTGGTGGCCGCGCGGCTCGACGACCGGTTCGGTCTGCTCACCGGCGGCAGCCGGACGGCGCTGCCGCGGCACCAGACGCTGCGCGCCGTCGTCGCCTGGAGCTGGGACCTGCTCACGGACGACGAGCGCGACGTCGCGGCGCACGTCGCGGTGTTCGCCGGATCCTTCGGCGAGGACGCCGCCGCCGCGGTCCGCCCCGGTGTCGCGGACGTCCCCGGCGTCCTGCTCTCGCTCGTCGAGAAGTCGCTGCTCCACGTCGCGGAGGACGCGACCACCCCCGGCGCGCCGGTGCGCGGCGCCGTCCGGTTCCGGATGCTCGAGACGATCCGTGAGTACGGCGTCGAGCGGCTCACGGAGAGCGGCGGGGCCAACGCCGCGCGCAGCCGGCACGCCGCCCACTACCTCGCGCTCGCCGAGACCGCCGAGCCGCGGTTGCGGTCCGCGGACCAGCTCGTGTGGCTCGACCGGCTCACCGTCGACCGGCCGAACGTCCTCGCGGCCCTGCGCTGGTTCGTCGCCGAGGGCGACACGGTCGGCGCCGTCCGCCTCGGCGCCGCGCTCGCCTGGTTCTGGACGCTGCGCGGCGCCCACGCCGAGGCGGCGACCTGGCTGTCGCTCGTCCTCGACATGGACGGCGACGCACCGCCCGTCGCCCGCACGGTCGTCACCGTCGCGCACACCCTGAACGGCGGGGCGACCGGGTCCGTCGGGCTGCCGGCGCTCGTCGACGGCGGGGCGGAGATCGTCCGGTTCGCCGCGGAGCACGCCGACGAGCACCCGCTGCTCATGCTCGTCGAGCCCGGCATCGCCATGATGACCGGCGACTACGCCGGGGCCACGGCCGCGATCGAGCGGCTCTCGGCCCGGGCCGAGCCGTGGGCGCGGTCGGCCCTCCACCTGTTCGCCGGGCTGCTCGCCGAGAACGACGGCGATCTCGCCCTCGCCCGGCGGGAGATGCCGCTGGCCCTGGAGGGCTTCCGAGCGGTGGGCGACCGCTGGGGGATGGGCGGCGCGCTCGGCTCGCTGTCGGCGATCCTGCCCTACGAGGGCCGCATCGAGGAGGCCCTCGCGATGGCCGAGGAGGCCGCGGTCTGCATGCAGGAGCTGGGCGCCGTGGACGACGCGGCCTCGCTGCGGCTGCGGGCGCTCATGCTGCGGGCCCGGCTCGGGGAGACCCGCGGGGTCCGGGAGGCCATCGAGGCGATGGTCCGGGACGCCGACGAGCAGGTGTCCCGGCAGAGCCTCGCCTTCGCCCACTCGGGCCTGGCCGACCTCGACCGGCGCGAGGGGCGCCTGGCGCAGGCCCGTGCCCACGCGCTGGAGGGGCTCGGACGCGTCGACGGCGTGCCCGGGCAACCGCCCCAGATCGAGGCGATCGTCTGCGCGGGGCTGGCCAGGATCGACGCGGCCCTCGGGTGCCTCGACGACGCCCGGGCCTGGTTGCGTCGTCCGCAGGTCGCCGCCGCCGTCGCGTTCGACATGCCCGTCGCCGCGATGGTCATGGTGGCCGCCGCCGATGTCGCGTCCGCCGCCGGTGACGCGGCCCGCGCGGCCCGCCTGCTCGGCGCGGCGGACGCCGTCCGCGGCGCGGAGGACGTGTCGGTCTCGGACGTCGAAGGGCTGCTCGCCTCGCTGCGGGAGGCCCTCGGGCCGGGCGCGGACGCCGCGGTCGCCGCCGGCCGCGCGCTCGACCGCGCCGCAGCGCTCGCGCTGTTCGCGGAGACGGTCGCGGAGACGGTCGCGGAGACGGTCCAGGAAACAGGCCCGGAGACGGCCGCGGAGCGGTGACGCCCCGTCGCGCACCCCGGCGACGACGCCTAACCTCCCGACCATGACGGCGACGCGCAGGAACTGGGCCGGCAACATCGCCTTCCCCGGGGTGCTCCACGAACCGGCCGACCTCGAGAGCCTGCGCGGGCTGCTCGGCAGCGGCGAGCGGCTGCGGGCCGTCGGCACCGGGCACTCCTTCTCGGACGTCGCGGTGCCCGCCCCCGGCGGGCTGCCCGGTGCCCAGGTCTCGCTCGCCCGGATGCCCGTCGTCCGCGAACTCGACACGGCCCGAGGGCTCGCCCGGGTCTCTGCCGGGCTGCGGTACGGCGAGGTCGCGCCGTGGCTGCACGACCACAGGTTCGCGCTGCACAACCTCGGCTCGCTGCCGCACATCGCGGTCGCCGGTGCCTGCTCGACGGGGACGCACGGCTCGGGCGACCGGCTCGGGATCCTCGCGACCGCGGTCCGCGGGCTGCGCGTCGTCACCGTCGGCGGGGACGTCCTCGAGCTGTCCCGGGACGGCGAGGGGCCGGGCTGCGGGACCGAGTTCTCCGGTGCGGTGGTCGCTCTCGGCGGGATCGGCGTCGTCACCGAGGTGACCCTCACCGTCGAGCCGACGTACGACGTCGTCCAGACCGTCTACGACGACCTGCCGTTCGCGGCGCTCGTCGAGCACTTCGACGCGATCATGTCGGCCGCGTACAGCGTCAGCCTGTTCCACCGCTGGCTCGGGGACGTCGTCGACTCAGTGTGGCTCAAGACCCGGGTCGGCGCTCCGGGCGGATCGGCAGATCCGTTGCCCGACACCGTCTTCGGTGCCCGGCGGGCCGTCGGGACGCAGAGCCCGATCCGTGGCGGGGACACCGACCCGCTCACCGAGCAGGGCACGCCGGGCCCGTGGCACACCCGGCTCCCGCACTTCAGGCTCGGCTTCACCCCGAGCGCCGGCGACGAGCTGCAGACCGAGTACCTCGTGCCCCGGCACCGGGCGGTCGAGGCGCTCGTCGCGTTGCGGGACATGGAGTCCGACATCGCGGCGGCGCTGCTCGTCACCGAGGTCCGCTCCATGGCCGCGGACGACCTGTGGCTCAGCGGCGCCTACGGCACGGACGCCGTCGGGGTGCACTTCACGTGGAAGCCGGACCCGCACGCCGTGCTGCCGCTGCTGCCGCGGATCGAGGAACGGCTGCTGCCGCTCGGCGCCCGCCCGCACTGGGGCAAGGTCTTCACGGCGCCGCCGGACGCCGTCCGGCCGCTGTACCCGCGGCTGGGCGACGCCCGGCGCCTGCTGACGACCTTCGACCCGGACGGGTTGCTGTCCAACGCGTTCCTCGACGCATACGTCCGGGACTGAGCAGCCGGTACCGCTCCCCGACGTTCTCGCGTCAGGCCGCCTTGCGGCGGTACGCCCGGACCGCGAGCGGCGCGAACACCGCGACGATGCCGGCGGCCCACGCGACGGTCTGCCACAGCGGCGTCCCCACCGGGCCGCCGAGCATGAGCCCGCGGACGGCGTCCACGAGATGCGTGACCGGGTTGACCCGCACCCAGGACTGCAGCCAGCCCGGCATCGTGTCGACCGGCACGAACGTCGACGACCCGAACGTCAGCGGGAAGATCAGCAGGAACGCCAGGCCCTGCACGGCGCCGGCGCTGCGGGCGACGAGCCCGACGAGGACGAAGATCCACGAGACGCACATCGAGAACCCGACGAGCAGCAGGCAGGCCGCCGCCGTCCGCAGCCAGCCGCCGGTCGGGTCGAACCCCATGACCAGGCCGACCGCGATGAGGACGCCGATCGACAGCGTGAACCGGACGACGTCCCCGAGGACCGCGCCGACGAGCGGTGCGGACCGGGCGATCGGCAGGCTCCGGAACCGGTCGAAGACGCCCTTGCCGATGTCGGAGTTGAGGTTCACCCCGATCGCCGTCGCGACGAACAGGGCGTTCTGCACCATGAGGGCGGGCAGCACGAACTGCAGGTAGTCGTGGGTCGAGCCGGCGATGGCGCCGCCGAACAGGTAGACGAACAGCCCGAGGAAGATGATCGGCTGCAGCGTCACGTCGATGAGCTGCTCCGGCGTGCGCCGGATCTTGAGGATGCTGCGCTCGGCGAGCACGAGGCTGTGGCGCAGCCCGGCGAGCGGCGCGAAGCCGGGCGCGGGCACCGCGGCGGGGGTCAGGGTGGTCATGCCGGGACCTCCTCGAGGGTGTCGGTGCTGTCGTCGGTGGTGCTGTCGTCGCTCCCGGAGTCGTCGGTGCGGGAGCCCGTGAGGGAGAAGAAGACCTCGTCGAGGGTCGGCCGGCGCAGCGCCAGCTCGTCGACGGCGACGCCGAGGGTCGCGAGCCGGGAGACGACCGCCGTGACCGCGTCGTCGGAGTCGACGGGCACCGAGGCGACGTGCCGGCCGATCGTCTCCACCGCCGACAGGCCGCGGCCGCTCACCTCGGCGAGGACGCCGCGCACGGTGTCGATGTCGGAGGCGAGGCGCGGCCGGACGTCGACCGACCGGCTGCCGATCGTCGCCTTGAGCTCGGCCGGGGTGCCGTTGGCGATGACCCGGCCGTGGTCGACGACGGTGAGGTGGTCGGCGAGGGCGTCGGCCTCCTCGAGGTACTGGGTCGTGAGCAGGACCGTGACGCCGTCGTCGGCGAGGCCGCGGACGAGCCGCCACACGTCGTCCCGCTTCCCGGGGTCGAGCCCGGTCGTCGGCTCGTCGAGGAAGATGACCGTCGGGTGCCCCATGAGCCCGGCCGCGAGGTCGAGCCGGCGCCGCATGCCGCCGGAGTAGGTCTTCACGGTGCGGCCGCCGGCGTCGTCGAGGCCGAAGCGGGCGATGAGGACTGCGGCCCGGGCGCGGGCGTCGCGCCGCGAGAGGTCGAGGAGGCGGCCGATGAGCACGAGGTTCTCGGTGCCGGTGAGGTCCTCGTCGACCGAGGCGTACTGCCCCGTGAGGCCGATGGTCCGGCGGACGGCGGCGGCGTCCCGGACGACGTCGAGCCCCGCGACGCGGGCGTGGCCGGCGTCGGGGCGGCTCAGGGTCGCGAGGATCCGGACGGCGGTCGTCTTGCCGGCGCCGTTCGGGCCGAGGACGCCGAGCACGGTGCCGGCCGGTGCGTGCAGGTCGACGCCGTCCAGTGCGGTCGTCGACCCGAAGCGCTTGACGAGGCCGACCGCCTCGATCGCTGCGGTGGGGGTGGACATGGTTCGACTCCTGGGGGATCGGTCCCGTGGTGGCTGTCGGTCACGACCCTGCACTCCGGCGCTGGCAGATCACCCGCAGATGCCTTGCAGCCCGGCACAGGTCCCTGGCAGCAAGGCCCCGGCGGTGGCAGCGTGGGGGTCGTGCCGGCGCCCGCCGTCGCGGACGGATAGCCGCCCGGGCCCGGCGCGTCTGTCCCCCGGAGGCGCCGACCGGCGCGTGGCCCGGGTCGAGGGCTCCCCGAGCCTGCATACTGACCGTCATCGAGGTGTCGCTATGAGTGAACTACCGTCGACGAGTGATGGGCAGGATCGGATGGAGTCGTTCGACCGCCGCACCCTTCTCCTGGGCCTGATCGGGGTCGCAGGGGTCGGCGGTGCGCTCGAGGGCTGCTCGGGCGGATCGGCGGAGCGGCCTGCGGGGACGTCGTCCGCCCTGCCGTCGCCCACCCCGACGCCGGCACCGGTCACGACGTCCTCGCCGCCCGCACCCGCCGCACGGTGGCCGCTCAGCGGCGCCCTGCTCACGGACGAGGCGGCCGCCCGGCACCCCGCGGTCGCGGTGAAGGTCCCGGACAACGTCCGCGAGCACCCCCAGGTCGGGCTCGACAAGGCCGACATCGTCTTCGTCGAGCTCGACGGCTACCGCGACGCGTCCGGCTACTCCGGCACCCGGCTCATGCCGGTCTTCCACTCCCGGATGCCGGACGGCGTCGCCCCGGTCCGCTCGCTGCGCCCGGTCGACGTCCCGCTGCTCGCGCCGTTCGGGGCCGTCGTCGGCAACACCGGGGCCACCGGCTGGGTGCTCGACTACGTCGAGCACAACCGGAAGTACCTCGACGGCTCGCGGACCTACCTGGCGACGAAGGGCACCGGGGCGTACTCGATCGACCGCTCCCGGGTGCGGGTCTACCAGGGAGTCACCTACTACGACCGGGCCGTCGTCTGCCATCCCGCGGTGCTGGCGAAGCAGAGCAGGTCGTTCGCGGAGGGTCCGCAGAAGGCCTACTTCCCCTTCGCGGAGACCGACGCCGAGGTGAGCACGGCGGCCGGGAAGCAAGCCGTCACGGTGAGCGTGCCGTGGAAGCGCGGGCACACCTACGACATGTCCTACCGGTACGACGACGCGTCGGGCCGCTACCTGCGGAGCATGCCCTGGGGCAAGCACGTGCTGAAGAACGGCACCCGGGTCGCCACCGACAACATCCTCGTCATCCGCGCCACGCAGGAGTACACGAAGATCTACCCGGGCCGCGGCGGCGCCGAACCGGTGCACGGGATCATCGACGCGAAGGGGACGTTCGTCTACGCCCACGGCGGCCGGGCCGTCACCGGGACCTGGACGAAGGGTGCTGTCCAGGAGCGGTTCCGGTTCACCGTGGACGGCGGCGGGCCGCTGCTCATGGCTCCCGGGCAGACCTACGTGGAGCTCGCCCGCAAGGACGCGGACGTCCGGATCGCCTGAGGGGCCGGGCTGCCGGCACGCGCGCTCGTCAACCGACGAGGGACCGGCGCATGACGGCGTCCTCGTGGACCGACACCTTCGGTTCGACGGTCTCCCAGCCGCACCGCGCGTAGAAGCGGTGCGCCTCACCGGTGTGCAGCCACAGCTCGTCGTGCCCCTGCGCGGCCGTGAGCCGCTCGGTCTCCGCGAGCAGGGCCCGGCCGACGCCGAGGTCGCGCGCCACCGGCAGCACGTAGACCGCCGACAGCCACGGGCCGCGGTCGGCGTACCGGGCGTGGACGTCGTCCGTGCAGACCTGCACACATCCGACCGGCCCGTCGTCGACGTGCGCGACGAGCGTGAACGGAACCTGCCCGGGACGGGCCCGTTCGGCGACGAGCCGGGTCCAGCGCTGCACCGGGTCCGTCGCGGGGTCGTCCGGCGGGATCCAGGTCCACTCGTGGGAGAGCCAGCCGACGAGCACCGCCGCCGTCCCGGCGTCGGCGGGGTCGAGCAGGCGCAGCGTGAGGTCGGTCAGCACGACTGCAGTATGCGAGCCGGCGTGCGGGGATGGCGTCCCCTCCTACCCTGCTGCGATGGCCGACTACCCGACCCTGCTGCACACGGTGCTCGACACGACCGACGTCCGGGGCCTCGCGGAGTTCTACCGGGAGCTTCTCGGGCTCCGGTACCGCCCCGGCGACGAGCCGCCCGCCGACGGCGCCCCCGACGACGCCGACTGGCTCGTGCTGACGGTGGACGACGGCCGGCGGATGCTCGCCTTCCAGCAGGTCGACGCGCTGCCGCGGACGAACTGGCCCGATCCGCCGGGCGTCCCGATGCAACTCCACGTCGACTTCACCGTGCCCGACGTCGCCGCCCTCGAACGGCACCGCGACCGGGCGCTCTCGCTTGGCGCCGAGCTGCGGTTCGACCGCTCGGACGACGCCGACGAGCCGCTGTACGTCCTCGCCGACCCGGCCGGGCACCCGTTCTGCCTGTTCGTCGGTTGACGGTTCCGGGGCGGACCGGGCCGTCCTGCGCCACCGGGGACGCGCCGGCCGGCGGCTGACCCAGCGGCCCGGCCCGACGCCGTCCGGCATCCGGGACAGCCGTACGGCAGGACGCACCAACGTCCCGGAAGCACGGCGTGTCGCCCGTTGGAGCGTTCTTGTGACGACCTGGCGTACGGCCGTCTCAAGGGCTGGACGGACCGACCGGCGACCAGCGGGGCGGCGTCCCGCTGCGTGTCACCGGTCCCCGCCGGACGGCGCGTTCCGTCGGCGGATGCCCTTCTCACGACGGGTCGCGTCTTCCCTGCGGCACCCGGGTGCCGGATCATCGCTGGCATGGCCGACCTCGTGGAGGTCCTGTGGCGCGAGGCTCCGCCCGCGTTCGGCTTCCTCGTGGCCGAGCACTCCTTCGAGGGGCCGCGGTCGGTCGCCGACGGGCTGCGCTGGGACCGACCGGGCCTCGCGGTGCTCGTCACGGTGTGGGTGCGGCACCACGAGTCGGGGTTCACGACGTCGCTGGAGGCGGCGGACGCCGCCGGCCGGCCCGTCATCGCGGGGCTCGACGCGGTCTACACCCGGCTCGGCCTGGGGCCGGCCCAGGACGTGCCGGAGAACGTCTCGACCGCGCACACCGTGCGCCGCCGGACGGCCCAGCACGCGACCGCGCTGGGCCTCGTGCTCGTCGCTCTCGCCGGGAGGGACGTCGCCGCGACGCTCAGCGCGTCACGTCGCTGATCGCCCGGTCGAGGATGTCGAGCCCGAGGTCGATCTCGGCGTCGGAGACGGTGAGCGGCGGGGCGATGCGGAAGACACCGCCCATCGACGGCAGCTGGACGATGTTCATCGACAGGCCCAGCTCGAGGCAGCGCCGGCTCACGGCGTGCCCGATCTCCGGCGCCGGCTTCTTCGACACCCGGTCTGCGACGACCTCGACCCCGACGAGCAGCCCCCGGCCGCGGACGTCGCCGATGCACTCGTGCCGCTCCTGCATCTCGCGCAGGCCCGCGCGGAGCCGCTCGCCGGCGACGAGCGCGCGCTCCGCGAGCCGCTCCCGGACGACCACGTCGAGGACGGCCAGCCCGACCGCCGCGGGCAGCGGGTCGCTCACGTGGGTCGTGTAGAAGAGGAAGCCCCGCTCGTGGGCCTGCTGCTCGATCTCGGTCGTCGTGAGGACGGCCGCGAGCGGCAGCCCCGCGCCGAGGGTCTTCGAGAGCGTCATGAGGTCGGGCGTCGCGCCGTCCCGCTCGTGGGCGAACATCGTGCCCGTCCGGCCGACACCCGTCTGGGCCTCGTCGAGCACGAGGAGCATCCCGCGCTCGGCGCACTTGGCCCGCAGCGCCGTGAGGTAGCCCGGCGGCAGGTCGATGATCCCGCCCGAGGACAGGATCGGCTCGGCGATGAACGCCGCGAGCCCGCCCGCGCTCTGCCGGTCGACGAGGTCGAAGCCGTCGTCCAGCTCGGTGCGCCAGTCGAGGGCGCCGTCGGGGGTCGTGAAGCGCGGCCGGTAGGCGTTCGGGGCCGGGATCGCCATCGAGCCGACGTTCGCCGGGCCGTAGCCGCGCCGCCCCGCCGAGTACGTCGCGGACGCGGCGCCGCCGGTCATCCCGTGCCAGGACTGGCTGAACCCGACGACCTCCCAGCCGCCGGTGACGAGCCGGGCCATCCGCAGCGCGGCCTCGTTCGACTCGGCGCCCGTGGTGAGCAGCAGCACCTTGTCCAGGCCCGGCGCGAGCGAGCCGAGCACCTCGGCGAGGTCGATGACCGGGCGCGACAGCATCCCGGAGAAGAGGTGGTCGAGGCGGCCGATCGTCGAGCCGACGACCTCGACGATCGCCGGGTGGCTGTGCCCGAGGACCGCGCTCATCTGGCCGCTCGTGAAGTCGAGCACGGCGCGGCCGTTGCGGTCGTACACGAACGAGCCGGCGGCGCGCTCGGCGACGAACGGCATGAAGTCCCCGCCCCCGCCGTAGCGGACGAGGTGCCGCGCGGCGCGTGCGAGGTCCGCGCGGTCGGTCGGGTCGAGGAGGTCGCCGGGCCCGGAGTCGGTCATGGAGGCGACGGTACGGCGCGGACGGCGTCCCGCGGGAGGGGCGTCCCGCGCTCCGGACGGTGATCCGTCACTCGTCCGCACCAGGGCTCGCATCACCCGGCTGCGCACGAGCGGGCCGCCCGGGCGGCTCAACCCGGGCCGTGGGCCGGTCGACATCTCAGTGAACGCACCTGGCGACGCAGCCGGGGACGGCGAGGAGGACCCACGATGGTGAGCACGACGACAACCCTGCCCGCGGACGCGCTCGCGCTCCTGCGCGCCCGCGTCGACGGGACGGTCCTCGTCGAGGGCGCCCACGGCTACGCGGAGTCCTTCGCCCCCTTCAACAGCGCCGTCGTCCAGCGCCCGGCCGTGGTGGTCGTCGCGGAGTCCGTCGCGGACGTCGTCCACGCCGTGCGCTGCGCCGCCGACCTCGGGCTGCGGGTCGCCGTCCAGTCGACCGGCCACGGGATCGGCCGGCCCGCGGACGGCGCGCTCCTCGTCGTCACCTCGCGGCTGCGTCGGGTCCGGGTCGACCCGGTGAACCGGACGGCGTTCGTCGCCGCCGGCAACCAGTGGGGCGACGTCCTGCCGCTGGCCCAGCAGCACGGGCTCGCGCCCGCCCTCGGCTCCAGCCCGCACGTCGGCTGCGTCGGCTACACGCTCGGTGGTGGGGTGGGCTGGCTCTCCCGCCGTTACGGGTTCGGCTCCGACAACGTGCTCGCCTTCGACGTCGTCACCCCGGACGGCGCGCTCGTGCGGGCCAGCGCGCACGACCACCCCGAGCTGTTCTGGGCGCTGCGCGGCGTCGGTGGCGGGCCCTTCGGCGTCGTCGTCGGGATGGAGATCGCGCTGCACCCGGTGGCCCGGGTCTACGGCGGCAACCTCTACTACCCGCCGGAGCTCGCGGGCGAGGTCGCCCGGCGCTGGCGCGACTGGGTGGCCGGTGCTCCCGACGAGCTGTCGAGCAGCCTGGTCCTCATCGAGTACCCCCCGATCCCCGACGTCCCGGAGACCTTGCGCGGCAAGTCGTTCGCCGTCGTCCGCGGGGCCTGGTGCGGTGACCCGGAGCAGGGCGCCGCGATGCTCGACGAGTGGCGGCGCTGGCGCGCGCCGCTCGTCGACACCTGGGCCGACATGCCGTTCGGCGAGGTCGGCGGGATCAGCCACGACCCGGTCGACCCGATGCCGGCCTACGTGACGACGGAGCAGCTGGACAGCCTCCCGGACGAGGCTCTCGACGTCTTCGTCGACGGCTGGCAGGAGCACGCGGACGGCGAGCGGTTCGTCGTCGTGGCGGAGATCCGCCACCTCGGTGCGGCGGTCCGCCGGGGAGCCGCCGGGGCGCCGAACGACCGGGCCCGGACGGCGGAGTTCGTCCTCGAGTACGTCACCGTCGCGGCCGACGAGGCCCGCGCGCACGCCGTCGAGCGGCACTACACGCAGACCAGGGACCGGCTCGCCCCGTTCGTCACCGGCGCGACCTACCTGAACTTCACCGAGGGTGCCGAGAAGGCGGCCCGGACCGCGAGCGCCGCGGGCGGGGCCGCCTGGCAGCGGCTGCGCACGCTGAAGAGCGCGCTCGACCCGGCGAACCGGTTCTGCCACGGGTTCGTCGTGCCGCCGTTCGACGTGCCGCTCGCGGGGGTCGACGTCCCGAGGCCGCGCCAGGGCTGAGCCGCGGCCCCGGGCTCGTCGAGGCGCCCGTCAGGACGAGAAGAACAGCCGCCCGAAGCCCTGCTTGCGGTACCGGTGGTGGCCGTGGCTGCCCCAGCCCGGCCCGTACTGCCCGGGGTAGGGCTGCGGCGGGTAGGGCTGCTGCGGCTGCTGCGCGTAGACGACCGTCGTCGGCTGCGCGGCGGCCTGCGGGGCCGGTGCGGGGGCGGGTGCCGCGAGCTGGGTCTCGAGCCGGGTGAGCGACTCCAGCTCACCGAAGTCGAGGAAGATGCCGCGGCAGCCGTCGCACTGCTCGAGGTGGATCCCGTTGCGCTCGTAGGTGCGCATCGCGCCGCGGCACTTCGGGCAGACCATCCCGCCGCCGGCCGGGGCGACCGGCTGGGTCGGGGGCTGGTACTGCGGGACGGGCTGGGGCAGCCACGGCCACCACCGGTACCNGGCTGGGCGGGCGGCTCGCCCCAGGCGGGGGTCTGGCTCATGGCGGTGCTCCTCGGGAGGCGCTGCTGCGTGATGCGTCTCCATGGCCGACGATCGGCCGGCCGGGGCGGTTCCCGCGGTCACGGGCCGGGCGGCGGTCCGCAGCCCGTGCAGGCCGGGCTCACATCCGGGCGCACGCCGTCAGCAGCGCCTCGGCGGTGTCGTCCCAGGCCTCCGTGCCGTGGTGCGCCCGGTGGACGGCGCGGGCCGCCGCGACGACGACCTCGGCGCGGGCCGGCAGGTCCAGCCGCGGCCACGGGTCGCCCTCCGGCGGGACGGCGGGACCGCCGGCCGCCCGGTAGGCGGTGAGGAACGTCGTCCACGACGCGTCGTCGAGCAGCCCCGCGGCCCAGAACCCGGCCGGGCGGCCGAGGTCCCAGGCCTGGTCCCCGAGCCCGAGGTCGTCGAGGTCGAGGAGCAGCCAGCGGCCACCGACGTCCCGGCCGAGCTGGCCGAGGTGCCAGTCGCCGTGCACGAGGCTGCCGGCCGGCTCGGCCGCCGCGAGGTCCTGCTCCGTGTGCCGGCCCGCCCGCACGACCGTCGCGGCGCGCCCGTCGTTGCCGAGCGGCGCGACCCGGTCGAGCGCCCGGCGCAGCCGGGCCGGCGCGCCGTGCGCGGGCAGTGCGGCCGCGGCCGGGACGGCGGTGCGGTGCAGCCGGGCGAGGGTCCGGGCGGCCGGTGCCCACGGCGGGTGGGCCACGTCCGTGTCGAGGACGTCGAGCCGCGGCCAGAGCGTCGCGACGAGATCCTGCGAGTTGCCGTCCGACGCCGCGCCCAGCACCGCCCCCGGAACCGGGACGGGCTGGGCACGCAGCGGCGCCGCGAGGACGCCGTCCAGGTCGGGCGCCGCGGCCACGCGCAGCCGGGCTGCCAGCGCCGCCGCGTCCGTGCCCGCCGGGTGCACCTTGACGACGACGTCGCCGCAGACCGCGAGGACGGCGCCCGAGGTCGGTCGCAGGACGGCCGTCGGGGCGCTGCCCGTGAGCGTCGTCGTCCAGGCGGCCAGGCCCGCCGGTACCGTCTGCGCCACGCAGCCACCGTAGACGAGGGCTTCCGCAGCGCGGCCACGAATGACAGGATGATGGGATGAATTTGAGGCTCGTGCCCGACGCGTCAGCCGTCGCGGAGGCCGGCGCGGCGGCCGCGCGGGCCGCCGCCGGCGAGGGCCTCGCCGTGCGGGAGCTCTCCGAGCCCGAGGACCACCTCCGGCTCGTCGCGGTCTTCGACGCCGTGTGGGGCCGGGCCCCGGAGCAGTCGTTGTCGACCGAGCTGCTGCGGGTCATCGCCTTCGACTGCGGCTACCTCGCCGGGGCGAGCGTCGTCGCCGGCCCGCACGGCGGTGCGGAGGAGGTCGCGGACGACGCCCCGGGTGACCTCGTCGCGGCGTCCATCGGCCTGTTCGGCGTGACCCACGAGGGCGAGCCGATCCTGCACTCCCACATCACCGGTGCCCTCGCCGAGGGGCGGGCCCGGCACGCGGGGTTCGTCCTCAAGCAGCACCAGCGGGCCTGGTGCCTGGCCCGCGGCCTGGGCACCGTGCAGTGGACCTACGACCCGCTCGTGCGCCGCAACGCGTACTTCAACGCCGTCAAGCTCGGGGCGCTGCCGGTGCAGTACCTCCACGACTTCTACGGCGAGATGACCGACGCGATCAACGCCGGCCACCACTCCGACCGGTTCCTCGTGCGCTGGGCCCTGCGCTCGCCGCGGGCCGTCGCCGCGGCCGCCGGCACCCCGGCGACGTACGTCGCGCCCGCCGGTGCCGCCGCGGTCGTCCACGAGGACGCCGACGGCCGCCCGGTCGTCGACGCCGGGGTGCTCCGCGCGGCCGGCTCCGGCGATGTCCCGGCGGTGCTCGTCGGGACGCCGGCGGACGTCGAGCGGATGCGCGTCGAGGACGGCGGCACCGCGCGGTCCTGGCGCGCCGCCCACCGGGACGTCGTTCCCGGGCTGCTCGGGAGCGGTTGGCGTGTCACGGGTTTCGTCGACCGCAGCTCCTACCTGCTGACTCCGCACCCACAGACCGCTGCCACCGGAGAGGACCCCTCATGAGAGAGGACATCGCATGAAGCTCGAGGCCGTGGAGCTGCGCCGCGTCGCGCTGCCGCTCGTGTCGCCGTTCCGCACGTCCTTCGGCACCGAGACGACGCACGACTGCGTCCTCGTGCACGTCGTCACCGACGAGGCCGAGGGCTGGGCCGAGTGCGTCGCGATGGAGCGCCCCGCCTACTCGAGCGAGTACGCCGACGGGGCGTGCGACGTCCTGCGGCGCTGGCTCGTGCCTGCTGCGCAGGCGCTCTCGGACGCCGGGGAGCTCACGGCGGAGGGCTTCGCGCCGGCCGTCGAGTGGGTCAAGGGGCACCGGATGGCGAAGGCGGCGCTCGAGACCGCGCTCCTCGACGCCCAGCTGCGGATCGAGGGCCGCTCGATCGGCGACCGGCTCGGGGCGGTCAAGGACCGGGTCCCGACCGGGGTCTCGGTCGGCATCATGGACTCGGTCCCCGCACTGCTCGACGCCGTCGGGGCCTACCTCGACGCCGGCTACCTGCGGATCAAGCTGAAGATCGAGCCGGGCTGGGACGTCGCGCCCGTGCGCGCCGTCCGCGAGCGGTTCGGCGACATCCTCCTGCAGGTCGACGCGAACACCGCCTACGGGCGCGGCGACGCCGACCACCTCGCGCAGCTCGACGCCTTCGACCTGCTCCTCATCGAGCAACCGCTGGAGGAGGAGGACGTGCCCGGGCACGCCCTGCTCGCGCAGCGGATCACGACCCCGGTGTGCCTCGACGAGTCGATCGTGTCGGCGGCTGCGGCCCGGGACGCGATCGAGTCCGGAGCCTGCGAGATCGTCAACATCAAGCCCGGCCGGGTCGGCGGCTACCTGGAGTCCGTGCGGATCCACGACGTCTGCGTCGAGCTCGGCAAGGCCGTGTGGTGCGGCGGCATGCTCGAGACCGGCGTCGGCCGGGCACCGAACCTCGCGCTCGCGGCGCTGCCCGGCTTCACGCTGCCGGGCGACACCTCGGCGACGAAGCGCTACTACCACCAGGACATCACCCGGGAGTTCTTCATCGAGGACGGCCACGTCGCGATCCCGACGGGGCCCGGCATCGGCGTCGAACCGGACCCGGACGTCCTGCGCTCGGTGACGGTCTCGTCGGAGTGGCTGCGGTCGTCGTGACGGGCGCAGCGGGTCTGTTCGGGATCGAGGGCCTCGCGCCCGGCGCGGCACGACCAGTGCAGTCGTACACCTACGGTGCCCACCCGGCGCAGGTGTGCGACCTGTACCTGCCCGACGCTGCTCCCGAGGGTGATGCGGGAGACGTTGCGCCGCACCGGGTCGCCGTCCTCGTGCACGGCGGCTACTGGCGCGCGAGGTACGACCGGAGCCTGTCCGGGATGCTCGTCGACGACCTGCTCGCCGCAGGCTGGGCGGTGTGGAGCCTCGACTACCGGGCCGTCGGCAGCGAAGGGCCGTCGTCCGGGGGCGGCTGGCCGCGCACCTACGACGACGTCGCCGCGGCGGCCGACCTGCTGGCGGACGCGGCCGCCGGGCACCCGCTCGACCTCGACCGGGTCGTGCTCGTCGGTCACTCGGCGGGCGGGGCGCTCGCGCTGTGGCTCGCCGGCCGGCACCGGCTCCCGGCCGGGGCGCCCGGCGGGCCGCCCCGGTGGCGCCCGGCCGCCGTCGTCGCGCAGGCCGCGGTCGCCGACCTCGTCGTCGCGGCCGACGAGCGGTACGGCGACGGTGCGGTCCTCGCGCTCATGGGCGGGGCCGGCCCGCGGGACAACCCGCTCGCGTACGCCACGGCGAACCCGGCCGCGCTGCTGCCGCTCGGCGTCCCGACGCTCGTCGTCACCGGGGACGCCGACGACGCCGTCCCGCACACCGCCTCGCTGGCCTACGCGGCAGCCGCGGCGGCGGCCGGGGACGACGTCACCCTGCGCGTCGACGAGGGCGCCGACCACTTCGTCCACCTGCTCCCGGGCACCCCCACCTGGCGCGCGACCCGGCAGTGGATGCAGGCTCGTACCTCGTGAGCCCCTCCACCGAGCCCGCGCCCTCCACCGGCCCCTCGTCGTCCGCCGGCCCCTCGTCGTCCGCCGGCCTCTCGTCGTCCACCGTCCTCGACCTCCTCACCGACCTCGTCCGGCTGCGCACCGTCGCGGACGGCGAGGAGGCCGCGGCCGTCCGCTGCGCGGCGGTCCTCGACGACGCCGGTCTGCGGACCACCGGCGTGGCCTGGGAGCCGAACCGGTTCCAGGTCGTCTCGCGCACCGGCGGCGACGCACCCCTGACCTTCACCGGGCACCTCGACACGGTCCCGGCGACCCCCTCCGACTGGAGCGTCGACCCCTGGGCGGCCGCCCGGGACGGCGACCGGATGGTCGGCCGCGGCACGAGCGACATGAAGGCCGGCGTCGCCGCGCTCGTCGTCGCCGTCGCGGATCACGCCCGGCGGCCGCACGCCTGCCGCGGCGTCCAGGTCGTGCTCACGGCGGGGGAGGAGACCGGCTGCACCGGCGCCGCGCAGATCCCGGCCGCGGTGCTCGCCGGCGGCGGGCCGCTCGTCGTCGCCGAGCCGACCGGCAACCGGCTCGTCCTCGGGCACAAGGGCGCCCTGTGGCTGCGGCTCACCGCTGCCGGCCGGGCCGCGCACGGCTCCGCGCCGTGGCTCGGCGACAACGCCGCCGTCCGGCTCGCCCGGGCCGCGGTGGCCCTCCACGACGAGACCGGCTGGCCGGTGCACGAGACGTTCGGGCCGATGACGGCGAACGTCGGCTACCTGGCGGGCGGCGTCCAGTCGAACATCGTCCCCGACAGCGCGCAGATGCTCCTCGACGTCCGGGTCGTGCCCGGGGTGGCGCTGGACGACGTCCGGGTCAAGGTCGCCGCGCTCGCCGGGGACGGGGTCGTGGTCGCCGACCACGTCGTCCTGCCACCGGTCGGCACGGCGCCCGGGGACCCCTTCGTCGCGCTCGTCGCGGACGCCCTCGGCGCCGTCGGGCTCGACGCCGGCGTCGCCCCGCCCGCCCGCTACTTCACCGACGCGTCGGTGCTCGCCGGGTTGCTCGGCCCCGCGGCGGCGCTCGACGGCCCGCACGTGCCGACCGTCGTCCTCGGGCCGGGCGAGGCGGACCAGTGCCACGTCGCGGACGAGTGGTGCTCGACGTCGAAGACCGAGGCGGCCGTCGAGGTGTACGGGCGGCTGCTCGACCTGTGGTGCACGACCGGCCTCTCCGACGGGCGGGCATGACCGTCGACCTGCGGGCGCGGGCCGCGGCCCACGACGCGCTGCTGCTGCGCCGGCTGGAGCTCGTCGTCCCGCTCGTGCTCGACCGGGCCGGGCTCGACGCCTGGGTGCTCGTCGCCCGGGAGTACGCCGAGGACCCGGTCGTCGCGACGATGCTGCCGGCGACGTGGCTCGCCACGGCCCGCCGCCGGACCGTGCTCGTGTTCGTCCGGCGGGCCGACGGCAGCGGGGTCGACCGGTTCGCCGTCGCGCGCTACCCGGTCGGCGAGGCCTTCCCTCACGTCTGGGACCCGGCCGCCGAGCCGGACCAGTGGACCTGCCTGGCCCGGATCCTCGCCGAGCGCGACCCGCGGACGATCGGTGTCGACCGGTCGGCGACGTTCCCGCTCGCGGACGGCCTCACGGCGTCCGAGCACGACGCGTTCCTCACGGCGCTGCCGGACCGGATGCGGCGCCGGGTCGTGTCCGCCGAGCAGGCGGCCGTCGGCTGGCTCGAGACCCGGCTGCCCGAAGAGGCGGACGCACTGGCGGCGGCCTGCGCGCGGGCGCACGGCTACCTCGCGCGGGCGCTCTCCGCCGAGGTCGTCACGCCCGGGGTCACGACGACGTCCGACGTCGAGTGGTGGCTGCGGCAGACCGTCCACGACGACGGGCTCGGCTCGTGGTTCCACCCCGCGTGCAGCGTGCAGCGGGCGGACGACGCGCCGTCCGGACCGGTGCCGGCCGGCGGGGAGACGGTCATCCGGCCCGGCGACCTCGTGCACGTCGACTTCGGGATCGTCGACGCGGGGCTGTGCACCGACCAGCAGCAGCACGCCTACGTGCTGCGGCCGGGCGAGACGCAGGCGCCGGCCGGGCTGCAGGCCGGGATCGCCGCCGCGAACCGGCTGCAGGACCTGCTCATGGCCCGGTTCTCGGTCGGGATGACGGGCAACGACCTGCTGTCGGCGACGCTGGGGGCGGCCCGCACCGAGGGCATCGACGGCCTGGTCTACAGCCACCCGATCGGGGTCCACGGGCACGCAGCCGGGCCGACGATCGGGCTGTGGGACAACCAGGGGCGCGTCGACGGCCAGGGCGAGCACCCGCTGCACCCGGCGACGGCCTACTCGGTCGAACTCCAGGCCCGGGTCGCCGTCCCGGAGTGGGGCGGTCGCGGGGTGGCGTTCATGCTCGAGGAGGACGCGTTCTTCGACGGGCGGGAGTGCCGGTTCCTCGACGGGCGGCAGACCCGGCTGCACCTCATCGGCTAGAGCCTGACGGGGGCGGAACCGACCACGGAAGAAACGTTCGTCTGTTCAGAGGAAACCTCCGGGCGGACGATGGCGTCTTGAGGGGTGGCAGCGGCCATCGGGCCGCTCGACCACCCTCAGGGGGAGAACGTCATGACCGGTGCAGAGATCTTCGCCTCAGTCGGCTTCCTGCTGCTGCTCGTCGTCGTCGCCGCGATGTCGATCGAGTTCGGCGACAAGCAGATGTCGGTGCTCGACCGCTGGAAGGGCGTGCGGCACCAGTGGGCGAAGGACCACCACGGCATCGACTGAACGACCCGGTCAGGCGCGTGCCCGTCGGGCGCGGACCTGTCGGGCACGGGCCCGTCAGGAGGCGAGCCCCCGCCGCACGAGCAGCGGGGCGATGACCGGCGGGCGGCCGCGGACGGCCTCGAAGGCCTCCATCGGGTCGCGGGAGCCGCCGCGGCTCAGCAGCTCGCGGGCGAAGACCTCGCCGGACTCGCGGCGCAGGCCGCCCTGCTCGTGGAACCACTCGACGGTGTCGGCGTCGAGCACCTCGCTCCAGATGTAGGAGTAGTAGCCCGCGCTGTAGCCGCCGGCGAACACGTGCGAGAAGTACGACGTCCGGTAGCGCGGCGGCACGAGCCGGACCGCGATCCCGTGCCGCTCCAGGGCCTTCGCCTCGAACGCCTCGACGTCCTCGGGGGCGACCGTCGCCGCGTCGCCGGCGAGCCGGTGCCACTCGAGGTCGAGGAGCGTCGCGGCGAGGTACTCGGTCGTCGCCTGGCCCTCGCCGTAGAGCTGGGAGGCGAGCAGCGCGTCGACGCGCTCCTGTGCGAGCGGCTCGCCGGTCTCGTGGTGGACGGCGTACCGGGAGAGCACCGGCGCCTCGTACGCCCACATCTCGTTGACCTGGCTGGGGTACTCGACGAAGTCGCGGGGGACGCTCGTGCCGGCCAGACGCGGGTAGCGGCAGTCGGAGAGCAGGCCGTGCAGGACGTGGCCGAACTCGTGGAACGCCGTCCGGACCTCGTCGAGCGTGAGCAGCGTCGGCTCGCCCGCGGGCGGCTTGGGGATGTTGAGGTTGATGACGATGACCGGTCCGGTGCCGAGCAGGTGCGACTGGCCGACGAAGCTGCTCATCCAGGCCCCGCCGCGCTTGGAGTCCCGGGCGTACCAGTCGGCGACGAACAGCCCGAGCGGGGCGCCGTCCGGGCCCGTGACGTCGTAGACCTGCGCGTCCGGGTGGTAGGTCGGCAGGTCGGTGCGGCGGGTGAAACCGAGGCCGTACAAGGCGTTCGCGGCGTGGAAGATGCCGTCCTCGACGAGCCGGCCCAGCTCGAAGTACGGCCGCAGGGCCGCGGTGTCGACGGCGTACCGGTCCCGGCGGACCTGCTCGGCGTAGTACGCCCAGTCCCACGGCTGCAGCGGTGCGGTCCCGCCGTCCGCGACGAGCAGGGTCTCGAGCTCGGCGGCCTCCGCCTCGGCGTTGCGCACGGCCGGGGCGACGAGCCCGCCGAGCATCGCGTCCACGGCCTCCAGGGTGCCTGCGGTCTGGTCGGCGACGACGTACGAGGCGTGGTCGCCGAACCCGAGGAGCACCGCGCGCTCGGCGCGCAGCGCGACCATCCGGGTCAGGCTCTCGCGGGTGTCGTTCTCGTTGCCGCGCAGGCCGCGGGTCACCGACGCGGTGTGCAGCCGCTCCCGGACGGCGCGACGCCGCAGCCGGGCCAGCGCCGGCTGCGCGGTCGGCAGCACGAGGGTCAGCAGGTAGCCGTCGAGGCCGCGTGCGACGGCGGCCTCGCGGGCGGCCGCGACCTCGCCGTCCGAGAGCCCGTCGAGGTCCGCGACGTCGCTGACGTGCACCGCGAGGTCGTTGGTGTCCGCGAGGAGGCGGCGCTTGAACTCCGCGGTGAGGGAGGACAGTTCGGCGTTGATCGCGCGCAGCCGCTCCTGGCTGTCGGGGTCGAGCGCGGCACCGGCCCGGACGAAGTCCTTGTGGTAGCGGTCGAGCAGACGCTGCTGCTCCTCGTCGAGGCCGAGGGAGGCCTGCTGCGTGTGCACCGCGGCGATCCGCTCGAAGACGCGCGGGTCGAGCCGGACGGCGTCGCTGTGGGCCGCGAGGAGCGGGGCGACGTCCGCCTCGATCGCGTCGAGCTCCGGGCCGGAGTGCGACGACGTGAGGTTGTAGAAGACGCTGGAGACCCGGGACAGCAGCCGGCCCGACCGCTCGAGCGCCTCGAGGGTGTTCTCGAAGGTCGCCGGCTCGGACGACGTCGCGAGCGCCTCGACCTCGGCCCGCTGCTCGGCCATCCCCGCGTCGAACGCCGGCCGGAAGTGCTCGGGCCTGATCCGGTCGAACGGCGGGAAGCGGAACGGCAGCCCGCTCGGGGCGGCGAACGGGTTGTCCGCGGGCAGTGCGGTGGCAGGCTGGGGGTCAGCGGTCCGGGCGTCAGCGGTCACCGGCCCAGCCTGCCATGCGGCCCGGCCGCCTACCGCTGCAGGTTGCTCGGTGCTCCGGCGGTGTCCGGGGCCGACAAGGAGGTCTGCGATGTCCGACGTCCCAGCAGCGCCCGACCGGCCGGTGGAGCCCGGGGCGGCGGCGCGGCCCCGGTTCACCCTCGTGGAGGCCGTGCTCGGGGCCCCGGACCCGGTCGCCCTCGCCGCCTTCTGGTGCGACCTGCTCGGCTGGCGGGTCGCCCGCTCGTCCCCGGAGTGGGTCGTCGTCAGGCCACCGGACGGCGGGACCGGACTCGCGTTCCAGCTCGAGACCGACCACGTCCGGCCGACCTGGCCGGCCGGCCCCGGGGACCAGCAGATGCAGGAGCACCTCGACGTCCGGGTCGACGACCTCGCAGCCGGCGTGGACCGTGCTGTGGCCCTCGGGGCCAGGCTCGCCGAGCACCAGCCGCAGGACGACGTCCGGGTGCTGCTCGACCCGGCGGGGCATCCGTTCTGCCTGTTCGCGGGGTGAGCTGTTCGAGGGGTGAGGCGTCGCGCGCCGGCTACCCGCGGGCGACGATCTCGCGGACGGCGGTGAAGTAGGCGGCCTCGTCCGGCTCGCTCCAGCCCGCGGCCTCGACGCAGTCCAGGGCGGCCCGGAGCGGGTCGGGCTGCGCCGCGCCGGCGAGCGCCGAGACGGCGGAGACCGTCGGGTCGATGCACATCCTGGGCGGCGGTCGGCCGTCGGTGAGGTGCAGCACCTCGACCGCCCCCATGAACCCGCCGGCGGGTTGCGGCCAGACCATCGCCGACACCGCCTCGTAGTCGTCGAAGGGAGCCGGCACCGGCTCACCGGCCTCGACCGCTGCCAGCGGGACCGCCCAGTCGACGAGGTCGATGGCGGCGGCGCAGACCCGACGGGTCGCCCAGAGCGCCACCGCGGTCTGGGTCGTGGGGTCCGCACCCGCGAGCAGGTCGACGAGCTCGCGGTCGCGTCGCGAGAGCTGCTGGGCGAAGCCGCCCACGGCGAGGAGCCGTGCGTCGGGCTCGGTCCCGCCCCAGCTCTCCAGCAGCCGTTCGCGCGCCCACCGCGCCTCCTGGCGCTGCTCCTCGGCGGCATCCTCGGCCTCCTGCGTCCGTACGGCGGTCGCGAGGTCGTGCTGGTCCGGCGGTGCCGGGGTCTCGCGGGCGACGCCGTGCCAGTAGGCGGGGCCCTGGGACCGCTGCCGCAGCACGACGTCGGGTGCGGGTCGTGCGGGCCAGAGCTGGAGCACGTAGCGCTCGCCCGCGAAGGCCGGGCCGTCAGGGTCCTCGTCCGGAGCGGCCTCGGCCGCGGCGTCCCAGCCGGTGCAGCACAGCCGGACGCGGTGCTGGCCGGCGCGGCCGAGCTCGAGGTCCCACCACCCGTCGAAGGTGCTCATCGCGGCCTGCGGCCCCCGGGCGTCGAAGGACACCTCGACGACGTCGTCCCACTCGTCGCCCAACGCGGGTTCGGCGTCGAGCATCTCGATCCGGATCCGGACCTGGCCTGTGTGCGTCGCCGTGACCAGCGAGAGCACCCCCGGGCACGCGGCGCCGAGCAGCCCGTTCACCTGCCCGGCGCGGGCGTCGCCGATGTCGACCGGAGCGTCGTCGCCGAGCTGCGTCGTCAGGAAGGCGAACCCGTAGTCCACGTGGACGAGGTCGTCGAAGATCACCCGCATCGCGCCACTGTGGCAGATCCCGTCGTCAACCCAGGCGGGGTCAGAGTCCGGCGGCCAGCAGCGTGTGGACGTCGGGGATCGCCGGCCGCGCCGAGCGGTCGCCCGGCCAGTAGACAGCACCGTCGTCGGGCCAGCAGGGGACGACGTGGAAGTGCAGGTGCGCGACGGACTGGCCGGAGTGCGGGCCGCTCGCGTTGAGGACGACCACCCCGGTCGCGCCGATCGTGCGTGTCATGGCACGGCCCACGCGCTGGACGAGTGCCGTCGCGGCGAAGAGGGCGGCAGGGCTCGCGTCGAGGACGCCGGCGCAGTGCTCTCGCGGGACGACGAGGGTGTGGCCGGGAGCCAACGCGGTCTCGGGGAGCGGTAGGAAGGCCACGGCGTCGTCGTCGTCCTCGGCGACCCAGCGTGCGGCGCCGGTCCGCATGAGCTCGCAGAACACGCAGCGCTGGTCGTCGGCCATGCCGTTCTCCTTCATCGGATCCGGGCCGAAGGTAGCCGGGTTCTGGAGGCCTGTGAGCCACAGGCTGCCCAAGCAGGACTCGTCAGCCTGTCCGTTTCCACGTGTCGTCCGGTGGGGCCTGGCTCCAGATCGGGGGTGTGAGGTCGATCGGGGTGAGTCCGGCCCGGCTCGGACCGCCCCCGCGGGCGTCGGCGTCGTCGTCGAGGGCGAGGCGTAGCTGTTGCCCGATCCGTTGGGCGGCGGTGTGGGTCTGGTGGTGGAGGTTGCGGGTCCGGCGTCGTTCGGGGTCGACCCAGGACGGCGGCCGCACCCACGGGATGCCGTCGCGGACCTCGACCGCCCAAAGACCGGCGTGCACCTGCTGATGATGGTTCGGACACACGCTGACCAGATTGTGCAGGTCGGTGGCGCCGCCGTGCTCCCAGGCGCGGAGGTGGTGGGCGTCGGTGCCTTCGTGCGGGACCGGGCACGCCGGGATCACGCACCCACCGTCCCTAGTGGCGAGCGCCTTGCGCTGCGCCGGCGTCGCGAGCCGATGCGCCCGCCCCACATCGAGCGGTGCCCCGTTCCGGTCCAGCAGCACCTTGGTCAGAGTGGCGGCGCAGGCCAGGTAGGCGAGCAGGTGGGATCCGATCGGTCCGTGCCGGTGCAGCGTCGCGAACCCCGACGCCCTGCCGACCTGGCATGCGGCGGAATCGACGGACCCGTTGTCGGCGAACGTCTCCGAGACCCGAGCTTCGGTGTCCGCGTCGGCTGCCGTCGAGGCCTTCCGCCGGACCTGTTCGGCGGCCGCACCGGCGGCGGCGACCTGCTCCACCGTCGCTGTCACGAGCAGGTTCACCAACGGCGACGGCGCCTCACCATCAGCACCGCCATTGAGTCCGGCACGCAGCAGGGCCATCACGGCGTCGTACCTGCGCATCGCCACCGTCCGGTCGTCCTTCACCAAGGTGACCTGCTCGGCCCCGGTGTCGTCGACCGTGAGGACCTGCTGCGCCGGTCGCGGCTTCTCGGCGGCCGAGAGCATCGCCGACAGCACCGCGGTGTCCGCCGGGGTCAAGGTCATCCGCAGGGACCCCATCCCCGTGGAGTCCTTCACCAACGACAGCCCGCGTCGTAGGTGGGCGTCCTCGTCGAAGTCCTCCTCACGATCCGGGTCCAGCACCCGGACGAGCTCGTCGACGAGGCGGTGGATCGCCCGGACCGGGAACCGGCGGCACTGCTCGGCGAGGAACGCGTCCGCGATCTCCATCCCCGACCGCAGCTCACCGGTCGCCTCGTCCTCCAGCAGCACCACCCGGAGTCGTCTCGGCAGCCGCGCCACTGCCCGCACACAGGCATCGGCGTGCTCACGGGTGATCTCACCCGCCGCCAACGCCGCGCCGACCTGCGGCAGGCTCCCGGAGTCCGCGTCCAACGCGTGCGCGGCACGCGCGTCAGCGTTCGCCCGCCCCGGGTCCACGTTCAACCGGCCGGTGAGGAACGTCGCCGCCACCTTCGACTCGTCCGCACCCGGCACCGCCTCGGGCCGCTCGTCGAGGACCTTGATCACGGCGAGCCGGGCCGCCTCCGCCGAGGCCATCGCCCGGGACAGGTCCTCGACCACGCCACGGACCTCCTCACCGGACAGCGACCACGCGCACCGCGACGCCTCCAGCACCATCGCCGCCGCAGCCTTCATCGCCTC
>NZ_MWLN01000072.1 GCF_002198655.1 Kineosporia sp. A_224
GCCCGCGCTGTCCCCCGCCACCCTCGCCGTCTGCGCCGGCCGCCCGGAGAAGGTCCCCGGCGCCCCGGTCAACACCCCGGTCGTGCTGTCGTCGACGTACGTCGCGGCGCCCCCCGGCGGCGCGCCGGGGCCGGTGTACGGCCGGTTCACCAACGAGACGTGGACGGCGTTCGAGACCGCCCTGGGAGCGCTCGAGGGCGGCGACGCGCTGGTCTACGCCTCGGGGATGGCGGCCATCGGCTCCGCGCTCGCCCTGCTGCCCGAGGGCGGCCGGCTCGTCGTCCCGCGCAACCCGTACTCGGGGACCATGATCGCCGTCGACGCGCTCGCCGCGGCCGGCCGCGCGAAGGTCGAGACGGTCGACCTCGCGGACACCGACGCCGTGGTCGCCGCCCTCGACGGCGCCGACGTGCTGTGGGTCGAGACGCCGTCGAACCCGCTCGTCGAGGTCGCCGACCTGCCGGCGCTCGTCGCGGCCGCCCACGCGCGCGGCGTCCTCGTCGTCGCGGACAACACGTTCGCGACGCCCCTCGTGCTGCGCCCGCTCGACCACGGGGTGGACGTCGTCGTCCACTCGGTGACGAAGTACCTCGCGGGCCACTCCGACGTCGTCCTCGGCGCCGCCGTGACCCGTCGGGCGGACCTGCTCGCCCGGCTCACGACGGACCGCACCGTGCGCGGCGCGATCGCCGGGCCGTTCGAGGCCTACCTCGCGACCCGCGGGATCCGCACCCTCGCGCTGCGGGTCGAGCGCGCCCAGACGAACGCCGTCGTCCTCGCGCAGCGGCTCGCCGCGCACCCGAAGGTGTCGCGGGTCCGGCACCCGTCGCTGCCCGACGACCCCGGCCACGCCCGCGCCGCCGCCCAGATGCAGGGCTTCGGCGCGATCGTCTCGGTCGAGGTCCACGGCGGCGGGGACGCCGCCGAGCGGTTCGCCGGCGCCGTCCGGCTCTGGCTGCACGCGACGAGCCTCGGCGGCGTCGAGTCCTCCCTCGAGCGCCGCCGCCGCTGGCCCGCCGAGGCGCTCACCGTGCCGGAGGGCCTCGTCCGGCTGTCGGTCGGGATCGAGGACGTCGAGGACCTGTGGGCCGACCTGGCCCAGGCCCTCGAAGCCCTCTGAGACCCCCTACGCGAGCTCGAACTTGCGCGGCCGCCCGAGCAGGCGGGCCGCCATCTCCGCGACCGGCAGCCCCTCGTGGACGGCCGCGACGACCTGCTCGGCGATCGGCATGTCGACGCCGTGCGCCCGGGCCAGCTCGAGGATCGACCGGCAGGACTTCACGCCCTCGGCGGTCTGGCTCGTCCGGGCGACGACCTCGGCCACCGACAGCCCACGGCCCATCTCGACGCCGAACGTCCGGTTCCGGGACAGCGGTGACGCGCACGTCGCGACGAGGTCGCCGAGCCCCGCGAGCCCGGCCATCGTCGCGGGGTCGGCGCCGAGCGCGTGCCCGAGCCGGGTCGTCTCCGCGAGACCGCGAGTGATGAGCGAGGCCTTCGTGTTGTCCCCGAAGCCCATCCCCTCGGAGATCCCGACGGCCAGCGCGATGACGTTCTTCACCGCTCCCCCGAGCTCGACGCCGACGACGTCGGTCTGGGTGTACGGGCGGAAGTAGGGCGCCGAGCAGGCCGCAGCGACCCGGTCGGCGACGGCGAGGTCCTCGCACGCGACGACGGTCGCGGTCGGCTGCCGGGCGGCGATCTCCTTGGCGAGGTTCGGCCCCGAGACGACGACGACCCGCTCCGGGCCGACCTGCGCCGTCTGCGCGACGACCTCGCTCATCCGCAGCATCGTGCCTAGCTCGACGCCCTTCATGAGGCTCACGAGGACGGCGCCGGGCGCCAGATGGGGCAGCCAGCCCTCGAGGTTGCCGCGCAGCGTCTGCGACGGCACCGCGAGGACGACGATCCCGGCGCCGTCGAGGGCCTGCGCGGCGTCCGTCGTGGCCGTCATCGTCGTGGGCAGCGGGACGTCGCCGAGGTAGGCGCTGTTGCGGTGCCGCTGCGACACCTCCTCGCAGACCTCGGGGCGGCGGCCCCACATCGAGACCTGCGCCCCGGCGTCCGCGAGGACGATGCCGAAGGTCGTCCCCCAGGAGCCGGTCCCCATGACGGCGACCTTCGCCGTGCCCGTCGTCCGCGCGGTGCCTGTCATCCGGCCTCCCGTCCGTCGGTCGCGTCGCGGCCGTCCCGGGTCGGGTCGCCGATGCGCGGCTGGTCGTGCTCACGGGGGTCCCACCGGCGCTCCGGTGGCTGCTCCCCGCGCAGGCGGCCGAGGAGCAGGGCGACCGCGTCCAGGATCGTGTCAGTCGCAGCCTTCAGTGTCACGGCGTCGAGCGGCAGGCCCGCGTACGCGGACAGGTCCACGGGCGGTCCCGCGAGCACGTGGACGGTCGTGCGCGGCAGCAGCCGGGGCCTGCGCGCGTACGGCCACATGATCTCCTGCGGCCCCCACTGCGCGACCGGGACGACGGGGCAGCCGGTCGTCAGCGCGATCCGGGCGGCGCCGGTCTTGCCGACCATCGGCCACAGGTCGGGGTCACGGGTCAGGGTCGCCTCCGGGTAGACGACGACGCAGTCGCCCTCCTCCACGGCCGCCACCGCCGCGGACAGCGCCCTGCCGGCGTCGGCGCTCTCCCGGTACACGGGGATCTGCTGGGCCGCGGTGACGATCCGGCCGAGCACGGGGATCCGGAACACCGCCTCCTTGCCGAGGAAGCGCGGCGGGATCCCGTTGTCGTAGAGGAAGTGCGCCAGCGTCAGCGGGTCGGCGTAGCTGAGGTGGTTGGACGCCACGACGAAGCCGCCGTCGCGCCGCAGGTGCTCGGCGCCCTGCCAGTCCCGCCGGGTGAAGGCCAGCAGGGGCGGCTTGGCGATCGCTGCGGCGAGCCGGTAGGCGGGGGCGTAGCGACGGGCGGTCACGCGTCCTCCGGGGCGGGGGCGGGGTCGGCGCTCATCCTCTCCCCCGGCTCGTCGGGTGTCGAGCCACCGGTGCGAGGATCGGACCATGAGTCCCCGCCGGCGTCGCTGGACGGTGGTCGTCCCCCTCAAGGGCGGCCCCGGCGCCAAGTCCCGCCTCGGCGGCCCGCCCGGCCTGGCGGCGGCGCTCGCCCTGGACACCCTGGAGGCCGTCGTCGGCGCCCCAGGCGTCCGGTCGGTCGTCGTCGTGACGTCGGACGACGGGACGGCGGCCCACGCGCAGCTGCTCGGCGCCCGGGTGGTCGGGGAGTCCGCGCCGGGGTCCGGGCTGCTCTCCGCCGTCAAGGACGGGCTCGCCGCGGCGCCCGACGAGCACGTCGCCGTCCTCCTCGGCGACCTGCCCGCGCTGCGCCCGGCCGATCTCGGCGACGCGCTCGAGGCCTGCCGCCGGGCGCTGAGGGACGCCCCGTGCGCGCTCGTGCCGGACGCCGACGGCACGGGCAGCGTGCTCCTCGCGGGCCGCCGGCCCGGCGACCTCGACCCGGCGTTCGGGCCGGGCTCGGCCGCCGAGCACGTGCGCCGGGGCGCCGTCCGGCTGGACCTGGACCTGCCCCGGCTGCGGCGCGACGTCGACACGGCGGCCGACCTCGGCGCGGTCCTCGCCCTGGGCGCCGGCCCGCGGACGCGGGCGTGCACCCACGACGTCCCGACCCACGCCCGCCCCTGAGCCGCCCACACGCTCCCAGCGGCCCCGCAGCGGCCCCGCGACCGCGCCCTGACCCGCCGGGCCCGGCTGCCCTACCCTGGGCCCGTGCAGGCCACCGTCGCGCGTTTCGACGCGAAGTCCGTCTCCGGGGACGTCGTCACGGACGACGGCTACGTGCTGCCGTTCGGCCCCGAGGCCTTCGGCACGAGCGGCCTGCGCCACGTGCGGCCCGGGCAGCGGCTCACGGTGGCCGTCGAGGGCACCGGCGCGGACTGCGTCGTCGTCACGATGCGCCTGGAGACGGTCGGCGTCGTCCCGACCCGCCGCTCCCTCCCCTGACCCAAGCCCACCCCCCTCGCAGTTACTAGCGCGTATGACCCATCTATCGGGTCATACGCGCTAGTAACTGCGTCAGGGGTCAGACGGCGGCGGGAACGGGGACGGCGGCCGGGGTGCGCTCGTAGTTGGCGCCGAGCGCGTCGAGCTTGGCCTGGAAGTGCTCGTAGCCACGGTCGATGAGGCCGATCCCGCGCACGTTCGAGGTGCCCTCGGCGGCGAGCGCGGCGATGAGGTGGCTGAACCCGCCGCGCAGGTCGGGCACCGTGATGTCGGCGGCGTGCAGCTTCGTGGGGCCGGAGATGACCGCGGAGTGCATGAAGTTGCGCTGCCCGAAGCGGCACGGCAGGCCGCCGAGGCACTCCCGGTAGAGCTGGATCTGGGCGCCCATGTCGCGCAGCGCGTCGGTGAACCCGAACCGGTTCTCGTAGACCGTCTCGTGGACGATCGACACCCCGGTCGCCTGGGTGAGCGCCACGACGAGCGGCTGCTGCCAGTCGGTCATGAAGCCCGGATGGACGGCGGTCTCGAGGACGAGCGAGTTCAGCTCGCCGCCGGGGTGGCTGAACCGGATGCCGTCGTCGCCGACGTCGAGCAGCCCGCCGACCTTCCGGAAGACGTTGAGGAACGTCATCATCTCGAGCTGGCGGGCCCCGAGGACGGTGATCTCCCCGCGCGTGGCGAGGGCCGCGCAGGCCCACGACGCGGCCTCGATCCGGTCCGGCAGGGCACGGTGCGTGAAGCCGCCGAGCCGGTCGACGCCCTCGATCCGGATGACCCGGTCGGTGTCGACGCTGATGATCGCGCCCATCTTCTGCAGCACCGCGATGAGGTCCATGATCTCGGGCTCGATCGCGGCGTTCCGCAGCTCGGTGACCCCCTCGGCGCGGACGGCGGTGAGCAGCACCTGCTCCGTCGTGCCGACGCTCGGGTACGGCAGGTCGACCTTCGTGCCCTGGAGCCGCCGCGGCGCGCTGAGCCGGATGCCCGCGGCCTGCTTCTCGACGACGGCGCCGAACTGGCGCAGGACGTCGAGGTGGTAGTTGATCGGCCGGTCGCCGATGCGGCAGCCCCCGAGGTCGGGGATGAACGCCTCACCGAGCCGGTGGAGCAGCGGCCCGCAGAAGAGGATCGGGATGCGGCTGGACCCGGCGTGGGCGTCGATGTCGGCGACGTGGGCCATCTCGACGTCTGTCGGGTCGAGGAGCAGGTCGCCGTCGAACTCCTCGGCGACCGTCACCCCGTGGAGCTCGAGAAGTCCGGTCACGACCCCGACGTCACGGATGTCCGGGACGTTCCGCAGGCGCGACGGCTCCTCCCCGAGCAGGGCCGCGACCATCGCCTTCGAGACGAAGTTCTTGGCCCCGCGCACGGTGATGGTGCCGCGCAGGGGGGTGCCTCCGTGGACCGTGAGGACGTCATGCATGCAGTCATCCTGACGCACGCGGCGGGCCACCCAGAAATCCGGGTGACCCGCCGCGTGGCGTTCCGGTGGTGCCTTGACGGTTCCTTGACGGTCCCGTCGCCGTACGACGTGGTGCCGACGGACCGGTGGTTCCGTGGTCCGGTGGTGCTGACGGTCGGAGCGTCAGGCCTTCTTGGCCGGCGTGCGCTTGACGGCCGTCTTCGCGGGGGCCTTCGCCGCCGTCTTCGCCGGGGCCTTGGCCGCGGTCTTGGCGGGCGCCTTCGCGACCGTCTTCGCCGGGGCCTTGGCCGCCGTCTTCGCGGGGGCCTTGGCCGCCGCGCGGGCCGGAGCCTTCGCGACCGTCTTCGCCGGGGCCTTGGCCGCCGCGCGGGCCGGGGCCTTCGCGACCGTCTTCGCGACCGTCTTCGCCGGGGCCTTGGCCGCCGCGCGGGCCGGGGCCTTCGCCACCGTCTTCGCGGGGGCCTTGGCCGCCGTCTTCGCCGGTGCCTTGACCGCGGTCTTGGCGGGCGCCTTCGCGACCGTCTTCGCCGGGGCCTTCGTGGCCGCGGCGCGGGCCGGGGCCTTCGCCACCGTCTTCGCCGCGCCGGCGGCGCGCGTGGTCGCGGTCTTCGCCGCGGCGGCGACCGCCTTCGGCACCGACTTCGGGTCGGCGACGTAGCCCTTGAACGCCGTGCCCGGCTTGAAGCGCGGGACCGACGTCTTCTTGATCTTCACCGTCTCGCCCGTGCGCGGGTTGCGCCCGGTCCGCGGACCGCGGATCGCCTTCTCGAACGAGCCGAAGCCGGAGATCGCGACCTTCTCGCCCTTGGCGACGGTCCGCTGGATGGTGTCGACGATCGCCTCGAGCGCGTCGGTCGCAACCTTCTTGCTCCCCAGCCGCCCCTCGAGGGCCGCGACGAGCTCTGCCTTGTTCACTGATGTCCTCCGGTGCACATGGTCGAGCCGGTGCTCGACATCGCGTACGAAGGTATGACCGAGCGCGTCCGCAGTCCAATATCAACGCTGCGCTTCAGCCTGTGTCGCAACGCTTCGCAGGGGCCCCGCGGGGAGCCGTTCAGCCCGTCCGGGACAGCAGCGACCGGGCGTCGAGGACGACCCTGCCGACGAGGTCGACGGCCCGGTCGACATCCCGGTCGGCGTCCTTGACGGCATGTCTCGCGGCCCGGCTCACCGCCGCCAGGTCGGCCGTCCGGACCCCCGCCGCGTCGGCCTCCTCGAGGCAGACCTGGGTCTGCCGGAGCAGGTCGGCGAGCTCCCCCCACTGGCCGGGGAACCGCTGGAAATCGTTGCTGCACAAGGCGAACCCCTCCGTCCTCGAGCGGGCTCCGTGATCCGCCCGCACCTCCCCCGAGGCCATGGTGACCTACCGTGCGACGTCCGCCGCCCGCGGCGCGCCGTCGGCGCGGCACCCGGATCCGGCTGGGGCACAAGGGCTGCCGGGCCGCTCGGCGGGCGCCGCGACGACGACGTCCGGCGCGGCCCCCCGACCGGCCGGTGCACGGTCGGCGGCGGGGTCCGCAGGAGACCGTGCGGACGACCCCCGGAGGGTACGAAAAAAAGTTTGGCGACACGCCGGAAACGGCAGTGCCGGCACCCCGGAAGGGGTGCCGACACCGGCCGTTGCACTGCGCGAAGGGTTCTCGCGCGGGTCCCGCGGACCCGCCGGGACGACGGCGCGCGGCGTCGTCCGAACGCTCAGGCGACGGGCTGGGTCCGCGGCAGCCAGGCCGGCCGGGACGCCTCGAACGCGTCGACGGCGTCGCCGTGCTGGAGGGTGAGACCGATGTCGTCCAGGCCTTCCATGAGCCGCCAACGGGTGTAGTCGTCGACGTCGAACCCGAACGACAGCGCGCCGCACGTGACGGTCCGGGTGCCGAGGTCGACGCTCACCTCGGTGCCGGGCGCCGCCTCGAGCGCCCCCCACAGCGCCTCGATGTCCGCCTGCGGCAGGACCGCGGTGAGCAGCCCCTGCTTGCCGCTGTTGCCGCGGAAGATGTCGGCGAAGCGCGAGGAGAGCACGGCCTTGAAGCCGTAGTCCTTGAGCGCCCAGACGGCGTGCTCGCGCGACGAGCCCGTGCCGAAGTCCGGCCCGGCGACGAGGACCGAGCCGCCGGCGAAGCCCTCCTGGTTGAGGACGAACGCGGGGTCGTTGCGCCAGGCCGAGAACAGCCCGTCCTCGAACCCGGTACGGGTCACCCGCTTGAGGTACACCGCGGGGATGATCTGGTCGGTGTCGACGTTGGACCGCTTGAGCGGCACCCCGACGCCGGTGTGGGTCGTGAACTTCTCCATGACGTGTCGGCTCTCCGGTTCTCGGTGGCGGTCAGGCGGTGGCGGTCGACGACGACGCGGACGACGTCGCGGGCGCGAGGTCGGCCGGGCTCGACAACGTGCCACGGACGGCGGTCGCGGCGGCGACGAGCGGCGACACGAGGTGCGTGCGCCCGCCCTTGCCCTGACGGCCCTCGAAGTTGCGGTTCGACGTCGAGGCGCTGCGCTCCCCCGGGGCGAGCTGGTCGGGGTTCATGCCCAGGCACATCGAGCAGCCGGCCTGGCGCCACTCCGCACCGAAGTCGGTGAAGACCTTGTCGAGCCCCTCCGCCTCGGCCTGCAGCCGCACGCGCGCCGAACCGGGGACGACGAGCACCCGCACCGAGTCCGCCTTCGCGCGGCCCTGGACGACGGACGCCGCGGCCCGCAGGTCCTCGATGCGGCCGTTGGTGCACGAGCCGATGAAGACGGTGTCGACGGCGACCTCGCGCAGCGGCGTGCCGGGCGTGAGGGCCATGTACTCCAGCGCCCGCTGCGCCGCGACGCGCTCGTTCTCGTCGGTCATCGCCGCCGGGTCCGGTACGGACGCCGACAGCGGCAGCCCCTGGCCGGGGTTGGTGCCCCACGTGACGAACGGCTCGATGTCCGCGGCACTCAGCACGACCTCGGCGTCGAAGACCGCGTCGTCGTCGGTGCGCAGGGTCGACCAGTACTCGACCGCGGCGTCCCAGTCGGCACCCTTCGGCGCGTGCGGGCGGCCCTCGAGGTAGGCGAACGTCTTCTCGTCGGGCGCGATCATCCCGGCGCGGGCGCCGGCCTCGATCGACATGTTGCAGATGGTCATCCGGCCCTCGACGGACAGGTCCCGGACCGCCTCGCCGCGGTACTCCAGGACGTAGCCCTGGCCGCCGCCGGTGCCGATCCGCGCGATGACCGCGAGGATGACGTCCTTGGCCGTCGACCCCTCGGGCAGCGGGCCCTCGATGGTGATGGCCATGGTCTTGAAGGGCTTGAGCGGCAGGGTCTGCGTGGCGAGGACGTGCTCGACCTCGCTCGTGCCGATGCCGAACGCCAGCGCGCCGAACGCCCCGTGCGTCGAGGTGTGCGAGTCGCCGCACACGACCGTCATTCCGGGCTGGGTGAGCCCGAGCTGCGGGCCGACGACGTGGACGATGCCCTGCTCGACGTCGCCGAGGGAGTGGATCCGGACGCCGAACTCGGCGCAGTTCCTGCGCAGCGTCTCGATCTGCGTGCGCGACACCGGGTCCGCGATCGGCTTGTCGATGTCGACCGTCGGGGTGTTGTGGTCCTCGGTCGCGATGGTGAGGTCGGTGCGGCGCACGCGTCGCCCGGCCAGGCGCAGGCCGTCGAAGGCCTGCGGGCTCGTCACCTCGTGCACGAGGTGGAGGTCGATGTAGAGCAGGTCGGGCTCGCCGTTCTCGCCACGGCGGACGGTGTGTGCGTCCCAGACCTTCTCGGCCAGCGTGCGTCCCACGGGTGGACCTCTCCTCGACGACGACTACGTCGCGATGCGAATCGTTCTGGCGGGTTGTCCTGCGATTGTCCTGCGATTGTCGTGCGGCTGCTCCGCAGCGGTGTCGCGGGGTCGACTTGCGTCTCACGCTCTGAGACGTCAGTATCGACTCGTGGACAAGAGTAGCGGAGTCGGCGTCCTCGACAAGGCGGCGGTCGTCCTCGGCGCCCTCGAGGCCGGCCCGGCGACCCTCGCACAGCTCGTCGCCGCGACGGGGCTGGCGCGCCCGACGGCGCACCGGCTGGCCGTGGCGCTGGAGCACCACCGGCTCGTCGGGCGGGACATGCAGGGCCGGTTCATCCTCGGCCCGCGCCTGGCCGAGCTCGCCTCGGCCGCCGGCGAGGACCGGCTGCTCGCAGCAGCCGGCCCGGTGCTGACGGCACTGCGCGACCACACGGGCGAGTCCGCCCAGCTCTACCGGCGGCAGGGCGACATGCGGATCTGCGTCGCCGCGGCCGAGCGCCCCGTCGGGCTGCGCGACTCGATCCCGGTCGGCTCCGCACTGACGATGCTCGCCGGCTCGGCCGCGCAGATCCTGCTCGCCTGGGAGGAGCCGGACCGGCTCCACCGCGGCCTGCAGGGCGCCCGGTTCACCGCGACGACACTGTCCGCCGTCCGCCGCCGGGGCTGGGCGCAGAGCATCGGCGAGCGCGAGCCGGGCGTCGCCTCGGTCTCCGCACCGGTGCGCGGCCCCTCGGGCCGGGTCGTCGCCGCGGTGTCGATCTCCGGCCCGGTCGAGCGCTTCACCCGCCAGCCCGGCCGGGTGCACGCCGCGGCCGTCGTCCAGTCCGCGAACCGGCTCACCGAGGTCCTGCGCCGCAACCCGCAGTAGACCCGCAGCAGGCCGGCCCGCAGCAGGCCGGACGGGCGCCCGCCCCCCGCAGGCCGGGCGCCCGTCCGGACGTTCGTGGCGGCGCGGTCAGTCCGCCTGCTGCACGCCCTGCTGCACCGCCTCGGGGCGGCCGAGGCGCCCGGACGCCGACTCCCGCCGGCCGGACGCCGCCGACGTCCCGAACGCCGCCCCGAGGCCGCGCGCCGGCATGTCGACGTAGAGCGACTCGTGGCCGCCCTTCGGGACGACGTACGTCTCGTGCCAGATCCCCACGGCACCGCGCGAGGTGCGCACGGCCCGGTTGAACGCCGTCCAGGCCGGGCGGTGCTCGTGCTCGGCGGCCTTCGCGTAGGCGAGCAGGCTCTCCGCGTCGCGCCAGTACTGGATGACCGTGACGGTCCGCGGCCCCTGGAGCGCGGAGGAGAAGCCGAGCAGCCCGAGCGAGGGGTCCATGGACAGCTCGCGGAGCATCCTCGGCATCGCCGTGAAGGCCGGCCACCACTGCCGGACGGCCCGGAACCGGTTGATGCGCATCCCGATGAGGAACACGACGACGTCGCCGTCGTGGTCGTGCGTCACGCGCCCGGGGGTGATGGCGGGCATGGGCGGACCTCCGATTGGATAGCACTGCTCCCCAATATTGGATAGTGCTACTCTCCAACTGTCAAGGAGGTGGTCGGTGAGGATCTCCGAGCTCGCCCGGGAGACCGGCGTCCCGCTCGCGACGGTGAAGTTCTACCTGCGCGAGGGGCTGGTCCCGGCCGGCCGCGCGACGTCCGCGACCCAGGCCGAGTACGACGCGACCCACGTGCGCAGGCTGCGGCTCGTGCGGGCGCTCGTCGAGATCGGCGGGCTGCCGCTCGCCGCGGTCCGCGACGTCCTCGTCGCGGTCGACGCCGGGCCCGACCTGAGCATGACCGCGATCGGAACGGCGCACGCGGCCCTGCCGCCCTGCCCCCCGCCGGGCACGGGCACCGAGCGCGCCCTCGCGGTCGTCGAGTCGTTCGGGTGGTCGGGGGCCGGCCAGACGAACGCCCTGGGGCGGCTGCAGGCCGCCCTGGAGGCGATGGACGCCGTCGGGCTGGCGCCGGACCCGGACCGGCTGCGGACGTACGCGGACGCCGCCCTGACGGTCGCCGCGGCGGACGTCAGCGATGTGCCCGCCGGGCCGGTCGCGGACGTCGTCGAGTACATCGTCGTGGGGACGGTCCTCTACGAGCCGCTCCTGCTCGCGCTGCGCCGGATCGCGCAGCAGCACCTGTTCGTCACGCGACGCCCGGAGGGCTGAGCGGGAGGGGAGAGCAGGCGCGCGGTTCCCCCGCCCGGGAACGCGAAAGGCCCCCGGCTGCTGCCGGGGGCCTTCTCGCGTAGCCCCGACGGGATTCGAACCCGCGCTACCGCCTTGAGAGGGCGGCGTGCTAGGCCACTACACAACGGGGCCCTAGCTGTTCCGTGCTGCAACCCGCCGTTCCGCCGGGAGGCGGCCCTGCGGGGCGTTGCCCATCCTAGCCTCTCGGCGAGGAGGGACGAGTCGCGCTGGGGTACCAGGACTCGAACCTAGACTAACTGAACCAGAATCAGTCGTGCTGCCAATTACACCATACCCCATGGGGGTATCCCGGCTGTGACGCCGTGACCCGAGGGAGCACTCTACCGGCCCGGCAGCCCGGCTCCAAAACGGCTTCCCGGCGCGCCGTCCCCGGGTGCCGGGACGGGCCCGACGCCGAGCAGCGCGGGCACCTCGGCGAGCGAGCGCGCGACGGGCACGTCCCCCGGGTCCGCGCCCGTGCCGTGGGCGTCGAACCAGATCCCGAGCAGCCCGGCGTCCCGGGCGCCACGGGCGTCGACGTCCACCTCGTCGCCGAGGTAGGCCGTCCGCGCCGGCTCGCTGCCCAGGCGCCGGCACGCGAGGTGGAACAGCTCGGGGTCCGGCTTGCCGCGGCCGAGGTCGTCCATCGAGCCGAGCACGGCGAGCCGGCCCAGGCCGACGGCGTCGAGCTTGGCCCGCTGGTAGCCGCCCTCCATGTTCGTCAGCGCCCCGTAGGGCAGCCCGGCGGCGTCGAGGGCGTCCACGAGGGCGACGGCGTCCGGCCGGGCCGCCCACGCGGCACGGAAGGCCGCCTCGTAGCCCTCCTCCCACCGCGCGAAGGCCTCGTCGTCGAGGACGGGCCCGCCGAACGTCGCGTGCAGGTCGGTCCCGCGCAGCCGGCGCTGCCCGGAGAACGTCGTCTCGCCCCGGGTGTACGCGCGGTAGTGCCCGCGCGGGTCCCGCGCCCAGTGCAGGACGGCGTCCTCGCGGCGGGCGTCGTCGAGGTGCGGCATCCAGCGCCCGACGACGTGGTGCATCGCGGCGCGGAAGGACCCGCGGGTGTCGACGAGCGTGTCGTCGATGTCGAGCAGGACGGCGTCGACGCGGCGCTCAGCCATCGGTGCCACGCCCCGGGGGCGGCGGCTGGGGCGGCCAGGCCTGCTGCTGCGGCGGCCACGCCTGCGCGGAGGGCGGCGGCCAGGACGGGNGCAGGGCCGGCCGCCGCAGCAGCAGGCGTGGCCACCCCGGCTGGGGCCAGGTCTGCGGCTGCGGGGGCGGCCACGCCTGCGCGGAGGGCGGCGGCCAGGACGGGTGCTGCGGCGGCGCCCCGGCCTGCTGGGCCAGCGCCGCGTACGGCCCCCAGGGCCCGGCCGCGACGGGGACCGCGCCCGGGTACCCGGCCGGTGCGCCCGGCTGGAGCGCCGGGTCGTGCAACCGCTGCAGCCCGCGCCGTTTGGCGCGCCAGGAGACGAAGACCGCGAAGAGCGACATGAGCACGATGTCGAGGACGGCGGCGAGCGGCGGGTAGTCGGTCGCGGTGACGCTCTCGGCGAGCGTCCCGGTGACGAGCGCGGCACCGATCGCGTAGAGGTTGTTCACCGAGTGCAGCGCGATGCCCGCCTCGAGACCGCCGGTGCGCCACACGAGGAAGGACGCCGTCGCGCCGAACCAGAACCGGTCGGCGAACAGCCACGGCGACTGGCTGCCGTGCGCGAACGCGAAGAGGGTCGCGGTGACCAGGCCCGCGACCAGCGCGGAGACCCACGCCCGGGCGAACCACGAGCCGATCGCCTGGGTGAGCAGCCCGCGGAAGGCGTACTCCTCCCCCGCCGCCTGCAGCGGCTGGGTGAGGAGCACGATGACGACGAACACCCAGAAGTGCGCCTGGGGCTTCCACTCGAAGCTGTCGCCGGCCGCCAGCCCGATCCCCGCGAGGGTCGCGACGTAGACGACGGACCAGCCGGCGCACTCGAGCAGCCACGTCCAGCGCACGCCCGGCCGCACCGAGGCGAGCCAGCGCGGCCGCCAGCGGTGCACGAGCCAGACGACGCCCATCGCGGTCGGGATGAGCCCCGCCAGCGAGAGGTTGTTCAGCAGGAAGCCCGCCGGCTCGCTGAAGAACGCCTCGTCGTCGATGAGGTCCGCCGCAGCCTCGAAGGAGCCCTTCGTCACGGCCAGGTAGACCAGCGCCAGCACCGAGCTGCCGAGGATGACGAGGAACGCCACGACCGCGCCGAGGCTGATGCTCGCGAGCGGCCGCCACCACCGGTGCCGCGGGCCGCGCAGCAGCTGGGCGTACTCCCGCGGGCGCAGCGCCTCCGCGGGCATCCGCGGCGGCGGCCCGGGCGCCCAGGCCGC
>NZ_MWLN01000073.1 GCF_002198655.1 Kineosporia sp. A_224
CCTGCTCGCAGAGCGTCTGGCTGAAGTAGCCGATGTTCGCGCCGCCGGTGCACCAGGCGACGTCCGTCAGCTATGCGGACGCGCTCGCGTGGTTCGAGCGCCGCCGGCCGAACTACGAGCGCCTCATCGGCGCGGTCGCGCCCTACGTGGACCCCGACGGCCTCGTCCTCGACGTCGGCGCGAACATCGGCTACTTCAGCCAGACGCTCTGCGAGCAGGCCCGCTTCCGCGGCACCGTCCACCTGTTCGAGCCGCTGCCGCACCTCGCCGAGCTGTGCCGGGTCACCGCGGAGCGGCTGCCGTGCACGGCCGTCGTCCACGAGGTCGGGCTGAGCGACGCCGCGGCGGACGTCGAGCTCTACGTCGCGGCCCAGGGCAACCTCGGGTGGAACACCATGGTCAAGGGCCGCACGAGCGGCGACATGGTCCCCGTGACGGTCGCGGTCGACACGTTCGACGGAGTCGGCGTCGAGGGCACGCCCTGCCTGGTGAAGATCGACGTCGAGGGTGCCGAGTGGCGGGTCTTCGGCGGGATGCTCGCGGCCCTGGAGCGCTGGTCGCCGCGGCCGGCGATCCTCTGCGAGATCGGCTGGGGCACCCAGCACCCCGACTGGGACGCCGAGCTCGCGGCCTTCGACCGGCTCGCCGGACTCGGCTACTCGGCGCACGACCTGGCGGGCGACCCGGTCGACGTCACGACGATCAGCCGCACCACCGACGTCCTGTTCCTCCCCGAGCACCTCGCGCCGCAGGCCCGCCCGGCGGCGGTGCCGGATGCCGTCCCCGCCGTCGCGGACCTGCGCACGAGCGAGCCCGCGGTCCCGTCCGCCTGAGCCGGTCGTGGGGCCGGGTGCTCAGCCCCGGCCCCACGCCGAGCCGGACGTGTAGCGACGCAGGCCCAGCCCGAACGCCGTCCGGGCCAGGACCACGAACACCGCGGTCGCGAGCAGCATGAGCGCGACGTCCCGCCAGGACGGCGCGTCGACGATCCGGGCCGGCACGGCGGCGACGAACGCGGCCGGCACCACGGTGTAGAGCAGGCCCTTGGCGGCACCGGTGAAGATGTCGACCGGGTAGCCGGCGAGCAGCAGGATCGCGTGCATCCCCAGGGCGCCCGGCTCCCCGCGCCCGGTGAAGAACACGACGGAGCCGAGGGTCACGAGGAACGCCGTGAGCAGCGTCGCGGCGACGACGACACCGCCGACGAAGAGTGCGGCCCGCTGCGGCGTCGGGTGACCGGTCACGAGGAAGAGCACGACCCCGAAGACGACGTCCCCGACGTTCACCGTGTCGACGCGCCGCACGAGCAGGTAGCGCAGCGGGCTCATCGGCAGCGACAGCGCCTCGTCGAGGGAACCGGTCTCGACGAGCTCGGGGATGCGCCGGGCGTTCGAGAGGAAGCCCAGGACGATGCCGGCGGCGGTCGCGAGGATCGCGAAGAGCAGGAAGACCCGGTCGGCGTCCCAGCCCCGCACGGAGCGGACCTGGTGGAAGAAGAGGATCCAGAACGCGATCATCGCCAGGTCGTTCGCCACCATCGCGCCGACCTGGGTCCAGAAGGCCGCGGGCCGCGCGGTCGCGTCGGTGAACGCGGCCCGCACCACGGCCAGGGTCTGGCTCACCCGCCCACCACCTCCAGCCGGCGCTGGCCCCGGGCGAAGACGAACGCCGCGGCCGCCACGAGGACGACGAGCCAGCCGGCCTGCACGAGCAGCAGCAGCGCCGTCCCCTGACCGGTGGCGAGCCGCGCCGGGGCGTACGCCATCGCCATGAACGGGCACCACAGGGCCAGGGTCCGCAGGGCGCCCGGCAGCACCTCGAGCGGCAGGAGCATGCCGCCGAGGATGAAGACCGTCTTCTGGTAGAGGAACCACGTCGCCCGGACGTCCCGCAGCCGGAACGCCGCGGACGCGACGACGTGCTGGGCGGCGACGTTGACGACGACGCCGAGCGCGAGCGACACGAGCGCGAGGAGCCCGTGCAGGGCGTCCGGCGGCGGTCCGGCGAGCAGCCACGCGGCCCCCGAACCGACGACGACCAGGGCGACGAGCCGGCCGAGGGCACGCCCGGACTCGACCGCGAGCCGGACGGCGACCACCGGCAGCGGCCGGAGCATCTCCACCGCGACCGAGCCGGACGAGATGTCCTCGCCGATCCGCTCGATGAGCCGCAGGTCGATCGTGCACACCGCGGCCTCGGCGGCGAACGCGTACCAGGTGAGCTCGGCCGCCGTGTAGCCGACGACGGTTCCCGAGGGGCCCGCCGCGGCACGCCAGAGCGCCGAGAGGACGACCGAGACGAGGAGGAAGAAGACGACCGAGGTGACGAGGCCGCCGCGGTCGGCGAGCACGCGGCGGCTCGCCGTCGCCGCCGGGACGGCGAGGCGGCGCAGCACGAGGAGCGGCGTGAGGCCCGGCGCGGGCGGCGCGACCGGCACGGCAGCGCCGCGGGCGGGCGCGCTCACGCCTGCTCCGCGGCGAAGATCTCCGCGATGACCTGCTCCA
This sequence comes from Kineosporia sp. A_224, assembly GCF_002198655.1. Taxonomy (GTDB): domain Bacteria; phylum Actinomycetota; class Actinomycetes; order Actinomycetales; family Kineosporiaceae; genus R-H-3. The sequence continues at coordinate 2,505 of NZ_MWLN01000073.1, forward strand.
GCGGCGGGTCGACGACCGAGATGTCGACGACGTCGCAGCGGTCGAGGACGACGTCGAGCACCGACCGGATCGACGTCCGCGTCGTGTCGACCGACAGCCGCAGCAGGGCGTCGTCCCGCGCGACCTCGCGGACGCCGTCCAGCACGATCGCCGGGGCCGGGCCGCCGAGCCCGACGTCGACGAGCTTCGTCGCGAGCAGGCTGCGCCGCAGCGTCGGGACGTCGTCGTCGTAGACGACCCGGCCGTGGTCGATGACGACGACCCGCTCGGCGACGTGCTCGATGTCGGCGACGTCGTGCGAGGTGAGGAAGACCGTCGTCCCGGCGGCCTCGTTGAGCTCGACGAGCAGCTCGCGCAGCCGGCGCTTGGCGAGCAGGTCGAGGCCGATCGTCGGCTCGTCGAGGAAGAGGATCTCCGGCTCGTGGAGCAGGCAGGCCGCCAGCTCGCAGCGCATCCGCTGGCCGAGCGACAGGGTCCGGACCGGCGCGTCGAAGAGGTCGGCCGCGTCGAGCAGCTCACCGAGCTCGGCGACGCGGCGCTGCTCGCGCGCCCGGTCGAGCCCGTAGATCGCCGCGAGCATCCGGAACGACTGCCGGGGCGTGAGCTCGAACCACAGCTGCGAGCGCTGGCCGAAGAGCGTGCCGGTCCGGGCGGCGAGGCGGCGGCGGTCCTGCCAGGGCACGAACCCGAGCACGGTCGCCGTGCCCTGCGTCGGCCGCAGGATGCCGGTGAGGATCTTGATGGACGTCGACTTCCCGGCGCCGTTCGGCCCGATGTACGCGACCCGCTCCCCCTGCCGCACGCTCACCGACAGGTCCCGGACGGCGTCCACCGCGTGCGGCCCGGAGCCGAAGCGCTTCACGAGGCCCGTGGCCCGGATCGCGAGCGTGGCGGGGTCGACGTCGTCGGCGGGGCGGGGCCGTTCGGCAGGGAGGACCATCACCCCACCGTGCCCGACCGGAGCCCTTCGGGGCCAGGCAATTCGGGGCGTGGCGGGGCCGGCGTCACCCACGGGTCACAGGGCGCGCACGAACACCCGGAAGGTCACCGGCGCGCCGTCGGGGTGGGTGTCCGTCTCCGACACGACCTCCCGCAGGAGCGCGAACCCGGCCGTGTCGGCGACGCGCAGCGACGCGGTGTTCCCGGGCTCGATCCGCAGCGCCGCCCGGGTGCCGACCCCTGTCGCGCGGAGCACCTCGCAGACGAGCCGCACCGCCTCGACGGCGACCCCGCGGCCCCGCGCCCAGGGATGGACGGCGTACGAGAGGTTGACGTCACCCGGGTCGAGCCCGTCGCCGAGGTCCGGGTCGAGGTCGACGTACCCGGCGAGGCGGCCGTCGAGCCAGACACCGAACCCGCGCTTGCCGGACCCGGCCGCCGCGTTCGCCGCGAGCACGTCGAAGTAGGCGCACGTGCCCTCGACGGTGCCGTACCCGCCCGTGAGCCAGCGCACGGTCTCGTCGTCCTCCCCGGCGCAGTGCGCCGGGGCGTCCGCGTGCGTGAGCGGGCGCAGCTCGATCGTCAGAGGTCCCCCATCCGCGGCGTGACCATCCGGACCTCCACCGGGGTGCCGGGGCCGCCTCCGGGTCGCGACGCGTACTCCGGCACGCCGACGCAGGTGAGCAGCAGGCCGACGACGTCGTCCGGGCCGCCGAGCAGGGCCGGCAGGTCGCTGTCGTAGAACGTCATCCCGGACGCACCGGCGCCGAGCGCGTACGCGGCGAGGTGCAGCCGGCCCTCGACGAGCCCGGCCGCGAGCTGGGCGTCCCGGTAGGTGCGGTCGTCGAGGGTCCGCGGGTCGGCGGTGGAGAGGACGACGTACGCCGCGTCCCCGGCGAGGTCCTGGCGGAGGGCGAGCCGGTAGAGCTCGTCGCGCAGGTCCCCGGCGCGCACCGCCGACCCGAGGTCCGGCCAGCGGTACAGCCCGGGCGCGAGCCCGTCGACGCCGTGCGCGGCGACGTGGTGCGGGACGTCGACGCCACGCGTCGCGACGGCCATCGACCACTCCAGGTGCGCGCGCGGGAGCGCGCGGCCCCGGTCCATGAGGCGCTGCGAGCCGCGGCGCAGGACGACCTCGTCGAGCGTCGCCGGCGGCGCGTCCGCCGCACCGGCGACCGGCGCCGGAGCCTCTGCCGGCACCGGCGCACCGACCGGCCAGGGGTCGCCGAGGACGTCCCGCTCCCCGGCCCGCTGCGCCGCCGTGCACAGCGGGAGCTCCACCTCCGGCAGCGCGCCCGACGTCGCGGTCGCGCCCGGGGCCACGGCGGGCGCGCCGTCGCCGAACGTCACGAGGGCGAGCGGGTACTCGTGGACGCCGTCCGCCCCGACGAGCGCCCGGACGGCGGCGTCCGGGAAGAGCGTGCGCAGCCGCGGGCGCAGACCGGCGCTCGCGGCCGCCGCCTCGAGCTGGGCCACGAGCGTGCCGGCGTCCCAGTACAGGTGCCGCCAGCCGCGCTCGGCGTACCGCCAGCCGGTGCGCCACGGCACGCCGGTGACGACGAGCGTCGTCGCCCGGCCGGCCGCGGGCGGCCCGACGCGCACCAGGGCGTGCCGCTGCGCGTCGTACCAGTGGACGCCGTCCGGCAGCCCGTCGACGTCCACCGCGCTCACGTAGACCTCGAGCGGGAACCGTGCACCGGCCGACCCGGACGCCCGGAACGCCATCGACTCACCGCCGACGCGCCGCGCGGTCCGGACGACCCCGGCCCCGAGGAACAGCACCCGCCCCAGCGCGGCGAGGTCGGGCCCGGCCACGGCGTCCGGGGACCGGCCCGCGAGCACGTCGACCGCCGCACCGTCCGGCGGGGCGAGCCCGGCCGGCAGGGCGACGGCGGGCAGGTCGCCCCGGTACGCCTTGAACTGCGGCGGCCGGGTCGCGGGGTCGTTCGGCACGAGGTCGTGCCGCACCCGCGGGTCGTCCACCGGGACGTCCCAGCCCCGCGTCGGCGTGTACGAGGTGAGCCGGTGCAGCAGGCCGGCGCCGGATCCGTGGTCCACGCCCCCAAGCCTGCCAACCGGGGGCGCCACGGCCAACCGCATATGCGGTCCGGACCGGCACGTCGCTGCGGTACACCTGACCGATGCGCGTGAGCCGGATCGTCGACCTGTCCGTCCCCGTCGGCCCGGGCACGGTCGTCTACCCGGGCGACCCGGTGCCCCGCTTCGAGGTGCACAGCACGGTCGCGGAGCACGGGTTCAACCTGCTCGACGTCCACCTCGGGTCGCAGTCCGGCACCCACGTCGACGCGCCGTACCACTTCGAGGAGACCGGGCTGCGGATCGACGCCGTCCCGCTGACGCGGTTCCTCGGCCCCGCCGTCGTCGTCGAGGCGACCGCGCTCCCGGCCCGGGGCGCGCTCACCTGGGACCTCGTCGGGCCCGTCGCCGACCGGATCGCCCCGGGCACCGTCGTCCTGCTGCGCACCGGCTGGTCCCGGCACTACGGGAGCCCCGCGTACTTCGACCACCCCTACCTCGACGCGGACTGCTGCCGGCGGCTGCTCGACCTCGGCGTCCGGACGATCGGGATCGACGCGATCAACATCGACGAGACCCCGGACGACGACCACCCCGGCGCCGGGTTCCCGGTGCACCATCTTGTCGCGGCCGTCGACGGCGTCATCGCCGAGAACCTCACGAACCTCGGCGCGGTCGACTGGGCGGACCCGTTCGTCATGCTCCTGCCGGTCGCGTTCGTCGGTGCGGACGGCGCCCCCGTGCGGGCGGTCGCGGTCCGGTTCGACGCCCCCTGAGGCGCGCCGCGGCCGGTCAGACCCGGGAGGAGACGTCCGTGGGTGCGGGCAGCGGGCAGGCCACCTCGCCCCGGAGCCGGCGGTGCAGCGCGTACCCGAGCAGGGCGAGGCCGGCGGCCGCGAGCAGCGGCTGCACCGGGGCGAACCAGCGCAGCGCGCCGGTGTACCCGAGTGCGAGGAGCGCGACCTTGTTGCACACCGGGCAGCCGACGGCGAGGTAGCCGAGGAACCCGCCCGCGGCGCCGAGCCGGGAGGGCCGGTCGCGGTCCGGGTCGGCCGGCAGCGCCGGCGAGGTCCGCACGTACGTCGCGAGGAGCAGCCCGGACAGCGTTGCGGTCAGCAGGAGCACCGGCCAGGCCCACCAGGTCACGGGCACCTCGCGACCGAAGACCGGGTTCGGCACGAGCACGGTCGGCACCCCGACGACGAGGACGGTCGCCCCGGCCGCGGCGAGCGCGGCCGCCCAGCGCCGGGCGGGCCAGGCGCGCAGGACGGCGAAGGAACCTGTCATCGGGACCGCCTCTCGAACGTCATGTACCCCCCAGGGTATTCGGAACAGTACCCGGTGACGCCCCGTACGCCTCGACGACGAGCCTGCGCAGGGCGGCGAGCTGCGGGTGCGGGTCGTCGCGCCACCAGGCGAGGGTCACGGCGACCGGCGGCGCGTCCTCGACGGGGCGGTAGACGACGCCCGGGCGGGGGTGCTGCCGGGTCGTCGCCTCGGAGGTGATCCCCACGGCCTGGCCGGCGGCGACGAGGGTGAGCCACTCGTCGACGCCGTGCACCTCCCGGGTGCCGGCCGGCGCGACGCCGCTCGGCCACAGCTCCTCGGACGTCGTCCCGGTGAGGGCGTCGACGCCGATCGTCCGCCCGGCGAAGTCCGCGAGCCGCACGCGGCGCCGGCGGGCGAGCGGGTCGGTGGCGGCGACCGCGGCGTACCGCCGTTCCAGCCCGACGACGACACCGGCGACGCGGTCGTCGTCCGCGGGGCGGCGCAGCACCGCGAGGTCGGCGATCCCGTCGGCGAGCCCCGCCGTCCGAGTGTTCGACTGGACGAGGACGAGCGCCGACCCCGGGTGCTCGGCCGCCCACCGGCGCTGGACGGCGGTGGTGTGCCGGCCGAGCGCTGACCAGGCGTACCCGACCCGGAGCTCTCCCCCGCCGTCCTGCGCGACGCGGCGCAGCGCCGCGACCTCGTCGAGCGCCCGCCGGGCGTGCGCGAGCACCCGGCGACCGGTCACCGTGAGCCCGACGTGCCGGGTCGTCCGCTGGAGCAGCCGGGCGCCGAGCGCACCCTCGAGCGCCGCGACCGCCCGGCTCACGGACGCCTGGGAGACGCCGAGGACGACGGCGGCGTCCGTGAACGTGCCCTCGTCGACGACGGCGACGAGGGCACGCATCATCCGCAGGTCGACATCCGTCGGGCTATTCATACGTCTAGCGTACAAGTCAGGCTCGCGGTGCATTTCTCGTATGAGTGCCGGACGGCAACACTGGTCCGATGACCGCCGCCACCGACGCCGACCCGGCCGCCGTGCCGGTCGCGGCGGGCGGCCCGCAGGGGGCCGGCGCGCGCCGGACCCGCCCCGTCCACGTCGCGACGATGCTCGGCACCGCGCTGAGCGCCCAGGTCGGTGCGGCGACGGGCGCCCACGCCTTCGCGACGATCGGTCCCGCGGGCGTGGTCGCCGTCCGGCAGCTCGTCGCGGCGCTCGTGCTCGTGCCGATCGCACGGCCGCCGGTCCGCACGATGACCTGGCGGCAATGGTGGCCGGCACTGCTGCTCGCCGGCGTCTTCGCCGTGATGAACCTGTCGCTGTACATGGCCATCGAGCGGCTCGGCCTCGGCCTCGCGATCACCCTGGAGTTCCTCGGGCCGCTGTCGGTGGCCGTCGTCCGCTCCCGCGGCCTGCTGCACGCGGGGATCGCCGTCGTCGCCGGTGCCGGTGTCTACGTCCTCATCCTGCCGGGCGCCAGCAGCGACTGGCCGGGCATCGCGCTCGCCCTGTTCGCCGCCTGCCTCTGGGTCGCCTACATCCTGCTCAACCGGCTCGTCGGCAGCAGGCTGCCCGGGCTGCAGGCCCCCGCCGTGGCCGCCTCCCTCGCGGCGACGGCGTACCTGCCGGTCGTCGGGGTGCTCGTCGCGACGGGGCGGATGACGTGGACGGCGCTCGGCTACGCGGTCGTCGCGGGGCTGCTCTCGTCGGCCGTGCCGTACGCCGGCGACCTCGTCGTCCTGCGGCACGTCCCGCCGCGGGTCTTCGGCATCTTCATGAGCATGCACCCGGTGCTCGCGGCCCTCGTGGGGACCGTCATGCTCGGCCAGCTCCTCGACGGGCACGAGTGGGCGGGCCTGCTCGTCATCGTCCTCGCGAACGCCGCGGCGGTCGCGACCGCGCACGGCGACTGAGGGAACGTTCCCGGCCGCGCGGCGGCCCGGTCGCGTGGACAGCGGGGCCGCCTGCTGCTGGGATCGCAGGCGTGGGGCGGCCGAGCGGCGGGACGAGGGCCGGGTGGCGGACGCGCCTGGTCGCGTCCTCACCGGCGGTGCTCCTGGTCCTGGTGACACTTGCGGACCTCACCACGGGGAGGGGCAACCCTGTACTCGGCCTCGTCGTCGTCGCACCGCTGCTCGCGGCGACGACCCACGGTCCCCGGGTCACAGCGCTCTTCGGCATGGCCGCGTTCGTCGTCGCGGCCCTGCTCGGGATCTGGAACCACGCGTACGCCCCCGGGGACGCCCTCACCGCGCAGGTGGTCCGGCTCGTGGTCGTCGCCCTCGGAGGTGCCGCCGCCGTTCTCGCGGCCCAGGACCGCCTCGTCCGTGAGGAGCGGCTGAGCCGGGTCACGAAGGTCGCCGAGGCCGCCCAGCGGGCGATCCTCCTGCCGGTCCCGGACCGGGTCGGCCCGGCGCTCGTCGCCGTGCACTACGAGAGCGCGGCGTCGGACGCGCTCATCGGCGGCGACCTGTACGCGGTGGTGGCGACGCCCGCCGGCGTCCGTGTGCTCGTGGGCGACGTCCGGGGCAAGGGGCTGGACGCCGTCCGGATGTCGGCCCAGGTGCTCTCCGCGTTCCGGGAGCGGGCCTCGGACGCACCCGACCTGCCCACCCTCATGGGCCTCGTCGACCGTGCCGTCGCCCGTGCGGCCACCTCCGACGAGGAGTTCGTCACCGCGCTGCTGCTGCAGATCGCGGACGACGGCCGCGTCCAGGTCGCGAGCGCCGGGCACCCGGCGCCGTTCGTGCTCTCCGGCGGGCGGACCCGGCTGCTCGACATGCCGGCCCCGCACCCGCCGCTCGGTCTCGGCGGGACGACGACGACGGTCGGGCTCACCATGGCGCCGTCCGACCGGCTGCTGCTCTACACCGACGGCCTCACCGAGGCCCGGGACCCGCGGAGCCGGGCGTTCTTCTCCGCGCGCACCATCGCGGGCACCCTGACGACCGGGGGCACCGCGACGGAGGTGCTCGACCTGCTGCGCGACGAGGTCGTCGACTGGAGCGGCGGGAGCCTGTCGGACGACATCGCGCTCGTGCTCATCGAGTACCAGCCGCAGACCTGACCGCGCGGTCCAGCGCGTCGACGACCACCAGGTGCGGCGCCGTGAGCGCCACGAGCGTGACGAGCGCGGCCGCGAGGACCGAGGGGTTCGCCGTGGCGGACACGGCCCACAGCAGCAGGACAGCGGCCAGGCTCGGCAGGACGGCTCCGTACGCGTACCTGCGCAGGCCGGCACCGACGGCGGGCACCTGCCCGTCGGCCCCGGGCAGGAGCACGAGCCGCAGCGTGTGCCGCGCCGCGTGCCAGAGGCCGAAGTACACCCCGAAGGCCGCGGTCGCCGGGACGAGGGCGAAGAGCAGTGCGAGCAGGGCCAGCTCGGCCGCCTCCCCCGCCCGGCGGGCCGCGAGCAGCCCGGCCACGGCCGCCAGCACGAGGACGGCGGTGGCGACGACGAGCGCGTCGAGCAGGGCACCGGAGGTCGCGGCGAAGCCGGGGGCGACCCGGTCGAGGACGCGCAGCGAGACGTCCCGGTGCAGGGCGAGCGGCAGGGCCACCACGACCGCGCCGTGGGCGGCCGCGGGGAGCGCGTCGTGCAGCCGGCCGGGCGGGCGGCGCCCCGCGAGCTCGGCCTGCACCACGACCTCACCACGGCCGAAGTGGACGGCGGAGACGAGCAGGAACAACCAGGTGACGGGCAGCGGGGCGAGCAGGACGGCGGCCAGCGCCGCGGCGCCGGTCGCGACGTAGCCGGCGAGCCCGCGCGCGAGCGGCCCCGCCTGCACCCGCCGGCCGTGCGCCCAGAACGGCACGAGGTGGTCGACGGCCCCGTGCGGGATGCCCAGCACGATCCCGACGAGCGCGAGCGCGCCCCCTGCGCCCGCGACGGCCGCGGGAGCGACCGCGTCCGCGACGAGCAGGGCGACCACGCCCACGACGCCGGCGGCCCGGACGGCGGTCGCGAACCGCGCCGGGCCACCGCGGGGCGCCCGGGCGGGCGACGCACCCGGGCCGGGCACCCCCGCCCCGGGTGCGTGCACCCGGGGCGGGGGCAGGTGGACGGCCATGACGGCGTCCCGGCCGTGCCGGGCCGTCAGGCCGCGACGCGGCGCGGGTCGGTGACCGGGGCCGACGCGTGGTCGTCGTCGTACGCCGGGTCCTCGATCCGGCTCTTCACCCGGGCGATCTTGTAGATGGCCAGGCCGAACGCGGCCTTCGCGAGGATGTCCGCGATCGAGTAGCCGGCCTGCCGCAGGACGAACCCGTCGGCACCGCCGAAGAAGTCGCCGCCGATCATCGGGAACATGTACGCGATCGGGTACACGCCCCAGAGCCCGACGAGCGACAGACGCAGCATCTTGATCGTGTGGACGACCTCGGCCGGCTGCCGGTCGAGCGAGCGCGACAGCTCGACGAAGAGCACCCAGAGCAGGTAGACGAACGGGATCGTCGACAGGAAGCCCCACAGCGCCCGCGTGCCGAGGTCGCCGCTCAGCTCGCCCGGGTAGCCCAGGACGATCATGAGGGCGGACGCCGGGACGAGCTTGTAGAGCAGCGCACGCTGGGTGTCCCGGGTCAGCGCCATGACGGCGACCGTCTCGATGAGGAGCAGCGGGACGGTGAGCAGCCAGTCGACGTACCGGTAGGCCTCGTTGAACGCGATGTTCGACGCCACGTGCGCGTCGTCCACGGTCGCCCCGGCGGGGTAGGCCTCGCCGAAGTTGTTGAAGATCCGGATGTAGTGGTACGCCGCGATGCCGCAGACGATCGCGGACACCACGAGGGCGTTGCGGTAGCGCGGGGCGACCCGGCGCTGGCTGACGAGCAGGTAGATCGCCGTGAAGAGCATGGAGGCGATGACGAGGGAGAAGAGGTTGTAGACGGTGGAGAACTGTGCCGCGGTGAGCGACGGCACGAACTCCGCGGCAGCGTTGAAGGCCACGACGGACTCCTCGGTTCGACCCATGGGGCAGGGCCGCGCGGCGTCGGTGCCCCGCGGCGGCGACGGTGGGATCCGGCGCTGCGACCAGTGGACGACCAACAGCTTCGACGCGCAACTTGAACAAGTTTACCGCGGAAGGTTGAGATCAGTCGGAGAGCGCCTCGACCGCGTCGGCCAGCGAGGTGACGACGACCGTGCGCTCCGGCAGGACCGTCCCCGCCCAGCCCGGACCGCCGACGACGAGGCGCACCGGGGGCCTGCGGGCCGGGACGCCGGCCGGCACCGAGGCCAGCGCGGACGAGGCGACCTGCGCCCAGACGAACACCGCCCGTGCCCCGGTCCGCGTGACGGCGGCCGCCAGCGCCGCCGGCGGCACCCTCGACCCGAGGACCCGGGTCCGCACCCCACGCTCGGCGAGCGCCGCCGAGAGCACGTGCAGCGGGATGACGTGGTGGTCCCGCGGCGCGCACGCGAGGAGGACCGGCGGCTCGGCACCGAGCCGGCCGCGCAGGCTGCGCCGGTGGTGCCGCAGCGCCTCGACGGCGGCCTCGCTGAACAGGTGCTCGACCTCGATGCCGGCGCCGGTCCTCGCCCAGGCCTCCCCCGCGGCGACGAGAACGGGGCGCAGCAACGTGTCGTACGTCGTGACGACGCCGTCGGCGGCGAGCGCCTCCTCGACGATCTCCGCGGCCGCGTCGACGTCGAGGCGGCTGGCCGCCCGGGCCAGGCCCTGCACCCGCGCCCCTGCCCCCGGGACCGCGAGGACGCGCCCGCCCGGCCCGCCGGTCCGCGCGGGCGCGTCCTCGC
>NZ_MWLN01000074.1 GCF_002198655.1 Kineosporia sp. A_224
GGGTCAGGCGGGGGCGGGGCCCAGGCGCAGGAGCTCGCGCTCGAACGGGCCGAGCACGTCCTCGCTCACGCCGCGGCGGCGCATGTCGCGGATGTGGCCGGACAGGAGCGAGCGGAACTCGTCCTCGGCCTCGCGACGGGCGCGCTGGGGGCCGGACTCCTGGACGGGGACCGTCCTGGACCGCGGCTGGGGCGTGCCGTGCGCGACACGCGGGGTGGAGGAGCGCGTCACCGTGGGGGTGCGCTCGGGTGTCGTCTGCGTGGCCACGAGGTGATCGTGGCATCGCCGCGTCATGTCATCGTGCGTTAGCGCAACGACACGCCGAGTAACCATTGCGGGGGCTCCCGACGTGCCGCGCGGGCGGGCGACAATGCCGGTGTGCCCTCGACACCCGCTCCCGACGAGCCCGACGACACCCCCGGCACCGACGGCGCCGACGGCACCGACGGCACCGACGACCGGCTGGTCCGGCTCGGTCCCGCCGACGCCGGTGAGCTGCTCACGCTCCAGCGGGCGGCATACGTCACCGAGGCCCAGCTCCACGACGACGTCCGGCTGCCGCCGCTCGTGCAGACGCTCGAGCAGCTGCGCGCCGAGCTGGCCGGGCCGGCCGCGGCCTGGGGGCTGCGGCGCGGCCCGCGGCTCGTCGCCGCCGTCCGGTTGCGCGACCTCGGGCACGGCGGCGTCGACCTGGGGCGGCTCATGGTCGCGCCCGACCTCCAGGGCCAGGGTCTGGGCAGCCGGCTGCTCGTCCGCAGCGAGGCGCTCGTGCCGGCCGGGACCCGCCGGATCCACCTGTTCACCGGCGAGCGGAGCGAGGCCAACCTGCGCCTGTACCGCCGTCACGGGTACGTCGAGACGCACCGCACCCCGGCGGGCGGGCACGACCTCGTGCACCTGGTGAAGGCGCTGGCTGTCGAGGACTGACCCCCCGAAGGTCGACCCCCCGGGGGCTGACCGCGGGGCCGTCAGCCCTCGTCCCCGCCGTCCTTGGGGACGACGATCTCGACGCCGGCGGCGTGGAAGGCCTCCGTGAGGTCGTCCGGCGGCATGGTGTCCGTGACGAACCAGTCCGCCCGGCCCAGCTCGGCGACCTGGGCGAACAGCCGCCGGTTGAACTTCGTCGAGTCGGCGAGGACGGCGACCTGCGCGGCCCGGCCCATCATCTCGGCCATCATCGCCGCCTCGCCGAGGTTGCTCGTCGAGTAGCCGGCGTCCTGCGAGACGGCGCCGACGCAGATGAGCGCGATGTCGCAGCGGATGTCCACCTCGCCGCGGCCGGACATCACCGGGAACGCGACGGGGCCGACGGTGGCCTGGGCCGACGGCCTGACCGCGCCGCCGAACACGTAGAGGTCGCGGAAGACCTTGGCCGGCAGCTCGGCCGGCAGGGCGAGGCTGTTCGTCGCGATCGTCAGGTCGCGGTGGTCGCGCAGGTGCCGGACGGCGGCCAGCGTCGTCGTCCCGGCGTTGACGATGAGGGACGCGCCGTCCGGCACGAGGCCGGCGACGAGGGCCCCGATCCGGTCCTTCGCGGACGCCTGCACCCGGGAGCGGACCTCCAGGCCGGTGTCCGGCTTGGGGAACGCCGACAGGCTGACCGCGCCCCCGTGGGTCCGGATGATGACGCCGTCGGCGTCGAGCGCGTCGAGGTCGCGGCGGATCGTGTCGGCGGAGACGTCGAAGCGCTTGGCGAGACGCGCGACGGTGACCTGGCCGACCTCGGCCACGTAGGCGGCGAGCGCGGCCTTGCGGCCGGCGGGCAGGCGGCGGGCACCGTCGTCGACGGTCTGCTCCGTGCTGGCGGACATGCGCCTGTCGTAGCACATCCATGCCGCTTTGTGCGAAGTCAGAGCCGTGGCGTGCGTGTTCGCGGCCGAAAACCGCAGACCGTCTCGTCCTCCGGGGACATCGACAGCGCTGTCTCCGGCCCTTCGTGCACGAATGTGCAGCGTTCCGTGTCCGATCTGCAACTTCCCGATCCCTTGACGCCGCAAGATCGCGGCTTTAAGTTGCAGAAAGCCGCAGACCTGCGCACCCCTGCGTGCAGGTATGCGTCATGCGGCGCTCTTCTGAGATGGGAGTGGGATGAGCAAAGGTGCTCGTGCGGGACGACGGATGTCCGCACTTCTCTGCGCGGCGACGACGGTCATGCTCGTGGCCGCCTGTGGCGGCGGTTCCTCCGGCGGGTCCACGGGGACGGCCGGCGCCTCCGCCGGCGGTGACGTGACCCTGGAGTTCTCGCAGTGGTGGGAGCCGGAGCTCCCGGCGAACGCGCTGCGCGGCATGATGGACGAGTTCGAGGCGGCGAACCCCGGCATCAAGGTGAAGCTGCTGTCCGGGCCCTACGCCTCGACGAAGGAGCAGTCCGTCGCCGGTGCGGCTGCGGGCACCATGGCGGACGTCGTCGGTCTCGACGGCGCCTGGGTGAGTGACTTCGTCAAGCAGGGCGCGATCACCGACCTGTCGAAACTCATGAAGGACTCGGCGTACGACGAGAGCCAGCTCGCCGCCCAGATCAAGATCAACAACGCGGCCTACATGATCCCGGTGGTCAACTTCGTCTACCCGCTCTTCACGAACGACGACCTGCTGAAGAAGGCCGGCGTCAGCGCGCCGCCCACCAACCGCACCGAGTTCCTCGACGCGGCGAAGAAGGTCACCGCGCTCGGCGGCGACACGAAGGGCTGGGTCGTCCCGCTCTCGCTCGAGGCGCCCAACGGCATCCAGAACGACGTCATGGCCTGGAACTGGGCCTCCGGCGGCACGATGCTCAAGGACGGCAAGCCCGACCTGACGAACGCCGACGTCAAGGAGACCGTCGAGTTCGTCAAGGGCATGTGGGACGCCAAGCTCGTGGCCCCCGGTGCCCTGACGATGAAGGAGCAGGACAAGGTCGAGGAGTTCACGAACGGCCGGGTCGGCATGATGATCGACTCGCTCGCCCACGTGACGCTGATCCGGGAGAGCAACCCGAACCTCAAGTTCAGCATCTCGGCCATCCCGGCCAAGGACGGGTACTCCGGCAAGCGCGGCATCCCGTACGCCTCGTGGGGCATCGGCATCTCGGAGAACTCCAAGCACAAGGCCGAGGCGTTCAAGCTCGTCTCGTTCCTCATGAACGAGAAGAACAACTCCAAGCTCGCCTCCGTCGCGAACGCCTTCCCGGGCAACACGACGGCTGTGCCGGACTTCGTGCAGAACGACGACCTCTTCAAGGCGGCGTTCGACATCTACAAGGCCGGCTACCCCGCCAACGAGTTCACCGGGCTCCCGGTGGCGGAGGAGCTCATGCGCTCGTTCGACGAGGAGCTCCAGAAGACGCTCAACGGTGACCAGACGGTCGACGAGATGTTGACCAACGCCCAGGCCGGCTGGACGAAGAACTTCTGAGGCCGGTCCCCGACATGAGCACCAGCGTGAAGGCCGGGCCGCGGCAGTCGCCGCGGCCCGGCCCCACCCGTCCGATCGGCACGCCGCGCAAACCCTGGCGCAGGCGGGTCGAGCCCTACGTCTACGTCTTCCCGACCGTGCTCCTCATGGTCGTCCTCATGCTCGTGCCGATCGTCATGGTGATCCGGTACTCGCTGTACGACAACGTCATCATGAAGAAGGAGCCGGTCCTCGCAGGGATCGCGAACTACACCGAGATCCTCACCGACCCCGACTTCTGGAACGCCGTGAAGAACACGGCGTTCTTCACGGGGACGAGCGTCGTCGCCCACCTCGTGCTCGGCATGGCGTTCGCGATGATGCTCAACACGCCCCTGCTCGGCAACGTCACCAAGGCGATCTTCCGGGTCCTGTTCATCCTGCCGTGGCTGTTCACCGTCGCGATCATCGCGGTGCTGTGGCGGCTGCTGCTCAACCCCAACGGGGTGCTCAACTACCTGTTGCAGACCGGGGGTCTGACCGACTCCAAGGTCGAGTGGCTCGCCGACCCCAACATCGCGCTCTACGCCGTCACCTTCATCAACATCTGGTCCGGCTACCCCTTCTACATGATGAGCCTGCTCGCCGGGCTCCAGGGGATCCCCCGCGACCTCTACGAGGCCGCGACCGTCGACGGCGCGAGCTACTGGCAGCGTTGGTGGAACGTCACGGTGCCGCAGCTCCGGCCGATCATCGTGAGCATCGCGATGCTCGACGTCATCTTCACGACGCAGCAGTTCGCGCTCATCTGGATGACCACCGGCGGCGGCCCGATCAACGTCACGGAGATGCTCAGCACGTTCACGTACAAGCTCGCCTTCAACCGCTACCAGTTCAGCCTGGCGTCGGCCAGCGCCGTGATCATCTTCGTGTTCTCGATGGTGCTCGCGTTCTTCTACGTCCGCTACCAGAAGGCACGGGACTGACATGGAGCCGAAAGGTGCACGCCGGGTGCTGCTGAAGGTCGGGGTCCTCGTGGGTCTCGTCGTCGGGGCCGTCTTCGCCGGCTTCCCGGTGTTCTGGATGGCGGCCAGCTCGTTCAAGGCCAACCCGGAGATCTTCGAGCTCCCGCCGCGCGTGGTCACGCCGGGCTTCTCGTTCGACGCGTACACGACGATCGTCACCGACCCGGTCAAGGTGCGGTTCTTCGTCAACAGCTACATCGTCGCGCTCTCGGTCACGATGCTCACGCTCGTGGTCGCCGTCCTCGCCGCCTACGCGTTCAGCCGCTTCGACTTCCCCTTCAAGCGGCCGCTCAACATGGTCATCGTCAGCGTCCAGGCGGTGCCGCCGATCACCCTGCTCATCCCGTACTTCGGGCTCATGGTGACGCTCAAGCTCTACAACACCTACTGGGCGCTGATCCTCACGTACATGGTCTTCACGCTGCCGTACGCGATCATCATGATGACCGGCTACTTCAACACCCTGCCGCGCGAGCTCGACGAGGCGGTCAAGGTCGACGGCGCCGGCTCGTTCACGGCGCTGTGGCGGATCCTCGTGCCGATCTCGGTGCCGGGCCTGGTCTCGGTCGGCATCTACACCTTCATGATCGCCTGGAACGAGTACCTCTTCGCGCTGACCCTCACGCGCACCGAGAACATGCGCACGGTCCCCATCGGCATCCAGCTGCTCATGGGCCAGCACTCGTACGAGTGGAACGAGATGATGGCCATGAGCATCCTCGGCTGCGTCCCCGTGCTCGTCCTCTTCCTGTTCTTCCAGCGGTACTTCATCGGCGGCATGACCGCCGGGTCGGTGAAGGCCTAGACGCCGCACGCCCGACGGCACCCCGCGAACCCGCAGCACGCACGCCAACAACCGAGGAGATACCCATGTTGATGACCGGCCACCGTCTGCTCGACGTCGCGAACGAGCACGGCTTCGCCGTGCCCGCGTTCAACATCAGCGACTGGGCGATGAGCCAAGGCATCTTCGAGATCTGCGAGGAGATGAACGCACCGCTCATCATCGCGATCCACCCCGACGAGCTGAAGCACACCGGCATCGACTTCATGGCCTCGGTGATCCAGCGCGCCCACAAGTCCCCGCTGCCGGTGACGATCCACTTCGACCACGGGACGACGTACGAGCAGATCCTCTGGGCCATCCAGGCCGGGTTCACCTCGATCATGATCGACGGTTCGATGCTGCCCTTCGCGGAGAACATCGCGCTCACGAAGAAGTCGGCGCTGGCCTGCCACGCGGTGGGGCTGTCCGTCGAGGGCGAGCTCGGGACCATCGGCAAGACCGACGGCGAGGCCGAGGACGGCGCCCAGACGATCATCTACACCGACCCGGACGACGCCGTGCACTTCGTCGCCGAGACCGGTGTCGACAGCCTGGCGGTCGCCATCGGCACGAGCCACGGCATCTACCCGTCGTGGATGAAGCCCGAGCTCAAGCTCGACCTGCTCAAGGAGATCAAGGGCAAGGTCGCCGTCGCGCCGCTCGTGCTCCACGGCGGCTCCGGCAACCCGGACGACGAGATCGCCGAGTCCGTGACGCTCGGCATCAACAAGATCAACATCTCGAGCGACATCAAGGTCGCCTACCACGAGAAGATGCGCGAGGTCCTGCAGGACAAGGGCCTCCGGGAGCCGAACTCGATCCAGCCGCCGTGCATCGCGGCGATGAAGGAGACGGCGCGGCACAAGATCGAGCTGTTCCAGACCGACGGGAAGGCCTCGCTGTACCGATGACGCGCGACGTCGTCCTCGGGCTGGGCAGCTGCCTGGACTACGAGATCACCTGGGACGGCGCCGTCGTCCAGCGGCTCGTCGACGAGTACGCCGTCACGCCCGACGAGATCGGCCGGGACGTCGTCGTCGCGAGCGAGCGCGACCTCGTCCGCTCGGTGCTGGGGTTCGTCCGCGACGGTGTCGGAGGGGAGCGCTTCGTCGCCTCCTCCGACATCGTCGAGACGTTCGCGTCCCGGTTCCCGCGCCGGATCACCCTCGGCGGCTCGAACGTCCGCGCGGCGGTCGCGATGAGCCGGCTCGGGCTGCCGTCGGTGCTGCACACCGTGAGCGTCGACGACAACGTCCGCCGGCTGCTGCCGCCTGGGGTGACCTACCTGTGCAGCGCCGACCACGACTCGACCGACCCGCACCTCATCGTCCAGTTCCCGGCGGGCGCCACGGTGCGGGTCGCTGGCGTCGTCCTCGACGCGCCGCACCCGAACCGGCTCATCTACGTCAACGACCTGCCCAACCGCGAGATGGTCCTCAGCCCGGGCCTCGGCGACCTCCTCGCGAACGCCGGGGTCTTCCTCGTGTCGGGCTTCAACACCGTGCAGGACGCCGCGACGCTCGACGCCCGGATGGCGTTCCTGCGCCTGCAGATGCGCCGGCTCCCCGACGACGCGACCGTCGTCTTCGAGGACGCCGGCTACCACGTGCCCGCGCTGAGCGCGCGGGTCAGGGACGCAGTGCTCGACCGGGTCGACGTCTACGGCCTCAACGAGGACGAGATGCAGGCGTACGTCGGCCGCCCCGTCGACCTGCTCGCCCCCGGACCGCTCGTGCAGGCGCTGCAGGACCTGCGCCGCGCGGTGCCGGCGCGCCTGCTCGTCGTCCACACGAAGTACTGGGCGCTCGCCCTCGGGGCCGGGGCGGACGGCTACCGGGACGCGCTCGAGGCCGCGACGGCGATGGCCGGCGTCCGCTACCTCGAGGGCGACGGGTTCACCGCCGAGCAGTTCCGGGCGATGCCCCGGCACGCCCGGCACAGCGGTGGCGCGGTCGTCGCTGCGGCGCTCGCGCTCCGGCTGCCCGGTGAGGTGTGCGTCGTCCCGGCGTACGCGCTGAGCACCCCGGCCCCGACGACCGTGGGCCTCGGGGACGCCTTCGTCGGCGGCTTCGTCGCCGGTCTCGTCGGCGAGCGGGTCGGGCCGGCTCAGGGCAGCGCGCAGCGGGTCGAGTAGACCGGGCCGGCCAGCACGGGCAGGCCCGGCGGCGGGTCGAGGACCGCCGTCCGGCCGCCGTCACCGGTGAGCCGGGCGGCGCAGGCCTGGGCGCCGGTCTCGGTCCCCTCGGCGCCGCCGATCCAGACGTCGAGCCACAGGGTCGTCCCGGGCGGGGCCTGCGACAGGTCGTGGCAGGGGCCGTCCTGCGGGGCCGGGCCGTCGCCGCAGGTGTCCTCGACGATGACGTACCGGCGCAGGTGCGGCAGGTAGAACCGGGTCCCTGCCGGGTGGTCGAGGACGTCCCGGCCGGTCGAGCGGTCGTGCCCGACGGCCACGGTGACCGGGTCCGCGTACGTCCCGGTGCCGCCCGCCGTCCGGTGCAGCACCGGGTGGCTCACCGTGGACGAGCCGCGCGGGGTGTTGTCGAACCACGAGTAGGCGGTGACGTAGACGCCCTCGAGCCGGGTCCCGCCCGCCGGACCGTCGCCGCGGGGCCGCGCCGACGGGGTCCGCGAGGGGCCCGGGGACGCTGACCGCGAGGGCCGGGCCGATGTGCCCCGGGGTGCCGTCGCGCGCCCCTCGCCGAGGGTCACCGGGCCGGGGGCGGTGCTCGCACCCGGTGCGTCGCCCGGCCCGCCGGACGACGGCCCCTCGCGGCGGGGAGCGGTGTCGTCCTCGCCCGTCACCGTCGTCACCGTCCCCGAGCCGAGCACCGCGGCCGCGGCCGACAGGGCGGCGGCGAGCACGCCGAGGCCGGCGAGCCGCATCGCGCGCCGGGGTCGCGCGCGAACCTGCCGGCGCCGCCCGTGCTGCCCGTCCATCGTGTGACCAATCCCCTCGGCCGTTCGGTCCGAATAGTTCCAAAAGGAGCGGGCAAGTCATTTAGCCCGAGATAACCTAAAACGAATAAAGCAGACAAGCACCGTCTCGGCCCGGCCAACGACCACGCCGGCCCGACGTCCGCCGGACGTCGACGGTGCGTGCGGCCGGGCGGCGGGGCGTCGCCCGGTACCAGCAGGACCACCAAGCCAGGGGGGCTCATGGGGCGCATCCGCGTGTTCGGCCGCGGCCGACCGACGACCGACCGGCACGGCCAGGACCGGCCCGACCGCGAGCAGCGCGGGCAGGACCAGGTCGCCGAGGTCGCCGAGGCCGTCGTCCGCTCCGCGGTGTTCCTCGACCCCAGCGGGCGCCGCTGGCGGCGCACCCGGGTCGTCGGGACCGCCGTCCTGGTCGCCCTCCTCGCCGCCGCGGTCGTGCTGGCGCCGGGGCTGTGGCACTCCCCGGCGCTCGCCGGGGCCGAGCCCGGCCGGGCGGTCTCCATGGCGGACACCGGCCCGCAGACCCCGGTGGTCGGTGCAGGACCGCTGCGCCGCGTGCTCGAGGTCCGCTCCCAGGGCGGTGCCCGGGTCGGGCTCGACCCCTTCACCGGTGCGGCGCTCACCACCCTGACCCCGGCGGAGGCGACGGCGGCCGGCGGGTCCCGCTACGTCATCCAGCGGTTCGGGTACGGCGCGGGGACGGCCCGGACGATCTCGATGACCTTCGACGACGGCCCCGACCCGAAGACCACCCGCGAGCTGCTCGACGTGCTCGCCGCGAACAAGGCGCCCGCGACGTTCTTCGTCGTGGGCCAGAACGTCGCCCGCTGGCCGGACCTCGTCGAGCGGATGTCCCGCGAGGGGCACGCGGTCGGCGTCCACACGATGACGCACCCGGACATCGCCGCGGAGCCGACGTGGCGCGAGCACGTCGAGGTCGTCGCCACCGGACGCGTGCTCCGCGCCGTCACGGGCACGCAGGAGAGCTACTGGCGGATGCCGTACGAGGGCGCCGACGTCGCGTCCGAGCAGGCGACGATCGACGGCCTGCTGCGCGCGCAGCGCCTCGGCTACACGTTCGCGTCGCACGACTTCGACACCGACGACTGGAGCCACGACGCGGACCCGAACGGGAGCGCCGCGGACATCCCGCTGCCGGACCTGTCCTCCGGGGCGCCCGTGACGATGCTCATGCACGACGCCGGCGGGCCCAACCGGCACCGGACCGTCGAGTACGTCGAGCGCCTCATCCCCTACGCGAAGGCGCAGGGCTACCGGTTCACGACGATGCCGCAGGCCCAGCCGGACCTCGCCGTCGCACCGGTGCGGGCCTCGACGGCCGACCACCTCACCCTCTACCTGAGCCAGGCCCTGCTCGCGTGGCCGAGCATGCTCGTCTCCGGCCTGTTCGTGCTCGCCATCGTCGCGGTCGTCGTCGTGGGCTTCGGCAACGCGGCGCTGGCCGCCGTCCGGTCCGTGCGCCGGCGCCGGCTCGTCCTCCCCGGGCCCGACGCGATCGACCTCGACGTCAGCGTCGTCCTCGCCGCGTGGAACGAGGAGACGGTGGTCGCCCGGACGCTGCGCTCGATCCTCGACTCCGACCTCCCGCTGCTCGAGGTCGTCGTCGTCGACGACGGCTCGACCGACGGGACGGCGGACGTCGTCCGGGGCCTCGCGGCGCAGGACCCGCGCGTCGTCCTGCTCCAGCAGGCCAACGCGGGCAAGGCCCACGCGCTGAACCACGGCGTCGAGCGGGCCCGCGGCGAGATCGTCGTCACCCTCGACGCCGACACGGTGATGGCCCGGGACACGATCACGAACATGGTGCGGCACTTCGCCGTCGACCCGGACGGGCGGCTCGGGGCCGTCGCCGGCGTCGTGCGCGTCGGCAACCGGGAGACGAACCTGCTCACGCGGTGGCAGGCGCTGGAGTACCTCACGCAGATCGGTGTCGAGCGCGCCGCGCAGGACGCCCTCGGGGCGATCTCGATCATCCCCGGCGCGTGCGCGGCGTGGCGCAAGGCCGCGATCGTCTCCGCCGGCGGCTACTCCGACATCACGCTCGCGGAGGACTGCGACCTGGCCCTGACGATGCACCGGCTCGGCTGGCGGGTCACCCAGGACGACGAGGCGCTCGCGTTCACCGAGGTGCCCGAGACCGTCGACGACCTGCTCGCGCAGCGGACCCGCTGGACGTTCGGCACCCTGCAGGCGATCTGGAAGCACCGCGACATGCTCTTCCGGCGCAGGTACGGCGCCCTCGGCTGGTTCGTCATGCCGGGCTACGTCGTCGCCGTCGCGACCCCGGTGATCTTCCTGCCGTTCATCGTCGTCATGGCGTCGCTGGCGGTCCAGGCGCAGGGCTGGGGCGTGCTCGTGCGGTACTTCGTCATCTTCATGCTGGCCCACATGGTCATCGCGGCCGTGGGCGTGCGGCTCATGCGCGAGCGCTACCACCACCTGCTGCTCGTGCCGGTGTACCGGGTCGTCTACGAGCCGCTGCGCGCGTACCTGCTCTACACATCGGTGTTCCGGGCGGTCAAGGGCGTGCGGATGGGCTGGAAGAAGCTCGTGCGCACCGGGTCCATGGACGCCGCGAACCTCACCGACCGCACGGACCGCACGGACCGCACCGACGCGGCGGCCGGCGCCGCCGACGTCCGCACCGACGCACTCGTCACCACGGGGGATCGTTCATGAGCACGTCCGTCGGGAGCACGTCCACGGGGAGCAGCCCCGTCGGTCGCCCGTCCAGCACCACCAGCACCTCCACCCGCTGGCCCGGTGACCTGTCGTCCACCGAGGGGGTGCGCGAGGGCGACCTCTTCGTCGACCGCTCGGCCACCGACACCGTGGAGATCGACCTGCGCGAGATCCGCGACGAGCCGGCGGCAGCGGCGGAGCCGGCCGACCGGGCCGCACCGGCCGCACCCGGCCGGCAGCGGGACCGGTACATCGACACGCTCCGCGCGGTGGCGCTCGTCCGGGTCATGACCTACCACTCGTTCGGCTGGGCCTGGCTGCCCCTGCTCTTCCCGTCGATGGGGATCATGTTCGCCCTCGCCGGGTCGCTCGTGGCCGGGTCGCTGGACCGCTCGCCCGGCAACCCGTGGCGGGTGCTCCGCAAGCGCACGATCCGGCTGCTGCCGCCGGTGTGGCTGTTCGGGCTCGTCGTCGTGCCGGTGATGCTCGTCGCCGGCTGGACGCACACCGCGGCCGCCGGGTCACCGCTCAACGTGCGCACGCTCCTGCTCTGGGTGCTGCCGATCTCGGACCCGCCCGGCAGCGCGCTCGGCGAGGACTGGGTGCTGCCGCTGTGGTACGTCCGGACCTACCTGTGGTTCATGCTGCTCTCCCCGATGGCGCTGTGGCTGTTCCGGCACTGGCCGCGGCGGATGCTCGCGCTGCCGGTCGGCGTCGTCGCGCTGTGGACGCTCGGCGTGCTGCCGCTCGACGGGCGCTCGGGGGACGTCGTCCTCAGCCTCGCGACGTTCGGCGGCTGCTGGCTGCTCGGCTTCGCGCACCACGACGGCCGGATCCGCCGGACGCCGGCCCTCAAGGTCGTCGCCGCCGGGCTGGGGCTCATGGGCCTCGGGCTCGCCTACGCGGTGACCCACCCCGACCCGGCGTCGGGCTACGACATCGACAACATCCCGCTCGCCGACATGCTCTACTGCCTCGGCGCGGTGCTCGTCCTGCTGCGGCTCTACCCGGACTTCTCGTGGATGGCCCGGCACGTCGTCCTCGACCGGCTCGTGGCGGTCGTCAACTCCCGCGCGATGACGATCTACCTGTGGGGCAACGTCGCGATCTTCCTGTCGCACCCGCTCCTGGACCTCTGGTCGGTCACGGCCGCGCTCGACCAGGACACCTGGGTCGGTGCGACCCAGGCCTACCTCGCGTCGTGGCTCGTCCTCGTCGCGTGCGTCCTCGCCTTCGGCTGGTGCGAGGACCTCGCCGCCCGCCGCCCGGTGCGGATCAACCCGTGGCCGCGCACCCCGGGCCAGCTCTCGGTGCTGCGCCAGCTGCGGACGCTCGCCGCCCCGGGCGCCGTGCGGATCTCGCGGATCACCCCGCAGCGCCTCGTGCTCGGCACGACCGCCCTCGTCGTGGCCGCCACGGCGCTGTCGGCCCTCGTCCTCGTCGGCACCCGGACGCCGGCCCGCACCGTCGCGGGCGACGTCCAGAGCCGGCTCGCCGACCAGCCGCGGCCGGAGGTCTCCCGGTCCGACGTCGCTCCCGACCGGGCGCCCGGCACGTCGACGACGCTGACCCCGGCCCCCGTGCTCCCACCGGACGGCGGCGCGGGCGTCGGCAGCGGTGCCGTCGCCGTCCCCACCGCGGGACCGGGTGCGAACGGCCCGGTCTCGCGCCCGCAGGGCGGCTCCGCCCCGGTCCCGCAGGGAGGCCCGACCGCGTCCCCGCGGCCGTCGACGACCGCGCCGCGCCCCTCGACGTCCGCGCCGGCCCCGGCCCCGACGACGA
>NZ_MWLN01000075.1 GCF_002198655.1 Kineosporia sp. A_224
CTCTCACGACGACGGGCGGCGGCCCCCGTCGACCCCCCGGCCGCGCCGCAGAGCCGGGACGGGGCCCGTGGCTGACCCGGGGGCCGCCGCCCGTCGTCGTGAGAGCCGTCCCGCGGGACGGCCGGGGGACGTCGTCCTCGGCCGCCGGGCCGCGCTCACCGGCCTGCTCGCGGCGGGTGCGGCGCTCGCCGGGTGCGCCCGGATCCCGACCGAGGGCCCGATCGCGACGAGCACGGACCTCGCCGTCGAGGACCTCGGGCGGGCCATCCCGCTGCCGCCGCGCCCGGGCTCGACCCCGGACGCGATCGTCGACGGCTTCCTGCGGGCCGCGGCGATCGGCTCGTCGGACATCACGACGGCCCGCGCCTTCCTCGCCGAGAACGTCCGCTGGGACCCGGACGGGGAGGTCGTCCTCTACACGACGTCCGAGGTCGCTCTCGTACGCGGTCCCGGGGCCGCCCCCGACGACCCGCCGACGGGCCAGGCGCGGGCGACACCGAGCGCCGCCCCCCGGCCGCGCGACGGCGACCGGGCCGAGGTCGCCGTCCGGCTCGACGGCGTCGTGGCGACGCTCGACCGGGTCGGGCGGCTCTCGCCGCTGCCGGCGCAGGTCCGCCGGCTCGCCTACGGTCTCGTCGTCCGGGAGGGCGAGTGGCGTATCGACCGCCTCGTCGACGGCCTGCCCGTCTCGCTGAGCCAGTTCGACACGTCGTCCGGGCACGCCCCGACCGCGCTGTACTTCCCGGACCCCTCCGGCCGCTGGCTCGTCCCCGACGTCCGCTACCTGCGGGAGCGGGTCGGCGCGACGCAGACCCAGGTGGTGACGGCCCTGCTCGACGGGCCGTCCGGGTGGCTCGCCGGTGCGGTGACCGTGCCGCGGACGCCGGGGCCGCTGCGGCTGCGGGTGTCGTCCGTGCCCCCGCCGGTCGCCGGCGTGGCGACCGTGGACCTCGACGAGTCGGCCCTCGCGCTCGACGAGCAGGCCCAGGCGCTGCTGCGCGAGCAGCTCTTCCGGTCGATGTCGGAGGCGAACGGCACCGCCGTCGTGACGAAGGTCGAGATCAGCGTCGACGGCCAGCTCCTGCCCGGCGCCGGCGGGGCGGGCCAGACCCCGGGCGCGGCATCGCTGCCGCGGACGGCGGACCAGGCCCTCGTCGGCGCGACGTTCGTCGCGGTCGACGCCAAGGCCCGCATCCTGCTCGGCCAGGGCAGCACCCCGCCCCGGCCCGTCGCCGGTCTCCAGCTCGCCGGCGGTGCGCGACCGGCGATGTCCTACACCGACGCCCCGCGCACGTACGCGCTCGTCGTCACGGGCAAGGACCAGAGCGTCCGCACCCTGAAGGTCGCCGAGGGGACGACGCCGCCGCTCGACGTCGTCGCCGCCGCCGACCTCACGTCCCCGTCGTTCGACAGCAGCGGATGGGTCTGGGCGAGTCCTCGCCGGCCCGCGGGCTCCGTCGTGGCGGCGATCCTCGTCAGCGGCCGGGTGCGCCGGGTCGATGTCGCGGCGCCGTGGCTGCGGTCCGGGCAGGTCGTCGCGCTGCGGGTCAGCCGGGAGGGTGCCCGTGCGGTGCTCGTCGTCGACGACGTCGCCGCCGACGGCCGCCGGGCGAGCCGGCTGCTGCTGTGCGGGGTCCGGCGCCGGCAGTCCGGCGAGCCGGTCTCGCTCGGCGGGCCGGTCCGGCTGCTGCCCGACCTCGTGCGGGCCGCCGACGTGGCGTGGTCCGGCGCCGGGCGGGTCACCGTCCTCGGCAGCCGGCGCCGGACCGACAAGCGGCTGCTCGTGCAGCCGTGGACGGTCGACGTCGGCGGTGACCCGTCGCCGCGCGGCACGACCGGGACGGCGGACCTCGGGGCCATCCTCACCGGCGCGGACGGCAAGCAGGTCACGAGCGCCGCGGTCTGGGAGCGGCTCGCGCCCGAGGTCGCGCCGACGCTCGCGGTCGGCGACACCGCGGACGACGTGTACGTCGGGACCGCGAAGGGCGACCTGTTCCACTACCGGCAGACCGGGTCCTGGGAGCGGTCGCGGGCCGGGGTGTTCCGGCCCGCCTTCCCGGGCTGAGACCCGGCCGGCCGGCCGGCCCCGACCCGTCCACAGCGGCGCCGTCCGTCCCGCCGTCCACAGCGGCGGCCGCGGGACGCACGGAGCGGGGGTGGCAGACGGCAGGCTCGGGCCATGACCGCAGCCGCCCGTCTCCTGGCCCTCGCCGACGGCCTGCTCGCCCTCGCCGCCCCGCCGCGGTGCGCGGGGTGCGACGTTCCCGGCACCGCGCTGTGCCCGCGCTGCCGGGCACCGCTCGAGGGCAGGGCCGCGCTCGTCGCGGTCCCGGGCTGGCCGCACGCCCCGCCCGCCGCCGGTCGCGCGCCGTACACGGGCGTGCTCCCGACCCTGGTCAACGCGTGGAAGGAGCGCGGCCGGCACGACCTCGAGCCGGTGCTAGGCGCCGCGCTCGCGGGAGCCGTCGGCGTGCTCCCGCCGGGCGCCGCGGCGGGTCGGGTGCTCGTCCCGGTCCCGTCGTCGCGCGCCGCCCGCAGACGGCGGGGCGCGGACGGCGTCCGGCGGCTCGCGCTGCAGGCGGCGCGGACGCTGCGGGCCGAGGGCGTGCCGGCGCGCGTGCTCCCCGCGCTCGCCCTCGCCCGGAGGGTGGACGACCAGTCCGGGCTGTCGGCGACGGAGCGTGCGCGCAACGTGGACGGCGCCTTCGTCGTCCGTGCCCGGGCGCGCGCCCTCGTCGCGGCCGGTCCGCCCGTCGTGCTCGTCGACGACGTGCTCACGACGGGCGCCACGCTGCGTGCGGCGGCGTGTGCGCTCGCGCAGGCGGGCGCCGTGGTCGAGGGTGTGGCCTGCGTGTCCGTCACGCCGCTGCGTCGCACACTCCCGGCCTCTGTCGGCACTGACGCGGGAGGACTAGCGTTGGGACGGGGGAAGGTCCTAGCGGACGCCGCCGACCCAGACGTCGGCGCAGGCGCCCGTGAGGCATCACCGATCGACAGGAGGCACACGTCGTGGAGATCGTGATCACCGGCCGGCACACCGAGGTCTCGGAGCGCTTCCGCAGGCTCGCGACCGAGAAGCTCGAGAAGATCGGGCAGCTGGCTCCCCGGGCCCACCGGGTCGACGTCGAACTGTCCCACGAGCGCAACCCGCGCCAGTCCCAGGTGAAGGAGACCGTCGAGATCACCGTCCGCGCGAAGGGCCCGGTCATCCGGGCGGAGGCCTCGGCGGAGGAGCCGTACGCCGCCCTCGACCTCGCGATGGACAAGCTCCTGGAGCGGCTGCGCCGCTCCAAGGACAAGCGCAAGGTGCACTACGGGCGGCAGACGCCCCCGTCGCTGCGGACCAACGGCGTGGCGGCCGGTGCCGCGGCGACCGCGAGCGCCGAGCTCGAGGCCGCGATGAACGGGCACGTCCTCGAGGACGACCTGGACGCCGCGGGCGAGAGCCCCATCGTCATCCGCACCAAGGACCACACCGCGGTGCCGATGACGATCGACCAGGCGCTCTACGAGATGGAGCTGGTCGGCCACGACTTCTTCCTCTTCGTGGACGCCGGCACGATGCTCCCGAGCGTCGTCTACCGCCGCCGGGGCTGGAACTACGGCCTGCTCCGCCTCACCGTGACGGCGCCCGCCGAGGAGGCCGCACCCGTGGTCCCCGCGACGGCCACGCACTGAGGTCCCGCAGCAGCGCACCGGTTCTCCAGGACCGGTCCTGACACAGGGCGGCGCGGCCGCCGGAGCCCGGTGACCCGGGCACCGGCGGCCGCGCCGCACCCGGGCGTCCCCGGTTGTCGGCGGCACGTGGCAGCATCGCCCGCGTGCCATCGATCACGCAGCGCCAGGTCGCCCGGCTGAGCATCCCGCAGGCCCGCCGGGTGGCCCTGGCGGCCCAGGGCTTCGCGACGCCCCGCCCGACCGGCCCGTTGACGATGCGGCACGTCCAGCGGGTGGTCGACACCGTGGGCGTGCTCCAGATCGACTCGGTGAACGTCCTGTCGCGCAGCCACTACGTGCCGGTGTTCAGCCGGCTCGGGGCCTACCCGCGCGCCCTGCTCGACCGCGCGTGCGGCACCACGCCGCGCCGGCTCGTCGAGTACTGGGCGCACGAGGCGTCGTTCGTGCCGCCGTCCACGCAGCGGCTGCTGCGGTTCCGGATGGCCAACGCGCACGAGGACGCCTGGGGCGGCATGGTCCGCACGGCCCGTGAGCGGGCGGCCCTGCTCGACGCCGTCCTCGCCGAGGTCGACGCGCGCGGTCCGCTGACCGCGAAGGAGATCGAGCGCTCCCTCGGGCAGGACCGGCCCCGGGAGAAGACGCACTGGGGCTGGAACTGGTCGGACACCAAGCGGTGCGTCGAGTTCCTCTTCTGGAGCGGGCGGCTGTCCTCGGCCGCCCGGACGAGCCAGTTCGAGCGCCTCTACGACCTCCCCGAGCGGGTGCTGCCGCCGCTCGTCGCGGCCGCGCCCGACCCGGACCCGGCCGCCGCGCACCGCGAGCTCGTCGCCATCGCCGCCCGCGCGCACGGCGTCGCGACGGAGCCGTGCCTGCGGGACTACTTCCGGCTCAAGCCCGCCCCCGCGCGCGCCGCGGTCGCCGAGCTCGTCGAGGACGGCGTCCTGCTGCCGGTCGAGGTCCGCGGCTGGAACCGGCCGGCGTACCTGCACCGCGAGGCCCGGCTCCCGCGGCGGGTCGAGGCCCGCGCGCTGCTCACACCGTTCGACTCGCTCGTGTGGGAGCGGCGGCGCACCGAGGAGCTCTTCGACTTCCGCTACCGCATCGAGATCTACACCCCCGCCGCCCAGCGCGTGCACGGCTACTACGTGCTGCCCTTCCTCCTCGGGGAGCGGCTCGTCGCCCGGGTCGACCTCAAGGCCGACCGGCTCGCCCCCGGCGGCGGGCTGCTCGTCGTCCGCGCCGCGTGGGCGGAGGCGCACGTCGGGCCCGGTTCGGACGGGCACGGCGACGTCGCCGAGGCGCTCGCCGACGAGCTCGTGCTCATGGCGCAGTGGCTCGGGCTGTCCGGCGTGCTCGTCGAGCCGCGGGGCGACCTCGCCGTCACCCTCGCCGTCGCGGTGGCCGCGGCGTCCTGACCGGGCGGCGCGGCCGCGCCGTCAGCCGAGCGGGTCCGGGTCGGTGACGAGCCGGGCGTGCAGGTGCTCGTCGGACCACCGGTCGTCGACGGGGTACCGCATGCCGTCGCGCAGCACGCCCTCGGCGCGGTAGCCGGCCCGCCGGGCGACGGCGCACGACCGTTCGTTCTCCACCGCGTGGCTCAGCTCGATGCGGTGCCACCCGAGCCGTTCGAGGACGAAGCGGGTGCCGAGCAGGAGCGCCGTCGACGCGACGCCGCGGCCGCGGACCTCGGGGGCGAGCCAGTAGCCGACGCTGCCGCAGCCGAGGCCGCTGTCGTGGAGCGCGAACCGCAGGGAGCCGAGCAGGTCGCCGCCGTGCGCGCTGACCGCCCAGGCGACACCGTCGCCGTCGGCGTAGGCGGCGGCGTACCGCTGGACCGTCTGCAGGGCGTCGGCCCGGTCGGCGAGCAGGAAGCCGGCGTACCGCGCGACGAGCGGGTCGCGCTGCGCGATGAGGAACGGGGCCGCGTCGTCCTGCCGCCAGCCGCGCAGCTCGAGCCCGTCGACGAGCTCGATGCGCGGGTGCTTGCGCGCGACGACCGGCCTCATCCGGCGACCGCCTCCTCGTCGAGGGTCTGCTCGCTCGCGACAAGGTCGTAGCGGAGCAGGTCGCAGACCCGGCCGTCGCGCAGGAGCTCGACCTCCCGGTCTCGTCCGCACGGTCGCAGGCCGGCCTTCTCGGCGACCCGCTGGGAGGCGACGTTACCGTCGGCGGCCCGGACGAGTGCACGGCGGGCCCCGAGGCCACCGACGTCCTGGGGCAGGAGGGCGTGCCGGACGGCGAGCCGCACGGCCGCCGTCGTGAGCCCGAGCCGCCGCGAGTCCGGGTGGGTCCAGTAGCCGATCTCCACCGAGTGCGTCGCACCGACGGGGGAGAGCCCGAAGAGCCCGACCTCGCCGGCGAGGGTGTCCCTGCCGGGGGCCGTGAACGCCCAGTAGAGCGCGACGCCGTCCGCGTGGTGCGTCCTGATCTCCTCGAGGTGGGCCAGCGCGTTGACCTCGGAGTAGCGCGCGGGCAGGTCGGGCAGCCAGGCCTGGGTGGCGGCGTCCGAGCAGGCCTCGACCATCCGCGCGGCGTCGTCCTGGCGGTGCGGCCGCAGCCGCACGGTGCCGTCCGCGAGGACCGGCGCGGCCAGCCAGGCGTGCGCGGGGGTCATCGGCTCGCCGCGGCGCAGCGACCCGACCCAGGCGTCGGCGCGGTGCGTCGTCCAGCCGTCCGCGCCCTCCTCCCGCACCGTGAGCAGCCCGCGGACGAGCCCCTCCATCCGGAAGCCGGCCGCCCACGCGACCCGGCGGCTCGCCCAGTTGCCGGCCGCGGCCCGCCACTGGACGACCTCGATCCCGGCCTCGGCGAAGCCCCACGCGCAGACCAGACGCAGCGCCCGGCTCGCCATGCCCTGGCCGCGGGCGGCGGCGGCGAACGCGTAGCCGACCTCCGCGCCCGAGGGGGTCGCGCCGTCGGGGCGCAGGTCGATCGCGCCCGCGTAGGAGCCGTCCGCGTCCTCGACGGCGAAGGTCAGCGAGCGCCGCGCGTCCCACTCCTCGCGGCGGGTCGCGACGTACTGCTCGCCGTGCCGGTCGCCGTAGGGCTGCGGGACCGTCGTCCACCGGACCGTCTGCGGGTCCCGGCACGCCGCGACGACGGCGGGGACGTCGTCCGGACGGTGCGCCCGCAGCGTGACGACCCCGTCGGAGAGGGTCGGCGCCCAGGGCGGGAGGTCCATGCCGTGAGCCTTGCGCCTGGTGGGGCGGGCGGCAACGGCTTTGGGGCACCTCGTCCGGCGTGTCGCGATCATCCGGCGCGGCGCCGGCACCGGACGCCGGCGGGCGGGTCCGGCGGCCCGGCGGCGTGTGCGCCGAGCAGGGGCGCGGGCTGACTACCATGGCTGTGCAGGGCACCTTCTGGTGCCGTCGTTCGTCGTGCCCGTCGGACGGTGCCGCCGGTGCCGTCCGCAAGCCGGCTCCGGTACGCCAGCCGGGCGAAGACTGGGAGAAGTCGCGTGGTCAAGATCGTCGAGAAGCTTCTGCGGGCCGGTGAGGGCCGGATCGTCAAGAAGCTGAAGGGTCTCGCGACGCAGGTCAACGCGCTCGAGGACGACTTCGTGTCGCTCACCGACGCGGAGCTGCGCGAGGAGACGGACCGCTTCAAGGAACGCCTCGCCAAGGGCGAGACGCTCGACGACCTGCTCCCGGAGGCGTTCGCCGTCGTCCGCGAGGCGGCCCGGCGGACCCTCGGCCAGCGGCACTTCGACGTCCAGCTCATGGGCGGTGCGGCGCTGCACCTGGGCAACATCGCCGAGATGAAGACCGGTGAGGGCAAGACCCTCGTCGCGACGCTCCCGGCCTACCTCAACGCCCTCACCGGCAAGGGCGTCCACGTCATCACGGTCAACGACTACCTCGCGTCGTACCAGTCCGAGCTCATGGGCCGCGTGCACCGGTTCCTCGGTCTGTCGGTCGGCTGCATCATGTCCTCGATGCGCCCCGACGAGCGGCGCGTCCAGTACGCGGCCGACATCACGTACGGCACGAACAACGAGTTCGGCTTCGACTACCTGCGCGACAACATGGCGTGGTCCTCGGCGGACCTCGTCCAGCGCGGTCACGCCTTCGCCATCGTCGACGAGGTCGACTCGATCCTCATCGACGAGGCCCGGACGCCGCTCATCATCTCCGGCCCGGCCGACCAGCCGACGAAGTGGTACACCGAGTTCGCGAAGATCGCGACGCGCCTGAAGATCGACGTCGACTACGAGGTCGACGAGAAGAAGCGCACCGTCGGCGTCCTGGAGTCCGGCATCGCGCGCGTCGAGGACTACCTCGGCATCGAGAACCTCTACGAGAGCGTGAACACCCCGCTCGTCGG
This sequence comes from Kineosporia sp. A_224, assembly GCF_002198655.1. Taxonomy (GTDB): domain Bacteria; phylum Actinomycetota; class Actinomycetes; order Actinomycetales; family Kineosporiaceae; genus R-H-3. The sequence continues at coordinate 8,002 of NZ_MWLN01000075.1, forward strand.
GTTCCTCAACAACGCCATCAAGGCCAAGGAGCTCTTCAAGCTCGACAAGGACTACGTCGTCATCGACGGCGAGGTCCTCATCGTCGACGAGCACACCGGCCGGCTGCTCGCGGGCCGCCGCTACAACGAGGGCATGCACCAGGCCATCGAGGCCAAGGAGGGCGTCGAGATCCAGAGCGAGAACCAGACGCTCGCGACGATCACCCTCCAGAACTACTTCCGCATGTACGACAAGCTCTCCGGGATGACCGGTACGGCCCAGACCGAGGCCGCCGAGCTCATGAGCATCTACAAGCTCGGCGTCGTGCCGATCCCGACGAACCGCCCGATGCAGCGCAAGGACGAGCAGGACCTCATCTACAAGAACGAGGTCGCGAAGTTCGACGCCGTCGTCGAGGACATCGCCGAGCGTCACGGGGAGGGCCAGCCCGTCCTCGTCGGCACGACGAGCGTCGAGAAGAGCGAGTACCTGTCGAAGCAGCTCGTCGAGCGCGGCGTCCGCCATGAGGTGCTCAACGCGAAGCAGCACGCGCGGGAGGCGTCGATCGTCGCCCAGGCGGGCCGCAAGAACGCCGTGACCGTCGCGACGAACATGGCCGGCCGCGGCACCGACATCATGCTCGGCGGCAACGCCGAGTTCATGGCCGTGGAAGAGATGCGGGAGCGCGGGCTCGACCCGCAGGAGCACGCCGAGGAGTACGAGGCCGCCTGGCCGGACGTCCTCAAGGCCGCGCAGGAGGCCGTCGCGGCCGAGCACGACGAGGTCGTCGAGCTCGGCGGGCTCTACGTGCTCGGCACCGAGCGCCACGAGTCGCGCCGGATCGACAACCAGCTCCGCGGCCGGTCCGGCCGCCAGGGCGACCCGGGCGAGAGCCGGTTCTACCTCTCGCTCACCGACGACCTCATGCGGCTGTTCAACTCCGGCATGGTCGAGAGCTTCCTCAACGCGGCGAAGATCCCCGACGACCTGCCCATCGAGCACCGGATGGTGACCCGGGCGATCGCCAGCGCGCAGAGCCAGGTCGAGGGCCGCAACTTCGAGATCCGCAAGAACGTCCTCAAGTACGACGACGTCCTCAACCGGCAGCGCGAGGTCATCTACGGCGAGCGCCGCCAGGTGCTCGAGGGCGCCGACCTGCAGGAGCAGATCCGGCACTTCATCGACGACGTCATCAAGGACTACGTCGTCAACGCGACCGGCGAGGGCTTCGGCGACGACTGGGACCTCGACCAGCTGTGGTCGGCGCTCAAGACGCTGTACCCGGTCGGCATCACCGTCGAGGACGTCGTCGCGGAGGCCGGCGGCCGTGAGGCCGTGACCCAGGCGATGCTCGTCACCGAGCTGACGTCGGACGCGCACGTCGCCTACGACAAGCGCGAGGAGGCGATCGGCCCGGAGCTCATGCGCGAGCTCGAGCGCCGCGTCGTGCTGTCGGTCCTGGACCGCAAGTGGCGCGAGCACCTCTACGAGATGGACTACCTCCAGGAGGGCATCGGCCTGCGCGCCATGGCCCAGCGCGACCCGCTCGTGGAGTACCAGCGCGAGGGCTTCCTGCTGTTCCAGGCGATGACCGACGCCATCAAGGAGGAGTCGGTCGGCTACATCTTCAACGTCGAGGTCCAGGTGGAGCCGGCCGCCGAGGAGGCCGACGAGGCCCCGGTGCTCGTCGCGAAGGGCCTCGTCACGCCGCAGGCCCCCGCCCAGCTCCAGTACAGCGCCCCGAGCGTCGACTCCGAGGACGGCGTCGAGGTCCGGGGCGAGGGCGGCGAACCGGCCCGCCCGGCGTCCGACAAGAGCAACCGCGCCGAGCGGCGCGCCAACCGCAAGAAGCGCTGACCGGAGCCACCGGCACCACCGGTGCCCGTGCACCCATGGGTGCACGGGCGCGGGCGCCGGGGCGTCCGCATCGATGCACCCATGCCTTCACGGGCGTCCCGGCGGGACGCCCGCAACGAGCGTGCAGCGATGGGTGCACGAACGCGGGTGCGCGAGCACCTGGATCCATCCACCCACGGCTGCACGCCCCGACGGCCGGAGAGCTCGTGCCGTCCGAGGTCGTGCCGCAGACGTCTCGATGATCGTGTCGCGGAGGTCCTGTCGGTGCCGGTCCCTAGGGTGACCGGCACCGACCGGGCCGACGCCCGGCCCCAGCGATGAGGACCCGATGGACGACGTGACCGCCGCCTACCCCAAGGCGCCTGCTTTCGCCGCGCACTTCACGGACCCGCTCTACGACGACCTCGCGGACGAGCTCGCCCCGTTCGGCAGCGACGAGGGGGCCGACATGCTCGCTGACTGGGTCCACGGCCCGGAGGACCTCACCGCGGCCAGCACCTACCGCGACGTGCTCTCCGCGTTCACCGACGACGTCGAGGCGCTCGTCATGGAGGCCCACGCCGGCGCGATGGACCTCGCGGCGGTCGTGCTCGGCGGCTGCTTCACGCTGCTGCGGCTCACCGGGCGCATCGACCCCGAGGGGCGCCGGGTCCTCCTCGACACCCTCGACGTCATGGAGCGGGAGTACGGCGCCGAGCAGTTCCGCACCATGCGCCGGGACGTGCTGGCGCTGCGCGGCTGACGAGCGGGCCGTCCCGCGCCGACCGACCTTGTCCGGGCCGGACGGCGCCCTTCTCAGCCCAGCTCGAGGACGGTCACCCGCCACCGCCCGTCGAGCCCTTCCAGCCGCAGCGCCACCGCCCGGGTCCGCTCCGCGTCGCCGACGACGGCGCTCGCCTCGACGATCCCGTCGCGGAGCTCGCACGTGCGCACCGACCGCACCCGCGGCCGCCCCGCCGGGCCCTGCGCGCTCCCGAGCCGGCCCGCCCGCCGGGCCCGGGTCGCGACCTCGCCGCGCCGCGCGAGCCGGGTGTAGACGTCCTCGGTCGTCCACCGGACCAGCTGCACCGCGGGCCGCAGCCCCACCGCGACCTCGGTCGCGGCCTGGACGAACTGGCCCGCCCAGCGGCCCGGGTCCGGGAGGTCGACCGTCGGGGTGGCCTGCTCGGCCCGGGTCCGCCCGTCCTCGTCGTCGGGCACGACGAGCGGCGTCGGGGGCGTGGCCCGGCGGGGCACCCGCCGCCGCCCGGCGCGCGCGGGTGCCGCGGCAGCCGGGGCGCCGCCGGCCGGGGGCACCAGGACGGTCCGGGCGCGTTCCGTCGGCTGGGTGACCGTGCCGGCGAGCGGCTGGGCGGTCGGGTCCGGCGCCGGGACGGCGGCAGCGGACGGGGCGATACCGGCCGCCGGGGCGTGCGTCGTGACGACGGCGAGCGCAGGCAGCGCCGGCTCGTTGACCGGCGCGGGAAGCAGCCGCAGCCGGGGGCGCGCCGGGACCTCGACCCGGCCGGCCGGAACGGGCTCGTGACCGACGAGGTCCGCCTCGACGGGCTGCGCGGTCATCGGGCACCTGCCGTGCCTGCGGCGGCCGGTGCCGCCGCGCCGGTCGGGGTGCCGGTGGTCGACGCACCCGGCCCGCCCGGCGGCCGGACCCGGTCGCGCGCGGCGGCTCCGGGGGGCTGCAGCACCTGCCCGGGCAGCAGCCGGTCGGGGTCGTCCCCGAGGACCGCCCGGTTCGTCGCGTGCCACTGCGGCCACTCGGCCGCCACCTCGGCCGCGGTCGCGTGCGGCCCCAGGTGACGCTCGACGATCGCCCACAGGGTGTCGCCGGCGCGGACGACGACCTCGGAGCGGGCGGCGTGCCGCGGGCGCAGGTCCGGCCCGGGCATCACGACCGGCGGCCGGGCCCGGACGACGGGCGCGGGTGCGGCCGGCACCCAGCCGGGGTCGAGCGACGCCGTCGCCCCTGCCGCCGACCCCGCGGCCGCCCGCGCCGC
>NZ_MWLN01000076.1 GCF_002198655.1 Kineosporia sp. A_224
GGTACGACGGGGCCGGGTAGGCGGCCGCCCCGGCACCCGCCTACCCGGCCCCGTCGTACCCCGCGCCGTCCTACCCCGCGCCCGGGTACGGCGGTGCCGCGGGCAGCGGGCTGCCCTGCGGGGCCGGCGCGTACGGGTCGGGCTGCTGGGCCTGCGGCGCGTAGTGCTGCTCGTGCGGGGCGTACGGCAGCTCCTGCGGGGCCGGCGGGGCCTGGGGAGCCTGCTGCGGGGCCGCGTACTGCTGCTGGTGGGACTCCGGTCGCGCCGTCTGGCTGCGGACCCGGAACACCCCGGTGTCGAGGTCGTCGGCCTCGGCGAACTGCACCTGCACGGGGCCGACGAAGGCGTAGCGCTGCTGGCGGGCGTGCTCGTGCACGGCGGCGCTCAGCTCGTCGCCGAGCGCGGTCTCCCACTCGCCGAGCCGGTCGTGGTCGGCCCGGCCGAGCTCGACGACGAACGTGTTCGGCGCGATCGTGCGGTCACGGCCGACGACCGAGGCCTTCTCGTCGCACTCGCGGCGCAGGGCGCTCGCGATCTCGACGGGCTGCACCTCACTGCGGAAGGCCTTCGCGAACGCGCCGTTCACCGCACGCTCGATGCCCTTCTCGAAGCGGTCGAGCACTCCCACGGCCGTCCTCCTCTCCGCCACACCGTGGCGACCTCGCGGCCCCAGGACAGGCCGGAGGGTGGCCCTGCCGGCCATAACCCCGTCAGCCTAACGGCGCGGGGGCCCCCGGGAGGAACCCCGTGCTCCCCCCGAGGGGGACTGTGACCGGATCTCCACCTACTCGTCACACCTGGTGACGTCCCGCGCGCTCAGAAGGTTGCGCGACTGGTCGCCGAGCGTGACGCAAGCCTCGCTCCTCGGTAGTTCGGGGGAGGTCGCAGCGGACGGACCGGGGCGAGCCGGTCAGATCGGCACACCGACCGCCCAGGCGTACCCGTCGGGGTCCTCGACGACGCACTCCCGCCAGCCGTGGGGCTTGTCGGCGGCCCCGGCGAGCACCGGGCTGCCCTGGTCCTGCGCCGCGGCGGCCACGGCGTCCGGGTCCACCCCGAGCAGCCGCAGCTCCGCCCCGAGCCCCCGCCGGACGCCGTCCGCGAGCTCGCCGGCCCACGCGTGCGCACGGTAGGTGAGGTCGGCGTGGAGCATGAGCGGCACCCGGCCCGGCACCCCGGCGAGGGCGACGGGCAGCTCGAGCGCCGCGAACGTCTCGTCCGCGTGCCGGACGAGCGCCCCGAGCACGTCGCGGTACCAGCCCGCCGACAGTCGCGGGTCGCGCACGAGGAGGTTCGCGGAGAACGCCGGCATCGCCCGCCCGTACTCGGGGGCATCAGGCAGTGGGGCATCAGGCAGCGGGGCGGGATCTGTGGTGTCCACCCGCGGGACGGTAGGGCCGCGGGGCTGCGCCCGGCCAGGGGAATCCGTGCGGGACGACCCCGCCACGGGTGATAGCCTCGTCCGGCAACGCGCGAGTGGCGGAATAGGCAGACGCGCACGGTTCAGGTCCGTGTGTCCGAAAGGACGTGGGGGTTCAACTCCCCCCTCGCGCACCAGACGATGTGGCCCCTGACCTGCGAAGACGCAGCAGGGGCCATTCGTTTGCGTCGGCTCGGGAGCCTTCCGGGGAGCCTGGCACCGTGTCGCGGAGGTCGTCTAGGTTGCACCGGTGGGACAGAGGGGGACCGCCGCAGCCGTGCACAGCCGGGTCCTGGTGGGCTGACCGCGATGGTGCTGTCCGCGGCGCTCCTCGGGTACGTCAGCGCGATCTCCCCGCTCGAGCCCGGCACGTGGGCGGCGCTCGAGCCGCTCCTCCACGCCACGCGGGTCGCCAAGGGCGCTCACGTCGCGCCCGCAGGCAGACCGGCGATGCGCCTCGGCCTGCTCGAGGCCGGCTGGGTCCGCGCGTACTACGTCAGCCCCGACGGGAGCGAGTACAGCAAGTACCTGTTCCACGGCCCGGCGCTCGTGGGCGACTACGCCTCGCTGCTGACCGGTGAGCCCGTGCGTACACCCCAGCAGGCGCTCACCGACTGCACCGTGCACTTCGCCGACTGGCCACGGGTGCAGGGACTGATCGATCGGCACCGGGATCTCGAGCGGCTGGCGAGGCGGTTCGCCGAGCTGCTCTACCTGGAGAACGAGAGGCGGGAGATCGAGCTGGTCACTCTGCCCGCCACGGAGCGGCTGCGCCTCCTGCTCGAGCGGCACCCGACGATCGAGCAGGACCTGCCGAAGTACCAGATCGCAGCGCACCTGGGCATCACGCCGACGCAGCTGAGCCGGATCCGGAGATCCGGGCGTCTCTCGACATAGGTCGAGGACTTGCCTGCCTGCGGGTGGCACAACAGCCTCATGCCAACGACACCAGAACGTCGCACCGACCTGGCCGGGCTGCCGGCGCCCGCTCCCCGGTCCGCTCCCCGGTCCTGGGTCCCTCACGGGTGGGGGCTGCTCTTCCTCGCCGCGGGCCTGTGGACGATGCTCGGTGCGGTTCCTGGACTCGTCGACCCCGCGGCCGCGTACCAGCGCTTCCACGCCGGCCCGGTGACCGAGGACGTCCTGGTGCTGTTCCGTGGTTCCTCGGGCCAGACGTTCCTCTTCGGGGTGGGCTACCTGGTCGCCGCCTTCGCGCCCCGCCGTCATGCGCTCGTGGTGGCCCTCGGCGGAGCAGGCAAGGCGATGTACGCGGTCCGCCTGCTGTCCGAGGCGGCTGCCGGACAGGCAGGACCGCTCACCCTGGTCGCCGCGGTCGGCGACCTCGCGTTCGTCGTCGCGTTCGTCGCCTTCTTCGCCTCCAGCACGACCGCGCGCCTTCGCCGTCCGGCGTCTACGAGCCCTCCAGCAGCGTCGCCGTGAGCGTCGTCCGCAGCCAGTCCTCGTACGCCTGCGCCGTCCAGCCCCAGTCGACGCGCAGCATCCGGTGCACCTCGGGGCTCGTCGTCGTCCAGAGCACGGCCGCGGCCTCCTCCGTCGTCCGGCCGTCGCGGAAGCCGCCGTTGGCGGCGACCCAGCCGGCGACGGCGAGCATCGCGCCGCGGCGCTGCCGGAGCTGGAGGTCCTCGCGCAGCGCGGCGGCGTCCGCGTCGACCGCCGCGGCGCCGCGGAGGATGTCGTCCGCCGGCCGGATCCGCTCGAGCTGGGTCGTCACCCCTGCCGCGAACATCTCCAGCTGCCGGCGCTGGTCCGGCTCGGCCCGCATCGCCTGCGGGCCCTCGCGGTCGAGCAGGGCGACGTCCGCGTCGTCGCCGCCGATGACGACGTCCATCGCCTCCTTGAGCAGCGCGAGCTTGCTCCCGAAGAGGTGCAGCACGGTGTCCGCCGCGACACCGGCCTCGGAGCCGACCGCGGCGATCGTCGTCCGCGGGTAGCCGCGTTCGACGAAGAGCCGGGTCGCGGCGTCGACGACGCGGCGCCGGGTCTCGCGGGCCTGGGCCTCACGCGCCGGGGAGCTGTAGCCGCGGGTCTTGACCGGTCTGGACATCAGGGGCAGTCTACAGATATTCGATCCAGCGATACTGGATCGAATTGACAGCGGTGCGAGGGCGCCGCGGAGAAGGGGCGTCATGACCATCGGCTACGTACTCGCCTACCGGCTCGGGATCGCGCCCTGGGAGCGTGCCGGTGCGGAGGCCGCCGAGCAGTTCGGCGGCCTGCTCGACCGGGAGGAGGTCCGGACGCCGCCCGGTCGCGCGCTCGACCTCGGCTGCGGCCGCGGGGCGCACAGTGTCGAGCTGGCCCGACGCGGCTGGGAGGTCACCGGGGTGGACGTCGTCCCGCGGGCGCTCGCGGCGGCACGCGACCGGGCGGCCGGCGCCGGGCAGCACGTGACGTTCCTCGAGGCCGACGTCACCGCGCTGCCGGAGTCGGTCGGCCGCGGGTACGACTTCGTGCTCGACGTCGGCTGCTTCCACGGCCTCGCCACGCCGCAGCGTGCGCTGCTCGGCCGCGGGGTCGAGCGGGTCACCGCGGCCGGCGCGACGATGCTCGCGCTGTGCTTCGCGCCGGGCGGGCGCGGTCCGCTGCCGCGCGGGGCGGACGCCGCCGACCTCACGGCCGCGTACCGCGGCTGGTCGGTCGTCGACGAGCAGCCGGCCGAGACGGCGGGCATGCCCGCGCCCCTGCGCCGCCGGGCGCCGGTCTTCTACCGGCTGCGGCGCGACGCCTGACCCGACCTCACGCAGCGATTGTCGGGATTGGTGCCTCTTGACTTGATCGTCGATATCGAGTCAGATGTCGGGTGACCGGGAGCGCTCCCAGCGGTCTCCCAGCCGGTGACGGCGGCGCACCCGGTCGGTCGTGCGGCGTCGCGCGGAGACAGCGTGCGCGCCGTCTCCGTCGCGATGCTGCGCGGGCCAGGCGCAGGGTCGCTCCTGCGTGAGGAGCCCCCGTGAACAGACCCCTGACCGCCCGACCGTCCGCCTGGCCGACCCGCCCGGTGTCGCCGGGCGGGCGTCGCCGTCGCGCCGTCCTCGGCACGCTCCTGGCCGGCGCGCTGGCCCTGAGCGGGCTCGCCGCTGCACCTGCCGCCCAGGCGCGCGACGACCACGGCGGAGCGACCCGGTTCTACGTGCCGCCGCCCGACCCCGGTGCCCCGGCCCAGATCAAGGCGCTGCGCAAGGCCGGTGCCCGGGCGGACGCCGAGCGCGTCGAGGCGATGATCGAGACCCCGCAGGCAGTCTGGGTCAACGGCGGCACGACCGACGCCCGCACGAGGGCGGACGTCGCCGCCGTCGTCCGCCGGGCGGCCGCGAAGAAGACCGTCCCCGTGCTCGTCCTCTACAACATCCCCTACCGGGACTGTGCCCAGTACTCCTCCGGCGGCGCCTCGAACGCGGCCGAGTACGCGTCGTGGGTCCGTGCCGTCGCGAAGGGCATCGGCGGCCGGCGCGCCGTCGTCCTGCTCGAGCCGGACAGCCTCGGGATCATCCCCTGGTACACCCCGGTCGGGCAATCGGCGCCCGAGTGGTGCCAGCCGCAGGTGGACGGCGCCCCGGCGCCCGAGGCCGACCCGCAGACCCGCTTCGCCGAGCTCAACGACGCGGTCGACGTCCTCACCGCGCTGCCGAAGGTCGACCTCTACCTCGACGGCACGCACAGCGGCTGGCTCAACGTCGGCGACGTGACCGACCGGTTGCTCAAGGCCGGTGTCGAGCGGGCGGACGGGTTCTACCTCAACGTGTCGAACTACCAGTACACGGTGAACTCGCAGTTCTACGGCACGTGGATCTCCTCGTGCCTGGCCTGGGTGACCCGGGTGACGACGCCGGCCTCGGTCGGCGACTGCCCGAACCAGTACTGGAACGGCGGCCCGACGAACGGCTTCAACGGCGTCGCGCTGAGCAAGTACGGCGAGTGGAGCGACACCGCGACGCAGGCCGACCTCGACACGGCGTCGATCACGGCCCGCTACACGTCGATGCTCGCCGGCGTCACGCCGACCGCGCGCTTCGTCGTCGACACCAGCCGCAACGGCCTCGGCCCGTGGGAGCCGCCGGCCGGCGTCTACCCGGACCCGCAGGACTGGTGCAACCCGGTCGGGCGCGGCCTCGGCCCCAGGCCCACCACCCGCACCGGGAACCCGCTGGCCGCGGCGCTGCTGTGGGTGAAGATCCCCGGCGAGTCCGACGGGCAGTGCAACCGGGGGGTCGCCGGCTCGACGACCGACCCGGAGCGGGGCGGCATCGTCGACCCCGCGGCCGGTGACTGGTTCGGGGCGATGGCCCTGGAGCTGGCCCGCAACGCCGTCCCGCCGCTGCACCGCTGACCCGCCTCCCGGACGATCGCCGTCCGCCGGCCGCACGGTCTCCCAGGACCGCGCCCTCCGGCCGGCGGACGGCGGTCACGGGCGTCGGCATCGCGAGGGAGTGCACGCACGCCGGGATGTCTCACAAACAGGCGGGACGACCTCGCGCCCACCTCTGACACACCGCGTGGGCCATCTCGCGGCTCCCGCTCCCGGAGCAGCCCGACCTCGGCCTCGGTGTGCGTGGACCCGACACGTACCACGATCCGCCGACGCCCGACGGACCCGGCGATGCACCGCGGCCGCACCAGAGTCCGTCCGGCCCTCCTGGCCCACGCTACTGACCGAGCCTGGAGCGCCGGTGGGTGTCTCAGAATCGACGAGTGACCAGATCCAAGTCCGGCCTCGAGTGATCCTGCCGGTCCTTCCGCGGCTGATCTGCCGTTCCCGCCTGGTGAGCATGCGAGCCGCGATCTACGGTCGGCTCCGTCGTATCAGGACCGTCATCGGAGCAGTTCATGCATGCACGGCCACACGGAAACGGTGCCCTCGCCACGATCCTGGCGGGCCTCACGGTGCTGGGCGGCACGATGGGGTGCAGCTCATCGGCATCGGATCAGCCCGTCCCCGAGGCATCAACGGCCAGGGCTACGGCGTCCGTCGCGGCGACGGGTGGATCCGGAAATGGGCGCAGCGCGACCATCAAGCTCACCGGCTACTACTCGTACGAGGGACCGTTCAGCGGTCAGGTCTCGTGCACCCGCGACGACTCCGGCTACTTCCATTTCGAGGGCCAGCACCCATACCTGCTGCAAGTCACCGTGCACGAGATGCGCGATGGCACGTTCCCGGTGCCCGAGAAGGACCCGGCGACCGGTGTCGCAAAGTCCGCTCCTGGTCAGCCGATCATCAACGCCGTCCTTGCCGGCGGAGACGGCCCGGCCGACGACGACGTGCTCTTTCGTCAGACCGGTGGCACGATCACGATGACCGACGGAGGCAGTAGCGGGACTCTCCTCGTGGACTACGTCAACGATTTCGGCACGGCCCACGAGAAGGCGCAGGCCGAACTGAGCTGGGCCGACTGCGACTGACCCGCCCTTCGCGCCAGTATCGCCCACCGCGCGACGCCCACGCCGCCCGGCTCGCTGAGGGTCCGCCTGCCGCCTGCGAGTCACCGGCCGGCCGACGGACGGCGGTCACGGCCGGCGGTCACGGCCGGGGACGCCGGGCCAGCGCCGGGCCGAGGACGTCGGGCTCGGGCGTCGACATCGCGAGCCGCAGGAACCGGCGGGTCACCGGGGACGGCGCGCTGCCGCGGCGCCGGACGAGCGCCGTCTCGACGATCGGTGCGTTGAGCCGCAGCGGCACCGCGACCGCACCCTCGCCGCAGACCGACCCCGCGCTCGCGGGCAGCACCGAGACCCCCAGGCCCGCACCGACGAACGCGACGACGGTCTGGGCCAGGCCGACCTCCCGGACGTCGGGCTCGAACCCGGCGAGCCGGCAGGCGGCGACGAGGTGCGGGTGCAGCGCGCCGCGCGGCGTCCGGGTCGGCGCCAGGAAGGTCTCGCCCGCGAGCGAGGCGAGGTCGGCCCGCTCGCCGGACGCCATCGGGTGCGCCCGCGGCAGCACCGCGACGAGCGGCTCCCGGTCGACGACGGCGACGTCGAGGTCCCGGTCGACCGGCGGCTGCGGCAGCAGGTGCACGAGGCCGAGGTCGCAGCGGCCGGCGCGCACGTGCTCGACGACCTCGTCCGGCCCGGCCTGCACGAGGTCGACCGTGACGTCGGGCAGCTCCGAGCGCAGCTGGGCGAGCAGTGGCGGCAGCACGCTCCAGGCGCTCGCGGCGACGAACGCGAGCCCGAGCCGGCCGGTGCGGCCCTGCCCGACCCGGCGGACGGCGTCCGTCGCGGCGTCGACCCCGGCGAGCAGCCGCCGGGCGTGCACGAGCAGCTCCTCGCCGGCCTCGGTGAGCTCGACCCCGCGGTTGTGCCGGTCGAGCAGCGGGACGCCGACCTCGTGCTCGAGCCGGGCCAGCTGCGCCGACAGCGGCGGCTGGGTGATGTGCAGGCGCGCGGCGGCCCGGGTCACCGACCGCTCCTCGGCGACGGCGACGAAGGAGCGCAGCTGCCTCAGCTCCACGCGAGCGCCTCCTCCTAGTCCCTTGCCCAGAGGTGCAGCGTATGGCCAGCCCTGCAAACAGGTATTGGACGTATGGACGGCGGCGCGCGACAGTGAGGGCGGTCACACGACGGACCGGTCGGCCCGTCGCCGGACGAGGAGGTCCCGTGAGCACCGAACCAGCCGGCGCGTCGGACGACGCGCTGCAGGCCGGCCGCGAGGCGGCGGTCACCGCGGCGGTGCTCGCGTCGTTCGAGGGCTCGACCGACGACCGCTACCGCGAGGTCATGCAGTCGCTCGTCACGCACCTGCACGCCTTCGCCCGCGACGTCCGGCTCACCCAGGCGGAGTGGGAGGCGGCGATCGGCTTCCTCACCCGCACCGGCCACATCACCGACGACCGGCGGCAGGAGTTCATCCTGCTGTCCGACGTCCTCGGGTTGTCGATGCTGACGATCGCCGTCAACGCACCGGTGAGCGCCGGGGCCACCGAGTCAACGGTCTTCGGCCCGTTCTTCGTCGCCGACGCCCCGACGATCGCGATCGGCGGCGACCTGTCGTTCGGGGCCAAGGGCGTGCCGTGCCACGTGTCGGGCCGGGTGCTGTCGACCGACGGCACCCCGCTCGCCGGTGCCTGGCTCGAGGTCTGGCAGTCCGACGAGGACGGGTTCTACGACGTCCAGTACGCGGGGGACGTCACCGCCGCCCGCGGCCGCCTGCAGGCGGACGACGAGGGCCGGTTCGCGTTCTGGAGCGTGCGGCCGGCGGCCTACCCGATCCCGGACGACGGCCCGGTCGGCGACCTGCTCAAGGCCGCCGGGCGCGGGCCGATGCGCCCGGCGCACATCCACTTCATGGTCAGCGCGCCCGGCCACCGCACCCTCGTCACCCACATCTTCGCCGCGGGCGACGAGTACCTGACGAACGACGCCGTCTTCGGCGTCAAGGAGTCCCTCGTCGCCGACTTCGCCGACCACCCGGCCGGCACCGCCCCCGACGGCCGCGTGCTCGACGGCCCGTGGGCCGACGTCACCTTCGACCTCGTCCTCGTCCAGGAGACCTGATGACCGAGCCGACGGCGTCCACCCCGCCGGAGCCCAGCACGTCCGACCTGCCGTCCGACCGACGCAGCGCCACGCCGTCCGACCACGACGTCGAGACCGACGTCCTCGTCATCGGCAGCGGCCCGGCCGGTGGCTCCGCCGCGCTGTTCCTCGCGACGCTCGGCGTCGAGCACCTCGTCATCACGAAGTACCGCTGGACGGCGAACACCCCGCGCGCGCACATCACGAACCAGCGGACCATCGAGATCTTCCGCGACCTCGGCATCGAGGCGGACCTGCTCGCCCAGGGCACGCCGCACCACCTCATGGGCGACACGGTCTTCTGCACGAGCCTCGCCGGGGACGAGATCGGCCGGGTCCGCACGTGGGAGACGCACCCGGCGCGCGAGGCCGACTACCTGCAGGCGAGCCCGTCGCCGAACGCCGACATCCCGCAGACGCTCCTCGAGCCGATCCTCATCGGCCACGCGGCCGCGCGGGGCAGCCGGATCCGGTTCGACACCGAGTACCTCGGACTCGTGCAGGACGACACCGGTGTCACCGTCACGGTGCGGGACAGGGTCTCCGGCGCGGTGTCGACGATCCGCGCCAAGTACGTCATCGGCGCGGACGGCGGCCGCAGCGCCGTCGCGCGCGACGTCGGCCTGCCGTTCGAGGGCCAGATGGACATCGCCGGCAGCATGAACATCGTCTTCCACGCCGACCTCACGCAGTACGTCGAGCACCGGCCGAGCGTCCTGTACTGGGTGCTCAAGCCCGGCGCGGACATCGGCGGCATCGGCCTCGGGCTCGTCCGCATGGTCCGCCCGTGGAACGAGTGGCTCGTCGTCTGGGGCTACGACATCAGCCGGCCGCCGCCCGAGGTCGACGACGAGGCCGCGATCAAGATCGTCCACGACCTCGTCGGTGACGACACGATCCCGGTGACGATCCGGTCGACGTCCCTGTGGGGCAACAACAAGATGTACGCGACCCGGTACCGGGCCGACCGGGTCTTCTGCATGGGCGACGCGACCCACCGGCACCCGCCGTCGAACGGCCTCGGCTCGAACACCTCGGTGCAGGACGCGTACAACCTCGCGTGGAAGCTCGCGCTCGTGCTCCGCGGGACGGCGGGCGAGGCCCTGCTCGACTCCTACGACGCCGAGCGGGCGCCGGTCGGCCAGCAGATCGTGCTGCGCGCCAACAAGAGCATCGAGGAGTTCGGCGCGATCTTCGAGGCGCTCGGCATCACCGACACCTCGGACCCCGAGGTGATGCGCGCCCGGATCGCGGCCCGGGCGGACGACACCCCCGAGGGTGCCGAGAAGCGCCGCGCGCTGCGGGTCGCGCTCGAGCTCAAGGACTACGAGTTCAACGCGCACGGCGTCGAGCTCGGGCAGCGCTACGCGTCGTCCGCGGTCGTCGCCGACGGGACGCCGGAGCCGCAGTACTCCCGCGACCCCGAGCTCTACTACCACCCGACGACGTGGCCGGGCGCCCGGTTGCCGCACGTCTGGCTCGGCCGCGGCGGCCACAAGGTGAGCACCCACGACCTCGCCGGCAAGGGCCGGTTCTGCCTGCTCACCGGCATCACCGGCCAGCCCTGGGCGGACGCCGCCGAGAAGGTCGCCAAGCTGCTCGGCCTCGACCTCGTCGCGTACGTCGTCGGACCCGGCCGCGAGTACGAGGACCTCTACGAGGACTGGGCCCGCGCCCGTGAGGTCGCCGAGGACGGCTGCGTCCTCGTCCGCCCCGACGCGCACGTCGCCTGGCGCTCGCAGGGCCGCGTCACCGACCCCGCCGCCGAGCTCGAGGCCGTGCTCCGGTCGCTGCTGTCCCGGTAGCTGCTGTCCCGGTAGCTGCTGTCCCGACGACTGCTGCGGCCCCGTCGACCGCCGGGCCCGGGTGGAGACTCCCGCGTCCCACCCGGGCCCTGGCTACGGCTGTTACCGGACGCCGCCCAGCACCGCGGCGACCGCCGTCCGGACGACGTCCACGAGCACCGGGTGCGCGCCCGCTCCGCTCGCGAGCAGCTCGTCGGCGGTGAGCCACGCCGTTCCCGTGGTGAACTCGGCCTCGTTCCCGGTGAGGCCGTCGAACCTGGCGACGGTGCCGTCCGGCACCCGGACGGCGAAGAAGACGCTGTCGCGCACGACAGGCTCGCCGCGCCACGTCAGCGTGAACGTCTGGCGCGCCAGCTCAGGCGTGACGTCCGCCGGGTCGACGACGATCCCGGTCTCCTCGCGCAGCTCGCGGACCGCCGCGTCGAGCGCCGTCTCGCCCGGCTCGAGCCCGCCGCCGACCGAGAACCAGAAGGCCGATCCGGGGCGCGCGGGGTCGGTGCCGCTCAGCAGCAGGACCCGCCCGTCGGACCGGACCGCGAGCATCCGGCCCGAGGTCCGTACCTCGACGGCGCGTGCCGGCTCGTCCACGACCGGCACCCTATCCACGCCCCGGTCTGGTTAAGTTACCCGCGGGTAGCCTAGAGTCCCCGCATGCGCGTACTCTCGATGTGGACGGCGACGAGCCGGGTCCGGGTGGGTCGGTTCGCTGTCGGCAAAGCGGTCTTCTCGAAGGCGTTCGCGCTCAAGGCGCCGTACTTCGCGACGGTCCGGCCACGGTTCGTGGCGCTGCGGCCGAACTACGCCGAGCTCGTCGTCCCCAAGCGGCGCCGGGTGCACAACCACCTGAAGACCGTGCACGCGATCGCGCTGTGCAACGGGCTCGAGGCGGCGATGGGCGCGCTCGCCGAGGTGAGCATCCCCGCGGACATGCGGTGGATCCCCAAGGGGATGGAGGTCGCCTACACCGCGAAGGCGACGAGCGACATCACGTGCATCGCCGAGACGGACCCGCAGCAGTGGACCGGCGACGACCCCGACGTGCCGGTCCGCGTCCGCGGCGTGCGGGACGACGGCACGGTCGTCGTCGAGGGAGTCATCCGGTTGTGGGTCACGCCGCGACCGGCGCGCTGAGGGCGCGGGTGGACGACCCGTTCCGGGGAGACGACGAACGGCGCCGCGGTCGACCGCGGCGCCGTTCGTNGTCCGCGTCCGCGGCGTGCGGGACGACGGCACGGTCGTCGTCCGGAGGTCCGTCAGCCGGTGGGCTGCGTCGACCTCACACCGTTCAGCGCTGCAGGGTGAGCAGGCCGGGACGGTAGGGCAGGAGGCCGTAGTCGCCGCCCGAGCTCGGGGAGCGGCCCTGGTAGAGCAGCTGCAGGTTGCAGGGGTCGACCGTGTTGGTCTGGTCCGCGCTGGTGCGGATCAGCTCCCCGTGGCTGATGTCGTTGGTCCAGGTCGCGCCGCTGTTGGCCTTGCCGGCGAAGGGGTTGCCCTCGGTGGCGGCCTGCGGTGTCCACGTCCCGTTCAGGCTGGTGGCCGTGAAGGAGCGGAAGTAGCGCCCGTTCGCCCCGATCGCCTCGACGATCATGAGGTACCGGTTCTGGCCCTGGAGCTTGTAGACCTGCGGGGCCTCGAACAGGTTGTTGGTCGTGTCGCTCATGACCACCGTCGAGGTGGAGCCGAAGCTGCCCGGGAAGTTCCCGATCGGCATGCCGGCCCGGTAGATGCGGCCGTTGTCGCCGGCGAAGAACAGGTACATGTTCGTGTCGTCACCGATGACGGTCTGGTCGATGGGCCCGGTGCTCGAGTTGGTGATGGACCCGGTGAACAGTGTCTGCGCGGCCGACCACCCGTTGGGGTTGGCGGGGTTGCTGGAGGTCTTGTACGAGAAGGTCGTAGGACCCCACTGGTAGGCCAGCACCCAGATGTTCTTCGGTGCGAAGTAGAACAGCGAGGGTGCGACGGTCCCCTGGGACATCGCGGTCTGGCTGCTGGAGCCCAGCTGCGACAGGTTCGTGACGGTGCCGAAGGCCATCGAGCCCCAGGAGGTGCCGGTGTCGTGGGTGGTCGCGTAGACCAGGTGCCCACCGTTGTACGGAGCGGTCGTGAAGTCCTTCAACGACACCCAGCCCGCCCTCGGGGTGGCCAGCGCACCCGTCGACGACCAGCGGTAGGTCGACGGCAGGGCGCAGGTCGTCCCCGTGGTCGGGGTCGTGGTCGGCGTCGGGGACGTGGTCGCGGTCGGGCTCGCGGTCGTGGTCGGCGTCGTGGTCGTGGTGGGGTTCGACGTCGGCACCGCGGCGTTGAGCGCCGCGAGGGTGGACGTGTAGGCGGCCTTCTTGTTGCCGCTGCCGTCGAAGAGCAGCGGGGTGCTCGAGGCGAGCCAGGAGTCGGTGTCCCGGACGCCCCAGACGGTGATACCGGCGCAGCGGGTGACGGCCAGGCAGGCGTTCACGACGCGGCTGTAGTTGTTGGCCTGGGTGGTGCCGGACCCCTGGATGTCGAGCTCGGTGATCTGCACCTCGACGCCGAGAGCGGCGAACGACGAGATCGTGGTCTGGTAGTTGCTCGGGACCGGGGACTGGCTGTTGAAGTGGCTCTGGAGGCCGACGCAGTCGACGGGCACGCCACGGCTCTTGAAGTCGCGGACCATGCTGTAGACCGCCTGGGTCTTGGCGTGCGACCAGTCGTCGATGTTGTAGTCGTTGTAGCAGAGCTTGGCGCCGGGGTCGGCGGTGCGGGCGGCGCGGAAGGCGGCCTCGATCCAGTCGTTGCCGGTGCGCTGGAGGTTGGAGTCGCGGCGGGCGCCGCTGCTGCCGTCGGCGAAGGCCTCGTTGACCACGTCCCAGGCGTAGACCTGGCCGCGGTAGTGGGTGGCGACCTGGGTGACGTGGTTGAGCATCGCGTTGCGCAGCGCGGTGCCGGACATGTTCTGCATCCAGCCGGGCTGCTGGGAGTGCCAGGCCAGGGCGTGGCCGCGGACCCGCTTGCCGTTGGAGCGGGCCCAGTTCAGGACCCGGTCACCGTTGGTGTAGGTGAACTGGTTCTGGTTCGGCTCGGTGGCGTCCGTCTTCATCTCGTTCTCGGCCGTGACCATG
>NZ_MWLN01000077.1 GCF_002198655.1 Kineosporia sp. A_224
TGCGGTCCCGGCGCCGGCCGGACGCCGTCCTCGCGCGGCGCCGGGACCGCACCGTCCGCCGCGACGTCCGCCGCCCGAGGGGTCACCCGGACGGCGACCGCACCGCGCCGTCCGCCGCGCAACCACCCCGTCGTGCGGCCGACGACGATGCTCGCGGGCGTGCTCGTCGTCCTCGCGCTGACCGTCGTCCCGATGCTGCGGCCCTGGATCGCGCAGCGCCAGGAGCTCGCCGCCCAGCAGCAGGAGGTCTCCGACCTGCGCCGCAGCGTCGCCGAGCTGACCGCCGAGCGGGACCGCTGGAAGGACCCGGCCTACGTCAAGGCGCAGGCCGGCGAGCGGCTCAACTTCGTCATGCCCGGCCAGACCCGCTACACGTTGCTCGACGACGAGGGCGCCGCCTCGACCGACCGGGACCCGCGCACGTCCGCGGCGGCCGCCGCGACCGACGGCGGGCGGCGGCCCTGGTACGGCGCGATCTGGGAGTCGGCACGGACCGCCGGCCGGGAGGACGGGTGACCGGCCGCCCCGCGGACGCCGCCGACCTCGCTGCCGTCTCCGCCCAGCTCCGGCGACCCGCCCGGGACGTCGCGGGCATCGCCCACGACTGCCCCTGCGGCCTGCCCGACGTCGTCGCGACCGCCCCCCGGCTCGCCGACGGGACGCCGTTCCCGACGACCTTCTACCTGACGTGCCCGCGGGCGGCGTCCGCGATCGGCACCCTCGAGGCCGACGGGCTCATGAAGCGGATGTCGGCCCGGCTCGCCGAGGACGCCGACCTCGCGGCCGCGTACCGGGCCGCCCACGAGGACTACCTGCGCCGCCGCGCCGGCGTCGGCGAGGCGGCCGGGGTCGGCGACGTCCCGCAGATCGCCGGGATCTCCGCCGGCGGGATGCCCGACCGGGTCAAGTGCCTGCACGTCCTCGTCGGGCACGCGCTCGCCGCCGGCCCGGGCGTCAACCCGCTCGGCGACGAGGCGCTCGCGGCGCTGCCGCAGTGGTGGGCGGCGGGGCCGTGCGTGCAGCCGGACGCCGACCCGTCCGCCGAGCCCGACGCCGCGCCGGAGGACGCCGGGTGACGAGGGTCGCGGCGATCGACTGCGGCACCAACAGCATCCGGCTGCTCGTCGCCGACGTGGACGCCGCGACCGGCACGCTCGTGGACGTCGACCGCCGGATGGAGATCGTCCGGCTCGGCCAGGGCGTCGACCGCACGGGCCGGATCTCGCCCGACGCGATGGAGCGCACCCTGGCGACGGTGCGGTTCTACGGTGCTCTCGTCGCGCAGCACGGTGCGCAGCGGCTCCGGTTCGTCGCGACGTCCGCGACCCGGGACGCGAGCAACCAGGACGACTTCGTGGACGGCGTCCAGCGCCTGCTCGGGGTCGAGCCGGAGGTCGTCACGGGGGACGAGGAGGCCCGGCTCTCGTTCGTCGGGGCGACCCGCGGCCTGGACGCCGGCCACGCCGGGCCGTTCCTCGTCGTCGACATCGGCGGCGGCTCGACCGAGGTGGTCCTCGGCGGCGCCGACGTCGAGGCGGCCCGCTCGGTGGACGTCGGCTGCGTGCGGCTCACCGAGCGGCACGGCCTCGACGACCCGCCGACGACGTCCCAGGTCGTCGCCGCCCGGGCCGACGTCGACGCCGCCCTCGACCGCGTTGCCGAGGTCGTCCCGCTGGAGCGCACCCGCACCCTCGTCGGACTCGCAGGCTCGGTGACGACGGTGACCGCCCGCGCGCTGGGCCTGACCGCCTACGACTCGGCGCGGATCCACGGCGCGACGCTGCCTGTCGAGGTCGTCCGGCAGGCGTGCGACGACCTGCTCCGGATGCCGAAGGCGCGCCGCTCGGCCCTGCCGTACATGCACCCCGGCCGGGTCGACGTCATCGGCGCCGGTGCCCTCGTCTGGCGCCGCGTGGTCGACCGCGTCGTCGACGCCACCGCCGGCACCGAGCACCCGCTCGCGTTCGCCGTGACGAGCGAGCATGACATCCTCGACGGCATCGCCCACTCCCTGGTCTGACAGCCCCGCACGCCACAGCCCGGCAGTTCCGCTGCCGGCCTGTGGTGTGTCGGGCACGGTAGTGCGGGATGTGTAGTACCGTCGTCCACGCAGGAGCGGCCCGCGGGGTCGCGGTGAGCAGGGGAGGGAGGCGACCACGTGGACACGACCCAGCTGCTCAAAGGGGTGCTCGACGTCGCGGTGCTCGCCGTCGTCGCGGACGCCGACGGGTACGGCTACGACGTCGTCCGCCGGTTGCGGGCCGCGGGGCTCGACGACGTCGGGGACGCCTCGGTCTACGGCACGCTGCGCCGGCTCTACGCCGCGGGCGCGCTGACGAGCTACGTCGTCCCCTCCGACGAGGGTCCGCACCGCAAGTACTACGGCGTCAACGCGCACGGCCGGGCACTGCTCTCGGAGCAGCGGGTCACGTGGAACGCGTTCGCCGACACCATGTCCCGGCTGCTCGCGGGCCGGATCCCGCCGCCTGCGGGGACCACCGAGCTGCCCGTGGACCGTGCCGCGCAGGAGGCCGTGCGATGAGCCAGACCGTCCGCCCCGAGGTCGCGAGCTTCGTGACGCTCGTGCGTGCCCACCTGTCCGACCTGACGCCCGAGGAGGTCGACGAGCTGACCGGCGGGCTCGAGGCCGACCTCGACGAGCGGCTCGCCGAGACCCTGCCCGGGGACCCGCCCGCCGACCTCGGCGACGCCGCCGCCTACGCGGCCGAGCTGCGGGCCGCCGCCGGGCTGCCCCCGCGCGGCGCCGGAGGGGGACGCCGCGCGGGCGGCACCGGGCCGGGCCTGCTCGTCCGGACCGCGCAGTCCGTCGACCGCCGGGTCCGCGGGGTCGTCGACCCCGTCGCGGCGACCCTGCGGCGGCAGCCGTGGTGGCCCGAGTTCCGGGCGTCGGTCGCAGCGCTGCGCCCCGTGTGGTGGGTCGCTCGCGCCTACGTCGCCTGGGCGATCCTCGACAACGCCTTCGCGTCCGGCGGCGGACCGCTGCCGGGCAACCTCGGCGGGCTCGTCCTGCTGCTGCTGTGCGTCGGCGTCAGCGTCGCGCTCGGCCGCGGCCTGCTCGACGGTCCGCTGAAGCTGGCCGGCCGCTGGCCGCGCCGGATCGTCCTGTCCCTCAACGTGGTCGCCGTCGTCGCGCTGCCCTTCGTGCTGTCGTCGATCGACTCCACGCGCTACGAGTACGTCGAGACCTACGACCCGGGCCTCGAGGGCCTCGTCCTCAACGGCGAGCAGGTGCGCAACATCTACGCCTACGACGCCCAGGGCAACCCGATCGGCGTCGTCCAGCTCTACGACCAGAACGGCCGCCCGCTCAACGTCGCGCACCAGCCGTACACGGACGCGTTCAACCAGCAGGGCTACACGGACGTGAACGGCGATCTCGTGGCGCCGTTCGTCGACGACCGCAGCCGCAACCGGTGGAACGTCTTCCCGCTGCCGACGGCGTCCTACCCCGAGCCGCTCTACGGGGACGACGGCAACGCGACCGCGACGGCGTCCCCGGTCGCGACCCTGCCGCCCGCGCCGCTCGTCGCCGTGCCGCCGGTCACCTCGGTGCTCGGGATCCCAGACGGTTCCGGGCTCGTCTCGGGTGCCCCGACGCCGAGCGGCGCGCCGTCGCCGAGCGGGTCGGGGTCGCAGCCGGGGTCGCCGTCACCGTCGGCCTCGGGCTCGCCGTCCGCGGCGCCGACCACCGGCGGGGCGAGCGCCAAGGCCACGCCGGCCCCGTCGACGACGAGGTCCTGACCCGACACACCGGGAAGATCGCCGTGCTGCCTTGCCGCCCACCGGCGCGCGGTGTTGGGTGAGCGCCATGGGAGAAATGGTCACCTTCGCAAGCAACGGCAGCACGGCCGACGGCTACGTCGCGCTGCCGGAGTCGGGCAGCGGTCCCGGCGTCATCGTCGTCCAGGAGTGGTGGGGTCTCGTCGGCCACATCAAGGCGGTCGCGGACCGGTTCGCCGCGGCGGGCTTCGTCGCGCTGGCGCCGGACTTCTACCACGGCGCCGCGACCGACGAGCCCGACGAGGCGATGCGCCTGCTCATGGGTCTCGCGATGGACCGCGCCGCCAAGGACATCGCCGGTGCGGCCGCGTACTTGTCCGACCTCGAGGCCGTGACGAGCCCCGGCATCGGCGCCGTCGGGTTCTGCATGGGCGGCTCGCTCGCCCTGTGGAGCGCGACGGTCGCCGAGAACGTCCAGGCGGCCGTCGGGTTCTACCCGGCCGTGCCGTGGGAGCGGATGGACCCGACGTGGCCGAGCTACGCCGGCAAGTCGGCGATGATCCACTGCTCCGAGGAGGACGGCACGTCGTCCGCCCCCGGCATCCAACTCGCGAAGTCCTCCATCGAGGGCGCCGACGGCGAGGTCGAGGTCTTCGACTACCCGGGCACGAAGCACGCGTTCTTCAACGACGAGCGGCCCGAGGTCTACGACGCCGCCGCGGCGGACGCCGCCTGGACCCGCACGGTCGACTTCTTCCACTCGAAGCTCGGCTGAGCCGCTGAGCGGTCGGCCGCAGACGGGGCAGCCGCAGACGGGGCAGCCGCCGCTGCCGCACCCGGCCACCGGGGAGGCCTTCGCCTCCCCGGTGCCGCCGGGCCGCGGCTGGCCGGGGGACCCGGCGACCGCCCGCACCCCGGTCGCCCGCACCCCGGCAGACGTCACCCGGCTCGCGCGGTCCGCGCGGACGCTGCCCGTGCTCGAGGCCCGGACGTCGGTCTGCCGCGCCTGCCCGCGGCTCGTCGCCTGGCGCGAGGACGTCGCCCGCACCCGGCGCCGGGCGTACGCGGCCGAGCCGTACTGGGGCCGGCCGATCCCCGGCTGGGGCGACCCGCTCACGGGCCTGCTCGTCGTCGGCCTCGCGCCCGCCGCCCACGGCGGCAACCGGACCGGCCGGGTCTTCACCGGCGACCGCTCCGGCGACTGGATCTTCGCCGCCCTGCACCGGGCCGGGTTCGCCTCGCAGCCGCACAGCGTGCACGCCGCCGACGGGCTGACCCTGACCGGCGCCCGGATCGCCGCCGCCGTCCGCTGCGCGCCGCCGGACAACGCCCCGGCGCCCGACGAGCGCGACACGTGCGCCCCATGGTTCGACCGCGAGCTCGACCTGCTCGCACCGCACCTGCGGGTCATGCTCGCGCTCGGGGCGTTCGCCTGGGACGCCGCGCTCGCCGCCGCCCGCCGCCGGGACTGGGCCGTCGCCCGGCCCCGGCCGAGGTTCGGCCACGGCGCCCGCGCCCTGCTCGCCCGGCCCGGCGGCGCCGCGCCCGTCGTCCTGCTCGGCTCCTTCCACGTGAGCCAGCAGAACACCTTCACCGGCAGGCTCACCGAGGCGATGCTCGACGACGTCCTCGTGCAGGCGAGAGCCCTTCTCGCGTAACGGGTCCCGGCGCCGGGTCAGCGGGCTGGCACGTCCCCGAGGGCGACGAGCACGGTGCGCAGCGCGTCGGCCAGCTCCGCCCGCCGGCCGGCCGGCAGCGCCGAGAGCAGCGCGTCCTCGACCGCCATGTGCCCGGCGACGACCTCGTCGACGAGCGCGAGCCCGGCGGCGGTGAGCCGGACGGGGACGCTGCGCCGGTCCGTGCCCGGCACCCGCTCGACGAGCCCGCGCGCCTCGAGCCGGTCCACCCGGTTCGTGATCGCGCCCGTCGTCACCATCGCCTGCCGGACGAGCTCGGTGGGGGTGAGCGTGTACGGCGGGCCGCCGCGGCGCAGCGTCGCGAGGACGTCGTACATCCAGTCCTCCAGGTCGTGCCGGGCGAAGTTCTCCCCGAGCCGGCGGTCGACGAGCCGGGACAGCCGCGACACCCGGGCGACGACCTCGAGGGGGGAGTGGTCGACGTCCGGCCGGACGGCACGCCACTGCGCCGCGACGGCGTCGACGGTGTCCTGGCTGTCAGGGGCGGCGTGGACTCTCCTGGTCACGGCCCGATCCTACTCGTTACCTTGACATTCGTTATCTCAACGTTGAGATTAATCGCATGACCGCCACGACCCCCGCACGGCCCGTCGCCGGAGCGGGCACCGCTGCGCTCACCCTGCTCGCCCCGGTCAGCTGGGGGACGACCTACGTCGTCGTCGCGGCGCTCCTGCCGCACGGCCGCCCGCTGCTCGTGGCGGCCCTGCGGGTGCTGCCCGCCGCGCTGCTGCTGCTCGCCGTCGTCGTCCTGCGGCACGGCCCGGCGGCCGCGGGCGGGGGAGCGCGGGCCTGGCTGCGCGAGGTCCCGGCGTCGCTCGCGAGCTTCGGCCTGTTCTTCCCGCTGCTCACCGTGGCCGTGTACCGCCTCCCCGGCGGGGTCGCCGCGGCCGTCGGCGGGCTGCAGCCGCTGCTCGTCCTCGCGCTCTCGGGGGCCCTCGACCGCCGTCGGCCCCGGACGACGGACCTCGCCGTCGGGGTCGTCGCGGCGGTCGGCGTGGGGCTCGTCGTCGTCCACCCGGGCGGCGGGCTCGACCCGGTCGGCGTCCTCGCCGCGGTCGCCGCCAACGTCTCGTTCTGCGCCGGGGTCGTGCTCGCCGGCCGGACGTCGTCCACGGCCGACCCGGTCCTCGTCACGGCCCGCCGGCTGGCCCTGTCGACCGTCCTCCTCGTGCCGCTCGCCCTCCTCGTCGAGGGGGCGCCGCCGGCTCTGGATGCCGGTGCTCTCCTCGGCGTCGCGTGGCTCGGGCTCGGGGCGACCGGGATCGCGTTCGTCCTGTGGTTCCGGGGCATCCCGCGGCTGCCGGTCGCCGCGCCGCCGCTGCTCGGGATCGCCGCCCCGGTGACCGGGGTGGTCCTCGGGGTGACCCTGCGCGGCGAGGTCCTCTCCGCCGTCCAGGTCGCCGGTTTCGTGCTGTCCGTCGCGGCGATCGCCTACGGCGCCCTGCTCCCGGCGCGCCGCGCGGTGATCTCCGCCACTCAGGACGTCGGTCCCTTGAAGAACGGGGCCGTCTCGACTTGTGAAAATTTTCACAAGTGCTTAGCGTAGAGCCATGTCCACCCCCGTGACCCCGAAGGCACCCCGCATCCTCGTCCTCGGTGGGGGCTACGTCGGCCTCTACACCGCTCTGCGCCTGCAGTCGAAGCTGCGCGCCGGGGAGGCGACGGTCACCGTCGTCGAGCCCCGCTCCTACATGACCTACCAGCCGTTCCTGCCGGAGGCCTCCGCAGGCTCGCTGTCCCCGCGCCACGTCGTCGTGCCGCTGCGGCGGGTCCTCAAGAAGTGCGAGATCATCAACGCCCGCGTCGTCGCGCTGGACCACACCGCCCGCACGGCGCGGCTGGACCCGATCGACGGCCCCGAGTACGACCTCGACTACGACATCGTCGTGGTGGCCCTCGGCTCGGTCGCCCGCACGCTGCCCATCCCGGGCCTGGCGGACGAGGGCGTCGGCTTCAAGACCATCGAAGAGGCCATCTACCTGCGCAACCAGATCCTCAACTGCCTCGACGTCGCCGAGTCGACCGACGACCTGGCCCGCCGGCGCCGCGCGCTGACGTTCTGCTTCGTCGGCGGCGGGTACGCGGGCGTCGAGGCGCTCGCCGAGCTCGAGGACCTCGCCCGCGACGCGACGAAGTACTACAAGAAGATCACCCCGGAGGACCTGCGCTTCGTCCTCGTCGAGGCCTCGGACCGGATCCTGCCCGAGGTGGGCCCGGACATGGGCGAGTACACGCTCCTGCAGCTGTCCGAGCGCAACATCGACATCCGGCTCATGACCCGGCTCGAGTCGTGCACGAAGGGGGTCGTGACCCTCTCCGACGGCACGACGTTCGAGTCGGACACGATCGTGTGGACCGCGGGCGTCAAGGCCAACCCGGCCCTGACGAACTTCGCCGGTCTGCCGACGGACGAGCGGGGCAAGGTGCGCTGCGACGCGACCCTCCGGGTCACCGGCGTCGAGGGTGCGTGGGGCGCGGGCGACAACGCCGCCGTCCCCGACCTGGCGAACCCCGGCAAGGAGACCGGCCCGAGCGCCCAGCACGCCGTCCGGCAGGCGAAGCGGCTGGCGGACAACATCGTCGCGACCCTGCGCGGCCGCGAGGTGCAGGAGTACCGGCACAAGTACGTCGGCTCCGTCGCGAGCCTCGGCCTGCACAAGGGCGTCGCGCAGGTCTACGGCATCAAGCTCAAGGGCTGGCCGGCCTGGTTCATGCACCGGACCTACCACCTGAGCCGGGTGCCCACCCTGAACCGCAAGCTCCGCGTCGTCACCGACTGGACGCTCGCGCTGTTCTTCAAGCGCGAGATCGTCTCGCTCGGCTCGATCTCCATGCCGTTCCACGAGTTCGAGGCCGCCGCCGGGATCAACACCTCCACCGGTGCGCTCTCGACCCACGAGGCCGCGCGCCGCTGAGCCCCGGTCGGCCGGACGCCGGTCGCCCGACGCGTCGTCAGGTGACCGGCGTCCCCAGGTCGATCCGGCCGTCGAGCAGCGTCGTCGCGCGGCGCCAGGCGGTGGCGCTCGCGCCGGCCGGGGCGAAGCGGGTGTCCCAGCGGCCCAGCCGCAGCCCCTCCCGGACGTCCCAGGCGAGCACCGCCAGCCGGCCGTCGAGCACCTCGCCGAACAGCCGGCCCGCGGTGCCGTGACCGGCCGCCGTCCGCAGCCCGTGCCGCAGGCAGACGCCGTGCCCGGCCCGGGCCGCCGTGGTGAGCGGGCCGTCCGCGGCGACCGCGTCGAGCAGGTCCCAGGCCCGGTCCAGCGCGGTGTCCGCGGCCGCGCAGGCCCGGCAGCCGAGCCCGGACGCCGGGTCGTCCCGGCGGCCCGCGCGACCGCGGCGCCCGGGCGCTGCGAGGGCCCGCCCGACGCGGGCCCGGGCCGCGGCCGCCGCCTCGCCGACCACCTCGTCCAGGCGCGGCCCGCCGACCTGCGCGGCGTCCGTGAGGTGCACCTCGCAGAGGACGACGTCCTGACGGGAGGGCGCGTCGCCCCGCCCCGGGGCGGCCGCCGCGCCGACGAGCCACGCGACGTAGCGCCACCCGGTGACCGCCGCCGCGGTGCACAGCGGGCACGTCGGGCGGGCCAGCCAGAGCCGGGCGAGCGCCGCGCCGCCGCCCTCCGCCGCGGCCTCGTCGTCCTGCGCCGCGAGCCGTTCGAGGGCGGGGAAGAGCGCGGCGCGGCGGCCCGCGTCGGGGTCGTCGCCCGTCACGGCGAGGAGACGGTCCTGCGCGGGGGCGCCGTCCAGCCGGTCGACGACGAGCCGGGCCGCGAGGTCGCGGACGGCCGCACCGTCCCGCCCTGCGGCGGCGTCGCCCGCGAGGTCGACGAGGTGCGGGGCGCACACGCCGCCGCCGGCCTCGAACGCCTCCCGGACCCGGGCGTCGGCCATCGCCGTGACGAGCCTGCCGGCCGCGCCGTCGGCCGACCGGGCCGCCCGCACGCAGGCCGGGCAGACGGCGACCCCGGCGGGCCGCCGTCCGGCGAGCCCGCCGCCGAGCCGCTCCCGGCCCTCCGCGACGACCTCGGCGGCGACCGCGGGCAGCACCCACGACGCGGCCGGGTCGGCGAGCATCCGGCGGGTGTGGACCGGGCAGAACCCGAGGGCGTCCCGGACGCCGTCCATCGCCTCGAGGTCGGCCCGCGCCTCGTTGACGAACGCCCGCGCCCAGGACTCGACGCCGTCGTGCGTCGCCGCGCACACCGGGCAGCCGCCCGGCGCCAGCAGGTGCAGGGCGTCGTCGTGGGCGCGGCCCGCGCCGGCCGGGGTGCTCATCGCCCCATCATCCACGCGCGCGACCCCGCGCGGGCCGCCGCGTAGCCTGGTGACGCCCCGCCGAGGCGGGCGCGCCCCCGTAGCCCAACGGCAGAGGCAGGCGCCTTAAAAGCGCCCGAGTGCGGGTTCGAGTCCCGCCGGGGGTACTCCGCGGCGGCGCCGCCGCGCCGCCGCGGCCGCAGCGTCCTGCGCGTGACGCTCCGGACCGCGATGAGAACGTCACCTGTCACCCCTTCAGTCCGGCCACCCGCGCGACGACATGAGTGATCGGGACGACGGCGACCCTGCCTGCGTCGCGTCACACGTGGTCGAGAGGTTTGGACATGCTGAAGAACGCCGGGATCGCCGCGCGGCTCAACGCCCTCGCGGGGGTCGTCGCCGTGTCGATCGTCGCCCTCGTCGGGATCGGCTTCTACGAGCTGGACACCCAGGTGGCGAACCAGCGCTCGCTCAACGACCTGGGGAACACCCGGGCGGCGGCGCAGACGCTGCAGTACGACTTCGCCGACTTCAACGGCTGGCAGACCGCGTACTCCCTCGACGTGGCGCTCCAGGGCCCCAAGGCGGCGGCGGACGACGCGCCGTCGCGCAAGGCGTTCCTCGCCTCGGTCGAGCGCACGCGCAAGAACCTCGCCGCGCTCCAGGAGGCGGCCAAGGTCACCGAGGCGGACGACCCCGTGATGCGCGCCGACATCCAGGCCGCCGCCGACGGGCTCGAGAAGTTCATGGCGCTCGACAAGCAGATCGCCGCGCTCTACGCGACCGGCGCGCCCGCCGACAAGGCGAAGGCCGACAAGCTCGTCCTGGGCGCCGAGATCGAGATCTTCAACGGTGCCGCGGAGAAGCTCAAGCACCTCGCCGACGGGACCGGCGAGGAGCAGGCCGCCGACGTCGAGGCCGCGGCCGCCGCCGGCACGACGGCGCTGTGGATCGAGGGCCTCGCGGGCGGGCTCATCCTGCTCGTCGTCCTCGTGCTCGCGACCCTGCTCGGCCGTTCGGTCAAGCGGCCGCTCGCCGAGCTCGCCTCCGCCTCCGACCGGCTCGCCGTCGGCGACCTCGACTTCGAGGTCGACACGAGCCGCTCCGACGAGGCCGGCCGGGCGCTGCAGGCGATGGACCGGATGAAGGCGAACCTCACCCGGCTCGTCGGGCAGATGGGGCACATGGCGGCCGAGCACGACCGCGGCGACATCGACGTCACGGTCGACCCGAACGGCTTCGAAGGCGCCTTCCGGGAGGTGGCCACCGGCATCAACGACATGGTCAGCGGCCACATCGCGGTCAAGAAGAAGGCGATGGCCGTGGTCAAGGCCTTCGGCGAGGGCAACTTCGACGCCCCGCTCGAGACCTTCCCCGGCAAGAAGGTCTTCATCAACCAGACGGTCGAGCAGGTCCGCTCGAACCTGCGCGCGCTCATCGCCGACACCGACGCCCTCGTCACCGCGGCGCTCGCCGGCAAGCTCGACACCCGCGCCGACGCCTCGGCGCACGCCGGTGGCTTCCGCCGGATCGTCGACGGCATCAACAACACCCTCGACGCCGTCATCGGCCCGTTCGACGAGGTGTCGCGGGTGCTCAAGGCGCTCGAGGCCGGTGACCTCACCCAGACGATCGACACGCCCTACCAGGGCCGGCTCGAGGACCTGCGGCTCACGACGAACAACACCGTCGCGACCCTGGCCCGGACCGTCTCCGAGGTCGTCGCGGCGACCGACCAGCTCATGAACGCGTCCAGCCAGATCAGCGGCGCCTCCCAGACCCTCTCGCAGGCGACGACCGAGCAGGCCGCGAGCGTCGAGGAGACGAGCGCGAGCATCGAGCAGATGTCCGCGAGCGTCGAGGGCAACAGCGACAACGCCAAGGTGACCGACGGCATCGCGAGCAAGGCCGCCGACGAGGCCCGCGAGGGCGGTGCGGCGGTGCAGCGCACCGTGGAGGCGATGAAGGAGATCGCGGCGAAGATCGCGATCATCGACGACATCGCGTTCCAGACGAACATGCTCGCGCTCAACGCGACCATCGAGGCGGCGCGGGCCGGGGACCACGGCAAGGGCTTCGCGGTCGTCGCGACCGAGGTCGGCAAGCTCGCCGAGCGCTCGCAGGTCGCCGCGCAGGAGATCGGCCAGCTCGCCACGGACTCGGTGCACACCGCCGAGCGGGCCGGCAACCTCCTCGACGCGATCGTGCCGAGCATCGGGCGCACGTCCGACCTCGTCCAGGAGATCGCGGCGGCGTCGGCCGAGCAGACCAGCGGCGTCTCCCAGATCAACCGGGCGATGTCCCAGATGAGCGCCGTCACGGAGCAGAACGCGTCGTCGTCCGAGGAGCTCGCGGCGACGTCGGAGGAGATGATGAGCCAGGCGCACAGCCTGCGCGAGCTCATGCAGTTCTTCCGGCTCGGCGCGGACCGCCCGGGTGCGGCCGGGGGCGGCCCGGCGACGCGGGCGCCGGTGCGCCGGGTCGGTGCGCTCCCGCCCGTCCCGACGCAGCCGGGTGGCGGCGGCTTCGCCACCGCCACCGCGAGCGCCAAGCCGGACGCCCTCTTCGACGAGGACAAGTTCGAGCGGTTCTGATCCCGTCCGGCGACGCCCCGGCACCCGTGGGGTGCCGGGGCGTCGCCGCGTCCGGCCGCGTTCGGCCGGGACCGCCGTCAGCCGCCGTCAGCCGCCCTGGAGCGCCCGGAGCTGGGCCGTGTGCGCGGGCAGGTGGCGGCCGGCCTGGACGGTCACCGCGAGGACGCCCCACGGCACCGGCTCGTCGAGGACGACGCGGCCGCCGTCGACGACCTTGGCCGGGACCTTCGTGGCGAGCTGGTCCGGGGAGAGCCGCTCGACGAGGAGCACGTGCTCCTCGGCCGCCCGGTCGGCGACCTCGACCAGGGCCGCGAGGTCTCCGGCGTGCGCGTCGACCAGGGCGTCGAGGCAGTCCCGGCTCTCGACGAGCGCGTTGTCGAAGACCACCTCGCGGCCCTCGAGGAGCTCGCGGCCCACGGCCGCGAGGGCGGCCGACGTGAGCGCGACGTGCGCGACCACCTGGGCCGCCGTCCAGCCGCCGTCCGACGGCCCGGCGAAGCCGCCCGCCCGGGCCTGCTCGAGGAAGGCCTGCGACGCGGCGGCCAGCGCCGCGGTGTCCGGCAGGTCGCTGCCCGTCAGGCCGGCCGCCGCGTCGACCCGGCGCTCGGCCGTGTCCGCGAAGTGCTCCAGGACCCAGCCCCAGGCGTTCGGGCCCGCGTAGCCGCGCCGCCCGGCGGCCGCGCCGTCCCCGAGCACCTCCCACCCGGAGTGGGTGACCTCGACCCGGGTGCCGTCCGCGACGGGGAGGAAGTCGACGACGACGCTCGTCGGGGTCGAGCCGTCGCCGCCCGGGTGCCAGGTGAGGGCGAGCCGGCGTCCGGGCTCCCAGGCGGTCACCCGGCCCCAGACGGCCGTGCGGCCGTCGAGCGAGCGCTCGACGAGCGCACCGTCGACGAAGGCGACGCCGGCGCTGCCCTCGTGGAAGAGGCCGTGGGTGCCGAGCGGCCACCAGGCGCCGACGCGGGTCGTGAACAGGTCGAAGCAGTCCTGCGGGCTGCGCCGGACGTGGACGGCGCGCAGCACGGGCGACAGGGTCATCGGGGGTCCTCCGGGTCGTGGCTGGCAGGGGACTCGGCGTAGGCCGCGAACGCCTCGAGGACGTCGTCCCAGAACGCGTCCACGTAGGCCCGGACGGCGGACAGGCCGTCCCGGTCGACGCGGTAGTAGCGGCGCCGGCCGTCGGGACGGTCGCTGACGAGACCGGCGTCTCGCAGCACCCGCAGGTGCTGGGAGACGGCCGACTGGGTGACGGGCAGGGCGGCGGTGAGGTCCGCGACGGTGCGCTCGCCGTCGCGCAGCAGGCCGAGCAGGCGGCGCCGGGTCGGGTCGCCGAGGGCGTCGAGGACGGGCCCGGCAGGGTCCGGCGGGGGACCGGTCCCGTTGCGGTCGGCCGGAAACGCATCAGTCATGACTAATGATTAGTCTCGGCTGATGCGTGCGTCAACCGATTCGCGCGACACGACGAAAAAGACGATCAGGATTTCGCCCGTCCGCGGGAACTACGCGGCGGTCCTGCGCATTACGGTGGTAGGGCCGCGCACCGCGGTACCCGTAGAGCCACAGCGTGATCGATCCCGGAGGGACCGATGGAGAGCCGTAACCCCATCTTCAACCGCAGCGAGGAGTTCCAGCGCGGGGGGTACGCGTCGTTCAGCACCCCGAGCGCCAACGACCTCGAGAACATGTACGCCGCTCCTGCCGCGAGCGCGGTCGACACCGGCCGCATGACGATCGATGACGTCGTCGTGCGCACAGGGGCGCTCTTCGCGGTCCTGCTCGCGACCGCCGCCCCGACGTACTTCATCTGGAAGCCCAGCTTCTTCGTGGTGCTCGCCGCGGGCCTCGTCGCCATGGTCCTGGCGTTCGTCACGTCGATGGGCAAGACCGTCAAGGTCCCGCTCATGTTCGTCTACGCGGCGCTCGAGGGCGTCTTCGTCGGCGGCATCAGCGCGTTCTACGCGGCTGCCTACAACGGCATCGTCCCGCAGGCCGTCTTCGGCACCCTCGCCGCGTTCACGGCGATGCTCGTGCTCTACAAGACGGGCGTCGTCCGGAACTCGCCGAAGTTCACGAAGATCCTCATGATCGCCGGCGCCGGCTACCTCGCGTTCGGCCTCATCAACCTCGCCATCGCCCTGTTCACCGGCAACAGCGTCTACTCCGGCAACCCGGTCATCGCCTTCGCGGTCAGCGCGTTCGGCGTGGGCCTGGCGTCGTTCTTCCTCGTGCTCGACTTCGACTTCATCGAGCAGGGCGTCCGCAACGGGCTCCCCGAGAAGTTCGCCTGGGTCGCCGCGTTCGGTCTCGTGACGACGCTGGTCTGGCTGTACCTGGAGATCCTGCGGCTCATCTCGATCCTGCGGGGCGGCGACTGACCCTGACGACCACGGCGTGGCGACACGCCGGGACGTCCGACACGGGGTCCGGCCACGGCCGGGCCCCGTGTCACCCTTTTGGTCCCGGCACCGCGGGAACCGCCCGCCGCCGAACCGATGGGGGTGCGACGTGGCCGACCCGGCCCCGGCGACGTACGCCGCCGCGACGACCGTCGCGCCCGACCGGTCCGAGAGGCCCGACCGGCCCGACGGGGGCGGGACGGTCCGGTGGCACCCGCCGCGCGCCGTCCTCGAGCTCGCCGAGCTCGTCGTCACCGGTGCGCTGCCCGCCCTGCCGCCCGAGGCGCTCCTCGCGCTCGAGGACGCGGCGCCGGACGACGTCCGCGCCGTCCTGCGCGAGGGCTGGACCGTCGAGCTCGAGGACGCCGAGGGCACCCCGGTCGCACGTGTGGTCCGGGACGGCACCGTCGGCCCGCTGCAGCCCTTCGCCCACGGCCCGCTGCGCAGCCGCCGGCGCACCCCCGAGCAGGTCCGGGCCGCGCTCGACGCCCAAGGCGCGGACGACGTCGCAGCGGTCCTCGTGGCCGCCCCGCTGACGGCCGAGGTCGTCGACCGGGTCGTCCGCGGCGCCGTCGACGCCGGCCGCACGCTCCTGTGGTGCGCCGTCGTCGGGGCCGGGCCGGCCGCAGCGCTCGCCCCGCCCGCGCTGCTGCGGGCGACGACCCGGCTCGCCGAGCTGACCCGGGCGGCCGGCGGTCGTGCCGAGGTCCTCGTGCTCGCGCTGCCGCGGGAGGCGGACGGCCTCCCGCAGGCCGCCCTCGCCCGGCGGGTCGCCCGGGCCTACGGCGCCGGAGCGGTCGCCGACGTCGCGGCCCGGCCCGCGGACGGCATCGCCGAGCACCCGGCCTTCGCCGCCGAGCGGGCGCTGCGCTCGCGGGCCCACGGGTACCGCGGCGTCACGGTGTTCTTCACCGGTCTGTCCGGCTCGGGCAAGTCGACGGTGGCCAAGGCGCTCGCGGAGCGGCTCCTCGACGACGGCCGCCGCGAGGTCACCATGCTCGACGGCGACGAGGTGCGCCGCCTGCTCTCGCACGGGCTCGGCTTCGGCCGGGCCGACCGCGACCTGAACATCCGCCGGATCGGGTACGTCGCGGCCGAGGTCTCCCGGCACGGCGGCCTCGCGGTCGCGGCACCGATCGCACCCTTCGACGCCGTCCGCAAGGAGGTCCGGGCGCTCGTCGAGGACGCCGGGGCCGACTTCGTCCTCGTGCACGTCGCGACCCCGCTCGAGGAGTGCGAGCGCCGCGACCGCAAGGGGCTCTACGCGAAGGCCCGGCGCGGCGAGGTCGCCGACTTCACGGGCATCTCCTCGCCGTACGAGGCGCCGGCCGACGCCGACCTCGTCGTCGACACGACCGGGCGGGCCGTCGAGGACGTCGTCGACGCGGTGTGGGCGCTGCTCGCCGCCGGAGGCCACCTCGACGGCCCCCGTGACGAGCAGGGCGCCCAGGGCTACGGTCCGGGCCCCGACGTGCCGTAGGAACTGGTGTGGACCTCGACCTGAGCATCGTCGTGGCCGGCCTCGTCGTCGGCTTCGTCGTCGGCCTCACCGGGATGGGCGGCGGCGCCCTCATGACGCCCGTCCTCGTCCTCTTCTTCAACATCAGCCCGCTGGCCGCGGTGTCGAGCGACCTCGTCGCCGCGGCCGTCATGAAGCCGATCGGCTCCGTCGTCCACATGCGCCACGGGACGATCAACTGGGGCCTCGTCCGCTGGCTCATGGTGGGCTCGGTGCCGAGCGCCTTCCTCGGCGTCCTCGTGCTGCGCGCCCTCGGCGACGGCGAGGGCGTCCAGACGGTCGTCAAGACCGCCCTCGGGGCGGCCCTGCTGCTCGCGGCGGGCGGGCTCGTCCTCAAGGCGTACATGTCGATGGTGGCGACCGCCCGGGCCGAGGCGGCCCGGGCCCGCGGCGAGGAGCCGGAGGCGGCGCCCGACGGCCCCGTCGTCGTCCGGCCGCTCCCGACCCTGCTCGTCGGCGCCGTCGGCGGCCTCGTCGTCGGGATGACGTCGGTCGGCTCCGGGTCGCTCATCATCATCGCCCTGCTCGCGCTCTACCCGACGCTGCGCGCGAACACCCTCGTCGGGACCGACCTCGTGCAGGCGGTGCCGCTCGTCGCGAGCGCCGCGCTCGGGCACGTGCTCTTCGGGGACTTCCAGCTCGACCTCACGACGTCCCTGCTCGTCGGGTCCGTGCCGGGGGTGTGGCTCGGTGCCCAGCTCTCGGCGCGGGCCGCGGCCGGGCTCATCCGGCGGGCGCTCGCGCTCGTCCTGCTCGCGTCGGCGCTCAAGCTGCTCGGCGTGCCGACGCCTGTCCTCGGGGTCGTCCTGCTCGTGCTCGTCGTCGCGGCGCCCTGGGTGTGGGCGGGCGTCCGGGCGCGCAACGGGCTGCCGCGGCGCGGGCTGACCGTCGAGGTCGTCCGGAAGGCCTGGCAGACGGCCGGCGCCAGGGACTGACCCGCCGGACGCCACGACCCACCAAAGGTCCGGCGCCGACCCATTGACAGCCGCTCGTCGGCGACGACAGGATGCGGCCTCGGCAGCCGGGCATCGCCCCGGCCGTGCAATGGTCTGTTTCCGGCGGTTTGACGCCGGTGCGGGTCGTCGACAGGGCGGAGGTCTGGTGAGCGTGACGGCCGACCTCCCGCGCGCCGGCGGGCCGGGCGACGCCGTCGGCACCACGGGCGCCACCGACGAGCGTCCCGGCGCGCCGGACGTCCCGCACGACCTGCCGGACGCCGTCCTGCGCCCGGTCCGGGACGGCAACGCCTTCGAGTCCACCGTCGAGCACCTCGCGACCGCGATCCGGCTCGGTGTCTTCCGCGCGGGGGAGCGGCTGCCGCCCGAGCGCGAGCTCGCCGAGCGGCTCAAGGTCGGCCGCGCGACCCTGCGCGACGCGATCGGCGCGCTGCGCCAGGCCGGCCTCGTGACGACGAGCCGCGGCCGCTCGGGCGGCACGGTCGTCGTCCACCCGGGCCTCGTCGCGCCCGCCGACGCCCGCACCCGGACCGGCGCCGAGGTGGTCGACGTCCTGCTCTTCCGCCGCGTCGTCGAGCCCGGTGCCGCGGCGCTCGCGGCCGCCGCGCCGCTCACGGCGGCGCAGCGCGCGTTCCTCGCCGACGCCCTCGCCGCCGTCACCCACGCCCCGGACGACGCGAGCCGGCGCGTCGCGGACGCCCGCCTGCACCTCGCGGTCGCCACCCTCGGCGGCTCGCCGCTGCTCGTCGAGGCGGTGACGGCGACCCAGTCCCGGCTGTCCGAGCTGCTCTCGGCGATCCCGGTGCTCCGGGCGAACATCGCCCACTCCGACGTCCAGCACGCCGACCTCGTCGACGCCGTCCTGCGCGGCGACGCCGAGCGCGCCCGCGCGGTCGCCGAGGAGCACTGCGACGCGACGTCCGCACTCCTGCGCGGCCTCGTCGGCCGTGCCGGTACCGTCCCGGCCACGTCAGCACCCGCCCCGGCCGGAC
>NZ_MWLN01000078.1:0-4831 GCF_002198655.1 Kineosporia sp. A_224
TGGGTGGGAGAGTAGGACGCCGCCGGACACCCACCGCATGATGGCCACCCCACACGGGGTGGCCATCACGCATTTTGCGGCGTGAAGCCGCGCCGGCCTGAGTCGTGACACTTGCCTTAGGGACCATCGTCCAGTCGATCCATCATCTCGCGGACGGTGGGGGCGGTCGAGTGCCTCGATGGGCGGTCTCTACGCCAGTGTCGGGGCCGGGCGGCGCTGATGATCCTCAGCAGCGGCGCCGGCATCTTGACCAGCTCTCGACGGGCGCCCCTTCATGCGTTCGGCTGCAGCAGCACTGCCGCTTGAACTGAACATCCGGGACAATGCGCGGGTGACCTCGTCCGAGAGGCCTGTCGCCCGGTCAGTGTCGTACGCGCCGATCGCCGCACGGTACGAGCGGGTCAGGGGTGGATTCGCTCGTGCGGCTGAGCTGTCGACGGGGGTCCTGCCGTGGCTGCCGGCGGGTGTGATTCTTGACGTCGGTGCTGGCACTGGGATCGTCAGCCAACGACTCAGGGCCGGACAACCCAGCATCGGCGATGGCAGCGGCGAACCGGCAGGGGACAGCAGCGGGAGTTGGACCGACGGGTCTGATGCGAGGACGGATGCGCCAACCGTCCGCCGGGTTGTTGGGGTGGACCTATCGATCGAGATGCTGGGCCAAGCTCGGTCACGGCTGCCAGGGTGCCTAGCAGTGGCCGACGCGACGCATCTCCCGCTGGCGGCCGGATCGGTTGACGCAGTCGTGTATGTATGGGTGCTGCACCACATCGGCGATATCGACGCCGCCCTGAGGGAAGCGAAGCGAGTCCTGCGCCCGCGGGGCCGGGTAGTGGCTGTCAGCGGTTTGTCCGAGCCTGCAGGCGACGACATGGCGCCCATCTTCGAACGGCTCTCCGCAACTCTGCGCCCTAACATGGGCCGACGCGCCGGCGCCGTCGTTCCCGCTGCTCGCTTGGTCGGCTTCACCCCCATCCACGAGGGAACCGTCCGCACAAGCCGGGGCATGAGTCCGAACGAACTGGCGAACGCGATCGAGCAGCGGTTGTTCTCGCAGCTGTGGGACACGTCCGAGGAAGCCTGGGCCGCTGTCGTCGCCCCCGCCGTCAAGGCCCTCCGTGCGCTGCCCCGACCGGACCGCAGGCGTCGACGGGTGTTCGATCATCCACTGGTCGTCCTTGACCGTGGACCGTGAAGAATCCACGCACCTCCAGGCCGCGAGTTGGTGCCTACTTCAGCAGGGCGGCCAGCACAAACGCCCTGGTCATCGACACGCGACCGCTAAACGATCAAAGAGGCGTCACGACTCAGGTCCGGGCGATTCCGCTCGAACAGAGGGAGCGAGCCGTCGGCGACCGCGACACGAGCGACCTCGCGCAGCTCGTCCATGCTCAGGTCGATGTACAGGTCGGCGTCTGCAGCCACGGCATCACTGTGCCCACTGTCCAGCGCCGCTCACCGCTGATGCGAGAGCCGGACCCCCTCAGTTGCCGGGGCGCCGCCGGCCGGGTACGGTCACGGCCGGCTCGAGACGAGGTGATCATGGGGCGGGTGTTCCTGCGACCGGAGGATCTGGGCGAGCTGGTGGCGCAGGAGTTCGGCGCTGATCGGCGGCTCGAGGCTCTGGACCGGCTCACCGGCGGTACGAAGAAGGGTGTCTACCGGTTGCATCTGGATGACCGGACCACTGCCGTCCTGTACGTCTGGGCCGCTGGGGAGAACTACTGGCCACCGTCCGCCTGCGTACCCGACGACCCGTTCACCGACGCCTCAGGGGCGGACCTGTTCGCTGCCGCTCACACGGCGCTGTGCGCGGCGCGCGTGCGCACGCCACGCCTGCTGATGCTCGACCGGGACCGCCGCCACCTCGATGCGGACCTCGCGCTGGTCGAGGACGTCGGCGTCACCCGGCTCGAGTCGTTGATCGAGAGCGACCGCCACGCGGCCTCCGCGACCTTGTCCGCACTCGGCGACTCGTTGCGCGGCATGCACGCGCACTCCGGGTCCGCCTACGGAAAGGTCGCCGTCGTGGCCCAGGGGGCGGCGCCGCAGACCCGAAGGACCGAGGACATCGTCGTCGATCGGGCGCTGACGCACCTGGATGCTGCGGCTTCCCGTGACGCACGGATGGCCGCTGCCCAGGTGCGGGTCGCCGCTCACATGCACGACCTGCGCAGCACCGTGTCGGCCCGCCAGACGTACGGGCTGGTCCACGGTGAACTCGGGCCGGATCACGTGCTGGTCACCCCTGCCGGGGAACCCGTGGTCATCGACATCGAGGGGCTGGCCTACTTCGACATCGAATGGGACCACGCGTGGTTGCAGACGCGCTTCGGTGAGGACTACCCGGCGCTGAACCCCGTCGATCTGGACCCGCACCGCCTGGAGCTGTTCAGGTTCGCGCAGGTGCTCTCCCTGATCGAGGGACCCCTGCGCATCGCGGACACCGACTACCCCGACCGTCAGTGGATGCTCGACCTCGCCGAGCGGAACATCGCCAAGGCACTCGCCTCGGTCTGAGGTGGCGGTCGGTCGGCTCTGGTCGGGCGACCGCCCAACGGCTCGTAGCCGCACCGTGAGAAGAAGCCGGAGGGCGGTGCTGGCACCCGGCGAGCGTCCGGCGTTCAGGGACGCTGTCGGCTGTGCGGCTGCCACGGCTCGTGCTCGTGCGACAGCCAGACCAGCTCGGGGTCGAGCGCCCGCACAAGGCGCTGGCCCTCGGTGCGGGGCTCGTCGAGCTCGGCGAAGAAGACCGCCGTGTCCCCGGCCACCACGACCGGACGTCCGGCCGTCTCGACGACGACGACCTGCGATCCCTGCGTGTGGCCCGGTGCAGGGACGAGGCGGACGCCCGGCAGGAGCTCGAGCTCTCCGTCGACGGGGACGTACTGCACACCGGGCGCGTCGACCCACTCGCGGATCGTGTAGTCGTCGCGGCTGCGGGCGTCGTCGAGCTCACGACGCTGGACGTAGACGGGTCGGCCGGCGAACAGGTGGTTACCGCCGCAGTGGTCGAAGTGCAGGTGCGTGTTGATGACGACGTCGATGCCGTCCAGATCCAGGTCGGCGTGGGTATCCAACGGGACCAGTCGCGGATCCATGTCGGCCACGGCCGGGTGGAGCTGCGTCAGGCCGGTGTCGACGAGCACGCGCGCGTCCGGATGGTCGATGACGTGCACGTAGACCGGCATCCGCTCGCCCTCGGCGAGCAGTTCGGCCACGAGGACCGCGGTGACGGTGGGCGGCGTCCGGTGCTCGTGGTCCATGTCACCTGTTCTACCCGAGTGCGACCCGCGCGGTCGCCGGCGCGCGGCGGTAGCCGCCTGCGGGTGGGAGGTCCGTGGCGCTGGGTACGGTGCGGCGATGAGCGACACCACCTTCCGGCTGGCCACGGCTCAGCTGCCCGTCACCGGGGACGCGCGAGCGAACTCCGCGCGTGTCAAGGCCGTCATGCGGGAGGCCGCCGCGCAGGGTGCCCGGATGGTCCACTTCCCGGAAGGCATGCTCTCGGGGTACGCGAAGAACCCGATCCAGGACTGGTCCGAGGTGGACTGGCCCGCGGTCGCGGAGGAGCTCGAGAGCGTTGTCGCCCTCGCGGGTGAGCTCCGGGTGTGGGTGGTGCTCGGCAGCGCGCACCCGTTGACCGCGCCGCGCCGGCCACACAACAGCCTGTACGTGATCTCCGACGAGGGCAGGCTCGTCACCCGGTACGACAAGCGGGTGTGCTCCGCGACGGAGGTCACGCGGTTCTACACACCGGGGCACGCCCCGATCGTGTTCGAGGTCGACGGCCTCCGGTTCGGGTGCGTGATCTGCATCGAGATCAACTTCCCGGCGCTGTTCATGGAGTACGACCGGCTCGGCGTGGACGTCCTGCTCCTCAGTGCGTACCCGGTGGACAGCATCTTCTTCGTCAAGGCCCGGTCGCACGCCGCCATCCACAACGTCTGGGTCAGCCTGTCGGCCCCGTCGGACACGGATGCACTCTTCCGCTCCGCCCTGATCGACCCGCGCGGGGAGGTCGTCGCGACGGTGCCCGGCGTCGAGGGCGTCGTCGTGAGCGTCCTCGACAGGAGCGCCCCCGAGCTCGACATCCCCCTCACCAAGGCACGGCCGTGGCGGGCGGGCGTGCAGGACGACCCCCGCTACGACACCGCCGGTCTCACCGACCCGCGCAGCACCGACCGGACGGGCATCTGAGGACCGGTCACGCGTCGCGGCGGGCCACGGATTCGGTTCTTCCGGGTGGTGTGCGGGAGGATGGGGTCAGCGACGCGGTCCTCGACCGTGGAGCCTGCACCCGCGTCGAGCGGGTACTGACACGAGAACAGTGGTGAGGACGGACCGCCCCGGTCCGCAAAGGCTTGATGAAGGAGACACGTGGCCGACGACGAACGGCGCCAGAACCGAACCCCCCGTACGGGGAGCGGGTCGGGAGGCGCCGGCGCTGGCCGGAACCGGGGGACGTCGCAGGGCGGGGGAGCCGCGAGGCCTTTCCGTTCCGGTGGTGCGAACCGTCCGACCCGAAACACCTCGTGGGACGACCGTGGGGCTCCCGGAGCGCAGCGCTCCGGTGGAGCCGGCGGTGGCGAACGCTCCGGCGGCCGCAGCTACGGCGGCCCGGCCGGCTCCCGCACGCCCACCGGTGGCGGCCGTCCTTTCCAGTCGCGCCCGCAGGGTGACCGGCCGCAGCGTTCGTACGCCGACCGCCCGCCGACCGGTGACCGCGCGCCGCGCACGTCCTACGGTGATCGTCCGCAGCGTTCGTATGGTGACCGTCCGCAGGGTGACCGGCCGCAGCGTTCGTATGGTGACCGTCCGCAGGGTGACC
>NZ_MWLN01000078.1:4864-16442 GCF_002198655.1 Kineosporia sp. A_224
AGGGGGATCGTCCGCAGCGTTCCTATGGCGACCGTCCCCAGGGTGACCGGCCGCAGCGTTCGTACGGGGACCGTCCGCAGGGGGATCGTCCGCAGCGTTCCTATGGCGACCGTCCCCAGGGCGACCGGCCGCAGCGCTCGTCCGGCGACCGCCCGCAGAGCGACCGCCCCGGCCGCTCCTTCAACGACAGCCCTCGCGGTGACCGCCCCCAGCGGTCCTACGGTGACCGCCCGCCGACCGACCGCGCTCCGGGCGGGCGGCCCGATCGCGGCCCGCGTCCTGACCGCGCGGCCCGCCCGGACCGTGGCGGCCGTCCCGACCGGGGCGGTTCGCGCGGTCCCGAGCGCGACCCGGCGACCGAGGAGGCCTGGCGCGCCGAACGCGAGGCCCGGCTCGCCCGCCGCGGCCCGGCCCGTGCCGTCGACGGCCCGCCGCCGGAGGTGCCGGACGACGTCACCGGCGGGGAGCTCGACAAGAGTGTCAAGGCCGAGCTGTCGGCGCTGCGCCCGGACACCGCGAAGGACGTCGCCCGTCACCTCGTGATGGCCGGCCGGCTCCTCGACGAGGACCCGGAGGCTGCCTGGCAGCACGCCGTCGCCGCCCGCTCCCGTGCCGCGCGCCTCGCGTCGGTGCGCGAGGCGGTCGGGCTCGCGGCGTACGCGACCGGTCGCTACGCCGAGGCCCTCGGCGAGCTGCGCACGGTGCGCCGCCTCACCGGCTCCAACGTGCACCTGCCGGTCATGGCGGACTGCGAGCGGGGCATGGGGCGTCCTGAGCGGGCGCTCGAGCTCACGGTCTCCGACGAGGCCCGCCGCCTCGACTTCGACGGCCAGGTGGAGATGCTCATCGTCGCCGCCGGCGCCCGGACCGACCTCGGCCAGCTCGACGCGGCCGTGGTCACCCTCCAGGTGC
Source organism: Kineosporia sp. A_224 (assembly GCF_002198655.1). Lineage (GTDB taxonomy): Bacteria > Actinomycetota > Actinomycetes > Actinomycetales > Kineosporiaceae > R-H-3. Next base: position 5,777 of record NZ_MWLN01000078.1, read on the forward strand.
CCGAGCTGAAGTCGAAGACGAAGGCCACCTGGCTCGCGCGGCTCCGCTCGGCGTACGCCGACGCGCTGTCCGCCGTCGGCCGCACCGACGAGGCCCAGGAGTGGCTGCTCCGGGCCCTCGAGGCCGACGTCGACGGGGAGGCCGGCATCGCCGACCGCCTCGCCGAGGACGAGGGTCTCGTCTTCGAGGACCTCGGTGAGGACTTCGAGGACGACGACGTCCCGGCCGACGAGGACGGCGACGTGCTGCCCGAGCCGGTCCCGGTCGACGCCGCGGAGCACGCCTCGACCGCGGCGACCCAGGACGAGGACGACGAGGACGACGAGGACGAGGACGAGGACAGCGACGGGGCCCCGGCCGCCGACGCCGACCTCGCCGAGGACTTCGACGACGTGGACGACGACGTGGACGACGACGTGGACGACGTCGAGGACACCGTCGACGACGAGCCGGCGCCCGCGCCGGTCGCCGCCCCGCCGGCCCCGGCGACGACCGGTCTCTTCCAGGAGCCCCCGGTCCTGCCGTCATCGGACGACGACGGCGACGACCCGGACGACGAGCCCACCGGCGAGGAGGCCCGGGCGTGACCTCGGGCGCCCTCCGGACGACGTCGGCCGGGCTGCCCGGCTCGGCCGACCCGCTCGTCACGGCGTACGACCTCGCCGTCCTCGACCTGGACGGCGTGGTCTACGTCGGGCCGGACGCGGTCCCGGGCGCGGCCGACGCGCTCGCCCGGGCCCGGGTCGCCGGGATGGCCCTGGCGTTCGTCACGAACAACGCCTCGCGGCCGCCGCAGGCGGTCGTCGACCACCTCGTCCGGCTCGGGGTCGAGGCGCACCTCGACGACGTCGTCACGTCGGCGCAGGTCGCCGCCCGGATGCTCGCGGAGCGGCTCCCCGCCGGCTCCCCGGTCCTCGTCGTCGGCGGCGAAGGACTGCGGATCACCCTCGTGGAGAACGGGTTGCGGCCCGTCGGCACGATGGACGACGCGCCGGTGGCCGTCGTCCAGGGGTTCAGCCCCGACATCGGCTGGCGACTGCTCGCCGAAGGCACCCGCGCCGTCCGGGCCGGGCTGCCGTGGATCGCGTCGAACCTCGACATGACCTTCCCGACGCCGCACGGACCGGCCCCCGGCAACGGCGCGCTCGTCGGCGCCGTCGCCGCGGCCGCGGGCCGGCGTCCGGACGACGTCGCGGGCAAGCCCGCTCCGGGCTCCTTCCACGAGGCGGCCCGGCGCAACGGCAGCACCCGGCCGCTCGTCGTCGGCGACCGGCTCGACACCGATCTCGAGGGTGCGGTCAACGCCGGCATGGACGGCCTCGTCGTCCTCACCGGCGTCAGCACCGCGAGCGACCTGATGCTCTGCTCGCGGGCGGTGCGGCCGACGCACCTCGGCCGCGACCTCGACGCGCTGCACGCGGCCCACCCGGTCGTCGACCCGCAGGAGGTCGACGGCCGCGCCACCGCGACGTCCGGCGACGCGACCGTCGCCTCCGACGGTGACGTGCTCTCCGTCGTCCGCCCGGGCGAGGACGCGCTGGACCTGCTCCGTGCGGGCTGCGTGGCGGCGTGGACCGTCGTGGACGCGGGCCGCGCGCCCGACGTCACCGCCGTCCTCGCGGCCCTGGCGACCCTCGAACCCGAGGCCCCGTGGGCGCGGTAGCGTGGCATGCCGACGGACGGAAGGGGTGCCCCGGTGAGTGAGCCGACCTACGGCGCGACCGCCCAGCACGGCCAGGACGCGCACGACGACTCCCAGGTCGTCGACGGGTACGGCGACGACGTCCAGGTCGTCGACGACCTCGACGAGGGGCCGCTCGACGACGCGGACGGCGGCCCGGCCGACGTCCCGCAGCCGCCGCAGACCGGCGACGCCGGGGTCGACGACGCGGTCGCGCTGCTCCGGGACGCCGTCGCGGGGCCGCTCGACGGCCAGGTCGCCGCGTACGACGCCGTCCACCGGGCGCTCCAGGACCGGCTGGCCGACGTCGAGGGATGAGCAGGCTCCGCCGTCTCGACGCCGAGCTCGTCCGCCGGGGCCTGGCCCGCTCCCGTGAGGTCGCCGGCGAGCTCGTCGCCGCGGGCCGGGTGAGCGTCTCCGGCCGGACGGCGACCAAGCCGGCCACCCAGGTCGACCCGGCCGCGCCCATCGTCGTCAACGACGTGGACGACGACCCGCACTGGGCGAGCCGCGGCGCGCACAAGCTGCTCGGGGCGCTCGAGGCGTTCGCGCCGGACGGTCTCGCCGTCGAGGGCCGCCAGTGCCTCGACGCCGGCGCGAGCACCGGGGGCTTCACCGACGTCCTCCTGCGCCACGGTGCGGCCCACGTCGTCGCCGTCGACGTCGGCTACGGCCAGCTCGTGTGGCGTCTGCAGCAGGACGAGCGGGTCACCGTGCTCGACCGGCAGAACGTCCGGGAGCTGACCCCGGAGCTGCTGCCGTACGCCCCGGACCTCGTCGTGGCGGACCTGTCGTTCATCTCGCTGCGCCTCGTGCTGCCCGCGCTCGCCCGGTGCGCGGCGGCCGAGGCCGACCTGGTGCTCATGGTCAAGCCGCAGTTCGAGGTCGGCCGCGAGCGGCTGGGGTCGGGCGGCGTCGTCCGGGACCCCGCGCTGCGCGTCGCCGCGGTGCTCGAGGTGGCGGCGTCCGCCGTCCCGCTCGGCCTCGGCGTGGCGGGCGTCGCGGCGAGCCCGCTGCCGGGACCGAGCGGCAACGTCGAGTACTTCCTGAGGCTGCGCCGGGGCGCGCCGGACGTCGACCCGGGGACCGTCGAGCGCGTCGTCGCCGACGGTCCGCAAGGATGAGGGTGATGAGCACCGAACCGCGACGCGTCGTCGTCCTGCCGCACATGGGCCGCCCGGCCGCCGTCCAGGCCGCGGCGGACGTCGTCCTGGGCCTGCACGCGGCGGGCCTGCAGCCGGTGTTCTTCGGCGACGAGGCCGGCAAGCTGCCCGAGGCCGCGCAGGCGGTCGTCGAGATCGCCGACGCCGAGTGCCCCCTGGACGACGCCGAGCTCGTCGTCGTCCTCGGCGGCGACGGGACGATCCTGCGGGCCGCCGAGGTGGTGCGCGGCAGCGACGTCCCGCTGCTCGGGGTCAACCTCGGGCACGTCGGCTTCCTCGCGGAGGCCGAACGCGACGACCTCGCCGAGACCGTGGAGCGGATCGCCGAGCGCCGGTACGAGGTCGAGGAGCGGATGACGCTCGACGTCCTCGTCGAGCTCGACGGCCGCGAGATCGGCCGCACGTGGGCCGTCAACGAGGCGAGCGTCGAGAAGGCCAACCGGGAGCGGATGATCGAGGTCGTCCTCGAGGTCGACGGTCGGCCCGTCACCGAGTTCGGCTGCGACGGCGTCGTCCTCGCGACCCCGACCGGCTCGACCGCCTACGCGTTCTCCGCGGGCGGTCCGGTCGTGTGGCCCGAGGTCGAGGCGCTGCTCATCGTGCCGCTGTCGGCGCACGCGCTCTTCGCCCGCCCGCTCGTCGTCGCGCCGACGTCGGTGTCGGCCGTCGAGCTCATCCCGCCGTCCGGCGGGGTGCTCTGGTGCGACGGCCGGCGCAGCCTCACGCTGCCGCCCGGGGCCCGGATCGAGGTCTGCCGCTCGGCCCTGCCCGTGCGGCTCGCCCGGTTCGCCCGGCCGCCGTTCACCGACCGGCTCGTCGCGAAGTTCGGGCTGCCGGTCCGGGGCTGGCGAGGGCGTTCCGCCGCCGAGTCGCGGCGCACCCGGGTCGCCGAGGCGGCCGCCGCGGCGGCCGTGGACGAGCAGGGCGACCCCAGCGCCTGAGGCGCTCGGCACCCCCTGACGGCACGAGTCGGGTCAGAGCGGCCTGGTCGTCAGCAGGTTGGTCCCGTGGATCGCTTCGTCGCGCGTCGACTCGGTGAATCCGAGCTTCGACAGCACTCGCCGGGAGCCGGTGTTCCAGTCCCAGACGTGGGCCCACAGCCGCACATGACCGAGGGATCTCGCCCATTCCACCACCGCCCATGAAGCCTCGGTCGCGTACCCCTGTCCCCAGGACCGGCGGAGGAACTCGTACGCCAGCTCCGGCTCTCGTGGCCCGAGTCCGCTGTCGATCAGGCCGCAGTAGCCGAGCGCAGCACCCTCGCCCTTCCTCTCGACCACCAGCAACCCGGCCGACCGTGACCCTGAGGCTCGGATGGACTCCTCGAGGTCTGTGACCGTGGGACGTCCATCGGCATCGATGCGACGGTGCGGCGGCACTCGTGGATCACGTTCGAGCCACATCTCACGCTGGAAGGCGGCATCGGCCACGCGCCAGGGCCGCAGGGTCAGGCGGGCGGTCTCGAGCAGGACGTCGCTGCCGGGTTCGATCCCGTCCGGCATGGCCGCGATCCTTCCAAGGGTCAGGCCCGGACCACCGCGAGCGGGAGGTCCGCCCCGCCGTCGAAGGTTCCGAGCAGAGCGGGTCCCTGCGGGGCGTCCCCGAGCCGCCGCATGACGGTGAGCGTCCAGCCGGAGCCGGGGACCGTCGTCCTGTCGGTGCCGTCGACGGGGTTCAGCCCCGTTGCCGGGTCGTGCACCGGCACGGTGGCCACGCCGGCACCGCGCACGGTCGCCGTCGGTTCGCGGACGACCTCGGTGCCGTCGGCACGCCGCAGCAGCAGATCGGCCTGCCGGCCGCCGCTACGGATCGTGTCGAGCACCGTCGCGACGAAGACCGGGTCGGCGCAGGCGTCGTAGACGTAGCGGGTGCCCAGGGCCGAGTGCTCCATCGTGCCCAGCAGGTGTGCCTGCGCCGCAGCCAGGGGAGCGCCGCGGTAGGTCACCGGCACGAAGAGCGTCGACCCCGTCGCGGACCCGAAGAGGAAGCACTCGATGCCGACCTCACCGGCCGGGTCGTCCAACCGGAACGTGCCGACAGGGCCGCGGTCGGTCAGACCGTCCCACCACGGCCTCGTGCGGAGCCAGGGGCCGACGATCTCGTCCTTGCGCGGCGAGATCGTCGCGTCGTGGAGCAGCGCCATCCGCTCACCGTACCGACCGATGACGACGTGGCACGTCGCCTGCGGGCCTGTGGATGATGAAAGCGCTTCCGTCCCGGAAGCGGGTCATCGATTCCGACACATGTTCGATTCCTGGGGACAACTCCCACAGGTTGTCGCCTCCGCCGCCTAGGCTGCAGCCGTGCTCCTCGAGATGCGCCTTCGTGGGCTCGGCGTCATCCGGGACGCCGTGCTCGAGCTCGGCCCCGGCCTGACCGTCGTCACGGGTGAGACCGGTGCGGGCAAGACGATGGTCGTGACCGGGCTCGGCCTCCTCATGGGCGGGCGGGCGGACGCCGGTGCCGTCCGGGAGGGGGAGCAGGGGGCCTTCGTCGAGGGCCAGCTCCTGCTCGACCCCGCCGGTCCGGCCGCCGCTCGTGCCCTCGAGGCGGGCGCCGTCCTCGACGACGGCGACGTCCTCATCATGTCCCGCACCGTGAGTGCCGAGGGTCGCAGCCGTGCGCACCTCGGTGGCCGCTCGGTGCCCGTCGGGGTGCTCGGCGAGCTCGCCGACGAGCTCGTCACCGTGCACGGCCAGAACGAGCAGATCCGGCTCAAGTCGACGACGCGCCAGCGGGAGGCGCTCGACCGGTTCGCCGGCGATGCCGTGGCCGTCCCGCTCGCCGCCTACGCCACCTCCTGGGCGCGGCTGCGCGCCGTCGAGACCGAGATCGACGAGATCACCCGGCTCTCCCGTGAGCGCGCCCAGGAGGCCGAGCTCCTGCGGCTCGGCCTCGCCGAGATCGAGCGGGTCGACCCGCAACCCTCGGAGGACGTCGAGCTGCGCGCCGAGGCGCAGCGGCTCGCCCACGCCGAGGAGCTCCGGACGGCCGCGACGACCGCCCACCTCGCGCTCGCCGGCGACCCGGACGCGTCGTCCGACGCCGCCGACGTCACCGCCCTGCTCAGCGAGGCCCGCCGCGCGCTCGAGGCGGTGCGGCACCACGACGAGGACCTCGCCGGCCTTGCCGACCGGGTCGGCGAGCTCGCCTACCTCGCGGCCGACATCGCGGCCGACTGCGCCGCGTACACCTCGGCCGTCGAGTCCGACCCGATCCGGCTCGCCGCGATCGAGGAGCGCCGCGCCGTCCTCAAGAGCCTCACCCGGGCGTACGGGGAGGACATCGACGGCGTCCTCGCCTGGGCGAAGACCTCCGGGGCCCGGCTCGGCGAGCTCGACTCGGACGACGACCGCATCGAGGGGCTGCGCCTCGAGCGCGAGTCCCTCCGCACGATGCTCGGCCGGCTCGGCGGCGAGATCAGCCATGCGCGTCAGGTGGCCGGCGCCCGGCTCGCCGACCTCGTGAGCGCCGAGCTCACCGAGCTGTCGATGCCCGACGCCCGGCTCGTCGTCGAGGTCCGGCAGCGCGACGACATCAACGGCCTCCCCGTCGTCGAACCGGTGCCGAAGGCCAAGGGGGCCAAGGCCGTCGCCGCTGCGAAGGCCGCGGCGACCGCCGCCGTGGCAGCGGGCACCGACGGGCCGCGGCTCCTCGCAGCCGGCCCCGACGGCGTCGACGAGGTCGAGCTCCTGCTCGCCCCGCACGCCGGGGCCTCCCCGCGCCCGCTCGGCAAGGGTGCCTCCGGAGGCGAGCTCTCCCGCGTCATGCTCGGTCTCGAGGTCGTCCTCGGTGCCGTCGACCCCGTGCCGACGTTCGTGTTCGACGAGGTCGACGCCGGTGTCGGCGGCAAGGCGGCGATCGGCATCGGCCGCCGCCTCGCCCGGCTCGCCGCGACGTCCCAGGTGCTCGTCGTGACCCACCTCGCCCAGGTCGCCGCCTTCGCCGACCGGCACCTGATCGTCGTCAAGAGCAAGGACGGCGAGGTCACCGAGAGCGGCGTCAGGCTCCTGGACGACGAGGGCCGGGTGCGTGAGCTGGCCCGCATGCTCGGCGGGGTCGAGGAGTCGGACAGCGCCCAGGCCCACGCCGAGGAGCTCCTCACGTCGGCGAAGGCCGACCGGGCCCTCGGGTAGCCGGATGCGGGTCGAGCCCTTCTCCGTCGACGTCCCGGACCCGGTCCTCCAGGACCTGCTGGACCGCGTCCGACGGACCCGTTGGCCCGACCCCGCACCGGGGGAGCCGTGGGAGCAGGGCGTCGACCTGGAGTACCTCCGCGGCCTGTTCGAGCACTGGGCCGGCGGCTTCGACTGGCGCAGCGAGGAACGGCGGCTCAACCGCTACGAGCACCGGGTCGCCGACGTGGACGGTGCGCGCATCCACTTCGTCCACCACCATCGCCCGGGGCCGGGCCGGATGCCCTTGATCCTCACCCACGGCTGGCCGAGCACGTTCGTCGAGCTGCTGTCGCTCGTCGACCGGCTCGGTGACCGGTTCGACCTCGTGGTCCCGTCGCTGCCGGGGTACCTGTTCTCCGAACGGCCCTCCCGGGTCGGTGTCGACCGGGTCTCCGTGGCGGGCCTGTGGCACACGCTCATGCAGGGGCTGGGATACGAGCGGTACGGCGCCCACGGCGGCGACTTCGGCGCCGGCGTCGCCACGGCCATGGCCCTCACGCAGCCGGACCGGATGACCGGGATCCACCTGAGCACCGCCGAGATGTCGCCGTACACCGGGCCGGGGTCACCGCCTCTCACGGCGGAGGAGCAGACCTACGTCGACCACGTCGACCGCTGGGACGCGACCGAACGCGGGTACAGCTCGGTGCAGTCCACCCGGCCGCAGACCCTGGCGTACGGCCTCAACGACTCCCCGGCCGGGCTCGCCGCCTGGGTCCTCGACAAGTGGCGCTCCTGGTCCGACAGCGGCGGCGACCTCGACGCGACGTTCGGCCGCGACGCCCTCCTCACCATGCTCACCCTCTGGTGGTCGACCGGTTCGATCGCGTCCTCGATGCGCGACTACTACGACAACCGCTGGCACGGCAGCCCGATCGGCCCCGACGACGTCGTCTCGGTGCCGACCGCGATGGCGCTGTTCCCCAACGAGTTCGTCCCCGAGGGGGAGCCGCCCCGGTCCTGGTACGAGCGGCTCTACGCCGTCCGGCGCTGGACGGTCTTCCCTCGCGGCGGCCATTTCGCCGCCGCCGAGGAGCCCGACCTCCTCGCCGGGGACATCGCGGAGTTCTTCACCGGTCCGGACGTCCTGGCCTGAACCGGTGCTGTCGGCGGTCCGTTATCGGCTTGCTGGTCGGTCCTGCCGGTGAGGACGATGAGGCGTGCGGTCGTTCGAGGCGCTCGTCGGCGAGGCTGAGGCCGCTGACGTCACGGGCTGGGGCTTCGGGTGGCTCGAGGGGCGCGCCACGGAGGAGCGGCCGCCCTGGGGTTACGCCGGGCTGCTCGCCGAGCGGCTCGGTGCGGTGCGGTCGGCGCTCGACGTGGACACCGGGGGTGGCGAGGTCCTGGCCGGGGTGCCGCGTCTGCCGCCCACGATGGTGGCCACCGAGGGGTGGCCGCCCAACGCGGAACGGGCCCGGCGGCTGCTCGGCCCGCGCGGTGTCCAGGTCGTGGAGACCGTGGACGGCCGGCGCTGGCCTCTCGGTGACGGCTCGTTCGACCTCGTGACGTCGAGACACCCGGTCGCACCGGACTGGGGCCAGATCTGTCGCGTGCTCGCGCCGGGCGGGTCCTACTTCGCCCAGCATGTCGGCCCCGGGTCGGCGTTCGAGCTGATCGAGCACTTCCTCGGCCCGCTGTCCGCACAGCGCGCCGGGCGGCACCCCAAGGCAGAGGTCGCGGCGGCCGAGGCTGCGGGCCTGGTGGTCGAGGACCTGAGGACCGCACGCTGCCGCATGGAGTTCCACGACGTCGGTGCCGTCGTCTGGACCCTGCGCAAGTGCGTCTGGTGGGTCCCCGGCTTCTCGGTGGAGACGTACCGCGACGGGTTGCGAGCGCTCGACCGGGACATGCGGCGAGGGCGGCCCTTCGTCGCGTACTCGACGAGGCATCTGATGGTCGCCCGACGCGTGTGAGCACCGAGCCGCACCCGGTGCGGCCCGCGGTTGCGACCTGCTCGGGGACCGGCGCCATTCCTGCGGGACGGGTGCGCTTCCCGGCCGGATCGTGACCGATCCCGCGGCACCATGCCGCAGGATCGGTCACGATCACGGCCGGACGACGAAGGGCATGGAGCCCGGCCGCTCCCGGTCCGGCCTGGTCACGTGACGGGACGCCCGTAGCTGACACGCCGGACGAGCACCTCGAACAGGCCGCGGCGACCGGCCCGCCGTAGCCGGTCGGCGAGGAGCACGGTGGCCAGCCAGGTCAGCGCCGCGAGGAGGGCCGTCGTGCTGGTCGTCAGGGTGCCCGACAGGTCGAGCAGGAACGGCGTGAAGGCCGCCGCCCACACGACGGACTGGGCGAGGTAGCACGTCATCGAGCGCTGACCGGTGGCGACGACGGTGTCGAGGAACAGACGTCGGCGGGGCGTCTTCAGCCGGAGGGCGAGCAGGCCGAAGAGAGCGGCCCAGCCGAAACCGCCGAGGATCCCGCAGGCGTCGTGCAGCGGCCCCAGGACGGCCAGCGTCGGTGGGGCCGGCACAGGCAGGACGCCGGCAGCGACCAGGGCGACCGGCTGGGCGCCGATCACGGCCACGCCGAGCCCGACCACGGTCGTCAGCCGCAGCAGCGTGCGGTGGCGCTCGGGCTGCTCCAGGATGCGCCGCCGTCCGGCCCACAGCCCGATGGTGAACGGGCACAGGAACCCGATCGGCCCGACGAGCCCGATGAAGAGGGAGACCACCGGTCGGGCGGTGAGCATGGTCCGAAGGTCCGGCGGCAGCATCGCCGGGTCCGGCGGCAGCGTGCTCGTCGACAGGGAGTCGTCACTGGGCAGCGCCAGCAGCACGAAGACGAGCACCGCGGTTGTCAGCAGCCACCGGTCGCGCCAGCGCACCATCCAGGCACCGACGAGCAGCAGGACGCCGTACGCGGTGAGGACGTCGCCCACGAACAGCAGGACGGCGTGCACGAACCCGACGCCGACGAGCACCCAGGCACGCCGCCACAGCACCCGCCGCACCCCGCGCGGCCCACGGAACGCCTGCCGCTGCACGATGCGGGCGACCCCGTACCCGAACAGCAGCCCGAACATCGGGTAGGACCGCCCGTCGACGAAGGTCGACACGACCCAGGCCACCGCCGAGTCGAGCACCGACCCGCCCGTCGGGAACCCCCCGAACACCGACTCCCCGCGCAAGAAGTAGTGCGAGTTCGCCAGGGCGATGAACAGCAGCATCACCCCACGCGCCAGGTCCGGCGCCACCGCCCGCTCCGCCGGAGCCGTCGCCCCCGAGACATCAGCGGTCGCAGGAGGAGGCGCACAAGGCGAAGGCGGCGGCGAAGGCGCCCCTTCCGGACCGGACGGCATCGTCATGCCTCCGAGGCAACCAGCCCTCAGCATCCCCACACACCTGCCGAAGTAGCCCCCCACCCCGACCAAGGTCGACCGTCATGAGGACGCCTCGACGAAGCCCACTGATCCGCCGGCGAACCCGATCCGAGCAGGACCGGTGCCGCCAGCAGGCGCCACTACGACCGCCCGCCCGCAGCGCACCCCTGACGCCCCCGAGCCGCGCCCGGCAGGGGCGAACAGCTCTGCCGCGCCAGGCCCACACCCGCAGATGCCGCGCCCCTCAGGTCCCACCCCACGACCGGGCGCCATGAACGCCTCGGCAGGACAAAAGCAGCGGGTGGGGCGGGGT
>NZ_MWLN01000079.1 GCF_002198655.1 Kineosporia sp. A_224
CGCGCGACGCGGCGTTCGCGGCGTCCGTGGCCTTCACCAGGTCCGTGAAGGTGGTGCCGAGGACGCTCTGCGCCGCCCGCGTGGGGTTGTCCGGCGTCATCCAGGGGCCCTTGACGGCGTCCCGGGCCCAGACGGCGGAGAAGATCTGCGCGGGCGAGCCGACCGGGAGCGTCGCAGGTGCCTTGAGCACCTTCGTGACGCGGGCACGGAAGTCCGGCATGGAGAAGTTCGGGTCGCTCTTGCGGCCGACCGGGTAGCAGACCTCCTTGTGCCCGAGCACGCGGGACACCGTGAGGTCGTAGGCGCGCACGAGGGCCGCGCACAGCTCGCCGTAGGCGTCCATCTGGACGGCGGGCCACGTGTCGACCCCCGTCGCCTCGGCCTCGATGCCGATCGCGTAGGCGTTGGCGTACGACGAGCTGCGGACCTGTCCCGCGTGGTACGCGAGCCCTGCGGCGATCACGTACACCGTGCCGTCCCGGGCGAGCCCGAGCTGGCTCAGCGGGCCGGACAGCCCGGGCCGCCCGTTCGTGATGACGTTGAGCGAGGGCATGTTGCCCTTCTTCGGCCCGGCCGTGTGGTGGCAGACGACCGTCTTCACGCCCGTCATCGGGCCGTGGCCACGGCGCTTCCAGCCCCGCACCTCGACGACGTCGAGGCCCGCGGCGCGGCAGATGTCGGCAAGCCTGGTGAGGTACACGGCCGTCTCGTCGCTCGGGGCTCCGGCGCTGGGGCCGGACGGACAGTCGACGACCCTAGCGCCGAAGATCCGCACGCACCGGGCATCCGGGCGATCCGGCCGCGCTTCACAGGCTCAGGACGGGCCGGGCGCGGTCCCCACGACGACGGTCGCCTCGAGGTCCTCGTCGTGGACGACGGTCGGGCGAAGCCCGTGCCGCGCGAACGCCGCGGCCGCGACCGGGGCCTGCGCCCGCGTCGTCTCGACGAGGACGGCGCCGCCCGGCGCGAGCCAGGACGACGCCACCGCGGCGACCCGGCGCTGCACGTCGAGACCGTCCGGGCCGCCGTCCAGCGCGACCCGGTTCTCGTGCACCCGCGCCTCGACGGGCATCGTCGCGACGGCGGCCGTCGGCACGTAGGGAACGTTCGCGACGAGGACGGCGACCCGCCCGCGCAGCCGGGGCGGCAGCGCGGCGTCGAGGTCGCCCTCGTGCACGTGGGCCGGCGGCGAGAGCGTCGCGAGGTTCTCCCGCGCGCACGCCGTCGCCGCCGGGTCGACGTCCGCGACGTGCAGCTCGACGCCGGGGACCCGCGTCGCGACGACCAGGCCGAGGGCGCCGCTGCCGCAGCACAGGTCGACGACGACGTCACCGGCCTCGGCGCGCGAGACCGCTTGTGCCGCAAGGAGCTCCGAGCGCACCCGGGGGACGAAGACGCCCGGTGCGACGCCGACCCGCAGACCGCAGAACAGCGCCCAGCCGAGCACGTGCTCGAGCGGCTCCCCGGCGCTGCGGCGGGTCACGAGCGCGTCGAGCGCGGCCCCCGAGGCCTGGCCGAGCAGGAGGTCGGCCTCCTCCTCGGCGAAGACGCAGCCTGCGGCGCGCAGCCGGCGGACGACGTCGGCCGCCACGGCCGGTACGGGGTGAGGCACGGCGTCAGGCGTCACGCCGCGGCGCGGTGAGCGCCCCGGGGTTGTCACCGGTGTTCACCGTCTCGCGCGGCTCCAGCAGGAGGACGTCCGCGCCGTCCGGTGCGTACGGCTGGTGGTGCACACCCCGGGGGACGACGTACAGCTGCCCGGGGCCGAGGGTGACCTCCCCGTCGTCCAGCCGGATCGTCAGGCTGCCGGAGAGCACCAGGAACAGCTCGTCGGTCTCCGGGTGGCTGTGCCGGGTGAACTCGCCGCGGGTGTGGACCACGCGCACGTCGTAGTCGTTGACGGTGCTCACGGTGCGCGGCGACCACGTCTCGTCGAAGGAGGCGAGGACGGCCGCGAGATCGATGCCGGAGGCTGCCATGGCCCCAGCATCACACGCCCCGCCGCGCGGGTCGGCGCTGTTTCGGCGCCGTCTCAGCGCCGTGGACGGCGGGCGAGGCCGCGGCGCGCGATCGACATGAGGACGGCGCCGACCGCGGTGACGAGGGCCCCGAGCCACACGAGCGGCCGCTCCCGGACGAGCAGCCCCGCGGCGAGGACGGCGATCCCGGAGGCCTCGACGAGCGCGGCCGTCGAGCGCCTCCGGACGTCCCGGACGTCCCGCACGACCCCCGGCTCGGTGGAGAAGAGCATCCGGCCGCGGCGCACCTGCACGAGGCTCACGAGGACGACGGCGACCGCGATCGCGAGCAGGGCCACGGTGGTGACGACGCGGACGGGCACGTGCCGACCCTACGCGGGCCCGATCCGGTCCGGGGCCTCGGACCGGATCGGGCCCTGCCCGGGGGCGGGCCGGTCAGTACCAGGTCCCGCAGCAGTGCTTGGCGGTGGACCAGTCCGCGGGCGGGTGCGGGTACTCGGCGTCTCCGCCGGAGTTGTTCTCGTAGACGAACTCGTCGTAGCCGTCGCCGCCGTAGAAGGCGTCCCAGAGCGAGCCACCGAGCCACGGACCGGACCAGCCGATGTCGTCGCCGGTTCCGCCGTCCATGACGTCGGCGTCGTCGCCGCCGGCGATCTCGTCCGGCCCGTCCTGACCGTCGAGGGTGTCGGCGCCGTGGTCGCCGTAGAGCGCGTCGCCGTCGGGGCCGCCGTACACGGTGTCGGCACCGTCGTTGCCGTGGATCGAGTCCTTGCCCTCGTTGCCGTAGATGACGTCGTCGCCGCCGAGTCCCCGGATGGTGTCGTCCCCGCCGAGGCCGCAGATGACGTCCGGCCCCTCCGTACCGACCAGCGTGTCGGGCCCGGCCGTCCCGAGGATCACCACGGGCAGGTTGGGGCAGGCGACGGCGGGCGTCCCCGCGGCGGCAGGCCCGGGAGCGAAGAGGGCGGCGGCGCACACGGCGGCCACCGCCAGGGCGACGGCCGGCAGCCGTCGACGGGTCGTGGTCATGAAGAGCCTCCGGGACGACGGGCGGCGTCCCTGGCGGCGCCGCACCTGGTGGGCAGCCTCCTCAGGTCCGTCAGCATCGGATCACAACACCGAGCGTGACCGGTCGGGGTCGTCGGGGAGACGGACCACGGCCGGTCGCGGAGCGCGGGGGCGGGCGGCCAGCACATCGGACGAGGGGGTGGGCGCGTCGATGTGCTCCATGGCGTGGGTCCACCGGTCGAAGGCACGGCGGGCCTCGCCGTGGCGGCCCGCCGCGACGAGGGTGCGGACCAGGGCGTGGTGCGCGGACTCGTCGTACGCGTCCGCGGCGAGCAGCCGGACGAGGTCGGCGACGGCGGCGTCCACCTCGCCCGCCCGGCGGCACAGCGTGGCGTGGCGGCGCAGGGAGCGCAGCCACGCGGCCCTGACCTCCTCGCGGAGCCCGTCCGCCCAGGCCTCGTAGGGCTCGTCGTCGAAGGCGTCGCCCCGGTACAGCGCGTCGACCTCGGCGAGCAGGTCCCGGGCGCGCTCGTCGTCACCGTCGGCGAGCACCTCCTCGGCGTGCGCGGCGTCCCGGAGCAGCTCCTCGGCGTCGACGACGACGTAGGAGAGGTCGAGGGACAGGCCCAGGGTGTCCGCGCGGACGTAGCGGTCCGGCGGCCACGCCTTGGCCGGGTCGAGCACCCCGCGGACGACGGACAGCAGCACCGAGAGCCGGTGCGCCGTCCGCTGCGGGTCGTCGTCCGGCCAGAGCAGCTCGCAGATCTCCCCGCGCGGGACCGGACGCCCGCGCCGCGCGACGAGCACCTTGACGAGGGTGCGGGCCTGCCGCGAGCGCCACGCGGCGAACGGCACCGGCCGGCCCGCCGCCCGCACCTCGAAGCCGCCCAGGACCTGCACCTGGAGCGGGGCGGTGAGGTCCTCACCCATCAACGGGCCGGTGCCGGCGACCCGGACCCCGAGCAGGGCCAGCCTGGTCGCGGCGTCCCGGGCACCGGCCCGGTCGCTGCCCGAGGCACCCGGCAGCCGGCCGAGGAGCACGAGCACCCGGTCCGCCGCCGGCGTCGCGCCGGCCCTCGTCCACACCGTGTGCGCCTCACCGAGCGCTGCGCGGGCAGCCGCGGCGTCCCGGCCGGCGGCGGCGGCCAGCTCGAGGGCGTGGGCCAGGTCGACGAGCGAGCGCCGGTCGCGGGCCAGGACGAGCGCCCGGGCCGCGGCCGCCGCGCCGGCGTCGAGGTCCCCGCGGGCCAGGCCGAGCCAGCCACGGACCACCTCGATCTCGGCGCGCAGGTCCGCCGGCGAGATCCGGTCCGCCTCCTCGACGAGGGCCTGCGCCGCCTCGACCTCCGCGCGGCTGCCGTCGGGGGTCGTGTCGAGCAGCAGCCAGGCGAGGCTGGTCAGGGCGGACGTGAGCTCGCGGGTCTGGGCCCGCTCCCGCGCGAGGTCGACGGCCTCCTCGAACGCCATCCGGGCCTGCTCAGGACGACCGAGGACGCGAGCCACCCAGCCGAGCACGAGGATCGCGGACGACGCGCGTGCCACCCCTGCACGGCGGCAGGCGAGCAGGGCGCGTTCGGCGTGGAAGACGGCCTCGTCGAAGCGCCCGACCCGGCGCAGCGCCTCGGCGAGGTTGGCCCGGGCCGCGATGAGCAGCCCGGGCGGGGCCCCGGCCTCGGCGGCCCGGACCGCGGCCGAACCGAGCTCGCCCGCCTCGGCGAAGCGGGCCCGGCCGAGCAGTGTGAAGGTGCGGTTGACGAGCACCCGGGCGAGCGTGACGACGTCACCGTCCGCGGCGGCGGACTCGCCCGCGAGGCGCAGGTGCTCCTCACGGGCATCCCCCTCGGCCGCGCCCGCTGCCACGAGGTGCGCGGCCGCCAGGGCGCGGGGCCGGCCGCTGCGCTCGGCCCGGGCGACGGCACCGGTGACCAGCCGGCCGATGCCCTCGACGTCGCCGAGGGCGAAGAGCGCGGACATCTCCGCGGTCGCGAGCAGGACCGCGTCGACGTCGTCGCCGTCCTCGCCGAGCCGGACGCCGTCGCCGACCTGCCGGCACACCTCGACGGCCTCCCGGGGGTCGCCCGCCATGTAGTGGACCATCGCGACCCGCCAGGCGAGGTCCGGGGGCCAGTGCCCGGCACGATCGGCGGCGTCGGCGAGCGGCAGCAGCGTGCGCAGCGCCCCGCGGGCGTCCCCGGCCATCCGCCGGGCGTCCCCGACGACGAGGCGCAGCCGCCGTGCATCAAGATCGGACGCGCTCGTACCGCCCGCGTCGAGCAGGTCGCCCGCGATCTCGACGACGGCGGCCGCCCCGCCACCGGCGAGGATGGCGTCCCCGTGGTCGACGACGAGGCGGGCCGCCTCGACCGGTTCGTCCGCCGCGCGCAGCAGCCGAGCAGCGAGCAGGGGCCGGCCGCCGGCGGCGAACCACCGGGCGGCGGAGCCGGCCGCCGTCACCACCTCGGCCCTCGGTGGCGAGGGCCGCTCGGCACGGACCGCGGCAGCGAGCGCGGGCACGACGGCGACCGGGACGTGGTCCGTGTCGTCGTGCGCGCGGGCGGGTCCGGGCAGCGGCAGGTCGGCGGGCCCGAGCAGACCGGTCACGGTGAGCCGCCGGACGGCGTCCGCGGTCTCGTCACCGAGGACCTCCCGCAGCAGGGCCGGCGCGACCGGCCCGACCCGGACGGCCCGGTCGAGGACGTCGAGCGCCGGGGCGTCCAGGCCGGTGAGCACCCGGTCCGCGAGCCAGTGCCGGCACGGGGAGTCCGCGGCGGCGAGCCTGGCCCGCACGAACGCGGCGTCGGCGCCGGGGGTCGCGGCGACGTCCGCGGCGAGGTGCACGAGGACGGGCCAGCCGGCGGTCGCGGCGTGGACGGCGTCGGCGACGTCGAGGTCGGTGACGCCGTGCTCCTCGCGGAGCACCCGGGCCGTGCCCTCGGCAGTCAGCGCGAGGTCGGCGGCGCACCGGACGAGAACCGGCCGGCGCAGCGCCGTCCGCACGGCCGCGTCGAGCGGACGGGTCGTCGCGAGCACGACCCGGACGTCGGCGGGCAGGTCCGCGAGCAGCCCGGCCAGCGCGGCCCGGTCGGGTGCGTCCAGGTCGTCCAGGTCGTCGACGAGGAGCCGGCCGATCCCGGCGTCGACCAGGCCCGCGGCGAGGAGCGCACGTGCACCGACGAGCAGCGCGGGCGCGGCCCCCGGCCCGGCCGGCTCCTCGGCGAACCGCTCGAGCGCTGTCGTCCGGCCGTACCCGGGCGCGGCGACGAGCACGACGACG
Source organism: Kineosporia sp. A_224 (assembly GCF_002198655.1). Lineage (GTDB taxonomy): Bacteria > Actinomycetota > Actinomycetes > Actinomycetales > Kineosporiaceae > R-H-3. The sequence continues at coordinate 6,262 of NZ_MWLN01000079.1, forward strand.
CCACGGGCGCCGCCGGACGTGCTCCGTGCACCGGCCGCCATCGCTGTCTCCTCACGGTGGCCCCGCCCTGCAGAGGAGAAGATCAGCGTGAGGATACCCACGCTGACCCCACGATGACCCCGTCCTGAGCGGCCGGGCGCAGCCTGCGCGTGACGCGGCCGCCGGCCGCCGGCCCCGCCAGGAGGACGTCGTGCTCATCAGGACCCCCGAGTCGTGGCCGCCGGCGCTCGCCGCCGCCGTCGCGATGCTCGCGCTCGCGAGCCTCGACCTGCTCGGTGCCGTCGCGGCGAAAGAGGCCGTCGAGCGGCGGTCTGCGGGGTTCGCGGTCGCAGGGGCGCTCGTCTTCGTCGTCCTGTTCTGGGTCTACGCCAGCAGCCTCCAGTACGCCGACCTGGCCGTGGTGACGCTCGGCTGGGTCGTCGTGCTCCAGATCGGGGTCGTGCTCGTGGACGTCCTCCGGTACGACGCGCCGGCCCCCGCCCGGACCTGGGTGGTCGTCGGGGTGCTCGTCGCCGCGCAGGCCTACCTGCTCCTCGGTGCGTCTGGACCCGCGGGCGAGGCCCCTGCCGGGTCACAGGCGGTGCACAGCGCGGCCACGCCGCCCGGCTAGCCGGCAACGATCTCCTGCGCAGGTGCGCGGGCCGCGCCGACCGGGTCCCCCTCATCCGGTCTGCGCGGCCCGCGTCCGTCGGGGAGGATGCGCTCGTGCCCACGACCGCGACCGCCGAGGTGGTCCCCGAGACGCTCGCCGCCCACCTCGCCCGCTGGGCCGGTGCCTGGCCGCCCGAGGAGCCGCTGCACGTCGTGGCGAACCCGCGTGCCGCGCAGCCCCGGTGGGACGGCGCGCAGGCCCCCGCCGTCGGCGTCATGACCGAGACCGGCTGGGCCGTGCTCGGGGTCGACCCGTCGGCCGCCGCCCGGGTCGCGGAGTTCGCGGCCGTCAAGGGCGACGTCGACGCCGTCCTCGGTGCGCTGCCCGACCTGCTCGGGCGGCCGGGGACCGGCGGGCGCGGCTCCTTCCGCTGGACGACGGACCCGGCACCGTTCGAGGACGCCGGGATCTGGCTGCCCCGGGAGGATCCCCGGGTACCGGCGTGGCTGCGCCCCTTCAACGACGACGTGCTCGTCGTGCTCGACGGCGACACGTACGTCGCGGGCGTCGGCGTCAAGAAGCACGACGCGTTCGGCCACGAGATCTCGGTCGGCACCCAGGAGGAGGCGCGCGGGCGCGGCCTCGCGCGCCGGCTCGTCAGCCAGGCCGCCCGCCGGATCCTCGACGAGGGCCGGGTGCCGACGTACCTGCACGCCCCCGACAACGTCGCCTCGGCGAAGGTCGCGCAGGCCTGCGGGTTCGCCGACCGGGGCTGGTCCGTGCTCGGGTTCTTCCCCGCCCGCTGAACCACCTCCGACGGACGGCCGTCAGACCGGACGACGCTCAGAACGTGTGCGGCGCCAGGCCCCCGTCGTGCAGGTCGTCCGGGCCGGCCGCGGACAGGTCGCCGGCGACGACGTTGTCGTCGTAGCTCGGGTCGTAGCCGTAGCGCCCGGTGCGCGGGTCGTCGTCGAACCAGTCGTCGGCGGGGCGCAGCGCGGCCGAGAGGTCGATCTCCACAGCGCCCGTGGGCTCCGTGCCGCCCTCCGCACCACCCTCCGCGAGGGCCGGACGGCGGGCGGCCGGGATGTGCCCGACGACGAACGCCGCGACGTCCGCGGCCTCGACCGCGCGCCGGGCGGCGTCCCTGACCTGTGCCGGGTCGGGCGCGGCGGCGGCCTCGGCCGCGGCGTCCTGGGCGACGTTGGCGGCGAGGTGGGCGGCCCGGACGGCCGCGTCCGCAGCGGCCTCGGCGGCGTCCGCGGCGAGCTCCTCGGCGACGGCCTCGAGCACGGGCAGCGACTCGTGCGGCTCGGCGTACCAGGCCCGGCGGGCCGCCTCGTCCCGCGCCTCGAGGTCCCGGGCGACGAGCCCGGCGGTCACGTACGACGAGACGGCGTGCGAGACGAGGGCGCCGAGGAACGCGACCCCGCCGACGAGGAGGAGCCGGGCGACGAACGGCCGGGACAGCACCGGCTCGGCGACGACCATCCCCGCGCAGGACGCGGCGACGAGGCCGGTGGTCCACCAGAGGACGTTCGCCGCGCTCGCCAGATGGCGCACCCAGGAGGGCCGCTGGAGCAGGACGTCGGGCGGCGGGACCAGGGACCAGCTGTCCCGCGCCACCTCGCTCGTAGTCACGGCACCACGATGCAGCAACACATGGTGATTGTGTGACTACTTTCTGAAATCGTCACCGTTTCCTCCGGACGGACGCCCGGGCTCGTCCCGCGCCCCGCCGCCGGGACCTCCTACTGTGACCCGGACCGGCAGTGACCCCGGGCGGCGAGGCCGCCCGCACGTGCGACCCGAGGAGCGGCATGCCCGAGCTGACCGTGGAGCAGGACCCGGCGACGGTCGGCGTCGACGCCGCCCGGCTCGCCCGCGCGGACGCCGTCCTCGACGGGTACGTCGACGCCGGCCGGCTACCCGGCTACGTGCTCGTCGTCGCCCGCCGCGGCAGCGTCGTGCACGTCGGCGCGGGCGGCCGGCGCAACGTCGAGGAGGGCCTGCCCGCCACGCCGGACACCCTCTGGCGGATCTACTCCATGACCAAACCGGTCACCTCGGTCGCCGCGATGATGCTCTACGAGGCCGGCGGGCTCGACCTCAACGACCCGGTGAGCCGGTACCTGCCGGCGTTCGCGGACATGCGCGTCTTCACCGGGGGCACCGACCTGCGCCCCGCGACGGTGCCCGCCACCGAACCGGTGCGGGTCTGGCACCTGCTCACGCACACGGCCGGTCTCACGTACGGCTTCGCCCGGATGCACCCGGTGGACGCGATGCTCCGCGCCCAGGGCTACGAGTGGGGCGCCCCTCCGGACACCGACCTCGCGGCGGCCGTCGACACCTGGGCCTCGCTGCCCCTGCTCTTCGAGCCGGGTACGCGCTGGAACTACTCGTACTGCACCGACGTGCTCGGCCGGCTCGTCGAGGTCGTGTCCGGGCAGTCGCTCGACACCTTCTTCGCCGAGCGGATCCTGCGCCCGCTCGGGATGAACGAGACCGCCTTCTACGCCGGCTCGCCGGAGCACCCGGACGGCGCGGGCGGCACCGGCGGGCTCGACCGGCTCGCCCGGCTGTACCTCGCCACCGGCGCCGGGATGGCCCCTGGCGACTCCCTCGGCCGCGCCGTCCACGCGCCCCCGACCATGCTCTCCGGCGGTGGCGGCCTCGTCTCGACGGCCCACGACTACCACCGGTTCACGCAGTTCCTGCTGCGTCGCGGCGAGCTGGACGGCGTCCGGCTGCTCGGCCCGCGGACCGTCGACTACATGGCCCGCAACCACCTGCCGGGCGGCGCCGACCTCGACGCGTTCGGGACGCCGGTGTTCTCCGAGAGCCCGATGCGCGGGATCGGCTTCGGGCTCGGGTTCGCGGTCGTCGAGGACCCCGCCGCGCAGAAGAACCTCTCGACGAAGGGCGAGTTCAACTGGGGCGGCGCCGCGAGCACGGCGTTCTGGGTCGACCCGGCCGAGGAGCTCACCGTCGTCCTCATGACCCAGCTGCTGCCGAGCAGCACGCTGCCGCTGCGGCCGCAGCTGCGGCGGGCGGTCTACAGCTCGCTGGTGGACTGAGGACGCGCCACCTCGGTCGACCGCCGGGTCGCGAGCCACGACCCGAGGAGCACGAGCGGGAAGCCGACGCCGATCCCGGCCGTGACCGGCTCGGAGAGCACGACGACGCCGAGCGCGATCGCGACCGCCGGGTTGAGGTAGGTGATGACCGTCGTCCGGGCCGGGCCGACCTCGGCGACGAGCGCGAAGAAGAGCAGGAACGCCAGGGCGCTCGCGACGACCCCGAGGTAGCCGATCGACCACCAGGCGGACGGCGGCACCGCGGCGACGTCGTCCGGGCGGGTCAGCCAGGCGAACGGCGCGTACCAGAGGGCGTTGAGGCCCAGCGAGACCGCGATGACCGCCAGGCTCGGGAGGTCCGCGAGCCGGGCCGCCACGATGACCGGGCCCAGCGCGTAGCAGAACGCCGTGACGAGAACGGCCGCGACGGCGAGCAGGTCGCCGCCGCGGACGTCGATCCCGACGAGCGCGACGACCCCCGCGAGCCCCACGAGCAGCCCGGCGAACCGCCGTCCGTCGAGCCGGTCGTCGAGCCGCAGCGCCCAGGCGAGCAGCGCCCCCATGAGGGGGACCGCGGCGACGAGCAAGCCGGTGAGGCCGCTGGAGATCCGGGTCTCGGCGAACCCCAGGCAGCCGAACGGGACGGCGATCTCCACCGCGGCGAAGGCTGCTACCCAGCGCCAGTGCGGGACGAGCGGGCGCAGCTGCCCGCGGGCCGCTGCGAACGGCAGCAGCACGACCGCCGCGAGCGCCACCCGGGTGCCCACGACGTACGCGGGCTCGAGGTGCTCCACGGCGATCTTGATGAAGAGGTACGGGGTGCCCCAGACGACGGACAGCGCCGCGAAGAGGAGCCAGCCGCGTCGAGTCACGGGCGCACGCTAGCGGGCAGGTCTGGCAAGAGATCGCCGGGGACGCGCGTATCCGCGGCGGACCGGGGTACAGGGCGTTCAGCGGACCCCACGAGGGGGTCCGACGTCCCCTCAGGAGTCACGCGTGACCGTCACCGGCATCATCACCGCCATCATCATCGGTGCCATCATCGGCATCCTCGGGCGTGCCCTGGCCCCCGGGAAGCAGAACATCCCGATCTGGCTGACCATCGTCGTCGGCATCGTCGCGGCCTTCATCGGCACCGCCATCGCCCAGGCGTTCAGCGTCTCGTCGACGAACGGCATCGACTGGATCGAGCTCCTCTTCCAGGTCGTCGTGGCTGCCGTCGGCGTGACGCTCGCCGCCAACCTGTACGGCCGCAACCGCGTCAACCACTGACGCCTCACCCCGCTGCGCGGGGAACCGGCGAACCGACGGCGCGGCCCGGGAACAACTCCCGGGCCGCGTTCGTCGTGCAGGACAGGGACGGTCGGTGGGCGGAGATGGAGGCCTTCGTCCGCCGGCCGTCCACCGTCGCAGCGAGGGGGAGTCGCGTGAGACGAAGGCGCACAGCGCTGCCGTCGGCGACCCCCCGGCGCCGGACGACGCTGCCCGCCCTGCTGCTCGCCGCGCTCGCGACGCTCGTCGCGGTCGTCGCCGCCCCCGCGGCGCAGGCGGTCGCTCCGTCGGCGGTGGTCACCGGCTCGCAGGGCCCCAAGGGCGCCTCGACCGGCTCGGCGGCCGTGGCCACCCCGGGGACCACGCACCGCACCGCCCTCGCGCACCGGACGGGCCGGTCCGACCGGTCCGCCGGCCGCACGGCCCGCTCGGTCCGCAGCGCCGCC
>NZ_MWLN01000008.1 GCF_002198655.1 Kineosporia sp. A_224
GGCATCCCGCCCCCGCCGCCGGGCCCGCCGCCCATGCCGCGTGCCCCGGCCACGGTCGGACCGGCGCTGACGATCGACCCGGTGTGCGCCTGGGACGCGGTCTGCACCGAGGAGGCCGCCGGGCCCGCGAGGGCCGCGACGAGGCCGAGACCGGCGGCACCGAGCAGCGCCTTCTCTCCCAGCCGGACGCCGAGCGCCCCGGCGGCGAGGAGCACCGCGGCGACCAGGCCCGCGGCGACGACCGCGACCCGCAGCCACGGCACGAAGTCGCTGCTGCGCGACAGCAGCACGTACGACCACACGGACGACGCGGCGACGGTGACGGCCATGGCCAGTGCGCCGAACGCCGTCCGACGGACCTTCCAGAGCACCGCGGCACCCATGCCGACGAGCGCCCCGACGGCCGGGGCGAGGGCCACGGTGTAGTAGGCGTGGAAGATCCCGTTCATGTAGCTGAAGATCAGCCCGGTGACGAGGAGCCAGCCGCCCCAGAGGAGGAAGGCCGCCCGCGTCCGGTCGGTGCGCGGCATCCGCCGGGTGAGCCAGAGCCCCGCGGCGAGGAGCAGGATCGCCGCCGGGATCAGCCACGAGGCCTGTCCGCCGTTCTCCGCGTCGAAGAGCCGGGTGATCCCGGTGGTGCCCCACATGCTGTTGCCGCCGCCGACGCTGCCGGTCTCGTCCCCGGTGAGCCGGCCGAGCCCGTTGTAGCCGAGGGTCAGCTCGAGGATCGAGTTGGTCTGCGAGCCACCGATGTAGGGGCGCATCGATGCGGGGACGAGCTCGACGATCGCGATCCACCACCCGGCGGCACCGACGACCGCGGCCCCCGCGAGCAGTGTCTGGACGATGCGACGGCGCAGCGTCGTCGGGGCGGCGACGAGGTACACCAGCGCCAGCACCGGCACGATGAGGAGCGCCTGGAGCATCTTCGTGAGGAAGCCGAAGCCGATGAGCACGCCCGCGAGGACGAGCCAGCGGGTACCGGCCCGGGTCGCCGCGGCCTCGAGCGCGCGGACCGTGGCGTAGACGGCCGCGACGAGGAAGAGCACGAGGAGCGCGTCCGGGTTGTTGAACCGGAACATCAGGGTCGCGACCGGGGTGAGGGCGAGCGTGGCGCCCGCGACGAGCCCGGCGGCCGGGGTGAACCAGCGTCGGACGGTCGCGTGGAGGAGCGCCACGGCAGCGACACCCTCGAGCGCCTGCGGCGCGAGGATGCTCCACGAGCTGAGCCCGAACACCTTGACGGACAAGGCCATCACCCACAGGGAGGCGGGGGTCTTGTCGACGGTGATGGAGCTCGACGCGTCCGAGGAGCCGTAGAAGAAGGCCTTCCAGCTCTCCGACCCGGCCTGGACGGCCGCCGAGTAGAACGCGTTCGCCCATCCCGACTCCGACAGCCCCCACAGGTAGAGGACGGCGGTCGCGGCGAGCAGCGAGAGCAGCGCGGGTCGGGCCCACGCGGGGTCGTCGGGGCGACCCCGCACGAGGCGGCGGGCGAGGGACTCGGGAGGCGCGGCAGCGGGGCCGGGGCCGGTGGGCCCGGGCGTCGCGGCGCGGTCGGCGGTGAGGGTCATGGGTCCACCGTCGAGGTCCAGGCTGCCCGCACCGTGGGCGTCGCCTGGGTGCCCGCTGTGAGCCCTCGACGCCCTGCGGCACAACCGGTCCGCACCTGCAGGTGACCTGGAGGAGCTTCCTGGCGGACGCACAGGTGCGTCGGGCGTTGCGTCCAGTTCCGGCGGTCACGGTGTGGTCATGCCCGTCCTGATCGTCGCCCCGCCCGTTGCCCGACCGTTGCCCCGCCGGAGGTTCCCGTGAACGTCGCACTGTCGCTGCCCGGTCCGCGTCGGACCACCGCCCGCCTGCACGTCGCCGTTGCCGACCCGGCGCTGCTGCCGGCGGCCCGCCGGATCGCGGAGTCGGTGCAGCGCGAGGCCTCCCGACGGGTCGACCTCGACCGCCCCCGCGCCACGGCCTGGCGGCTGCTGCGCGCCGACGGTGCCGCGGTCGTCGTCGGCCCGACGTACGCACGGCTCGTCGAGGCGGCGCTCGCGGCGTCCCGGGCGACCGGCGGCCTCGTCGACCCGACCGTCGGCAACGCGGTCCACGCGCACCTGTCCCGGCTGCGCGGCGCGGACCTCTCGGCGCGCCTCGGGCCGCTGCCGGTCTGCTCGTCGCTCGCGCCCGCCCGTCCCCGGCCGGCAGCCGGGGCCGACGCCGTCCGGGTCACCGGGCCGGCCGTCGCCGTCCCGGCCGGCACCCTGCTCGACCTCGCGGCCACGACGGACGCCGTCGTGGCGTCGGCGGCGGCCCGCGCGGTCGCCGACCGCCTCCGGACCGGTGTGCTCGTCGAGGTCGGCGGTGACGTCGCCCAGGCCGGGCCGGCCCCGGCCGGCGGCTGGGGCGTCGGGCTGCCGTGCGGGGCCGTCGTCCGGCTCCCGGCCGGGCGCGGCGCGTCGACGGTCCGGCCGGCATCGCACCGCCCCGTCGTCGACCCGCGCACCGGCGCCGTCGTCGAGCCGGTCTGGGTGTCCGTGACCGTCGTCCACCCGGACCTGCTGCACGCCAAGGCCTTCGCGCTCGCGGCGGCGGCGCTCGGCGTGGCCGCGCCCGACTGGCTCGGCACCCGCGGGGCGTGCTTCCGGCTGCTCGCCGCCGACGGCCGGGTGCTCACCTCCCCGGGCTGGCCGCACGACGTCCGCGCGCACGGCACGGCCGTGCCGCGGCCGCGCCGGTACGCCGTCGCCTCCTGACCTGCCGTCCTCCCTGTTCACCTGCCCGTTCACCTGCCCGACGAGAGGACCCCGACCATGACGCTCCAGCTCGAGACGTCGCCCCGCGACCTCAGGACGACGGCCCCTGTGCTCGACGTCGTCGTCCCCGTCCACAACGAGGAGGTCGACCTGGGTCCGTGCGTCCGCCGGCTCCACGCCTACCTCGAGACGCACGTCCCCTACCCCTTCCGGATCACGGTGGCCGACAACGCGAGCACCGACGGCACCCTCGCCGTCGCCCGCCGGCTGGCCGCCGAGCTGGCCGACGTGGACGTCGTCCACCTGCCGGAGAAGGGCCGGGGCCGGGCGCTGGGCCAGGTGTGGTCGCACTCGGACGCACAGGTCCTCGCGTACATGGACGTCGACCTGTCGACCGACCTGGCCGCCCTCCTGCCGCTCGTCGCCCCGATCGTCTCCGGGCACTCGGACGTCGCGATCGGCAGCCGGCTCGCCCGCGGCTCACGGGTCGTCCGCGGGCCGAAGCGGGAGGTCATCTCGCGCTGCTACAACGTCATCCTCCGCGGCACGCTCGCCGCGCGGTTCTCCTACGCGCAGTGCGGGTTCAAGGCGATCCGGGCGGACGTCGCCCGGAGGCTGCTGCCGCTCGTCGAGGACACCGGCTGGTTCTTCGACACCGAGCTGCTCGTGCTCGCCGAGCGCTCCGGGCTGCGGATCCACGAGGTGCCGGTCGACTGGGTCGACGACCCCGACAGCCGCGTCGACATCGTCGCGACGGCCACCGCCGACCTCAAGGGGATCTGGCGGCTCGGTCGCGCGCTCGGCAACGGCAGCCTGCCGGTCGCCCGGCTGCGCGCCGAGCTCGGGCGGTCCCCGATCCAGGCCGGACCGGGCGGCGCCGGGACGCTCCCGGGCGTGCCGGCCGGGCTGCCCCGCCAGCTCCTCACGTTCGGCGCGATCGGCGTCGTCAGCACGCTCGCGTACGTCGGCCTCTACGCCCTGCTCCGGCTCGGCACCGGCGCCCAGGTCGCGAACCTGCTCGCACTGCTCGTCACGGCGGTCGCGAACACCGCGGCGAACCGCCGGCTGACGTTCGGCGTCCGCGGCGGGGTCGGGCAGGTGCGCCACCAGGCGCAGGGCCTCGTCGTCCTCGGGATCGGGCTGGCCCTGACGAGCGGCGCGCTCGCGGCGCTCCACCTGGTCACTGCGACGCCGGCCCGGGGCGTCGAGGTCGGCGTCCTCGTGGTCGCCAACCTGCTCGCCACGCTCGTCCGGTTCGTCCTGCTCAAGGCCTGGGTGTTCCGCGCGGAGCGCCGCCGGCACGTGCCCACCACCCTCGACCCCCTGGAGGCCTGACC
>NZ_MWLN01000080.1 GCF_002198655.1 Kineosporia sp. A_224
GCCTGGACGGCCGGCCGTCAGCCGGCCGTCCAGGCCCGGCGGACGAGCTCGGCGAGCACGTCGGTGTCGACGTCGGACAGCCGCTTGACGTAGAGGCACGCCCGGCCGGTGGAGTGCCTGCCGAGCCGGGCGAGCAGGTCGGTGTGCCGCTCGAAGCCCTCGAGGAGGTAGACGACCGTCTGCTGCTTGCGCGGGGAGAAGCCGACCGGGAACCACTCGACCGTCTTGCCCTGGCCGTTCTCGTAGCGCTTCAGGCCGAACCCGACGATGGCGTCGCCCCACATCACGGGTGCGGTGCCGGTCACCTCCGTGAGGAGCGCGCACACCGCGTGCGCGTCAGTGCGCCGGGCGTCGTCGGGGACGGCGGCCAGGAAGGCCTCGACGCTCGCGTCCGTCGGCTTCGTCTTCGGTTCGGCCATGCCGGTCCCGCCTCTCCCGACGACCCGGTGCCGTCGACACGGCAAGCCTGCCACCGCCGTCCGACACCGACCGCCGACGGGCGGGGACCGCGCTCAGCCGGTGACGACCGCCCGGAGCAGGCTCGCGCGGTCGGTGAGGTCCCGCGACGTCTGCAAGGTGGTCTGCGCCGCGCCCGCGGCGTCGGAGCTGACCCGCGCGACCTCGTCGATCCCGGCGCCCATCGCGGCGGCCACGGCGCTCTGCTCCTCGACCGCGCCCGCGATCGAGGCCTGCTGCGCCGCGACGTCCTGGATGAGCTCGACGATCTGGGTCATCGCCTCGTTCGTCGACGTCGTCTCGGCGACGACCGTGTCGACGAGCGAACGGATCCGCTCGGTGGCCTCGGCGGTGCGCCGGGACAGCTCCTTGACCTCGTTCGCGACGACCGCGAAGCCCGAGCCCGCGCTGCCGGCCCGGGCGGCCTCGATCGTCGCGTTGAGGGCGAGCAGGTTCGTCTGCTCGGCGATGCCACGGATGATGTCGGCGATCGAGGCGATCTGAGAGGTCGAGTCGACGAGCTGGCCGACGGTCTGCGACGCCGCGACGGTCATCGCGGACGCCTGCTCGGCGCCGTCGGCGGCCTTCGCGGCACCCGACGCGATCTCGCGGATGCTCTCGACGAGCTCCCTGGAGCCCTGCGCGAGGTGCCCGGACTGGGTGGTCGCCGTCCCCATCGACTCCTCGAGCAGCGCGCCGAGGGTGCGCAGGTCGTCGCCGGCCGAGGTGACCTCGTCGGCGAGCCGGTGCGTCTGCGCGTCCTGCTCGGTCTGCTGGGTGATGTTCGTCCACGTCACGAGGAACCCGCCGGGCACCTGCGCCAGTCGGCAGCGGGCGACCAGCCGGCGACCGCCGCTCACCGCCTCGATGTCCTCGAACGCGGGGTAGCGCCGGCTCGTGCGGACCATGCGTGCGAGCGCCGTCCGGAGCTGGGCCATGCCGTCCTCGCCGACGTCCGCGAGCGCGTCCTGCAGGGTGTCGACCGCGGCCCCGTTGCGGTAGACGATCGTGCCGTCGTCGGTCATGAGGAACAGCGGTGCCGGTGCGGCGTCGAGGACGGCGCGCAGGCCGGACGCCGACCCGAGCAGCGGGTGCTCGGCGGACGTGGGGCGGGCGGACCCGAGAAGGGTGCCGATCACAGCTGCGCTCCTAGGGTTCGACGATCGTCACGGTGGTCGTCGGCCCCCGGCGGCCCGGTCTTGAGGTCAGGGTCCTCGGGGTCAGGGCGTCAGCGTCAGCGACAGCGCGAGCTCGTCGAGCTGGGGCAGCCAGCGGCGTGCCTCGTCGTGGTCCTCGAACGCCGTCGACACGGTGACGACGACCGGGTTGCCGTCGTCCTCGAGGACCCACGCGTAGGCGATCGCGTCGGTGACCGTCGCGCCGTCGAGGTCGTCGGGCTCGTCCATCGTGACGAACCGCTGGACGATCCGGCGCACGGGCCCGGCGGGGGAGTCGAGGAGCCGCTCCTCGGCCGGCAGCTCGAGCAGCTCCTCGGGCATCCGGAGCTGGGCCGCGACCTCCTCGAGGGTCTGCGCCCCGGGGAGCGACTCGGTGCGCAGGGTGACGACGGCGAGCGGCCCGTCGTCCGGGTCCGGGTGGAGCAGGAACGCCATGAACGGGGCGGGCTCCTCCTCGTGGAGGGACTCGACGACCATGACGACGGCATGCACGACGGCGTCGAGCAGGTCGGCGTCGGCCGGCACCCCGGCCTCGGCCCAGCGCTCGCGGACGACGCCGGGCACCCAGGTCCGCGGGGCGCGCTCGAGGTCGACCTCCACCCAGTAGGTGGTGTCGAAGGACAGGTCGACCTGGGTCACGGGGGCTCCTCGTTCACGGGAGACGTCGGGTTCACGGGACGTCTGGTCCACGGGACTGGCGGGCGGCTGCGACGACAGCGCCGTAGTGCTCGACGGCGGGGGAGTCCCAGACCCCCGCGAGGCTCACGACGACGTGCTGCACCCCGGCGGCCCGGAGCGCCCCCACGCGCAGGACGTGGTCCTCGATCGTCCCCGGATGCGTCCAGGCGCGCCAGCGTGCCTGGCCGCGGGCGGGTGCCCGGCGGGCGACCTCGTCGCGCAGCGATGCGGCGTCCGGGGCGACGAGGGCCGTCGACAGGTGGGTGACCTCGACGTCCGCCGGGTCGCGGCCGACGTCCGCGCAGTGCCGCCGCAGGACCTCGACCTTGTGCCGGACGGCGTCCGGCTCGCCCGTGAGGTTGCACGCGTCGGCGTACTGCGCGACGAGCCGCAGGGTCCGCCGCTCGCCGCCGCCCCCGACGAGGATCGGCACGTTGGCCTGGAGCGGCCGCGGGTAGCACATGGTCTCGGGGAGGCGGACGACGCGGCCCTCGAACGGCGGGGAGCCCTTGCCCCACAGCAGCGGCAGGGCCTGCAGCGCGTCCTCGAGGAGGTCGAGCCGCTCGGCGGCGGAGCCGAAGGGGTAGCCGTAGGCGGTGTACTCGGGCTCGTACCAGCCGGCCCCGAGCCCGCACCACGCCCGGCCGCCGGACAGCACGTCGAGGGTCGCGACGACCTTGGCCAGGTGACCGAGGTTGCGGTAGCCGACGGCGTGCACGAGGCAGCCGAGCCGGATGCGGGACGTCGCCGCCGCCAGCGCGCCGAGGGCGACCCCCGGCTCGAGCATGTCGTCCCAGGGGCGGCCGACCTGCGGCACCTGGCGGAAGTGGTCCATGACCCACAGCGAGTCGAAGCCGGCGTCCTCGGCGGCGCGCGCGACCCGGGGGAGGTGCTCCGCGAGGCCGGCGGCGCCGCCGGGGCAGTCGAACGCGGACAGGTGCAGGCCGAAGCGCATCGTGCCGGTCCCGGGTGCCGGCCCCGGGGTCTCGGGGACGGCCGGCCCCGGGACGGCGGGCGGCTGCGGGCGGGACGTCGTCCGGCCTGTCATCGACGGCGGGACGACACGGACCGGCTGCGCGACGACGACCTCGTCGAAGCCCTCGCCCGGCAGCGCCGCCCGGACCCGGGCGAACGTCTCGAGCTGCGCGGACAGCACGGCCGCGGGGACGCGCCGCTCCCGGGCGGCGTTGCGCCGGCGGCACTCCGCGGGCGGGGTGTCGACGACGACCGCGACGCAGGGGACGCCGTGCCGCGCGGCGAGGTCGCGGCACCACTGCCGGTCCTCGGCGTCGAACCCGAGGGTGTCGACGACGGTCGTCAGCCGCCGCCGGACCCGGGCCGCGACGACGAGCCGGAGCACCGCGAACGCGTCGGCGCTCGCCGACTGGTCGTGCTCGCCCTCGCCGACGACGGCCCGCAGCCGGTCCGACGACACGACCGCGTCCGGGCCCACGTGCTCGTGCGCCCACGTCGACTTCCCCGAGCCGGACGGGCCGACGAGGACGACGAGGGTGCCCTCCGCGAGGCGCGCGACGTCTGCCACGACGCCACCCTGCCGCATCGGGCGCAGCACGTCCCGGCCACGCCGAGGGTCGTCGTCCGAACCGGCCCGAGACCTGCGTACGCTGACCGTCGTGACCTCCCCGGACGACAGCGGCACCGCCGCGGGCGGGCCGCAGGCCGCGGTCGTCGACCAGGTCTGGACGCTCCCCAACGCGCTGAGCGTCCTGCGGCTCGTGCTCGTCCCGGTCTTCGCGTGGCTCATCCTCAACCGGTACGACGGCTGGGCGCTCGTCGTCCTCATGACGAGCGGGATCTCCGACTACCTCGACGGCCGGCTCGCCCGCGAGTGGGGGCAGGTCTCCCGGCTCGGCCAGCTGCTGGACCCCTTCGCGGACCGGCTGTACATCCTGTCGACGCTGCTCGGCCTGGCGTACCGCGAGGTCATCCCGTGGTGGCTCGTCGCGGCGGTCGTCGGCCGGGACGTGCTGCTGGCCTTCACGATCCCCGTGCTCGCGCGGTACGGGTACGGGCCGCTGCCGGTCTTCTTCCTCGGCAAGGCAGCCACCCTCAACCTGCTCTACGCGTTCCCCCTGCTGCTCCTCGCGCAGGGCGACAACGTCGCCGCGACGGTCGCCCAGCCGGTCGCCTGGGCGTTCGCCTGGTGGGGGACCGTCCTGTACTGGTGGGCGGGGTGGCTGTACGTCCGGCAGGTCCGGGCCGTCGTCGTCGCCGGCCGCACGGCCTGACCGCACGGCCTGACCGCACGGCCTGACCGCACGGCCTGACCGCACGGCCTGACCGCACGGCCTGACCGCGCCTGCTCCGGACAACGGGTCCGCCGACCCGTGCCCGCCGTGTCGGTGCGGCGTGGCAGCATGACCTGCGATGGCTGGGGTGGCGGATCAGGACGTCGCGGACGGCGGGCAGCCGGCGCCGCGGCCCGCGGCGTCCCGGCGTGCCGGCCGCGCGAAGACGACCCGGCCGCGCCGCGTCGACGAGTCCATGACGCTGCTGCGCGAGGTCATGGAGCGCCCGCTCGACCCGGGGTACGCGACCGCCGCCGAGCGACGCGCGGCGGGTGCCCGCCCCCGCGGCGGCCTGGTGACCGTCGTCATCGCGGTCGTGTGCGGGCTCGTCCTCACGTGGAGCGTCGTCGTCCTGCGCGCGCCGAAGCCGGACGCGGTCGCCGCCCGCGCCCTGCTCGTCGAGCAGATCGAGGTCCGGACGAAGGCGAACGACGCGGCCAAGGCCCGGATCGAGAAGTACCGCAACGAGGTGCGGCGGGCGCAGGACCGCGCGCTCAGCAGCAGCGGGGACTCGGCGGCCGCCGCGGCCGCCGCGCGGCTCGGGATCATGTCCGGCGACGTCGCGGTGACCGGCCCCGGGCTGCGCGTCCAGCTCGCCGACGCGCCCGGGAGCGCCGACGGCATCGGTGCCGGTGGTGACCCGCGCGGCGACTCCTCGAGCTCGGACGGGCGCGTCTTCGACCGGGACCTCCAGACGATCGTCAACGGGCTCTGGGCGGCCGGTGCCGAGGCCGTCTCGATCAACGACCAGCGGCTCACGTCGCTGTCGGCGATCCGGTCGGCGGGGGAGGCGATCCTCGTGGACTACCGCCCGCTCGTGCCGCCCTATGTGATCAAGGCGATCGGTGACCCGACGAGGATGCAGACCGAGTTCGCCGGCTCCACGGCGGGCGCGTACCTGCAGTCCCTCCAGGACAACTTCGGCGTCAAGGCCGACCTGCAGGTCGAGGACGCGCTGACGATCCGGGCGTCGGGGACCCTCGCCCTGCGCAACGCGACGCCCGAGCCGTCCCCGACCCCGGCTGACCCTGCCACGCCATCGGCGCTACCGTCGGCGGCGACGAACCGTTCGAGCTCCCCGGAGGCCACCCCGTGATCGCCGTCCTCGGCCTGGTGCTCGGCATCGTCGCCGGGCTCTTCTTCCAGCCGGCGGTCCCCAGCGGACTGGAGCCGTACCTGCCCATCGCGGTCGTCGCGGCGCTCGACGCCGTCTTCGGCGGGCTGCGGGCGGTGCTCGACGGCATCTTCGACGACCGGGTCTTCACCGTCTCGTTCGTCTCGAACATCGTCGTCGCCGGCCTCATCGTGTACCTCGGTGACCAGCTCGGCGTCGGCTCGCAGCTGTCGACCGGCGTTGTCGTCGTCCTGGGCATCCGGATCTTCTCCAACGCCGCCGCGATCCGCCGTCACCTCTTCAAGGCGTGAGCGGGCGACGATGAGCGGCCCCGAGCAGCCCCGGATCCCCGGCATGGACGACGACGAGCCCGAGGTCGGCGCCGTGCCCACCGACGCCGTGCCCACCGACGCCGTGCCGGACGAGCTGGACGACCCCGACGCCGTGACCGACGTCCCCGCGCAAGCGCCGGCCGACGGCGAGGTGCCCGGGGACGACGGGGCAACGGCTCCCGAGCCGGAGCCGCAGACCCCGGCGGCCGCGGAAGCCGGGCCGGAGCCGGACGCCGAGGCGGGCGTCGTGCCCGAGCCCGACGTCGCGGCCGCGGACCCGGCCGACCCGTCGGCGGGGCCGGATGCGACCGAGGCCGACGAGAGCACGGTCGACGAGGGCACGGCCGACGAGGGCACGGTCGACGAGAGCGACGACGTCGCGCCGGACGCCGACGCGGTGCCGGACGACGAGGTCGCGCCGGACACGTCGGGCGGGCCCGTCGACGACGAGCCGGACCCGTCCGTGCCCGAGGCGGCGCAGGCGTCAGCTCCGGGCGACGAGACCCCGGGCGACGAGACCCCGAGCGACGAGAGCGCGGTCGACGAGAGCCCGGTCGACGACGCGCCCGCCGAGGAAGCACCGGTCGACGAGGCCCGGCACGAGGGCGACGCGGTCGACGCGACCGTCGTCGACGACGAGCCGGTGGTCGACGACGCGGACGACACGGGCGACACCGACGACACCGACACCGACGCGGACCGCACCGACGAGGCCGGCGCGGCGGACGGCGCCGTCCCGGCCGCCGAGCCCGACACGGACGAGATCCCGCTCCCGGCTGCTGCCGCGGCCTCGACGGCGGAACCCCGCCCCACGTCGTCCACCCAGCACCGCCCCCGCGAGCGGGCCCGGTCGCGGCTGCTCTCGGCGATGCGCCCGAAGGCGAACCGGGGTCAGCTGCTCGCGGCGCTGCTCTGCGCCGGGCTCGGGTTCGGGCTCGTCGTCCAGGTCCGGGCGACCCAGACCGAGGAGCTCGACCAGCTGCGGCAGAGCGACCTCGTCCGGCTGCTCCAGCAGGTCAACGACGAGTCGGAGAAGCTCGCGAGCCAGGAGGCCCAGGCCCAGGCGGTCCGGGAGGACATCGTCGGCAACGCGGCGACGGGCCAGGTCACGTCCCAGCTCGCCAAGGAGCGCCTCGAGGCGCTCGGCGTCCTCACGGGGACCGTCGCCGCCACCGGGCCGGGGATCGAGCTCGTCATCACCGACCCGAAGAACGAGGTCGACGCCGCGACGCTCCTCGACACGCTCCAGGAGCTGCGCGACGCCGGCGCCGAGGCGGTCCAGATCGGCCCGGTCCGGGTCGTCGCGAGCACCGCGTTCGAGGATCTCGACGGCGGTGTCCGGGTCGGCGCGGAGCCCGTCACCCCGCCGTACCGCTACCTCGTCATCGGGGACCCGCAGACGCTGTCGGCGGCGATGAACATCCCCGGGGGTGTCCTCGACGTCCTCGCGCAGAAGGGCGCGAAGGGCGAGGTGAACGAGGTGAAGGCCCCCGACCGTGTCGAGATCACCGCGTTGCACGTGCTCCCGACGCCTCAGTACGCTCGCCCGGCCCAGGACGGCGCGCCGTAGCCGTCCGGCTCGTGCGCACCGGCCGGGGCCCCGGACCCGCCCGCAGGACATCCCGCACCATCCGCAAGCACCAGCCCGCAGCACGACCGCGACGAGGAGAGGCACCAGCCGAGATGGCCGACTTCACGTACCCCGAGGACCTGCGCTACACGGCCGAGCACGAGTGGGTGCGCATCGACGGCGACCGGGCCCGGATCGGGATCACGAGCTACGCGCAGGACGCCCTCGGCGACATCGTGTATGTGACGCTCCCGGACGACGGCGCGACCCTGAGCGCGGGCCAGACCTGCGGCGAGGTCGAGTCGACCAAGAGCGTCAGCGACATCTACGCGCCGGTCAACGGTGCCGTCGTCGGCCGCAACGAGGCGCTCGACTCCAACCCCGAGCTCGTGAACACCGACCCGTACGGCGAGGGCTGGATGTTCGAGGTGAGCCTCGACGGCGAGCCGTCGGGCCTGCTCAGCGCTGCGGAGTACCAGGCCCAGCTCGGCTGACGCACGGCGGCGCGGCATCCTCCGGTCGGAGGATGTCCGGGCCGCGGGCCCGGCGTGCCGCAGGCCGACGCGCGGGCGGGCTGTCTCGACCATGCGTCGAGGGTTAGTCTTACGGTCTGCTGACGCGCGCCGGCTGGTACGCGTCCTGTCAGGGTGCGGCCAGGCACCCGGCGGGGACCAGGGGACGAGGAGGCGTGATCCACATGCCCGATCTGCCTGATCCGGCTTCGGGGGGACCAGCGGCCGAGGGCGGCCGACCGGTACCCGGACCGGCCGACGGTGCAGGGGTAGAGGAGGAGCAGGCGATGTCGGTTCCCACGTACGACCACAACGCTGAGCAGGGCTCGCCGTTGGGGCCGGACACCACGATCACGCTCGGGGCGATCTCGGCGGACGCCGAGGCCCCGGTCTCGCGGCTGTCCCCGGCCGACCAGGCCGCGATCGACGCGCTCCCGGCAGGGTCGGCGCTGCTCGTCGTCCAGCGCGGCCCGAACGCGGGCGCACGGTTCCTGCTCGACGCGGAGAAGACGACGGCCGGCCGCCGGCCGGACAGCGACATCTTCCTCGACGACGTGACGGTCTCCCGCAAGCACGCCGAGTTCGTCCGCCGGGACGGCGCGTTCGTCGTCCGCGACGTCGGGAGCCTCAACGGCACCTACGTGCAGCGCGACCGGATCGAGGAGGCCGTCCTCCGCGACAACGACGAGGTCCAGATCGGCAAGTTCCGGATGGTCTTCCACCCGAGCAAGCGCACCGCCGGCGGCGTCGGCGGGTGGTGACAGCGCCTTGGTGAATGCCGCGTTCGGGCGCTCGACGGCGCCGCGCGCGACGATGAGCATCGGTGAGGTGCTCGCGGAGCTGCGGCCGGAGTTCCCCGACGTGACGATCTCGAAGATCCGCTTCCTCGAGGACCAGGGGCTCATCGAGCCGGACCGGACGCCGTCCGGGTACCGCAAGTTCTCCTCGGGGGACGTCGCGCGGCTGCGCTACGTCCTCGCCGTGCAGCGCGACCACTACCTGCCGCTGCGCGTCATCCGGGACCACCTCGAGGCGGTCGACCGCGGGGACGACCCGCCGTCGCTGCCCGGCGGCGTTCCGCGGCTGGCCCGGCTCGTCGCCGAGGACGGGGAACGGACGGACGGCGCGCGGGTCGACGTCCGGCTCACCCGGTCCGAGCTCGTCGAGTCCGCGGACATCGCCGACGCGCTCCTCGACGAGCTGGAGTCCTTCGGGCTCGTCAGCGCGCGGCCCGCCGGCGTCTACGACGGGGACGCCCTGCTCGTCGCCCGGACCGCGGGCGAGCTCGCCCGGTTCGGCATCGAGCCGCGGCACCTGCGGACGATCCGGACGGCGGCCGACCGGGAGGCGGCCCTCGTCGAGCAGGTCGTCGCCCCGCTGCGGCACCAGCGGGCCGGCCAGTCCGGCGCCAAGGCGGACGAGGTGGGTCGCGAGGTCGCCTCGCTGTGCGTCCGGCTGCACGCGACCCTCGTCCGCGCCGCCGTGGAGCGACAGGGCTCCTGAGCCCTCCCGTGCCACCGGAGGGCCCGCGGGTCCGGGCCGTGGCCCCGCGTGTCGCGCAACGGGTCCCGGGTGCCCGTCGCGCCTGTCCCGGCCCCGGGGTACGGTGGCGGAGTGCGGGAGCTCGATGTGGTGGGTGTGCGGGTCGAGATGCCTTCGAACACGCCGATGGTGCTGCTGCGCGAACGCGGCGGCGACAGATACCTGCCGATCTGGATCGGTGAGCACGAGGCGAAGGCGATCGCCCTCGGGCAGCAGCAGGTCGTCCCGCCGAGGCCGCTGACCCACGACCTCCTGCGCAACGTCATCGAGGCGCTCGGCCGCCGGCTCGTCGAGGTCCGGATCGTCGCGATCAAGGACAACGTCTTCCACGCCGAGCTGCACTTCGACGGCGGGCTGACCGTGGGCTCGCGCTCGTCGGACGCCATCGCGCTCGCGCTGCGCACCGGCACCCCGATCATGGGCACCGACGAGGTGCTCGAGGCCGGTGGCGTCGCGGTCCCGGACGAGGACGAGGACGAGGTCGAGAAGTTCCGGGAGTTCCTCGACAACATCTCGCCGGAGGACTTCGGCGAGGAGGCCCCCGGGCCCGGCTCGTCGCCGTCCTGACCCCCGCGACCCGCCGGGACGCCGCTGACCAGGCGTTTCACCCGTCCGGGGGAGGCGCACGCTCCGTCGACACGCCGATCACGGCGCGTCGTTCACGACACGCCGGAGTGGCGCCGGGCCCGCGTCGTTGACGCAGGTGGGGGGCGGGCCTACCGTCTGGAGAGGAAAACGTCCTCGCTGTAGTTCCACCGCTGTCGTCCCTTCCGGGCCGGCGGACCTTCCCCCGGGTGCGAGGACGACGGACAGGAGGTCTTGGTGAGCGGCTCCAGCGACGCCACCGGCACGACGGGCCGTGCGAAGCAGCCGGTGAACAAGATCCCCGAGCGTGCCCAGGGCCTGCTCTTCACCGAGGACCTGCCCGAGCTCGACGAGCAGGTCGGCTACCGCGGTCCCATCGCGTGCCGCGCCGCGGGCATCACGTACCGCCAGCTCGACTACTGGGCGCGGACCGGGCTCGTGGAGCCGGGTGTCCGCCCGGCGGGCGGCTCCGGCACCCAGCGCCTCTACGGCTTCCGCGACATCCTTGTGCTCAAGGTCGTCAAGCGGCTCCTCGACACCGGGGTCTCGCTCCAGCAGATCCGCACCGCGATCACGCACCTGCGCGACCGCGGCGTCGAGGACCTCGCCGAGATCACCCTCATGAGCGACGGCGCCAGCGTCTACGAGTGCACCTCCGCCGAGGAGGTCATCGACCTCGTCCAGGGCGGTCAGGGCGTCTTCGGCATCGCCGTCGGCCGGGTCTGGCGCGAGGTCGAGGGCAGCCTCGCGTCGCTGCCGGGCGAGCGGGCGGACGACGAGCAGGAGGGCGAGGCCGTCGTCGACCCGTCCGACGAGCTCGCGCAGCGTCGCAAGACCCGCGCCGTCGGCTGAGGTCGCGCGCGTCGCCACAGAACGCTCGAAGGGCCACCAGGGAGACCTGGTGGCCCTTCTGCGTGTTGCGAGACTGGTGGACGCTGCCCGGGGGGTGTCGGCGTCCTCTGGCGGGGTTCGCACCTCAAGGGGGGCGTCCTCTGGTGTGCGAGGCACGCTACGTCGGCGTCCTCTGGCGGGGTTCGCACCTGAAGGGGGGCGTCCTCTGGTGCCAGACGCACGCGTCCCCGTCCTCTGGTGTGAAAAGGACCCCACATCGCACTTGGCCTCAATCGGTGAGTGCAACGCCTTCTGATGTGGGGTGTTGTCGATGGCGTACTCGCTGGAGGCTCGTCGTG
>NZ_MWLN01000081.1 GCF_002198655.1 Kineosporia sp. A_224
TCCTCGACCGCCCCCTCACCCCGACCCCCTGACCCTCCCGAGTTACTCGCGCGTATGACCCGGTTTCCCGGTCATACGCGCTAGTAACTCGAGGTTCTGGGTGGGGTGGGGCGGCGGCCGGCGGCGAGGATCGCGGCGGCGGCGACGGAGATGGAGACGGCGGTCCCGAGCAGCACCGGGGTCCAGGAGCCGGTGGCGCGCTGGAGCGCGGCGCCGGCGAGCGGGGCGCCGGCCGTCATGAGCGTGATGGGGACGGCGAGCCGGCCGGACAGGCTCGCGTACCCGGTGCTCCCGTAGAGCTGCGTGACGAGCGCCGGGCGGGCGATCGAGCCGATCCCGAACCCGAACCCGAAGACGACGACCGCACCCACGGCGCCCGGGGTGGACGTGGCGACGAACGGCAGGACGGCGGCCGCGCCGGCCTGGACGGCGAAGACGGCGGCGACGACGTCGGCCATCGCGAACCGGCGGCTCAGTGCCGTGACGACGACCCGGCCGAGCACCTGCAGGGCGCCGATCGCGGCGCTGATCCCCGCGGCCACGGTCGGCGGGTGGCCGGCGGCGACGAGGATGCCGATGAGGTGCACGGAGATCGTCGCGAACGCGACGGTCTGCGCGGTGAACCCCAGGCCCAGCAACCAGAACCGGACGTCGCCCGCGGCCCGGGCGAGCACGGCGCGGCGCGCGTGCTCGTTCGCCGTGCGGACCTCCGCGTCCGCGCGCGCGGCCCGCACGTGCGGCGGCCGGCGCAGGACGAGCGCGTGCAGCGGGACCGTGACGCTTCCGTGGAGGACGGCGAGCACGACGGCCGCCGTCCGCCAGCCGTAGGCCTCGACGAGCCCGCCGACGAGCGGGAAGAAGATCGTCGAGGCGAAGCCGGCGACGACGGTGATCGTGAGGATCGTCCGGGCGCGCTGCGCCGGAGGCGCCCAGGCCACCGCGGTCGCGAACGCGGCCTCGTAGAAGACCATGGCGCCGACCGCGCCGATCCCGGCCCACACGGCGTAGAGCGCCACGGGGTCGTGGACGCGGGACAGCGCGAGCAGCAGCAGGGTGCCGAGCACCGACCCGGCCGTCATGAGCCCGCGGGAACCGTGCCGGTCGAGCCAGCGCCCGACCGGCACGGCGAGGGCGGCCGCCGCGAGGACCGAGCCGGTGAACGCGCCCGTGCCCGCCGTCCGGCTGATCCCGAGGTCGGCGGTGACCGGCCCGAGGAACACCGGGAACGAGTACCAGAGGCTGCCGTAGCCGACCGTCTGGGTCACCGCGAGCGCGGCGACGATCGCCCGGCCGCGACCGGGCAGCCGGTCGTGGCCGGGCGTCGGAGCACCGGTCGGGTCGGTCACCCGCAGCACGCGGCTCCGGTGGCCGGCCCCGCGCCCACCGGGAGCAGGGAGGGTCCCGGGGCGCCGGCCGCCCAGGTGCCGAGCGCGTCCGGGACGCCGGAGCAGACCCCGGTCTCCGGCAGGTCGAGGTGCACCTCGCGGGCCGCGGCCCAGTCCCCGGCGAGCGCCGCGGCGACCGAGCGGACCTGTTCGTACCCGGTCGCCATGAGGAACGTCGGCGCCCGGCCGTAGCTCTTCATCCCGACGACGTAGTAGCCGGCCTCGGGGTGGGACAGCTCGTCGACCCCGTGCGGCGGGACGGTCCCGCAGGAGTGCTCGTTCGGGTCGATGAGCGGTGCGAGCGCCCGGGTCGCCCCGAGGACCGGGTCGACGTCGAGCCGCAGCTCGGTGGTCAGGCCGTGGTCGGCGCGGAACCCGGTCGCGGCGACGACCCGGTCGACGACGAGCGCGTCGCCGCCCGTCGACGTCACCGCGACACGGCCGTCCGCCGTCCGGGCCAGGGCGTGGACGGCGAAGCCGGTGACGAGCCGGACGGCGCCGCCGGCGACGAGCGTCTGCAGTGTGGCGCCGAGCTCGCCCCGGGCCGGGAGGGCGTCGGCCGTGCCGCCGCCGAAGGCGTGCTCGGCGCTGCCGCGTCGGACCGCCCACGTGACCTCGGTGCCGGGTGCCTGCGCGGCCAGGTCGACGAGTGCGGCGAGTGTGCCCGCGGCGGAGTGCCCGGAGCCGACGACGAGCGTGTGCCGGCCGGCGAACCGGTCCCGGTCGGCGCCGGGCACGTCGGGCAGCGCGGGCTCGACGGCGACCTCGGTGCCTTCGCCGAGCGCCGGCAACCCGTTGCCGCCCAGGGGGTTCGGGGTCCGCCACGTGCCCGAGGCGTCGACCACGGCCCGGCCGAGGAGCTCCTCGCCGGACTCCAGCCGGACGACGAACGGGGACGCCTCCCGGCCCGCGGTGCGCACGACGTCGACGTCCCGCCGCGCGACGGCGACGACCCGCTCCCCGTACCGGACGTGCGGCGCGAGCGCGGGGACGGCGGCCAGCGGGCGCAGGTACTGCGCGACGAGGTCGGCGCCGGTCGGCAGTGCGCCCGGGTCGGGCGCTGTCCAGCCGGCGTCGTCGAGGAGCGCCCGGGCGGCGGCGTCGACGGTCCAGCGCCACGGGCTGAAGAGGCGGACGTGGCCCCAGTCCGTGACGGCGGCACCGGCGTGCGGGCCGGCCTCGAGGACGACGAACGGCAGACTGCGGGCGTGCAGGTGGGCGGCGGCGGCGAGGCCGACGGGCCCGGCGCCGAGGACGACGACGGGCAGGTCGGCGGGGGAGGTGACAGTGCTCATGAGGTCTCCAGGATGCGGGATCCGACGGGCGGGGCGGTCAGCCGCAGCAGCTCGCGCCGGCGGCCACCGCGTCCTGCTTGGCGGCGGGGTCGCAGCAGGCGCCGGCGGCGTCCGCGGCGGCGCGGGTGCCGCAGCACGGTGCCGCCTGCGCGGTGGTGGTGGTCTCCTCGGTGGCGGTGGTCTCCTCGGTGGTGGTGCTCGGGGCGGCCGGCTCGGCGGGGGTCGTCATGACGGGCTCCTGTTTCGATGGATGTCTAATCAGTGGCTCCGCCACCTTGCACGACTGTTTCGACAGATGTCAAGATAGACGCATGTCGAAGCAGCCTGTGTCGGTGCTCACGTCCCGCCCCGACGAGCGGCCCTCCGGGGCGCCCCTGGCCTGCTGCGCCCCGCTCGCCGCCCGGGCCCTGTCCACCGAGGAGGCCGTGACCGTCGCCCCGCTCTTCAAGGCCCTCGGCGACCCGGTCCGGCTGCGGCTCATGTCGATGATCGCCTCGTCCGCAGAGGCCTGCGTGTGCGACCTCACCGACGCCTTCGACGTCTCGGGGCCGACGATCTCCCACCACCTCAAGGTGCTCCGCGAGGCCGGCCTCGTCGACTGCGAGCGGCGCGGCACCTGGGTCTACTACTGGGTGCGGCCGCAGGCGCTGGAGAGCCTCGGCACGCTGCTCGGGGCGGCGGGCGGCGCCGCGGGCTAAGGTCGCCCCGTGGTGACCGTCCTCGCGATCGACCAGGGGACCTCCGGCACGAAGGCCGTCGTCGTCGACGGTGGGGGCCGGGTGCTCGCGCTCGCCGAGGAGCCGGTCGCGCCGGTGTACCTCGACGGCGGTGGTGTCGAGGTCGACCCGCAGGTGCTCCTCGACACGGTGCTCTCCACCGGGCGGCGCGCGGCCGCGGCGGCCGGCGTCCCGCTCGACGCGGTCGCGCTGGCCAACCAGGGGGAGACGGTGCTCGCCTGGGACCGGTCCGACGGCCGCCCGCTCGGGCCCGCCGTCGTCTGGCAGGACCGCCGCTCCGAGCCGGTCTGCGCCGGGCGCGCCGAGCACGCGGTCGAGGTCGCGCGCCGCACCGGGCTCGTCCTCGACCCGTACTTCTCGGCGCCGAAGCTGCGCTGGCTGCGCGACCACGTGACCCGCGACGGCGTCGTCACGACGACGGACACCTGGCTCGTCCACCGGCTGTGCGGGGCGTTCGTCACGGACACCTCGACGGCGAGCCGGTCGCTCCTGCTCGGGCTCGACGAGGTCACCTGGGACCCCTGGCTGCTCGACCTCTTCGGTCTCGCCGGCGAGCCGCTGCCGGACCTCGTCGCCTCCGACGCCGTCGTCGGCACGACGACCGCGTTCGGGCCGCCGCTGCCGGTGACCGGGCTCGTCGTCGACCAGCAGGCGGCGCTCCTCGCGCAGGGCTGCGTCGAGCCGGGCACCGCGAAGTGCACCTACGGCACGGGCGCGTTCCTCCTGGCGCAGACCGGGTCCGCCGCCGTCCGCTCGACCGCCGGCCTCACGACGTCCGTCGCCTGGACCCTGCGCGGGAACACGTCCTACTGCGTCGACGGGCAGGTCTACACCGCCGCGTCCGCCGTCCGCTGGCTCACCGACCTCGGGCTGCTCGACGGTGCGCACGCGCTCGACGCGACCGCCGCGCCCGACAGCGAGGGCGTGCTCTGCGTGCCCGCGCTCGCCGGCCTCGCGGCGCCGTTCTGGGCGCCGGCCGCGACAGCCTCCCTCACCGGGATGACGCTCAGCACCGGTCGCGGGCACGTCGTCCGGGCCGTCGTCGAGGGCATCGCCGCGCAGGTCGCCGGGCTCGTCGACCTCGTCGCCGCCGACCTCGGCAGCCCGATGGCCCGGCTGCGGGTCGACGGCGGGCTGACCCGCTCGGCCGCCCTCATGCAGGCCCAGGCCGACCTCGCGCAGGTGCCCGTCGACGTCTACCCCTCCGCGCACGCGACGCCGCTCGGCGCCGCCGCGTGCGCGCGGCTCGCCCTCGACCCCGGCCTGTCGGTCGCGGACGCCGCGGGGGACTGGACGCCGCAGCGCACCTACGAGCCGCTCTGGAGCGCCGACCGCGCCGCCGACCTGCTGGGCCGCTGGCGGGACGCGGCGTCCGTCGCCGCCGGGAGCGGCTCGTGAGCCGTTCCTCCGCAACGGATCCCGCGGGTGCACCGTACGACGTGGCCGTCGTCGGGGCCGGCCTCGTCGGCGCCGCGATCGCCCGTGCCCTCGCCGGCGCGCACCTGCGGGTCGCCCTCGTCGAGGGCCGCGCCGACGTCGGCGACGGCACGAGCAAGGCGAACACGGCGATCCTCCACACCGGGTTCGACGCCAAGCCCGGGACCCTGGAGTCCCGGCTCGTCGCCCGCGGCTACACCCTGCTCTCGCAGTACGCGCGCGACACCGGCATCCCCGTCGAGCCGACCGGGGCGACCCTCGTCGCCTGGACCGACGAGGAGCTCGCGACCCTGCCCTCGTCGGCGGACAAGGCCTCCCGCAACGGGTACGACGCCTGCGAGCTCGTCGACGCCGAAGAGGTCTACCGCACGATGCCCGCCCTCGGGCCGGGCGCGCTCGGCGGGCTCACCGTGCCCGGCGAGTCGATCACGTGCACGTGGACGACGAACCTCGCGCTCGCGACGGACGCCGTCCGGCGCGGTGCGGACCTGCTGCGCCGGCACGAGGTGACGGGCGTGCGGCCGGGCCTGGACGGCACGACGACCCTCGACACCACGGCGGGGGAGGTGCGGGCCCGCTGGGTCGTCAACGCGGCGGGGCTCGGCGCGGACGTCCTCGACCGGCGCTTCGGGCACGACCGGTTCCGGGTCGTGCCGCGCCGCGGCGAGCTGCTCGTCTACGACAAGCTCGCCCGGCCGCTCGCGCCGCGCATCGTCCTGCCCGTGCCGTCGAAGGTCGGCAAGGGCGTCCTCGTGAGCCCGACGATCTACGGCAACGTCATGCTCGGCCCGACCGCGCAGGACCTCGACGACCGGACGGCGACCGGCACCTCCGAGGACGGGTTCGCCTTCCTCCTGGAGAAGGGCGCCCGGATCATGCCGGCGCTGCTCGACGAGGAGGTCACGGCGTCGTACGCGGGCCTGCGGGCCGCCGTCCACGTCGACGGCGCGCTCTTCGAGGACTACCTCGTCGACGTCGACGCCGCGCAGCGCTACGTGCTCGTCGGCGGCATCCGGTCGACCGGGCTCACGGCGTGCCTGGCCCTCGCCGAGCACGTCACCGGGCTGCTCGCCGCGGCCGGCCCCGGCAGCACCGGCCTCGACCTCGCGCCGCGGCCGGACCTGCCCGCCGCGGTGGCGATGCCCAACCTCGGCGAGGCGTTCGGCCGCCCCTTCGCCGACGTCGACGCGATCGACCGCGACCCCGAGTACGGCCGGGTCGTCTGCTTCTGCGAGCGGGTCACCGCCGGCGAGATCCGCGACGCGCTCGCCTCGACGGTGCCGCCGGCCGACCTCGACGGGCTGCGCCGCCGCACCCGCGCCATGAACGGCCGCTGCCAGGGGTTCTACTGCGGCGCCGAGGTCGGCGCCCGGCTGGAGCAGGGCATCGTCGACAGGAGCGGGCCCGCATGACCGCGCCCCGGCACGAGCACGTCGCGGTCGCCGTCGTGGGCGGCGGTCCGGCCGGCCTCGCCGCGGCCGCGGCGCTCGCACCCCACGTCGACGGCGAGGTCCGCGTCCTCGACCGGGAGGCGGAGACCGGCGGCATCCCGCGGCACAGCGACCACACCGGCTACGGGCTGCGCGACCTGCACCGCCTGCTCACCGGCCCGGCGTACGCGCGCCGGCTCACCGACCGGGCGCTCGCCGCGGGGGCCGTGCTGCGCACCTGCGCGACGGTGACCGGCTGGACCCCGGACGGGCACCTCGAGGTCACCGCCCCGGCCGGCCGGTCGACGCTCGCGGCCGGTGCCGTCGTCCTCGCGACGGGCGCCCGGGAGCGGCCGCGGCCGGCCCGGATGATCACCGGCGACCGGCCCGCCGGCGTCCTCACGACGGGTCAGCTGCAGAACCTCGTCCACCTGCACCACCGGCGCGACGTCGGCGCCCGCGCCGTCGTCGTCGGCGCCGAGCTCGTCAGCTGGTCGGCCGTCCTCACACTGCGCGAGGCGGGCTGCCGGACGGCGCTGCTCGTCAGTGCGCACGCCGTCCCGGAGGCCGCGGCACCGGTCCGGCTGGCCGCCCGGCTCGGGCTGCGGACCCCGGTCGCGACCCGCACCCGGCTCGTCGCGGTCGAGGGCCGGGACCGGGTCGAGGCCGTCGTCCTCGAGCACCTCGGCACCGGCGCCCGGCGCCGGGTCGCCTGCGACACCGTCGTCCTCACCGGCGACTGGGTGCCCGACCACGAGCTGGCCCGGCTCGGCGGCCTCGACCTCGACCCGGTCTCCCGCGGGCCCGTCGTCGACACCGCGCTGCGCACGAGCCGCCCCGGCGTCTTCGCGGTGGGCAACCTCCTGCACCCGGTCGACACCGCCGACGTCGCCGCCCTCGACGGCCGGCACGTCGCGGCCGCCGTCCGGCGCCACCTCGCCGCCCCGGTGCCCGCGGCCGCGGGCGTCCGGCTCGTCCCGCAGGCCCCGCTGCGCTGGGTCGCGCCGCAGCTGCTGCGGGCCGGGGACCCGGCCCCGCCGCGCGGCCGGCTCCTGCTGCGGTGCGACGAGACCGTCACCGCACCCGTCGTCGAGGTCGTCCAGGACGGGCTCGTCGTCGCGCGCCGGCGGCTGCCGTGGGCGGCCGCGCCGGGGCGGGTCTTCCGGGTGCCGTCGGCCCTGCTGAGCGACGTGCGGCGGGACGGCGGGGACGTCACCCTCCGGCTCGCACCCCGCTGAAGGCCTGTACCTCGGCCGCCGGATCCTCCGAGACGTCGGCGGGGACGTCGGCCGCGGGCGGGGCGGCCGGCAGCCGGACCGTGAACCGGGCCCCGCGCCCGGGCGCGGTGTCGAGCCCGACCCGGCCGCCGTGGGTCGTGACGATCGACTCGACGATGGCGAGCCCGAGCCCGGTGCCGGCCGTCGCCCGCGACCGGCCGGCGTCGGGCCGGTAGAACCGGTCGAAGGCGTGCGCGGCGACGTCGGCGGGCATCCCCGGGCCGTCGTCCTCGACGACGACGAGCACGTCGTCCGCCGTCCCCGGCCGCGCGGCGGTGACCTCGACCCGGACCGCCGTCCCCGCCGGGGTGTGCACCACCGCGTTGCGGACGAGGTTCACCAGGGCCCGGCGCAGCGCCTCCGGGTCGCCGCGCACCCAGGCCTGCGCCGACGCCCCGACGCTCACCCGGTGCCCGGGGGCGGTGGCCGCGACGGCCGCGCCGACGTCGTCGGCGACCTCCGCGAGGTCGACGTCCTCGGCGCGCAGCGCCGGCTGCTGGTCGAGGCGGGCGAGCAGGAGGAGGTCCTCGACGAGGCCGCCCATCCGGGCCGCCTCAGCCTCGATCCGGGCCAGCGCGGCCGAGGACGGCTCGTCCGCGGTGAGCACCCCGGACCGGAAGAGCTCGGAGTACGCCCGGATCGACGTCAGCGGTGTGCGGAGCTCGTGGCTCGCGTCCGCGAGGAACTGGCGCAGCCGCTGCTCGCTCGCCCCGCGGGCCGCGAACGCCTCCTCGATCCGGGCGACCATCGTGTTGAAGGTGCGGGCCAGGCTGCCGACCTCCGTGCGGTCGGCGGCGTGCGGGGCCCGCACTGTGAGGTCGCCGGCGGCGATCCGACCGGCGGCCTCCTCGACGTCCGACAGCGGCCGCAGCCCGAGCCGGACGACGACCGCCCCGGCGCCGACGAGCATCGCGAGGACGAGCGCCGAGACGCTCGCGTCGACGAGCACGACCCGGCGCACCGTCGCCGTGACGTCGTCGAGGGACTTCGCGAGGACGACGACGTCACCGGACCCGCTCGTGCCGGAGCCGCTCGCGCCGGTCGACGGGTCGGTGAGCACCGTCGCGAGGTAGCGACCGGTGCCGCCGTCGACGGCGTCGAGCCGGAACCGGCCGGTGGGCAGAGCGCGGTCGGCAGCGAGGTCGGCGGAGAGCGCGGTGACGTCGGGGAGCCGGCCCGTGCCGACCGTCGGGCCGGCGACCTGGTCGAGGACCGCACCCGTCGTCCCGTCGAGCCGGACGAGGACCCGGTCGTCGAGGAGCTGCCGGTCGGTCGTGCCCGAGGCCGGCGCCGGTGGCTGCTGCCCGGCGCCGGGCGGTGGCGGCCCCGGCCGGCGGGCCGCGGCGAGCTCGGCGTCGACCCGGTCGAGCAGGCTGTCCCGCAGGGTGACCGCGACGACGGCGTTGACGGCGACGATGCCGGCGGCGGCGAGGACGACGGACGTGAGGACGAGCCGGGTCCGCAGCGACCTGCGCAGCCGCGGACGACGCAGCCGCGTCACCGGGGCTGCCGCAGCACGTACCCGAACCCGCGCACCGTCTGCACGAGCGGCGGCCCGGCGGCGTTGAGCTTCTTGCGCAGGAGGCTGACGAACGACTCGACGACGCCGCCGTCGCCGGCGAAGTCGTACTTCCACACGTGGTCGAGGATCTGCGCCTTCGACAGCACCCGGCCCGGGTTCTGCAGGAGGTAGCGCAGCAGCGCGTACTCGGTGGGGGACAGGTCGACCGCGGTCCCGCCGCGGGTCACGAGGTGCTGGTCGTCGTCGAGCACGAGGTCCCCGAACGTGAGGACGTTGCCGGCCGGCGGCCCCTCCGGGCCGTGGGAGCGCAGCAGGACGGCGCGCACCCGGGCGACGACCTCCTCGAGGCTGAACGGCTTGGTGACGTAGTCGTCGGCGCCGACGCCGAACCCGCGGATCCGGTCGCCGACCTCGTCCCGGGCCGACAGGAAGATCACCGCGGCGTCCGTGCCGGCCTCGATCGCGTCCCGGCAGACGTCGTAGCCGCTCATGTCGGGGAGCATGACGTCGAGCAGGAGCAGGTCCGGCGACCACTGCGCGGCGGTCTCGAGGGCGCTCCGCCCGTCGAAGGCCGTCATGGTGTCGAAGCCGACGTGCCGCAGCGTCATCGCGAGCGCGTCGGCGATGTACACCTCGTCGTCGACGACGAGCACCCGCCGGCCCTTGAGCGTCTCCGCGGTCCCTCGCGACACCAGGCCCCACCTCTTCCGTCGATCGACCTGCCCCGGGCGCACCGCCCCGCATGATCGTCGTCGGCCCGGCTGGGCGTTCCCTGGAGGGAACCTGGACGTCTCCTCCAGGTCAGCGCGGGGCGAGCCCGCGCCCGACCCACGCCCGCGCGGTCGTGCTCGACGGCCCCTGCGGCAGCCGGGCCCGGCAGCGCTCGCGCAGGTCGCGCCGGGCGGCGTCGTCGAGCGCGGCGACGTACGCGCCGGCCGGTCCGACGCCGAGGGTGAAGGGCTCCCACCAGGCGTCGAAGGAGGCGTGCGGCACCTCGACGGCGATCGCGGTGCCGGTGACGTCCGTCGCGCCGGCCGCCGTGAGCAGCTCGACGAGGTGCCCCTCCCGGGCGCCGGGCAGCTCCGACTCGTCGGGCGCGTCCGGGTCGCCCGCGCGGACGGCGGCCCAGAACGCCGCGAGCGGTCCGGTGCCGCCGGCGTGGTCCCAGACGCACGCCGCGACGACCCCGCCCGGCCGGGCCGTGCGGACCATCTCGGCGAGGCCCGCGACCGGGTCGGTCATGAAGTGGACGACGAGCTGCGCGAGGACGGCGTCGAAGGCCCCGTCGTCGAACGGCAGCGCCTCGGCCCGGCCGGCCCGGACGTCGACGTCCGGGAACCGTTCGCGCATCGCCGTGACGAACGGCGGCGAGGGGTCCACGGCGCACACCCGGTCCGGCCCGAGCCGGTCGACGAGGACCCGGGTCAGGGCCCCGGTCCCGCAGCCCACGTCGAGCGCCGACGTCACGGTCGGGCCGGTCACGCCGGCGACGTCGGCGAAGCGCAGGGCGAGCGGCTCGGAGAACCGGCCCATGAACGCGCCGTACGCGTCGGCGCCCACCGCGAAGGACATGGCCGCCATCCTGCACCCGCGGCGCGCGTCCCGTCAGTGGTCAGGGCCGCCGGTCGGGGCCGGTGGTCAGGGGGCCGCGCCGGTCGCCCCGGCGCGGGCGACGACCTCGTCGAGGGTGCGGCGCACCGCACCGGCGACGGCCTCGTCGTCGGGGCCGGTGTCCGGGTCGCCGACGACGCTCACGACGAGCCGGCCGCGGTAGCGCGCCGACGCGAAGGCGACGGTGGTGTTGCCCCGGTTCGGGACGAGCGGCACGACCGCCGAGACGTCGGCACCGCCGACCCGCAGCGGCCCGGGCACCGCCGGCAGCGCCGTGAGCAGGGTGTTCACGAGCCGCTGCCGGTCGAGGTAGCGGCGCACGAGGTGCAGCGCCCGCAGCACGCGGAACGCGAGCAGCACCAGGGGCAGCGAGCGGCCGTGGCCCCCGCCGAGCCGGGCGCGCCGCTGGGCCGTCACCGCGCGGACCCGCGCGACGAGGTCGCCAGACGTCGGGACGTCGACCGGCATGACCCCGACCGCGTTGGCCGTGCTGCCGGCCCGGGGGCCGCGCACCGCGACCGGGACCGAGACGACGACCGGGTCCAGGTGCTCGCCCCGGGCCGCCGCGGCGGCGCGCAGCGCCTCGGCGACGGCGACGAGGACGACGTCGTTGACCGACGCCCCGAGCGTGTGCGCGGCCGCCGCGAGCGGCTCCGCGTCGAGGTCGACGAGGGTGGCGCGGCGGCGCGGGCCGGTCGCCCGGTTGAGCACCGACGGCGGTGCCGGGGTGCTCCCGGCGACCTCATGCAGTGG
>NZ_MWLN01000082.1 GCF_002198655.1 Kineosporia sp. A_224
GTGTGGTCGGGCCGGTCCGGTGCGGTCAGCGCCGGTTGAGCGTCCAGTAGGACTGGCCGCCGTCGAGCGCCGCGAAGAAGACGTCGACCTCCTGGCCGGACTTCTTGTACCAGCGCGGGATCCCGGTCGCCGCGCCGACGGTCCAGCCCTTGGCGACGTAGGCGGCGTCGAGCGAGGTCAGCGTGACCGACACCGTCCTGGGCGACTGGACCACGGCCTTGGAGCTGCTCTGGGAGACGATCGTGCCGGCGGGCAGGGGCGCGGTCGCGGTCGGCCAGCCGGACGACGACTTGCCGCCGGCCTGGGCGACGCTCGGGGCCCCGACGACGAGCAGCGCCGCTGCCACCACGACCATCAGGATCTTCTTCACCGCGGGTCCTCCAAGGGGCTCGATCTGTCACCCCTGACCCTTCCCCCGACGAGGTAGGGCCCGACATCGGACCTCGGGGCTCGTCCGAACGGACGAGTTCAGGCCCCCTCCGATCGGCGTGTACGCCTCGCGACGCTCTGTAGTGCTAGTACCTGGTCGTACGACCCCGGGCCCGACGTCGGGCCGGCCGCCCTCAGAAGTCGCCGGCGTCCCGGCGCATCGTCGCCAGGACGTCCACGAGCGTGCGGACGTCGTCCGCGGGCAGCCCGGGCCGGGCGAAGACCTCGGCGTTGAGCGCCTCGGTGGCCTTCGTGGCGACCTCGCGCCCGGCCTGCGTGAGCGCGGCCAGCGTCGTCCGGCGGTCGGTGGGGTGCGGCGTCCGCTCGACGAGGCCGGTCGCCTCGAGCCGGTCCACGGCGTTCGTCACGCTCGCCGGGTGCACCTGGAGGCGCTCGCCGATCCGGCTCAGCGGCAGGCTGCCGCGCCCGCTGAAGAGCAGGAGCATGAGCACCTCGTAGCGGGCGAACGTCAGCCCGAGCGGGCGGAGCACCGCCTCGACCCGGGCGAGCACGATGGCCTGCGCGCGCATGAGCGAGGTGACAGCGGCCATCCCCTCGGCGGCCTCCGCCCAGCCGTGGCCGGCCCAGTGCCGGCGCGCCTCCTCGACCGGGTCGAAGGGGAGCGGCGCGCGCGAGGACATGGACGTCATCGTGCCATCCCGGTCCGCCGCGTGATCCGCGCCGCCGTCCGCGCCGCCGTCCGCGCCGCGGTCAGACGTTGCGGCGGTACTGCCCGCCGGCCTCGAAGAACGCCGCCGAGACCTGCCCGAGCGAGAGCACCCGGACGGCGTCCATGAGCACCTCGAAGGTGTTCTCCCGGGACGCCGCGACCTCGCGCACCCGGTCGAGCATCGCCGGGGCCTCGTCGCGGTGTGCGTCGTGGAAGGCCCGCAGCCGGGCGAGCTGGGACTGCTTCTCCTCGTCCGTGCCGCGGGCGAGGACGAGCGGCGCGGACGGCGTCGCGCCCGCGCCGTCGGGGTCGAGGAAGGTGTTGACCCCGACGAGCGGCAGCGTGCCGTCGTGCTTGCGCTGCTCGTAGACCATCGACTCGTCCTGGATCCTGCCCCGCTGGTACCCGGTCTCCATCGCCCCGAGCACCCCGCCGCGGTCGCTGATCCGCTCGAACTCGGTGAGGACGGCCTCCTCGACCAGGTCGGTGAGCTCGTCCACGACGAACGACCCCTGGAGCGGGTTCTCGGTGCCGGACAGCCCCCACTCCGCGTCGATGATCATCTGGATCGCGAGGGCCCGCCGCACCGAGTGCGGGCTGGGGGTCGTGACGGCCTCGTCGTAGGCGTTGGTGTGCAACGAGTTCGCGTTGTCGTAGATCGCGCAGAGCGCCTGCAGCGTGGTCCGGATGTCGTTGAAGTCCATCTCCTGCGCGTGCAGGGACCGGCCCGAGGTCTGCACGTGGTACTTGAGCTTCTGGCTGCGGTCGGAGGCGCCGTAGCGCTCCTTCATCGCGACCGCCCAGATCCGCCGGGCGACCCGGCCGATGACGGTGTACTCGGCGTCCATCCCGTTGCTGAAGAAGAAGGACAGGTTCGGCGCGAAGTCGTCGACGGCCATCCCGCGGGCGAGGTAGCTCTCGACGTAGGTGAAGCCGTTCGCGAGCGTGAAGGCGAGCTGGCTGACGGGGTTCGCCCCGGCCTCGGCGATGTGGTACCCGCTGATGGAGACCGAGTAGAAGTTGCGGACGTCGTGCGCGATGAACCACTCCTGCACGTCGGCCATGCAGCGCAGCGCGAACTCGGTCGAGAAGATGCACGTGTTCTGGCCCTGGTCCTCCTTGAGGATGTCGGCCTGGACCGTGCCGCGGACCGTGCGCAGGGTGCGGGCGCGGATCGCGGCGGCCTCGTCGTCCGTCGGCGGCCGGCCGTGCTCGGCGGTGAACGCGTCGACCTGCTGGTCGACCGCCGTGACGAGGAACATCGCGAGGATCGTCGGCGCCGGGCCGTTGATCGTCATGGAGACCGAGGTGGTCGGCGAGCACAGGTCGAACCCGGCGTAGAGCGCCTTCATGTCCTCGAGCGTGGCGACCGAGACCCCGGAGGTGCCGACCTTGCCGTAGACGTCGGGCCGCTCGGCGGGGTCGCGCCCGTAGAGGGTCACGGAGTCGAACG
Organism: Kineosporia sp. A_224; assembly: GCF_002198655.1. Classification (GTDB taxonomy): domain Bacteria; phylum Actinomycetota; class Actinomycetes; order Actinomycetales; family Kineosporiaceae; genus R-H-3. Next base: position 2,553 of record NZ_MWLN01000082.1, read on the forward strand.
CCGTCGAGAGCCGGGTCGCCGGCTGGCCGGCGGAGAGCAGGTGGAAGCGCCGGTTGGTCCGGAACGGGTCGCCCTCGCCGGCGAACATCCGCGCCGGTGCCTCGCCGTCCCGCTTGAAGGGGAACACCCCTGCGGTGAAGGGGAACGAGCCCGGCAGGTTCTCCGCCCGCAGGAAGGTGACGAGGTCGCCGTGGTCGTGCGTGCGCGGCAGCGCGACCCGCGGGACCGACGTGCCGGAGAGGGTCACCCGGCGCAGCGGGACGCGGAACTCGTTGCCCCGCACCGTGTAGACGAACTCCTCGCCGCGGTAGCGCTCCGCCGTCGCGGCCCAGTCGTCGACGAGCGCGAGGACGTCCGGGTCGAGCCGCGCGAGGTCGGCCTCGGTGCGGTCGACCAGGGCCCGGACGGCCTCGGCGCCGGCCGTGCCGCCGGGGTCGGAGCCGTTCTGCTGCAACGCCTCCAGGGTGCTCCGCAGGTGCTGGCGACGGCGGACGAGCCCGGCGAGGTCCTGGGTGCGCGCGTGGTAGCCCCGGACGGTGTCGGCGATCTCGGCGAGGTAGCGGACCCGGGCCGACGGGACGACCGTCGCGAGCCGGGTGCTGGCCTTCGTCGTGACCCGGGGGAGCACCCCCGGGCCGGCCTCCAGGCCCCGCCCGTCGGGCAGGCCGACGAGGAGGTCGCGCAGGTGGTGGTAGAGCGCCGTCACGCCGTCGTCGGCGAAGCGCGCGGCGCTCGTGCCGAAGACCGGCATCTCCTCCCACGGCACCCCGAACGCGGAGCGGTTGCGGACGAGCTGACGGGCGACGTCGCGGCGGGCGTCCTCGGCGCCGCGACGCTCGAACTTGTTCACGGCGACGACGTCGGCGAGGTCGAGCATGTCGATCTTCTCGAGCTGGCTGGCGGCGCCGTACTCCGGCGTCATGACGTAGAGCGAGACGTCGACGAGGTCGACGACCGCGGAGTCGCCCTGGCCGATCCCGGGCGTCTCGACGACGACGAGGTCGAACCCGGCGGCGCGGCAAGCGGTCACGACGTCGGGCAGGTGGTCGGGCACCTCGGAGGCCGCCCCCCGGGTCGCCAGCGAGCGGAAGTACGTGCGCCCCGGGGCGAGCGCGTTCATCCGGATCCGGTCGCCGAGCAGGGCGCCGCCGCCGCGGCGCCGGGTCGGGTCGACGGCGAGGACGGCGACGCGCACCTTGTCCTCGGTGTCCAGGCGGAGCCGGCGGACCAGCTCGTCGGTGAGCGAGGACTTGCCGGAGCCGCCGGTTCCGGTGATCCCCAGGACCGGTGCCCGGCGGCCGCCGGCCGCGGCACGCAGCCCGTCGAGCAGGGCGGACGGCGCCCGGCCGGCCTCGATCATCGTCACCGCGCGGGCGAGCGCGCGGTCGTCGCCGGAGAGCACCGCGTCGAGCGAGGCCGGGTCCGCCGCGGCGGCGAGGTCGACGTCGCACGCGGCGACCATCTCCTCGATCATGCCGACGAGGCCGAGCCGCTGGCCGTCCTCGGGGGAGAAGATCCGCACCCCGCGATCCGCGAGCAGGGCCATCTCCTGCGCGACGATGACGCCCCCGCCCCCGCCGAACACCTGGACGTGACCGCAGCCGCGCTCCGCGAGCCGGTCGACGAGGTAGGTGAAGTACTCGACGTGGCCGCCCTGGTAGCTGCTGACGGCGACACCCTGGACGTCCTCCTGGACCGCTGCCTCGACGATCTCGTCGACGGAGCGGTCGTGGCCGAGGTGGATCACCTCGGCGCCCTGAGCCTGGAGGATGCGCCGCATGATGTTGATCGAGGCGTCGTGCCCGTCGAACAGGCTCGCCGCCGTGACGAACCGGACGGGGTGTGCGGGCACGGGACCCTCCTCGACTCTTCGGAACTCCAATAGTTGGGCATCCAAGTATTAGAGTCAAGGGACCGCCGGTACTCACGCTGCGTCGATGTCGGACTCCCATTCGTCACCGAAGTGCGACGAACGAGACGAACCGCACATCAAGGCGGGGTCAAACGGCTGAATAGGACCCGCCCGGGACTTGCCTCGGGTCGGTCCGACAGGCCAGGTTGTTCACCGTGCGTTCCAGCGAAGTCCCCGGACGGGTCATCTGATGGCTCACAGTGACGACAACGTGAGTCACGGCGGGCTCCTCCTGGAGGACCGGCCCTCGCGCCGCCCCGGCCCCAACCGCCCTGCGCCGCACACCGACCGCTGGTGGCTGGTGGATGCACCGGCCCGCAGCCAGCACAGCCGGCGCGGCCCTGCGCACCACCCTTCGCGGGCGCAGACCCACTCCGACGGCCTCCCGCTCGGTCACCTCTTCGAGCCGGTCACCCCCGTCAACGGCTTCACCTGGCCGGACCGCGCCCACCTCCAGGACGACGACGCGTTCGGCTCCGCCGCACCGGTGGCGCGGGCGCTCCCGCAGCAGACGCCGCACCGGACGCCGCCGAACGGCTGGTCCGTCGGTGAGGCAGCGCCCCGGGCGGGCGTGCAGTCCCGCGCCGCGGCCCCGCTGCCCCGTCGTCGCGACGTCCGCAACGGCCGGGTCGCACCGCCGCCGCCCGTCATCTCGACACCGACCCGCGGGATCGCCCTGGGCCTGGGCGCGGAGCGCGACACGACGTTCCTCCCGCGCTTCAACGAGGTGCCGTCCGGTGAGCCGGGCACCCAGCTCGCCGCAGAGCCGTACACGCTCGACCTCAGCGTCAACCCGCTGCCGAAGCGCCGGGACGTGCGCCGCGCCGAGCAGGGCGACCGGGCCCGCCGGGCGCAGCGCGAGGCCCGCAAGAGCGCGCTCACGGACGCGACGAAGGCGCGGGCCGGCACGGTCGTCGCCCGCGGCGCCGTCCTCACCGGGCTCGTCGCCGTCGGCGTCGTGACGATCGGCGGCCAGCACCTCGAGCTCTCGACGCTCGCACCGGACGCCACCGCCGAGCTCGCGCTCCCGTCGGCCGCCCCCGAGGTGGCCGCCGCCCCCGCGTACGAGATCTACCTCGCGGGCCAGGAGACGACCTGGCAGGCCGGCGCCGACGCCAAGGCCGCCATCGCGGCCGGGCTGTCGGAGGTCAAGGCGAAGCAGGTCGCGGCGAAGAAGGCCGCTGCGAAGCGGGCCGCCGAGAAGGCCGCCGCCGAGGCCCGCGCCGCGGCGAAGGCCGAGGCGATGCGCAACGCGCAGCGCAACCCGCGCGCGATCGGCCGGATCATGGCGGCCGAGCGTGGCTGGACCGGTTCGCAGTGGACGTGCCTCAACAAGCTGTGGACGCGCGAGAGCCAGTGGAAGTGGAACGCCGACAACCCGTCGTCGTCCGCCTACGGCATCCCGCAGGCGCTGCCGGGCCGCCGGATGGCCGCCAACGGCTCCGACTGGGCGACGAACCCGGTGACCCAGATCGCCTGGGGGCTGGACTACATCGCCGGCCGCTACGGCAGCCCGTGCAACGCCTGGGCGCACAGCGAGCGCACCGGCTGGTACTGAGCCGCACCGCAGATCCACGGACGCCCGTCCCCGCCGACCCGGTGGGGGCGGGCGTTCGGCACACTGTGCCCATGGCAACGGGCGAGGTGCAGGGCTCGGGCGGCGGGACGGCGGGCGGGCGCGCGCCGGGCACCGTGTGGGTCGTCACCGGGCCTCCGGGCGGCGGGAAGTCCACCCTCGCGGACGTCCTCGCCGGGCTCGTGACACCGCCGCCGGCGGTCCTCGACAAGGACACCCTCTTCGCCGGCTTCGTGGCCGAGGTGCTCGCGGCGCACGGTCGCGCCCACGGCGAGCGCGAGGGCGCCTGGTACGACGGGCACGTCAAGGTCCACGAGTACGGCGGGATGGCCGCCACGGCGGTGCAGGTGCGCGCGAACGGCTGCCCGGTCGTCCTCGTCGCGCCGTACACGACGCAGATCCGGCAGGAGCAGGCCTGGGCGGCCCTCGTGGACGCCGTGGGGGGCGAGCCCGTCCGGCTGCTCTGGGTCCGCAGCGACGCCGACACCCTCCGGTCCCGGATCCTCGGCCGCGGACGCTCGCGGGACGCCGGCAAGCTCGCGGCCTTCGAGGAGTTCGTCGCCCGGGTCGCGCCGGACGTCCCGCCGTCGGTGCCGCACACGCAGATCGACTGCCGCGACGGCGCCGAGCCGCTCGCGGCGCAGGTCGCGCGGGTCGTGGCCGCCGCGACCACCGGGGACCGGTCGCCGTCCGGCGAATGAACGACGGCACTTCGACCTGGCGTCACGCGTACTGTCGTCTGGCCCCATAATGGGCGGCGCCAGATCGGTTCGCACCCAGCAAGCAGCGCGGGTCCACGTGTCCGAAGGGGGACCACCCCGACGGCCCTGAGCAGACGTCAGGGTCGTGCCCTGTGCCAGGTCACCAGGAAGTCTGGAGTTCCGTGCGCCGTCACCACACCCGCCGCGCGACCCCGCGCGCCCCGGGAGACCGATGCCTCAGGCCTGTGCGCCCGCCCGGGGCCCGGCCGTGATGCCGCAGCCCCCGCAGGTGCGGCCACGGCCCCCGGACGTCTCCGGTGTGCTCGCCGCCGCCCCGCTCCCGCTCGTGCTCACGACGACCGACGCCCGCGTGCTCTTCACGAACCGCGCGATGCAGCGGCTGGTCGGTGTGCCCGCCGACCAGCTCACCGGCCGCTTCCTCGCCGAGTTCGCCGGCCCGCCGCACGGCCGGCTGCGCCGGCTCGCCGCGGTCGCGGCGGCGGCGAACCACCCGATCACGACCGAGGTGAGCTTCAGTCTCGGCCGCCGCCGCAGCATCGCCGTCCGGGTCGTCGTCGCGCGCGGTGCCGCGACCGGCGGTGACGCCTTCCTCGTGTGGCAGGTGACGTCGTCCCCGACGGCGCACGTGCTCCCCGAGCCGCCCGGCGGCGGACCGCGGGACGCCGGTCCGCCGGACGACGAGCCGGTCGCTCCCGCGCCGGAACCGGCCGTCGACGACATCGACGAGGTCATGGCCTCGGACGCCCACGTCCTCACCCTGGAGATGATCCGGACGTCGCCGGACCGTCCTGTCGAGGAGGTCGCGGAACGGCTCGCGGCGTTGGCGGGCAAGGCGTTCCGCGGCCGGCCGCTGCGCATCTCGCTCGACGTCGCGTCGCCTGTCCCGGTCGCCGCGGCGACCGACCCGGTCGCGACCCTCGCCGTCCAGGCCGAGGTCGAGGTCGGCGGCGGCCCCGTGACAGCGTCCGCCGCCGGGACCGTCGTCGTCGCCGACCTCGCCACCGACCCCCGCTTCGGCGGGGCCGGTGCGGAGATCCACCGCCGTCTGGGGGTCTCGAGCGCGCTCGCGGCGCCGCTGCGCCGGGGGGACGCCGTCGTCGGCTCCCTCGTCGTCTACTGCGACGGTGCCGGGGCGTTCGGTGACGAGGACGTCTGGCTCGCCGACTGGGTCGCCGCCGTCGTCGGCGGGGTGCTCGAGGCGTGCGTGCGGTACAACGCCGCGGCCACCGAGTCCCGGCAGCTGCGGACGGCGATGGCCTCCCGGGCCGTCATCGAGCAGGCCAAGGGGATCCTCATGGCCCGGCACCGTGCCGACGAGGACGCCGCCTTCTCGATGCTCCGGGTCGAGAGCCAGACGCACAACCGCCCGCTGCGGGACGTCGCCCGGTCCGTCGTCGACGAGGCCTGCGGCGGCCCGGCTGCGGGGCCACGGGCGGAGCAGGGCCCGGACGGCGCCACGGACGGGGACGTCGCGCCGTCGTCCGGCTGATCCGGCCGACCCGTCGGGTGCGGTGGGGCGGACGGGGTCGCCCAGGGTCTTCCCAGGTCCGTGGGCTACGGTCGTTGCTTCCGTCGACATCGACCGCTCGAGGATCTCCAATGCGCCGTACCACTGCCGTGACCGCCCTCGCCCTCGTCTCCGGCCTCGTCCTGGCCGGCTGCGGCGGCTCGTCGGGCGGGTCGGCGTCCTCGACCACATCCTCGGCCGCGCCGTCCGCCTCCGGGTCCGCCGGGGCGTCGGCCACGCCGTGCACGCCGACCGCCGCGGCGGCGGCGCCGGCCGGTGCGAAGACGACGAAGGTCGGGGTCGCCGTGAGCGGCGCCGCCGACAAGAAGCCCACGCTGACCATCCCGCGCTCGGCCGCGCCGACGACGACGTCCGTCGAGGTCCTCGCCGCCGGCACCGGCGCGGTCGTCAAGAAGGGCGACGTCCTCCTGGCGAACTACCTCGGCCAGACCTGGGCCGAGAAGGACTGCAAGGTCAACGTCTTCGACAACTCCTACGACCGCGGGGCCGTCGCCGGCTTCCCGATCGGGGTCGGCGCGGTCGTCAAGGGCTGGGACAGCACGCTCGTCGGGCAGAAGCTCGGCAGCCGGGTCCTGCTGACGATCACGCCGCAGGACGGGTACGGCGTCAAGGACGCGCAGTCGACGAGCGAGCTCGCCGGCGAGACGCTCGTGTTCGTCGTCGACCTCAAGGACACGATCAAGGGTGACGGGGTCGCCAAGGGCGCCGTCGAGAAGGTCCCGGCGGGCTTCCCGGCGATCACCTCCGAGTCCGGCAAGCGCCCCGACGTCACCTCGGTGACGGGGGTCAAGACGTCGGCGACGCCGGCCTCCGCGCTGCTCGTCAAGGGCACCGGCCCGGCGATCGACGAGAAGAAGCAGCTCGTCCTGCAGTTCCTCCAGACCGACGCGAAGACCGGCAAGCAGACCCAGAAGACCTGGGACGCCGGCCAGCCGCAGGTCGTCGCCGCGACGAGCGTGCTCAGCCTCGTCACGGCCCTCAAGGGCCAGCCGGTCGGCAGCCGCGCCGTCGTCGTCACGGCCGAGGAGGCCAGCTCGCCCGCGCAGGTCCTCGTCGTCGACGTCATCGGTCAGTTCTGACCGTCCGGTCCTGATCTCCCGCACGTCCACCGCGGCGGCGACCGTTCGGCGAGTGATCGCCGAAGGTCGCCGCCGTCGTGCGTAACCGGTGGGTCCTGCGGGTACCTGGGCGTCGACGACGATCCCAGGAGGACCCCATGGCCGACGTGCAGCCCCGGCCCGGCACCGCAGCGGTCGACCCCGCGCCGGTCGGCCCCGCGCCGCACGCCCCGACCCGTGCCGTCGCGCCGCCGCCCGCGGAGCCCGCGCAGGACGCGGCGCGCGGACGCCGGCCCGCGCCGAACCAGCTCCTCGCGCTCGCGCTCGCCGTCGGCTTCGTCGTCGCGGGCGCGGCCGGGTGGGCGGTCACCGGCGGGATGGCCTGGAACGGGCACGACCACACGCGCACCCTCGCCGGCTTCGCGGTGAACCCGCTGCACAACGCCGTCCACCTCGCCGTCGGGCTGGCCGGCCTCGTGCTCTGGCGCCGGCCGGGCGGCGTCCGCGGGTACGGCCTGCTCGTGGCGGTGCTCTACGCCGCCGTCCTCGTCTACGGCCTGGTCGCCGCCGGGCGGACCTGGGACGTCCTCAACGTCAACCCGGCGGACAACGTCCTGCACCTCGTGACCGTGGTCCTCGGCCTCGTCGTGGCGGCCTGGCCGCGCCCTGCGGGGCGGCTTCGCGGCCCTGCCGCGGGCCCGGAGTTCCGCGACGCAGCGTGACATTCCTGTGATCTGGCCGTGATCTGCAAGTGATGTGAGTCATGTTTGTGCCCGAAAAGTCCATATTTGCGAGGTCGGCGGGTTGATCCGCCTCGTGCTGCGACGCACGATGGCAGGGCTGGTGGACCCCGGGGTGACCTGCAGGAAGTCACGGAGCGTGTCCATTTTCGCAATAATTGAACCGCTAACTACGTGTTTGACGGACATGTGAGTTAGGTTCTGGTCGCACCCCTGACTGGGGCGTGCCCGCGCGGACGCCGAGCTCTGTCACCGCTCACGGGCCTCACCACACCACTCGCATGACAGAGGCGGGGGACCCAGGTTCCACGGGTCGGCGAGCGCTCAAGGCGCCGACCCTCGGGGTGAAGCCGAACGACGTCGCAGGACGACGTCGCGGCCGGGTGACAACTCCCATCCGAACCCGACAGCTCACCTCGTAGGCGTCGGAGAGGTTCCCTTCGTGACCCGTCGCACCGCTTCGGGGCGCCTCGGCGCGCCCGTGGCCGGCAAGCGTCAGCCGGCCCATCTCGCCCCCCGTCGGTCGCTGCTCCAGGCGGCCGTCCCCCCCGGACTGGGCACCTCCCTGTCCGGCGGTGTCTCGTCCCTCTCCCGGTTCGGTCTCGCGGCGGTGCTCGGCTCCGCGCTCGTGACGGCCGGCCAGATGCCCGCCTCGGCGGCCACGGGCACGGCCGTCAAGGCGGCGCCCCTGACCACCGTGGCCCCGGCGGCCTTCACCTCGGGCGCCCCGCTCGCGGCGACCCCGGCCTCCGCGGTGACCTTCGACAGCGCCGCGCTCACCGCGGTGGCCGCCCCGAAGACCGCCGCCGCGAAGACGGCGGCGGCTCCCAAGGCGGCCTCCACGACGACGCTCACGGCGGCCGCCCGCCGGGCGAAGATCATCAAGATCGCCAAGCAGTACGTCGGCGTGCGCTACGTGTGGGGCGGGACGAAGCCGCGTCCCGGCTTCGACTGCTCCGGCTACACGAAGTACGTCGTGAAGAAGGCCGGCAAGACGCTGCCGCGCACGTCGCGCCAGCAGTACTCGCACGTCCGCAAGATCGCCAAGTCCCAGCGCAAGCCCGGCGACCTGATCTTCTTCAAGTCGTCGAGCGGTCGCGTCTTCCACGTCGGCATCTACGCCGGCAAGGGGAAGATGTACGACTCCCCGCGCCCGGGCAAGCGGGTCGGCCTGCACAAGATCTGGTCCTCCCGCGTCAGCTACGGCCGTATCGGCTGACGGCACGGTCCCGGCCGGGCGCCCCTGCCCCGGGGTGCCCGGCCTGGTCGACGCGGTCCGGCGCGGGCCGTCCGTACCGCCCCCGTAGGGCGGCCCGCCCCCGCGTCGCCGGT
>NZ_MWLN01000083.1 GCF_002198655.1 Kineosporia sp. A_224
TACCGCGGCCCCCGCCGGGGTCGCGCTCGCCGGGCCCGCCGCGGCCGCGGTACCGACGAAGCGGGTGACGAAGTTCGTCGCGCTCGCCTACCGGTACGACCGCGCGACCGACCGGACGACGGTCACGAAGGCCACCCGGACGACCGTCACCGTCCAGGTCACCAAGGCCTACGGCCGCACCGCCTACAAGGAGCGCAACGCCGCGGGCGTCTGGGTCCTCGTGCCGTACGTGTGGTCCGCGGCCAGGGCCGGCCTCGTCTACGACCACGGGCTCAGGCTCCAGCTCACCCGGGCGAGCAGCGTGCGGGCCGCCGTCCCCTACGTGACCCGGGACCTCGACCTGCACCTGCTGCGGCGCGCGACGTTCGGCCCGGCGCCCGGCGCGCTGGCCGAGCTGCGGGCGCTGGGCCGCAACGCCTGGGTGGACCGCCAGCTCGCACCGGCGACCATCGACGACCGGCAGTGCGACGCCTGGCTGGCGGCGTCCTTCGCGCACCTGGACGAGCCGATCTGGCACGTCAACGAGCTGCTCGACAACGGGTCGCTCTCCGGCTGGCGGCACCAGCGCGCCATCGCCTCCCACCAGGTCGCGCGGCAGTGCTGGTCCAAGCGCCAGCTGCTCGAGGTCATGGTCGAGTTCTGGTCGCAGCTGTTCAACGTCGACGTGTGGTCCGACACCGCAGCGTCCCGCGCGCACTACGCGAGGACGTTGCGCGCCAGGGCGTTCGGCTCGTACGCGGACCTGCTGTGGGCGGTCGTCACGCACCCGGCGATGCTCGTCTACCTCAACAACGCCGAGTCGACCGACGAGCACCCCAACGAGAACCTCGGCCGCGAGCTGCTCGAGCTGCACAGCGTCGGCGTCGGGTCGCCCTACGGCGAGGCCGGGGTGCTGGACTGCGCCCGGGTCCTCACCGGGCTGTCGGTCTCCCGCGACTCCGGCGAGTTCCTCTATGCCCCCTGGAAGCACTGGGTCGGGCCGGTCCGGGTGCTCGGCTTCACCGACCCGAACCCGACCCAGACCGGCGGGCTCGCCGTGGCCCGGCGCCTCGTGACCTACCTCGCCCACCACGAGGACACCGCCTGGCGGATCGCCCGCAGGCTCGCCGTCCAGTTCGTCTCCGACGCTCCCCCGCAGGCCCTCGTCGACCGGCTGGCCCGGCTCTACCTCGCGCAGGGCACCCGGATCGCCCCGGTGCTGCGCGAGCTGCTCACCTCCCCCGAGCTCGAGGCCGCGCACGGTGCGAAGGTGCGCCGCCCGCAGGAGTACCTGGTGTCCGTCGTCCGCACCCTGGGGTACCGCCCGACCCTGACCGGCGCCGCCGACGCGACCGGCGACCTCGCCTGGCTCATGGAGGCCGCGGGCATGTCGCCGCTGGCCCGGGCGACGCCGGACGGGTACCCGCTGAAGTCCTCGGCGTGGCTGGGCACCGCGGCCCTGCTCGGGCGCTGGAACGGCGCGATGGACCTCGTCCAGGGCTGGACCGCCCGGCACTCGCTCGTGCGGCCCGACCTGCAGGGCTTCCTCTTCGGGACGGCGGTGCCCGCCACGTGCGGCGCGGCCGTCGACGCTGCGGGGCGCACCCTCTTCGGCGCCCCGATGCTCGCGGCCGACCGCGACGCGCTGCTCGCCGTCATGGGCTTCACGGCGTCGACCCCGCTCGGGGCCGCCGACGGGTTCCTCTCCTGGCGCCTGGAGCACTGGGTCGCGGCGATGCTCCAGACGCCCTACCAGCTCACGGCCTGACCCGTTGCGCGACAGCCCTTCTGCCCCGGACCGCCCGCCCCAGACCTGCGAGGTTGCCGTGCCCGTCACCGGCCGTGAGTGCGCCGACTGCGCCGCCGTCTCCCGCTCCCGCGCGACCGCCGGGCCGACCCGGCGCGGGGTCCTCGCCGGCGGCGCCGTCGCCGGTCTGCTCGCCGCGCTCGGCTCCGAGGCGCTCGCGCCGCGGCTGGCGTTCGCGGCCGGCGGCACGCCGTACAGCGGCGACACCCTCGTCGTCCTCTCGCTGCGCGGCGGCTTCGACGGCCTGTCCGCCGTCGCACCCGTCGGCGACCCGGACCTCGCCCGGCTGCGCCCGACGATCGCCGTCCCGGCCGGGCTGGGGCTGCGGCTCGACGCGACGTTCGCGATGCACCCGGCGCTCACCGGCCTCAAGGCGCTCTACGACGCCGGTTCGCTCGCCGTCGTCCACGCGACCGGGCTGGCCGTCCCGAACCGGTCCCACTTCGAGGCGATGGCCCAGGTGGAGGCCGCGACGCCGGGCAGCCCGCTGCGCACCGGCTGGCTCGACCGGGTGCTGTCGCTGCACGACGCGTCCGGGCCGTTCGGCGCGGTCCAGGTGGGCGGCGGCGGCCTCCCCTGGTCGCTGCTCGGCGACTTCCCCGACCTGGGGGTCGGCTCGGTCGACGACTTCGGCCTCGACGGGGTCGACACCGAGGACCTGCCCGCCTGGTCGACGTTCCTGCGGACGGCGTTCGCGCACTCCGACGCCCGGCTCGCCGCGTCGGCGGGCACGGCGCTCGGGGCGCTCGCGACGACGGCCGCGATGCGCGAGGCCGGCTACACGCCGTCCAACGGCGCCGACTACCCCGACTCGGACCTGGGCCGGCAGCTGCGGGACGTCGCGCGGCTCGTCCGGGCCGACGTCGGGCTGCGGGTCGCGACGATCGACTACGGCGACTGGGACATGCACTCCGGCCTCGGCCGGCCCGACGGCGGCTGGATGCGCGACCACCTGCGCGAGCTGGACGACGCCGTCGCCGCCTTCGCGACCGACCTCGGCACCGACCTCGGCCGGGTCACCCTCGTGACGATCAGCGAGTTCGGCCGGCGCGCGGAGGAGAACGAGAACGCCGGCGTCGACCACGGCTGGGGCAACGCGATGTTCGTGCTCGGCGGCCACGTCAACGGCGGGCAGGTGTTCGGCAGCTGGCCGGGGCTGCGGGACGTCGACCTCACCGACGGCGACCTCACCGTGACGACCGACTACCGCGCCGTCCTCGCCGACGTCCTGCGCTCGCGGGCCGGGGCGAGCGCGGGCGAGGTCGCGACGGTGTTCCCGGGCTGGACCGGCTCGACGCTGGGGATCACCTCGGCGGCGTGACGGACGGCGTGACAGCCGGACCCCCGGGACGGCAGGCTGGGCCGATGGCGCACCCGCTGATGTTCGACGCGGCGGACCCGCTGCTGGCGCGGGTCCGCGAGCTGGCGCTGGCCTTCCCGGACGCCGCCGAGAAGATCTCGCACGGGCACCCCGCGTTCTTCACGACGAAGGTGTTCGCGTACTACGGCGGCTCGCAGCGGGTCGACGGCGCGTGGGTGCAGCACGAGCACTCGGTCATGGTGCTCACCGACCCCACCGAACGGCAGGCGCTCGTCGAGGACGACCGCTGCTACGTGCCCGCCTACCTGGGCGTCTCCGGCTGGGTCGGGCTGGAGCTCGACGAGCGCACCGACTGGGCCGAGGTCGGCGAGCTGCTCGACGCCTCGTACCGGCTCACCGCCGGGCCGCGCCGGGTGGCCCGGCTCGACGCCGCGCGCTGACCCGGCCGGTCTGTCGGGCCGGTCGCCTAGCGTGGGGGCCGGCCCCGGGGAGTCGCCGGGGGCGTCGAGGGGCGGAGGGGCACGGTGACGGACTGGACGCGCGCGTTCGGCGCCCTGCTCCCGGACGCCGCCGCGACCGACGGGGAGCCGCCGGCGCCGGCGCCGGACAAGCCCCGCCGGGCGCTCTTCCAGCCCGGCCTGCAGCTCGACCTCGTCACCGACGACCCCGACCGGCCGGCGACGCTGCGGGCGCGGCCGGTCGTCCCGAAGACGTCCGGCGGCTGGCAGGTCTCCGGGGCGGCGTGGTCGTCGGTCGGGTACACCCAGCGCGGCGACCTCCCGCGGACCCGCCGCCAGCGCCGCCTGCTCACCGAGCTCCTCGCGCTGGCCCGCAGCGACCACTGGTACTCGCAGTCGAACGCCTGGCTGGACCTCACCGAGATCGACAGCCGCCGGGTCTGGGACCTGCTCTGCGAGCTGCGGGAGGCGGGGCTGCCGTTCGTGGCGCACGACAGGCCGCCGGGCGAGGCCGTCGTGCACGACCCGGTGACGGCACGGCTCGACGTCCGGGCGGTCGACGACGGGCTCGACGTCACGTGCGGGCTGCACGCCGGGGAGCGGTCCGCCCCCGGGGGCACGCCCGAGGTGAAGGTGCCGTCGCGGGCCGTACCGCTCGGCGAGGACGGCGCGCTCGCGTGGTGGGTGCAGGAGCAGCGCGGCCGGAAGACCGTGCGGGTGCTCCACGTCGCGCCGGTGCCGCCCTCGCTCGCGCCGCACCTGGCCGCCGTCCTGCACTTCCTGCCGGTGCACGTCCCGGCGGCCGACGTCCCGCGGTTCACCTCCGAGTACCTGCCCCGGGTGCCGGACGTCGTCACCGTGCGGGCGTCGGGCGACGTGCCACGTCCGGTCGTGCGCACCCGGCTGCGGGTGCTCGTCACGCCGCTCGACGACTTCGCCCTCGAGGTGCGCTGGGTCTGGGACCGCGGCCCGGGCGGCCGCCGGGACACCGCCGCGGAGGGGGTCGTCGTCGACGCGGTCCGGGCGGTGCTGCCGGACGGCGTGCTGCCGGCCGGGGGGCGCCCGGGCGACCTGCCGTCGTACACCGGGCTGCCGAACGTCGCCCGGCTCGCCGGGATGGCCGCCGTCCGGTTCGCCGAGACCGCGCTGCCCGCGCTCGAGGGCGTCGACGACGTGAGCGTCGAGGTCGCCGGCGAGCTGCCCCGGTACCGGCCCGCGCAGGCGCCGCCCGTGCTCACCTTCGACGCGCTCCGGCCGACCGACCGGGACTGGTTCGACCTCACGGTCTCGGTGAGCGTCGACGGCGAGGGCGTGCCGTTCGTCAACCTCTTCACGGCCCTCGTCAAGGGCAAGACCCACCTCGTGCTGCCGAACGGGGTGTACTTCCCGTTGCGGGGCGGGCAGTTCGCCGACCTCATCGCGCTCATCGAGGAGTCCCGCGGGCTCGAGGAGGCCCCCGAGGGCACGCTGCGGGTGAGCCGCTACGACGCCGGCGTCTGGGCGGACCTCGAGCGGATCGGCACCGTCGAGGGGCAGGCCCTGGAGTGGTCGCGGGCCGCGGGCGCGGTGACCCGGGCGCCGTCCCTGACCGACCACCCGCTGCCGGCCGGGCTCACCGCGACGCTGCGGCCCTACCAGCGGGCCGGCTTCGGCTGGCTGGCGACGTTGTACGCCAACGGCCTGGGCGGCGTCCTCGCCGACGACATGGGCCTGGGCAAGACGCTGCAGACGCTCGCGCTCATGTGTCACGTGCGCGAGCAGGGGATCTCCCGGGAGCCGTTCCTCGTCGTCGCCCCGACGAGCGTCGTCGGCACCTGGCGGTCGGAGGCGGAGAAGTTCGCCCCGGGGCTGCGCGTCACGACGGTCACCGGGACGGCGGGCCGGCGCGGCGGGGTGAAGATCGGCGACCTCGCGGCGGAGGCGGACGTCGTCGTCACCTCCTACGCGCTCTTCCGGCTCGAGCACGCGCAGTACCGCGGCGTCGGGTGGGCCGGGCTCGTGCTCGACGAGGCGCAGTCGGTGAAGAACCACGCGTCCGTCGGGTACGGCTACGCCCGCACCCTCGGGGCGCCCTTCGTGCTGGCGATCTCGGGCACGCCCGTCGAGAACAACCTCATGGAGCTGTGGGCCGTCGTCTCGCTCGTGGCGCCCGGGCTGCTCGGGACGCCGAAGGTGTTCAACGACGTCTACCGGCTGCCGATCGAGCGGGCGCGGGACGGCGTCCGGCTCGCGGCCCTGCGCCGCCGGATCGCGCCGCTCGTGCTGCGCCGCACGAAGGAGCAGGTCGCGCAGGACCTGCCGGAGAAGACCGAGCAGGTGCTGGAGATCGAGCTGTCGCCGCGGCACCGGGCGGCGTACCAGGCGTTCCTGGCGCGGGAGCGGCGCAAGGTGCTCGGGCTCGTCGAGGACATGCCGCGCAACGCCTTCAAGATCTTCCGGTCGCTCACGCTGCTGCGCCAGGCGGCCCTCGACATCGGGCTCGTCGACGCGGACCTGCCCCCCGTGCCGTCGACGAAGCTCGACGTGCTCGTCGAGCTCGTCGACGACATCGTCGCCGAGGGCCACCGGGTGCTCGTGTTCAGCCAGTTCACCCGGTTCCTGCGGGCCGCCCGGGAGCGGGTCACGGCGGCCGGGCACGAGGTCTGCTACCTCGACGGCAGCACGACCCGCCGGGACGAGGTCGTCGCGTCGTTCCGGAGCGGCACCGCGCCGGTCTTCCTCATCAGTCTCAAGGCCGGCGGCACCGGGCTGACCCTCACCGAGGCGGACTACTGCATCGTCCTGGACCCGTGGTGGAACCCGGCGACCGAGAACCAGGCCGTCGACCGGACGCACCGGATCGGCCAGACCCGCAACGTCGTCGTCTACCGGCTCGTCGCGAAGGGCACGATCGAGGAGAAGGTCATGGCGCTCAAGGCGGCCAAGGAGGGCCTGGCCGCGAGCGTGCTGGACGACGGCGAGCTGTCGTCGACGGCGCTCACCGAGGACGACGTCCGCCGGCTCATGGCGTGAGGGCGGCGCCGGCCACGAGGTCGTCGTCCGTCGCGGACCGGTTCCGGCCGGCGCTCTTGGCCCGGTAGAGGTGGGAGTCGGCGCGCGCGAGCAGGCTCGACTGGGTGTCGTCCACCCGTGCCGACGTCACCCCGGCGCTCACCGTGACCCCCAGCCCCGGCGCCAGGTCGTCCCAGTGCTCGGACTCGACGGCCTGGCGGACCGCCTCGATGCGGCGCAGCCCGACCCGCGGGTCGGCGACGACCTGCACGACGAGGAACTCCTCGCCGCCGAGCCGGGCCGCGAAACCGGGCGGGACGTCGTCCGGCCCGGTGCCCACACCGCCGACGGTCGCCGCGAGGATCGCCCCGACCCGGCGCAGCACCTGGTCCCCCACCGTGTGGGAGAAGGTGTCGTTGACGCGCTTGAAGTGGTCGGCGTCGACGACGGCGGCGACGAGCAGGACGCCCCGGGTCGCCGCCTCCTTGAGGTAGTGCGGCAGCTCCTCGTCGACGAAGCGCCGGTTGTAGAGCTCGGTGAGCGGGTCGGTGCGGGCCTGCTCCCAGAACCGCTGCGCGGCGCGGCGGGCCTCGGCGGTCTCGAAGAGCGCCTGCCGGGTGCGGGCCGCGGCCTCCTGCTGCCGCGAGCGCAGGACGACCGACTCGCCGTGGAAGAACCGGTGGGCGCGGTAGGCGTCCTCGTAGAGCCCGCGCGCCGCGAGGATCTCCGCCCGCACCCGCAGCGCCTGCACCCGGACGCCGCCGAGGTCCCGCTCCCGGCAGACGACGATGCACCGGTCGAGCTCCTGCTGGGCCGCCTCCAGCCGGCCCTGCGCGAGGAGGATCTCCGCGAGGGTCAGGGCGAGCTCGGCCGGGGTGACGGCCTGCGCGTTCCCGCGCTCCGCGAGCAGCCGGTAGCCCTGGCGGGCCATCTGCTCGGCGCCGGTGAGGTCCTCGGCGGCGAGCAGCACGCGCGCGATCGTGTCCGACAGCGAGGCGTCGATGCCCTCCTCGCCGCCGACCTCGCGCAGCGCGGCGACGACCTCGAGCGCGCGGGGGACGTCCCCGGCCTCGTACTCGAGCATGGCGAGGTTGTTGAGCACGGTGCGGTGCCGCTCCCGGTCCCCGAGAGCGACGTAGATCTCCTCCGCCTCGCGGTACCGGCGCCGGGCCTGGTCCCGCTCGCCGGCCCCGTTGACGGCGGTCGCGTCGGCCAGGCGCAGCAGGTAGTTCCCCCGGTCGCGGGCGGTGCCGCCGTCCCCGAGCAGGTCGATGGCGCGGACGGCGTGGTCGAGGGCCGACGCGACGTCGCCGATGCTCTCGAAGACCGACGACAGGACGAGGTGGGTGCGCGCGAGCAGCGACCGGGTGCCGTTCGCCGCGGCCCAGTTGTTCACCTCGACGGCGAGCGCCGCCCCCTCGACCGCGCTGCCGACCCGGTGGAGCATGTCCGCGACGACGAGCCGGGCACGCATGGCGCCGAGGAGCCAGCCGGCCTCGAGGGCCTCCTGCTGGGCCGCCCGGGCGTCCCGCAGGCGCCCCTCGACGTCGGAGGACCGGTGCCGCTCGAGCGCGTCGAGGGTGGTGGCGAGCGCGGCCGGCGGGTCCGGCGTCACCGGTACGGACCTGTCGACGGGCGGCGGGGAGGGCGGCGGGCCGGTCATGCCCGGCTCACCTCAGCACCTCGTCCTGCACCCGGACGGACCACGTCGCCAGTCTGCCATGTGATCGGTCACGCTCCGTCGGGACCGGTGCGGCTACCCCTCGGCGCCGGTGGGGCTGACCCACTCGTCCGCGGAGGCGTCCCGCGACACGAGGAGCACCCGCGCACCGGGCATCGGTGTGACCGTGACGTGGCGGGCGTCCTGCACGGCGCCGCCGGGCGCGAGGACGACGACCCGCCGGGACCGCGGGGCGTCGGCGCGCACGGCCTCGACGACGAGGCCGCCGAGCTCCGCGCCCCAGTGCCGGCCGACGATCTGGTCCAGCCGGGCGCCGGCGACCTGGTGCCGCTCCAGACCCAGCGACAGGGCCGAGCTGCGGTTGGCGTGGACGACGCGGAAGCGGCCCTCCAGCTCGGCCGGCCCGAGGTCCGCGACGGCGGGGACCTCGAGCACGACGAACGCGTCCTCGGCTGCGTCGAGCGCCGAGCCGAGCAGCGCAGACCGCTCGTTGGCCTGGCGCAGCGCGTCCTGGAGGATCTGCTCGCCGACGATCTGGTCGGTGACGTCCCGCCAGGTCGACAGCACGAGGTTGTCGTCGATCCGCATCGCGATCGAGTCGGTCGTCCCGGCGGCCGCGGTGCCGCTGAACGTCGTCCGGACCCGCTGGAGCTGCCCCGTGGTGAGGGCCCGGCGGAAGGCCTCGACCATCGGCACGCTGCTCGGGCCGAGCAGGGTCTCGACGTCCCGCCCGACGAGGCTCGCCGGGTCGTCCGTGAAGGGCGCGGCACCGGCCTTGTTGATCATCTCGAGGATGAAGCCGGTGATCCCGCCGTCCGGGTCGCGGTGCGCCCGGTGGATGGCGAAGCCGTCGGGGGTCACCGCCAGGGCAGCGGCGAGCAGGTCCGCCGGGCCGATCGCCGCCGCTGCGGCCGCCACACAGTCCATCGGGATCCCCTCCGCGGTGTCTCGGAGCAGACAGTGACGCCGGCTCCCGACCACGAAGTGTCACGCCTCGAGGACTCCGCGTCGCGGGACGCGGCCGGTGAAGGGCCGGATTTCTTTCTCGCGGAGCGGTTTGCGCGCCGGCCGGTCGTCGCCGGCGGTCGGTCACGAACCGGTCGGCGCGGCCCGCTGCTGCCGCAACGCGATCTCGCGGAGCCCGAGGAAGAGGGGAAAGGTGAAGGCGAGCGCGATCACGAAGGTGAGCGGGACCAGGGCCGCGGCCAGGAGCAGCCATCGCCCGCCCAGCCGTCTTGCCTCGCGGACGTAGAAGATGCAGGCCACGCAGGCGACGACGATGACGTCGACCGCCGCCGAGGAGCTCGCCGGGTTGGCGAACCAGCCTTCCAGGTAGGACGGGGCGTCGGGCGTCGGGGTGAACCGGAGGTTGAAGTACCAGGTGCCGACGGCACCCACCGCCGACAGCGCGAAGTACACCGCAGCGGCGACCGGCGCCCGGCCGGCGGCCGGCGGCGAGACGCTCACCGGGCGACCTCCGTCGTGCGTCGCGCCCGGCCACGTGCGACCACCGCCGCGCAGCCGAGGAGCACGGCAGCGGCGAGGGTCGCCCCGGCGACCGTTGTCACGCCGTCCGGACGCACGATCGACTGGCCCCGCAACGCCTGCCACGTCACGAGCGCGACCAGCCCTGCGTAGCCCGCGGCGACGGTGCGCACCAGGCTCGCCCGCACCTGGACGTCCCGGAGCACGGCCACCCTCCGGGAGGCCACCTCGAGGACGACCAGGGCGAGCGGCACGAGCTGCAGCGCATGCATCCCGACGAAGTGCGGGATGCGCAGGTCGCCGGCCACCGTGCTCCACCCGAGGACCGGCAGGCCCGGGCCGCCGTCCGCGATGCCGACGGTGTGCGCACCCGCGATGCCCTGGAACTCGCTCAGCTGCTGGGCCGTCGGGCTCGTCATGAGGTAGCCCAGTGCGAGCCCGACGAGGGAGAGCACGGCCCCGGCCCGGATGGCGACGGCCCGGGCCCGGTCCTCGATCCTCGTGCGGAAGAGCATCACGGCCGCGACGAGGTTGGCGCCCCAGAGCACCGAGATCGACACCGCCATGACGGACCACACGGCGGTGTTCAGCGGTGTCGACACGTTGAAGTGGCTCGTCGTCCCGGTGACGGCCGCCCAGGTGACGAGGGCCAGCTCGACGAACAACGCGACGGTGATGACCGTCCCCGCGGCGCGGCCGGCCCGGCGGCCGGGGTCCAGCTGGCCGATGAGCCACGACCAGCTGACCGCGTAGACCAGCGTGGACAGCGCGAACTTCAGCGGCTTGTCCCACTGGTTGAGGCCGGTGACCTCGACGGTGCTCACGAACCGGGCAACGAGTGCGAACCCGGAGAGGACTGCCATCGTCGCCGCGAGCACGAGGAGGGGGCGGTGCCAGCGCACCTGCGTGGGCGGGTCGAGGTAGCCCGCGGAGAGCGGCCGGGCCAGTGTCGTGCTCATGTCCGTGTCCGTTCGTCCGGCGGTTCCGTCGACCGCTTCACCGTACTAGATAGTTTCACTATCCGATAGTTGTACTATCTAATGGCCCGTCACGGCAGAGGACGACCGGGTCGGGTCCGGCGATCGGCGCCGCCGGGCCGGATCCCGGGGACCGGCCTACGGTGGATCGTGACCGAGTCCCAGAAGTACACGGTGGTCGAGCAGCACCCCGGGTTCGAGCTGCGGCGCTACGCGCCGCACGTCGTCGCGGAGGTGACCGTGACCGGCCCTGCGGACGAGGCGGGCAACCGGGCCTTCCGGCCGCTGGCGGGCTACATCGGGGGCCGGAACGTCGCCGGCCGGAGCGTGGCGATGACCGCGCCCGTGCTGCAGGAGAAGGCCGCGGGCCGGCCGATCGCGATGACCGCCCCGGTGCTGCAGCAGGCCGCCGGGCCGGACGCGTCCGTCGTGGGCTTCGTCATGCCGGCGGACGAGTCGCTGGCGACCCTGCCCGCGCCGACGGACCCGGACGTCACCTTGCGCGCCGTCCCGGAGGCCTTCGCCGCGGCGGCGCAGTACTCCGGCCGCTGGACCCTGAGCAGCTACGAACAGCACCTCGCCGACCTCGACGCCGCGGTGCGGGCGGCCGGCCTGGAGGTCGCCGGGCCGGCCCGCTGGGCACGCTACGACCCGCCGTGGAAGCCGTGGTTCCTGCGCCGCAACGAGGTGCTGCTGCCGGTGGCGGCGCCCTGACCTGACCTGACCTGACCTGACCTGACCTGACCGGACCTGACCTGACCTGACGGCCGGGCTGCGGCGATACTGCACCGGTGCGGATCCTCAGCCTCAACGCGTGGGGCGGCGCGATGTTCGACGACCTCGCCGCGTGGCTGCCGGCGGCCGGAGCGGACGTCCTGTGCCTGCAGGAGGTGACCCGGTCGACGGCGTCCGGCTGGACACGCTTCTCGGACGCCGAACGCGACCTGCCGCAGCGCGCCGACCTCTTCGACGACGTCCAGGGCCTGCTGCCCCGCTCCCGGGGCTTCTTCGCCGCGAGCGACTGCGGCCCCGTGGACGACGCGGACGGCGTCCGGCACCGGCAGGAGTTCGGGATCGCCGCGTTCGTCGCCCCCGGCACGACGGTCCTCGAGGAGCGCTCGACGTTCGTCCACGGCACGTACCTCGAGCACGTGCAGTGGCCGGCGAGCGGCCGGCCACGGGTCGTCCACGCGATGCGGCTCCAGGCGTCGGCGCGGGTCGTGACCGTCGTCCACCTGCACGGCCTGCGCGACGCGGCCGGCAAGGGCGACACCCCGGACCGGGCGCGCCAGGCGCACCGGATCGCCGACCTCGTCGTCCGGACCCGCCGCGCCGGCGACCTCGTCGTCGTCTGCGGCGACCTCAACCTGCTGCCGGGCAGCGCGACCTTTGCGACGCTCGCCGACATCGGCCTCGTCGACCTCGTCGGCACCGCCGACACCCGGACGTCGCGCTACGCCAAGCCGGTCCGGCACGCGAGCTACCTGCTCGTGTCGGACCCGTCGGCGGTGCAGCGCTTCGAGGTCGTCGAGGCGCCCGAGGTGTCCGACCACCGGGCGTTGCTGCTGGAGGTGTGAGACGCCGGGCGCGACCGCCGCCCGCGCTGCCGCCGTCCCCCTGGACACCGGTGATCGTCGTCGCGGACAGTGGTGGGATGCCGGTCTCGGTCCTCGCCCTCGCGGCCTCCCTCGGCGGGGCCGCCACAGGCGCGGGTGTGGTCGCGGTCGTCGCCCGGCGGCGGGCGCGCCGGCTCGCCCGGATGACCGCACGGGAGCGCGCCCTCGCGCAGGCCAGGCGCGAGCTGAGGGGGCTACGCAAGGACGCGGACCGGCGACGCGGCCATCGGCCGGGGAACAGCTGGCACGACGGGGACGCCGACATGAACGCGGTGTCCGGCTACAGCGGCGGTGACATCTGATGCCCCGGGCCAAGGCCGGGCTGTTCCTGAAGAGCCCGTGGTTGTGGTTGTGGTTGATCTTCGGGGTCGCGCTGGTGGCTCACCAGGCTTTCGACGTGGTCCCGCTCGGGTTCTGGCCGCTCATGGGCGGCGGCGCTGTCGCGGTCGGCGTGTGGCAGCGGCGCAAGGACTACCGGTGGCCGCTCGCGGGTGTCATGGGCGGTGCCCTCACCGGCGTGACGGCGGCCGTCGTCCTGTCTCTCGCGGTGCCCGACGTCGTGTTCCTGGCCTCGCTCGTGCCTGCCGGTGTGCTCGTCGTCCTGGGCACCAGGCCATCCCTGGCCGGGCCGGTCGTGGACTGACGGAGAAGGGGGCCGCCCTGCCGTCCCTTCATGCGGCCGTCGATGAGGACGTCGCAGATCTCGACGAACCTGCCCCCTGAGCACCCGCCGCATCGCGACCGTGTGCGCCTCCCGCTCCGGCACGGGGACGTGCACCGGGTCGCCGGCGTACGCGTGCGTCACCGTGCCCCTGCGACGCCAACCAGGGCTACCCGCCATTGCCCACACCTGGACCACGCAGCGGCTGAAGGGGATCCGTGAGCCGAGACGTCCGACGAGACGTTCGGACCAGTCTCTTCTAGACGTCACGATCCGGTGGGATCCTGTCCGGATGAGCCATGATCACGGTCGAGGTTCGCCTCAGCCACGATCAAGCGCGGGCGCTCTCGGGCTTGCTCGACGGGATCACCAAGGTGGTGGAGTACCGGGACAGGACCTTCCATCAGGTTCGTTGAGGTGCGCACTTCGAATAGGCACTTCGATGGATGCGGCGAGGAGGGGAATATCGATGTCCGGTGATCTGATTGTCGATCTGCGGGGAACTCAGATCGACAATCTGGAGGACTTCTGGGATGCGGTCTCGGAGCCGTGCGGACTCCCAACCTGGTTCGGTCGCAACGTTGAGGCCTGGCGCGACACGATTCAGGTTCGGGGAATATCGGAGGTCATCGACGCTCACGACATCCTGGTCGTTCACGTTGATCGATCGGGATTCTTTGCCAGAAAGAGTCGCGCTCTAGGAGAATTGAGAAGTGCATTCACCGGGCGTCGAGCGCAACTTGTGGTCCATTAGTTGATTGTTCGTGCCGCGAATGCCGGGTCGGCCTGCCGGCGCGTCGTGGCGTCGTCTGCTCGGGTGTTGCCGGTACAGCGACCCACCGCGCCCCGCCACCGACCTGGACTCGCCGACCACGATGACGGACCGAGGGTCCGCGCTACCGAGCCATCGCGCCCTACGGCCTGGGAATGGCGTCACGCAGTCGCCCGGCGATGTCGGCGGCCAGGCGGCTCGACACGAGATAGAGACTCCAGCGCGCCTCGGACCGGAAGCGGACCAGGACGCCAGGGCCGGACCCGTACGTGACGACCATCGCCGGCCTGCCATCCCGACCACGACATCGCGGACCGACGGTTGCGAGACCTCGCCCGGGCGCCGTCCGGGCCGCGAAGCCGAGCGTGACCACGGAGTCCACGACAGAGGGTGCCGTCGAGTCGAGCAGCGTGACGGACACCACCTGCGACATCAGCGCCCGAGGCCGCCGGCGGAACGCCAGGAGTCGCTCGACCGGGTTCAGGAGCACCACGATCTCCGACCCGACCACGGCGATCCGCGCCATGCCGCCCTCCACCCTCAGAACTCGTCGTGCCCCCCGCGTGCCCAAAGCTCCGGCGAAACAGGGTCCTGGGCGGTCAACAGCGGTCATCCACGAGAACGGCCCCCGACCGGTGTCTCCGCAGGTCAGGGGCCGTTCGTGGTGCATGTGGCGGGTGTAGGGTTCGAACCTACGTAGGCTGAGCCGGCAGATTTACAGTCTGCTCCCTTTGGCCACTCGGGCAACCCGCCATGCGTCACCGGCAGGACCGGTGCAGCGCGTACACGATACCAAGCCCGCGACCGTGCTCGCGCACCCCTTACGGGGGGCCGCCCGCCGTCCGGTCGCTCGGGGCGCGGACCGGACGGCGGGCGGGCTGACGGGGGTGCCCGGGGAGGAGCTCCCCCGTCGGGTGGCGGCCCGGGCGGGCGCGCCGGACGGACGGCGCCGGTCAGGGGCGTGACCGGCGCCGCCCCGCGCTCACGGGGCCAGGACGAAGTCCTGGATCGTGATCTGGGCGAGGGTCTCGCCGTTGAGCGTGACCGTCTGGGTCGCCGAACCGTCGACCCGGACCCTCACGTTGGCCCCGACCTGGGTGATCGCGACGCGTGCCGCGAAGTTCCCGGCGGTCACCCCGAGGGACGACAGGTCGAGCAGGTCCTGACCATCCGTGGGGTTCTGGTCGAAGCCGGTGATCGTGTCGGTCCCGAAGACGCCTCCGCCGGCCGCGGCGCTGAGGAAGACGAAGACGTCGTTGTCGGCTCCGCCGTTCATCGCGTCGTTGCCCGTGCCGCCGGTGATCCGGTCGGCACCGTCGCCGCCGTTCAGGGTGTCGTTCCCGGCCGCACCGCGGATGTCGTCCGCCGCCGCCGACCCCGTCACGTTGTCGTTGCCGCCGCCGGCGTCGATGAACTCGATGCCGTCGAGGGTGACGCCGCCGAAGCTCACGCTCTGCACGCCGCCGTTCGGGCCGAGCCCGATGCTCACCCCGGCGAAGGTGCCGCCGGAGATCTGCTCGACGCCGGCGAGGGCGCTGAGGCCGATCACCGTGCCGCCTGCCGTCGCCCGGACCACGTCGGTCCCGGCGCCGCCGTTGACGTTGTCGAACCCGTCCCCGGGGGCGACGAGGATCGTGTCGTCACCGGCTCCGGCCGTGATCGTGTCGTTGCCCGGACCGCCGGTCACGGTGTCCGCACCGCCACCCATGTTGAGGGTGTCGTTGCCACCGAGCCCGTCGGCGACGTCGGCATTGCCGGTGCCGTTGAACGCGTTGGCACCTGCCGTCCCGACGAAGTTCGCACCCGTCCCGGCCGTCGCGGCCGACGTCACCGCGTTGGTGAAGCCCTGGCCGTCCGTCCAGGAGATCCGCAGCCGGAGCGTCTGGTTCACGTCGGCCGCCACCGGGGTGTACGTCGCGCCGGTCGCACCGGCGATGACGGTCCCGGCGCCGCCGCCGCGCAGCCACTGGAACTGGAGCGTGCCCAGCCCGTCGGCGTCCGCGACGTCGTTCGTCGAGGTGATCAGGCTGCCCTGGAGCGGTGTGGTGTCGTCCAGGGTGACGGTCCCGGTCGGGGCGTCGTTCACGGCGACGACCGGGCCGACGACGGCCGACTCCCTGCTCTCGGGGGTCCCGAGGTTGTCGAGGAAGTTGGCGACGACCTTGACGAACTGCCCGGCGACCGCGTCGCTGAGCGGGAGCGTCGTCCCGGTGCCCACCTGGCCGAACGGACCGGCCGCGGCCGGTGCGGCGAACCAGGTGTAGCTGATCGACGCGACGTTCACACCGTTCGGGTCGTCGAACGCCCGGACGGCGGTGAGCGTCTGGTCCTCCGCCAGGGTGCCGGTGACGTCCACCGTGCCGGTGGCCGGCTGCGGCGGGATCGGACCGCCGATCTGGACGGTGGCGTCGGCGAACTGCACGAACTCGATGTTCTGCAGCGTGTCGACGCCGTCGGTGCCCACGGTGTCCGTGATCCGGGCGTTCCCGTCACCCAGGACGTCGACGGTGTAGTTGGCCCGCGGCCCGGCGAAGAAGGCCGTGTCCGAGTCACCCTCGACCGGGGCCGTCGTGATGTAGCGACGGATTTCCAGCGTGCCCGGGTCGAGGGTGCCGGCGAAGACGGCGGCCTCGACGGCCCCCATGCTCTCGACGGTCGTCGACCCGTTGCGGATGCCGACCTCGAGCATCGCGTCGCCGTCGATGAGGTCGTCACCGCCCCGGCCCTCGAGGGTGTCGCTGCCGGCACCGCCGAGGATGATGTTGCCGCCGTCGAAGGTCGTCGCACCGCCGAGCACGGTGTCCAGGCCCTCGATCCGGGCGATGCCCTCCGCGGTCAGCTCGTGGTTGTCGGTCGCCGGGTCGCCGACCGCCGCGGCGAGGTCCGCCGCCGTCCGGTCGTCGCCGCGCAGGATGTCGTCCCGGGGACCGCCGGACAGGCCCTCGACGAGGTCGAACCGGTCACGGATGTTGTCCAGGTCCGGCGGGAGCGGGATGCCGGTGATCGCCAGGTCGGCGTTCGCGGCCTGCGGGTCACGCTCGTAGGTCGTCCAGTCGAAGCCGAAGACGCCCTCGTTCCGCTCGATCCCGGGGCCCGTCACCATGATGTCGTCGCCGGCCTCGGCGTCGTAGTCGTCGTTGCCGGCGTCGCCGATGATGACGTCGTGGCCCCGTAGGTCGCTGTTGAGCTCCCGGCCACCGAGCCCGCCCTGGAGCAGGTCGGCACCCGCGCCGCCCTCGATCCAGTCCGAGCCCTCGTCGCCGAAGACGGTGCTCTCGGAGTCGCCGCCCTTGACGAAGTCGTCGCCGTCGTCGGCGAACGTCTCCTTGATGTCGACGCCGGCGTTGACGAAGTCCTTGCCGGAGCCGGCGAGGATCAGGTCGCCGGTGCCGGGGCCGCCGTTGATCGCGTCGTCGCCGGCGCCGCCCTTGAGGACGTCGATGCCGAAGGTGTCGGTCATGATGTCGTCGCCGTCACCGCCGAGGACGAAGTCGTTGCCCGCACCGCCCTCGAGCCGGTCGTTGCCGCCGTCGCCCCAGAGCGAGTCGTCACCGTCGCCGGCCGTGAGCCGGTCGTTGTTCGGCGAGCCACCCATGACGATGTGCTCGCCGCCGGTGAAGCGGACCGTGCCGTTGCTGAGCCGGGTCACGAGCGACGCCTCGACGACCGTGGTGTCCGGGTCGTCGATGACGCTGCCGTTGCCGTTGTCGATCTCGATCACGTGGTTCGGGGTCGAGAAGACGTCGTGCGGCAGGTGGGTCTCCGACGTCGGGAGACCGATGTCCGTGTTCTTGAGGATGATCTCGGCGAACGAGTTCGACTCGAGCTCGGTGAGGAAGTTCAGGCCGACGTTGCGGCTCAGGTAGTAGAGCCGGTCGCCGTCCTGCAGCGCCTCCATCTGGGTCTCGAAGACGAAGTTGAACGACGAGCCGAGCATCCCGCCGAACGGCATCGGGCGCTCCGCGAGGCCGCCGATCCAGAAGTCGACGTCGTTGAGGCCGCCCCTGCCGGTGTCGGTGGGGGTGCTGGGGCCGGTGCCGGCGGAGGCGTAGGCGCCGGTCGCGCCGAGGAAGTCGGCCCGGTCGGCCGGCGCACCAGGGCCGCCCTCGACGAGCAGCAGGGCCGCCGCCTTCTTGCCGGCGAGCGTGTCCGCGTTGTCGGCCGACTCGTCGGTCGTCGTCAGCCCGTCGTCGACGAGGGCGCCGTCCGCACCCGCGTCCGTCAGGGCCGGGTGGACGCCGTACGCCGCGACGAAGTTCACGAGCGACTCGGGGTTGCGCAGCTCGAGCCCGAGCTCCTCCCAGCTGTCGTACGGCCGAAGCGCCGGGTGGTTCGTCGCCGCGAAGAAGTCGGCGCGCGCCGCGTTGAGCGGCGGGATGCCGGTGTCACGACCGCGGGCCAGGTTGAGCGCCGCGAGGTCGAGCGGCAGACCGAGGAGGTTGTCTCGGACGGCGTCGGTGACGAACTCGTCGAGCTCGCTGCCGACCTGTGCGGTCATGCCACGGACGACCTGGCCGGCACCCTCGTCCGGGGTGATGCCCTGGGCGCCGTCCTGGGTGAACGCCTGCGGGTTGAGGAACGCCTCGATGAGACCCATCGAGTTGTCCGAGCCGTCCGCCGCCTCGCGGTCGACGGTCTCGGTGAGCATCGAGTGCCCGAACCGGTAGACGGTGTGCGCGAACTCGGCGGTGATGGCCGGGTCGATGTTCGTCTCGTAGCCGGTGAAGATGTTCACCTCGGGCTGCAGCTTGCGGGCGAACTCCTCGAACACGAGATGCTGGTACTGCATCTCGGTGCCGAAGCGCGCGGCCTGGAAGATCCGCTCGCCGTTCCACTCCCGCGCGGCGACGTAGGCGTTGAGCTCGGCCGCGGCGTCGACGTCCTCGGCCGCGGGCAGGGCGGCGACCGGGGTCGCGAGCCACTCGTTGAGGAACGCGAGGCTGCCGCGGGACAGCGCCGTCTGGACGACGGACGTCTTCACCGCGCCCGCGAGCCGGTTGTGCTCGGAGTGGAAGACGTGGTGGACGGCGGTGAGCCCGATGTTCTCGTTGCCGCGGCCGTCACCGGTGATGAAGTGGGCGCCGAGCATCTCGTCGTCGTAGGTGCCCGGCAGGTTGTCGTCCTCGGTGCCGGGGTCGGCGTCCGGGGTCTGCGGGACCTTCGGCGTCGCGGGGTTGTTGTCGTCGTCCCAGGTGCCCGGGGCGGCGTGGTGCGCGATGTCGTCGAGGAACGCGTGGTTGGTGCGGACGACGCCGCTCGTGGAGGCCGCGCCGTCCGGGCCGCCGTCCCGGAAGCCGCCCGCCGAGAGCTCGAGCTGGGCGTAGCCGTTGCCGGCCAGGAGCAGCCGTCCGTAGGCGTCGGTCCGCAGCTTCGGCACGTTGAGGACGTCCTGGTCGGTCAGCGTGACGCCGAGCAGGGTGCGCGCCTGGGACTTGACGTCGGCCCAGGTCGCCAGGCCGTTGCCGCCGTTGAGGACGGAGTCGAGGAACTTGCCGGTCGCGACCGTCTGGCCGCCGCGGCGGACGTGCTCGCGCAGGAACGCCTGATGGGCCGGGTGCGAGGTGTACGTCTGGTTCTGGTCGACGAACGGTGTCGTCGTGTTCGTGTGCTCGTGGACGTCGTCCGCGCTCTCGTCGACCGTGGGCGTCGAGGGGTCGTCGCCGACCCGACCGTCGAGGCCGGGCTGGTTCGTCGCGCGGGTCAGGGTCATGAAGCGCCGCTCGGGCGGCAGGTCGTCGGCCGCTTCGTCGGTGGCCGTCCCCGGGTCGTCACCACGGACCCCGTCCGGGCCGGCGATGAGCGGGTCGTCGTCCTTCAGCGGCACGATGACCGTGCCGGAGCCGCCCTTCGTCACGAGGTCGAGCCCGTGGTCGAAGAACTGGCCGAACAGGGTGAACCACGAGTTGTAGGGCGCGGAGAGGCCTTCGTCCGGCGCCGTGTTCGGGATGAAGTTGATCCCGCCGGAGACGCTGCTGCCGACCGGCTCGTTGCCCGCCGTCCGGACCCGTGCGGCGTTGGCCGCGGCGTTGTCCGTGGACTGGTCGACGATCGCGTTGCTCACGAGACGGGGGTCGGCGTCGACGACGAGGCCGGACTTCTGCTGGTACGTCGAGACGGGCGCCCCGGGCGGGCCGAAGATGCCCGGCTGGTCCGCCGTCCGGAAGACCGGGGTCGTGAGGCGCGGGAAGACCCGGTCGGCCGCCCCGTACGCGCTCTGCCCGGGCTGGAGGTTGTTGAACCGGCCGTCGACGGTCCGCAGGCCGTACGGCAGCGACGCGTCGGGCACCATCGTCGGCCCGAGCAGCGCCGTCCCGGCCGCGTTCTGCTCGGCGATCTGGATCTGTCGGAGGAAGAAGTCGAGGTCGCTGTCGTTGAGCACGACCGCGTTCGCCGCCCCCGGTGCGCCGACGACGAGCGCCGCGCAGACCGCGGCCCCCAACGTCGCCCTGATGGTTCCCCTCATGGTCAGCCCCTTGGTGAACGACCGGCGGCGCGTCGACAACGACCGCCGCCGGGCATGCGTCATCACGGACGCACGCATGACTGGATCCGCACGAGCGAGCGTGCGGTGGTCTCGGGCGCCCGTGACGACGGACGCCTCCGGGACGAGGTCCCGGGTCCCAATAGTGGATTTGAAATTCACGAATCGGTACTACTGATCGCGAATTCCCCCTGAATTGGGGGGGCCTTACCCAGGGGGGTG
>NZ_MWLN01000084.1 GCF_002198655.1 Kineosporia sp. A_224
ACGGCCACGGCCGCCGCGGCGGCCGTGGCCGTCGGGGCCGCGGTCCCGTCGCCGAGGACGGCGAGGAGACCGACGAGGACGACGCCCCCGCCGCCGAGGGTGACGCCGAGTCCGAGGACGACGACGCTGACGACGACAGCGCGACCGGCAGCCGCCGGCGGCGCCGTCGCCGCCGCCGTGGCACCTCCGGCGCCGACGCCGAGGGCGACGACCCGCCGAACACGGTCGTCCGGGTCCGGGAGAGCCGCCGCTCGTCGGGCGGGTCCTCCGGGGACGACGTCACGAGCCTGCGCGGCTCGACCCGCCTGGAGGCGAAGAAGCAGCGCCGCCGCGAGGGCCGCGAGGCGGGCCGCCGCCGCACGACGATCACCGAGGCCGAGTTCCTCGCCCGGCGCGAGAGCGTCGACCGGGTCATGGTCGTGCGCGAGAACGAGGGCCGCACCCAGATCGGCGTCCTCGAGGACGGCGTCCTCGTCGAGCACTACGTCGCCCGGCGCACCCAGACCTCGATGGTCGGCAACGTCTACCTCGGGCGCGTCCAGAACGTGCTGCCGAGCATGGAGGCGGCCTTCGTCGACGTCGGCAAGGGCCGCAACGCGGTGCTCTACGCCGGCGAGGTCAACTGGGACGCCGCCGGTCTCGAGGGCCAGCCGAAGCGGATCGAGCACGCGCTGCGCTCCGGCGAGTCGGTGCTCGTCCAGGTCACGAAGGACCCGATCGGCCACAAGGGCGCCCGGCTCACGAGCCAGATCTCGCTGCCCGGCCGCTACCTCGTCTACGTGCCGGACGGCTCGATGACGGGCATCTCCCGCAAGCTGCCCGACGTCGAGCGCAACCGGCTCAAGAAGATCCTGCGCGACGTCGTCCCGGAGAACGCGGGTGTCATCGTCCGGACCGCCGCCGAGGGCGCGAGCGCCGAGGAGCTCGAGCGCGACGTCGCCCGGCTGCAGGCGCAGTGGGAGGACATCTCCCGCAAGGCCGGCGCCGTCAACGCCCCGGCGCTGCTCTACGGCGAGCCCGAGGTCGCGATCCGCGTCGTCCGGGACATCTTCAACGAGGACTTCTCCAAGCTCGTCATCAGCGGTGACGAGGCGTGGGACACCCTCCAGGGCTACATCGGCCACGTCGCGCCGGACCTCGTCGAGCGCCTCGAGCGGGCCGACGCCGGCCGGGACGTCTTCGCCGAGTTCCGGATCGACGAGCAGCTCGCCAAGGCGCTGGACCGCAAGGTCTGGCTGCCGTCGGGCGGCTCGCTCGTCATCGACCGGACCGAGGCGATGACCGTCGTCGACGTCAACACCGGCAAGTTCACCGGCTCCGGGGGCAACCTCGAGGAGACGGTCACCAAGAACAACATCGAGGCGGCCGAGGAGATCGTCCGGCAGCTGCGGCTGCGGGACATCGGCGGCATCATCGTCGTCGACTTCATCGACATGGTCCTGGAGTCCAACCGCGACCTCGTGCTGCGGCGGCTCCTGGAGTGCCTCGGCCGGGACCGGACGAAGCACCAGGTCGCCGAGGTCACCTCGCTCGGCCTGGTCCAGATGACCCGCAAGCGCGTCGGCCAGGGCCTCCTCGAGGTCTTCAGCGAGACGTGCGAGCACTGCGGCGGCCGCGGGCTCGTCATGCACGACGAGCCGGTCGAGAAGCGCCAGGACGGCGGCGGCGGCAGCAGCTCCGGCGGCAGCAGCTCCGGCGGTGGCCGGCGCGGCGGCGGCCACCGNCCTCGGCGGCCGCGGCAACGGTGGCGGCAACGGTGGCGGGAACGGCAACGCAGGCAACAGCAACGGCGGCAACGGCAACGCTCCGGCGAAGGGCTCCGGCGGCTCCGCGTCGCTCGGCTGGCCCGACGCCCCGGCGGTGGCCGCCGAGGCCGGCGCCGGTGCGGCAGAGGCGTCCGCGCCGTCCGGGGAGGACGCCCCGGCGACCACCTCGCGGCGCGGCCGGCGAGGCCGCGGCAACCGCTCGGCGTCCAGCCCGGCCGGCCCGCCCGGGGGCGACCCCGCGGCGGCGCCGAGCGCCGTCGCGGGCAGCTGAGCAGCAGCACGAACGAACAGCGCAGGCACCACGGCAGGTGAGGTGGTGGGCCGGTTTGACCCGGCCACCGCCGCATCCGTACCCTTGACCCTTGGTGCGCCGCAGGGCGCGCCTCGTTGTGTACGCCCCCGCATCGCCGCAGCTGCGGCCGGGTGCGAACCGGGCGAGCAACCATGACCGATGAGCAGGGAGTTCCAGGTGTACGCGATCGTCCGCGCAGGCGGCCGTCAGGAGAAGGTTTCCGTCGGCGACGTCCTCATCGTCGACAAGCTCGCCGGTGAGACCGGTTCGACGGTCGAGCTCCAGCCGCTGCTCCTCGTCGACGGCGGCACCGTGACCAGCGCGGCCGACGCGCTCGCCGCGGTCAAGGTCACCGCCGAGATCGTCGAGCCCACCAAGGGCCCGAAGATCCGCATCCTCAAGTTCAAGAACAAGTCGGGGTACCGCAAGCGTCAGGGGCACCGTCAGCACCTGACCCGGATCAAGGTCACCGGCATCTCGAAGTGACGTCGCGCCGCCCCTCACCGGGCGGCCCACCACAGCACCAGGACTTCCGCTGCGGGTGACCCGCACCAGATCATCGAAGGCAGGCAACGGCTCATGGCACACAAGAAGGGCGCGAGCTCGACCCGGAACGGGCGCGACTCCAACGCTCAGCGGCTCGGCGTCAAGCGCTTCGGCGGCCAGGTCGTCAACGCCGGCGAGATCATCGTGCGCCAGCGCGGCACCCACTTCCACCCGGGCGACAACGTCGGCCGTGGTGGCGACGACACGCTCTTCGCCCTCGAGGCGGGTGCGGTCGAGTTCGGCACCAAGCGCGGCCGCAAGGTCGTGAACATCGTGGTCCCGGCCGGCGAGTGAGGCTCGCCCTCCGGGATCAACGCCACGGGCGCTCACGCGCCTGAAGACGTCGCAAGGGCGGGCCGGTCACCGGCCCGCCCTTCGCGCTTTGCCTCGACGACGCGGCGCGGCATCCGCCGCTGAACGGGCAGCAGAACACGCAGCACCAACTGAAGGAGTCGAGCACCGTGACGACGTTCGTCGACCGGGTCGTCCTGCACGTGGCGGGCGGTGACGGGGGCCACGGCTGCGCGTCGGTGCACCGGGAGAAGTTCAAGCCGCTCGGCGGCCCGGACGGCGGCAACGGCGGTGACGGCGGGGACGTCGTCCTCGTCGTCGACCCGCAGGTCACCACGCTGCTCGACTACCACCACCGCCCGCACCAGAGCGCGACGAAGGGCAAGCCCGGCCAGGGCGGCAACCGCTCCGGGGCCTCCGGCTCCGACCTCGTGCTCGCGGTGCCGAACGGCACGGTCGTCAAGTCGCCGTCCGGCGAGGTCCTCGCCGACCTCGTCGGGGCCGGGACGACCTACGTCGCCGCGGCGGGTGGCAAGGGCGGGCTGGGCAACGCGGCGCTCGCGTCGACCCGGCGCAAGGCCCCCGGCTTCGCGCTGCTCGGCGAGCCCGGCGAGACCGGCGACATCACGCTCGAGCTGAAGACGGTGGCGGACGTCGCGCTCGTCGGCTACCCGAGCGCCGGCAAGTCGAGCCTCGTCGCGGCACTCTCCGCGGCCCGCCCGAAGATCGCCGACTACCCGTTCACGACCCTCGTGCCGAACCTCGGCGTCGTCGACGCCGGCCAGGTCCGCTACACGGTCGCCGACGTCCCGGGCCTCATCCCCGGCGCGAGCCAGGGCAAGGGCCTCGGGCTGGAGTTCCTGCGCCACGTCGAGCGCTGCTCGGCCCTCGTGCACGTCCTGGACTGCGCGACCCTCGAGCCCGGGCGCGACCCGCTGACCGACCTCGACGTCATCGAGGCCGAGCTCGCCGCCTACACCGTCGACGAGGGCATGGCCCCGCTCCTCGAGCGGCCGCGGATCGTCGTCCTGCACAAGACCGACGTGCCCGAGGCGCGTGAGCTCGCCGAGCTCGTCAAGCCCGACCTCGAGGCCCGCGGGTTCGACGTCTACCTCGTGTCGTCCGTGAGCCACGAGGGCCTGCGGGAGCTGTCCTTCGCGATGGCCAGGCTCGTCTCCCAGGCCCGCGCGGACCTCGCCGAGCCCGTCGTCGCGCGCATCGTCGTCCGGCCGAAGGCCGTGGACGACAGCGGCTTCACGGTCAAGCCCGAGAACCTCCCGGACGGCGTCCGCTACCGCGTGCGCGGCGAGAAGCCCGAGCGCTGGGTGCGGCAGACCGACTTCACGAACGACGAGGCCGTCGGCTACCTCGCCGACCGGCTCGCCCGGCTCGGTGTCGAGGACCAGCTCCTCGCCGCCGGCGCGGTCGCCGGTGCCGAGGTCGTCATCGGCGACGACGTCAGCGGCGTCGTCTTCGACTGGGAGCCGACCCTCATCGCCGGCCCCTCCGGCCCCGCGGCGCCGCGCGGCGGCGACGTCCGGCTCGAGGAGAACGCCCGGCCGAGCCGCAACGAGAAGCGCGACCGGTACGAGGAGCGGCGGGTCGCCAAGCGCGAGGCCCGGGCCGAGCTCGCCGAGGAGCGCAAGGCCGGCGTCTGGGTCACCCCGGACGAGAACGAGATGCCGACCTTCGTCGACGTCGACCACGACGGCCCGCCGATCCCGGTGGACCTCGACGCGGACCTCGACGACCTCGACGACGACCTCGACGACGCAGCCGACGACGCGGCCGCCGGCCGCGTCACCGTCGTCGANACGGCGGTGATCCCGGCCGGCAGCAGCGACGACGCGGCTGACGACGACGGTGACGCGGCCGGCGGCACGACCGGCACCGAGGCGCTCGCGACGACGGACGGCGGGTCCGGCGAGGCCCGCCGATGAGCGCCCGCAGCGCCGCGCGCCCGACGATCACGCGTGAGCAGGTCGCGACCGCGGGGCGCCTCGTCGTCAAGGTCGGCTCGTCGTCCCTGACGACCCGTGAGGGCGGCCTGGACGCCGAGCGGCTCGACACCCTCGTCGACGCGCTCGCGAGCCGGCGGCTCGCGGGCCGCGAGGTCGTGCTCGTCTCCTCGGGGGCGATCGCGGCCGGGCTGTCCCCGCTCGGCCTGCCACGCCGTCCGCGCGACCTCGCGACCCAGCAGGCCGCGGCGTCCGTGGGGCAGGGCCTGCTCCTGGCCCGGTACACCGACGCGTTCGCCCGGCGCGGGCTCACCGTCGGGCAGGTGCTGCTCACGGCGGACGACGTGATCCGGCGGGGGCACTACGTCAACGCGCTGCGGACCTTCTCCCGGCTGCTCAACCTCGGCGTCGTGCCGATCGTCAACGAGAACGACACCGTGGCCACGCACGAGATCCGGTTCGGAGACAACGACCGGCTCGCGGCCCTCGTCGCGCACCTCGTCGACGCCGACGCCCTCGTGCTCCTGTCGGACGTCGACGCGCTCCTCGACGGGCCGCCGTCCCGTCCCGGGGTGCAGCGGGTGCCCGTCGTCCGCGGCCCGGCCGACCTCGAGGGCATCGAGATCGGCCGGACCGGCTCGGCCGGTGTCGGGCTCGGCGGGATGGTGACCAAGGTCGACGCCGCGGGCATCGCGACCGCGGCCGGGATCCCGACGCTGCTCACCTCGGCGGCCAACGCGGCGAAGGCGCTCGCCGGGGACGACGTCGGCACGTGGTTCGAGGCGTCCGGGCGGCGCGCGAGCAGCCGGATGCTCTGGCTCGCCCACGCCGCGCAGACGACGGGCGCGCTCGTGCTCGACGCGGGCGCCGTCACCGCCGTCGTCGACCGCCGGTCGTCGCTGCTGCCGGCCGGGATCACCGCCGTCGAGGGCGGGTTCACGGCGGGGGAGCCCGTCGACCTCAAGGACCCGGCCGGCAAGGTCGTGGGCCGCGGCCTGGTGAACTTCGACGCGACCGAGCTGCCCAGCCTGCTCGGCCGCTCGACGAAGGACCTCGCCCGCGAGCTGGGCGCCGGGTACGAGCGGGAGGTCGTCCACCGCGACGACCTCGTGCTCGTCCGCGACCGGCGGCGCTGACGCCGGGACCGGAGCCAGCAGGTTGCTCCGAGTGACGTTCCGCGACGCTGTGTCGAGGTGATCACCCGGGCGTGTCGCGGTCGGCGCGCCGACCCGGCGTGTCCGGTCCGCCGACCCGGTGAAACGCGTGTGGCAGCCCGAAAGGTATGCGAAACACGTGACGGGAGGCGAGGAAGCCTGGTGGACTGGATACGTGACGACGGATGATGACGACCTCGCGACGCTGACGCCGCTGCGGGGGATCGACCTGAACCAGATCCGCCGTCGCCGCTCGCACCGCGCGCAGGAGCCCGCTCTGTGGTTCGTGACGATCACGGTGAGCGGCCGCAGGATGGACGCCGAGCAGGTGCGCCAGAGCCTCGAGCGGCTCGGCGAGGAGCAGCCCTTCCTCGTGTCGGCGAGCTACGCGAGCAGCCGCGCCGAGGTGAAGTACTGGGACGAGTCCGTCGACATCGAGGGCGCCGTCGCCCAGGCCCTGCGGCTGTGGCGCGACCACGAGTCGTCCGCCGGGCTGCCGCCGTGGACCGTCGTCGGCATGGAGGTCGTCGACCGCGACACCGCCCGCCGCCGCTGGAGCCAGGACGTCAACCTCACGGTCTTCGGCCTCGGCGAGATCCGCCCCATGGAGGGCGTCGAGAGCTGACGTGCACCGGCCCGTGACCGCACTGCGGGCCTGTGGACGACGGACGCGGCCTGTCGGCGTGGTCGCGTAACGTCGCCGATCATGAGGGTCGGGGTGTACGTCGACGGGTTCAACCTGTACTACGGCGGCAAGGCACTCGTCGGCGGGCGGGGCCGGCAGGGCTGGAAGTGGCTCGACCTGCGTCGGCTCGTCACCACCATCGTCACCGACCGATCGAGCTGGGGCGTGCCGGCATCGACTCGGGTCGTCTACTGCACTGCACGGGTCGGCGGTCGCGACAACCCGACGACGCCTCAGGACCAGGACACCTACCTGCGGGCGCTGCGCGCGGCGGACAGCGTCGACCTCGTGGCAGAGGGCACCTACGTCTCGCGGGTGGCCGTGGGGCCTCTTGCCGTGCGGGACCGGCGCGGTCGTCCGCAGCTGGTGGCGCCTCAGTGGCCAGTCATGGTGCAGGACACGGACGGAGCTGCAGTGGGTGACGGACGCTTCATGGTGTCCGTGGCCCGGCGGGAGGAGAAGGGTTCCGACGTCAATGTCGCGAGCCACCTGCTCATCGACATCTGCTCCGGTGAGGTCGACGCTGTCGTGGTGGTGAGCAACGACAGCGACCTCGCGTTCCCCGTGTCGTGGGCGCGTGAGCGCGTCCCTGTCGGGATCATCAACCCGACGCGGAACTACTTCGCGGGCCCGCTGGAGGGGACACCGGGCAGCGGGGCAGGCTCGCACTGGTGGTACCGGCTGCAGCCGGACGATCTGCGGGAGGCCCAGCTGCCGCCCGTGATCGGCCGGCTCTCGCGCCCTGACGGCTGGTGACGGCCGAGCGGGGCAGGTAGACTGGTCGCATACCGCCCGGCCCCTCTGGGGCCGGGTTTACTTTTGCCCGATGCGCCGTCCGCTCCCGGCGGACGCCGGGGACGCCGATCCCGCGCGGCATCTAGGCTGGCCCCATGACGATCGCCGAGGCGGAGCACGCGCACGGGGCGCAGGCCCACGTGCACTCCCACGACGACGACCACCACGACGAGCAGGGCCACACCCACGACCCGGCACCGGACGACGTCCGCGGTCAGGTCCGGGCCGTGTGCGCCCGGGCCCGGGAGGCCGCTCGGGCGCTGGCGACCGCGCCGCGCACCGTCAAGGACGCCGCGCTCACCGCGCTGGCCGACGACCTCGTCGCGGCGACGGACCGGATCGTCGCCGCGAACGCGCAGGACGTCGCCCGCGGCGAGGCCGGCGGGATGGCCGCCGGGCTGCTCGACCGGCTCCGGCTCGACCCGGCCCGGGTGGCCGCGATCGCCGACGCGGTGCGGGACGTCGTCCGGCTGCCGGACCCGGTCGGCGAGGTGGTCCGGGGCTCGACGCTGACGAACGGGCTGCGGCTGCGCCAGGTGCGTGTGCCGATGGGCGTCGTCGGCATGGTCTACGAGGCGCGCCCGAACGTCACCGTCGACGCCGCCGTCCTCGCGCTCAAGGCGGGCAACGCCGCGGTGCTGCGGGGCGGGTCGGCCGCCGAGGCGACGAACACCGTGCTCGTCGAGGTGATCCGGGCCGCGCTGGAGCGCAACGGGCTGCCGGCCGACGCCGTCGCGTCGATCGACGCGTGGGGCCGCGAGGGCGTCGTGCACCTCATGCAGGCCCGCGGGCTCGTCGACCTGCTCGTGCCCCGCGGCGGCGCCGGGCTGATCCGCACCGTCGTCGAGAACAGCACCGTGCCCGTCATCGAGACCGGCACCGGCAACTGCCACGTCTACGTCGACGCGTCGGCGGACCTCGGCCAGGCGCTCGCGATCACGCTCAACGCCAAGACCCGCCGGGTCGGGGTGTGCAACGCGGCCGAGACGCTGCTCGTCCACGCCGACGCGGCCGCGGCGTTCCTCCCGCTCGTGCTGCCGGCGCTGCGGGACGCCGGCGTCACCCTGCACACCGACGAGCGGACGGCGGCCGCGGCCGCCGACCTCGGCGTCGACGTGCTGCCCGCGGGGGAGAAGGACTGGGGCGACGAGTACCTGTCGATGGACCTCGCCGTCGGCGTCGTCGACAGCCTCGACGCCGCGATCGCGCACATCCGGCGCTGGTCGAGCGGCCACACCGAGGCGATCTGCACGACCGACCTGCGGGCGGCCGACCGGTTCACCGCCGAGGTGGACTCGGCGGTCGTGGCCGTCAACGCCTCGACAGCGTTCACGGACGGCGCCGAGTTCGGCCTCGGGGCCGAGGTCGGGATCTCGACCCAGAAGCTGCACGCCCGCGGGCCGATGGGCCTGGCGGAGCTGACGTCGACCAAGTGGGTCGTGACCGGCGACGGTCACACCCGGCCGTAGGGAGTCACGTGGAGGGGACCGAGGTCCGCAAGCTCACCGAGCTGGAGGACCGCCACTGGTGGTACCGCGAGCGCCGGCACCTGCTCGACCGGGCCGTCGACGGGATCGTGCCCGGCGACGCGCTCGACATCGGGGCGGCCGGCGGCGGGAACACCCGCGTGCTGCTGCGCCGCGGCTGGCGGGCGTCCGCGCTCGAGTACGGCCAGGAGGGCGCCGAGGTCTGCCACGAGCGGGGCATCGCCGTCCTGCGTGCCGACGCGACGCGGCTGCCGCTGGCGGCGGCGAGCCTCGACCTCGTCGTCGCGTTCGACGTGCTCGAGCACATCGAGGACGACAAGGCGGCCGCGGCGGGCGTCTTCGACGTGCTCCGGCCGGGCGGCACGTTCCTCGTCGCCGTGCCCGCGGACCCGAAGCTGTGGTCCGAGCACGACGTCGCCGTCGACCACGTCCGCCGGTACACCCGTCCCGAGCTGCTCGACCTGCTCCGGGGTGCCGGCTTCGAGATCGCCTCGGTGCGCTCGTGGATGGTGCTCCTGCGGCCGGCCGTCGCGCTGCGCCGCCGGGCGTCGTCCGGCAGCGACCTCGACGACCCGCCCGCCTGGATGAACGCCGTCCTCGGCGGCATCGTCGCCCTCGAGCGCTGGCT
The DNA here is from genome assembly GCF_002198655.1 of Kineosporia sp. A_224. Taxonomy (GTDB): domain Bacteria; phylum Actinomycetota; class Actinomycetes; order Actinomycetales; family Kineosporiaceae; genus R-H-3. The sequence goes on from NZ_MWLN01000084.1 coordinate 9,603, forward strand.
GCCGGTCGGGAAGCTGCCCGGGGTCTCGCTGCTCGTCACGGCCCGCCGGCCGGCGTAGCCCGTGCCGCGGACGCCGCTCGACCCGGACGACGCCACGCTCCTGCTGAGCGACGGCGGGATCGAGACGGTCCTGCTCTTCCACGACGGCCTCGACCTGCCGGCCTTCGCCGCGTTCCCGCTGCTGGGCAGCGACCGCGGCCGGGAGCGGCTGGAGCGGTACTACCGCGACTTCGTCGACGTCGCGGCGTCCGCGGGCACCGGCTTCGTGCTCGAGACGCCGACGTGGCGGGCGAGCGCCGACTGGGGCGCGGAGCTCGGGTACGGCCCGGCTGACCTGACCCGGGTCGCGCACGACGCCGTCGCGCTCGGCCGTGCGCTGCGCGACAGGTGGACCGGCGACGGCCCGTTCCTCGTGAGCGGCTGCGTCGGCCCGCGCGGCGACGGGTCCGTGCCCGGGCTGGTCATGTCGCCCGGGGACGCGGCCCGCTACCACCGGGTCCAGGTCGGCGACCTCGCCGCGGCCGGTGCCGACCTCGTGACGGCGACGACGCTCGGCGACGTCGACGAGGCGACCGGTTTCGTCATGGCCGCGGTCGAGCACGGCATCCCCGCCGTCGTGGGGTTCACCGTGGAGACGGACGGCCGGCTGCCGTCGGGGGCGCCGCTCGGCGAGGCCGTCGAGGAGGTCGACGCCGCCACCGACGGCGCCGCGGCGTGGTTCATGGTCAACTGCGCGCACCCGGAGCACGTCCTGCCCGGCCTGCCGGAGCGCCCCGAGCCGTGGGCGGCCCGGGTCGGCGCCTACCGGCCCAACGCCTCCCGGCTCTCGCACGCCGACCTCGACGCCGCCGGGACCCTCGACGAGGGCGACCCCGCCGAGCTCGCGACCGGGGTCGCCGAGGTCCGGCGCCGGCTGCCGGCCCTGCGCGCGTTCGGCGGCTGCTGCGGCACCGACGTCCGGCACATCGCCGCGCTCGCGGCGTCCCTGGCTCCGTAGCCGGCGAGCCGTCGCTCAGCCTCGCAGCACCGCGAGCCCGTCTACCCGCGCCGGCGCGGACGACGTGGAGCGCACTGTCACGGCGCCGGTGAACGTGGTCGCCGGCATGGAGACGGTGACCCGCTTCCATGACGTTGCCGCGAGCGGGACCGAGCCCAGCCTCACTCCGTCGGCGAGCACCTCGACCGAGCCCTGCCCCGGGCCCTTGAGGACGACGACGGCGATCTGCCGTCCGGTCTGCCCGGTGAGGGAGACCGAGGCACCGGATCGATCGAGCCGGGTCGCGGTGCCGCCGAGCGCCCGGGTGTCGGCGAGCCGGGTCGTCCCGGCGCTCGCTGCCAGCGCGCGGTCGTCCAGCGGCACGGTGACGCACTTCGTCGCCGAGTACGGCGACACGTTGCCCGCCGCGTCCCGCGCCCGGACCCGGAAGCACGCGTCCTCGCCCGGCGCGACCGACCAGGTCCGGGAGGTCGCGGTGATGCCCTGCCAGGTGGCCGGTGCCGTCCACGGGCCGAGCCCGGACCCGGAGGCCGCGGTGCGCACGCCCGCGTCGTAGCTGCTGACCGCGACGTCGTCGGTCGCTGTCCAGGAGAACCGCACGGTCGTCGCTGCGACCGACGCCGCGACCCTGGCGCCGGCGCCCGCCGAGGAGACGGTCGGCGCAGTCCCGTCGACCTTCGTGCATCGCTCGGCGCTCCACGGGCTGATGTTTCCCGCGCCGTCGCGGGCACGCACCTGCCAGCAGGTGTCCGTCCCCCGTGCCGCGACGAGCGTCGTCGACGAGGCCGTCGACGCCTGCAGCGCAGGCGGGAGGACGAGTGCGCCGAACGCTGTCGCGCCGGCGGCCTTCTGCCGGTACCTGACGTCCACGTCCCGCAGAGCGCTGGCCGGCGCGGTACCCGCGGCGTCCTTGAACGACCACGAGAACGAGACGGTCGTCGTGGGTGCGGTCCGCGGCGTCCCGCCGACCGACACCAGGACCGGCGCGGTGCCGTCCGGGTGGGGCGGGCCACCGATGTTCGGGGGCAGCGACACGGTCCGGGGCTGCTGCGCGGTGTCGGAGTACACGACCGTCCGGCCCAGGGGGTCGTCGTCGGCGCCGAAGCCGCCGCCGGACCCCATCGGGCCGTAGAGCTTCTCGATGTGCGCGGGGTCCGTGGACCGGACGGCGACCACGCGGTAGCCACGGAACGTCCCGGCCTCGGCGAGCTCACGTGTGGTGACGACGAAGCCGTTGCCCACCACCGCGTTCGAGCCCTCGCCGTCGGCGAGGCGGAAGGCGGGCGCGGTTCCGGCGAGGTCGACGATCCAGGTGGCGAGCGTGGGGCACTGGACGACCCCCCAGCGGACGCCGGCCACCACCTTGGCCGCGCCCGGGGTGTCCGCGGCGCACGGCGCCGGGACGGTCCGGTCCGGCTGCGCGCCGGTCGTGTCCGTGACGACGAGCGTCGCCGAGGCGGGCCGGAGCAGCCACACCAGGGGCCCGTCGAGGGCGAGCGCTCCTGCCGTCGCCGGGAACGTCCGTCGGACCGTGCCCGACCGCGCGTCCTGCACCGAGACAGGGTCGCTGCCGACGGCGACGAGGCGGCCGCGCGCCCCCAGGTTGACGGTGTCGGCGACGACGTCCCGGTGGCCCCCGGGCCACGTGATGTGCCAGATCCGGGTGCGGACGTCGTCCGGGTTGTCGTCCCAGCTGAGGACGACGTCGCCGGCGGCGTCCGCGGGCCGGCCCGGCACGGCCGTGCCCTCGATGCCGGTCGTCCAGGTGGCCGCGCCCGAGCGCAGCATCGCCGCCTCCTGCGTGGCGAAGGGGGAGGCGAACGCGCCGACGGACCGGGCGCCGGACCGCTTGAGCATGCCGACCGCCCGGCCGACGACGGGGAGGGTGGTCAGCGGGGGGCTGGCGCCGCCGGAGGACACGATGATGTGCCCCGGGGCGCTGTCGGCGACGGCCGCGACGAGGACCCCGCCGTTGCTCCGGGCGTCCAGGGCGGACGTCGTGAGACCGAGATTCGTGGCGCCGGTCGTCAGGTCGACGAACCGGTACGTCGTCAGAGAGGTCTGCGGGTCGAGCCTGCCGGCGAGGAGCGCGTCGCCGGCGGTCTGCCAGCTCCGGACGAGACCGTCCTGCGCGGTGGTCACGCTGCCGGTCGTGCCGCCGCCCCGAGCGGCCCACGACACGGTCGCGGTGGGCCCGAAGCCGTTGTCGTCGACCCAGAAGACCCTGGTCTGTGCGATCCGGACGGGACCGGTGAGCGGTGCGGCTGCCGTGAGCCGCACCGTGGTCGCGGTGGCCAGGTCCAGCGCCCAGAGCTCCTGACCGACCCGGTAGACGACGGTCTTCTCGTCGAACGCGGGGACGGCGCCGCCGATGTCCGGCGGCACAGGACCGCTCACGGTGACGTCGGTCCCGTCCGGTCGCAGCAGGTGCACGGAGGCGACCGAGGAGACCGTGCGGACGGTGACGACCCCGGCCTGGGTCGTCGCGACGACGCGGTCGGTCCCGGCGACGGTGAAGGTCGCCGTCACCGCGTCGGTGAGGACGTCCCGCAGCTGCACGGAGGTGGGCGGCACCCCGTTGCCGGGGGCGAGCACGACGAGCGACGTCCCGCTGAGGTAGGCGGTCACCGGTGCGCCCGGCGTGCCGGTCGGCAGCGGTCGGACCGTGCCGCCGTCGACGAGCCGGTGGATCGTCGGCACGGGCGGGCTGAACTCGTCGAGCTGCCCGGCGGTCCACACGGCGTAGCCGGGCGCGACCTGGTCGACCGTCACCCCTGCCGGCGGGAACTGGACGTTCGGCGGCAGCGGCGTTCCCGCCGTCACCGACGGGTCGACGACCAGAGCCGCACCGGCGTGCGACGCGACGGCAAGGACCGCGAGCGCCGCGGCCGCGATGGCCGCAGCTGCTGACAGGACATGGCGGCGACCGGACCCGGTCATGAGGCTCCCCCCGAGGGCGCCGGGCTGCACGAACCCGGACTGGTGCGCGCATGCTAACGACACCGGGTGCCGGTGCACAGGTGATCCGGGAGGGTCGTCCGTCGCGCGTGAGCCGTCAGCGCGCGAGCGTCGGCGTCCCGGCGCGCCCCGCGGGGGCCGGCTCAGGGCCGCCCGGCGCCGCGTCGAGCGAGTCGTGCGCCACGTAGTACGCGGGCCGGCCCTGCATCTGCGTGTAGAGCCGGCCGACGTACTCGCCGAGCATCCCGAGGCAGAGCAGTTGGACGGCACCGACCCCGGCGACCACGACGGCGATCGAGGTCCAGCCCGGGATGACGTGGCCCGACAGGTACGCGACGACCGCGCCGGCGAGGAACAGCCCGGTGACGAGCGCACCGCCGAGGCCGAACCACGTCGCGAGCCGCAGCGGCGCGACGCTGAAGCCGGTGAGGCTGTCGACCGAGAGCCGGATCATCCGCGAGAGCGGGTACTTCGTCTTGCCCGCGGCCCGTTCCTCCCGCCGGTACCCGACCTTGGCGTCGGGGAAGCCCAGGGCGGGGACGACGAGCCGCAGCACCCGGTTGTGCTCGGGGAGCGCGTTCACGGCGTCGACGGTCGCGCGGCTCATGAGCCGGAAGTCGCCGGCGTCGTCCGGCACGTGCCCGCCGAGCAGCCGGCGCATGACCCGGTAGTACATCCGGGCGGTGAGCCGCTTGAAGGCGCTGTCGGTGCTCCGGTCGTTCCGGACGCCGTAGACGACGTCGACGCGCTCGGCCCGGGCGGCGCCGAGCATGTCCGGGAGCACCTCGGGCGGGTCCTGCAGGTCGGCGTCGAGGGTCGCGACCCAGGCGCCGCGGGCCCGCGCCAGGCCCGCGGAGATCGCGGCCTGGTGCCCGGCGTTCGCCCGGAGCCGGACGACGCGCAGCTGCGGCCAGGTGCGGCGCTCGCGCTGGAGGATCACCGGGGACGCGTCGCGGCTGCCGTCGTCGACGCAGACCACCTCGTACGGCTCGCCGAGCGCGTCGAGCACCGGGCGCAGCCGCTGGGCGAACAGCGGGAGCACGTCCTCCTCGTTGTAGACGGGGACGACGACGCTCAGGACGGGCAGGACGGGCGCGACGTCGCGCGTGACGTCGGGCGTGGACGGTACGGCTGTCACGACCCGGCGACCCTCCTGTGTCAGACTTCGGATGTTCGAGCGGCCAGCCTAACGGGCCGCCCCCGGACGACGAGCAGCGCGACCAGCACAGCAGCACGACGAAGGAGCAGCGCGCCATGACCCTGACCTCTCTCGCGACCGTCGCCGCCGAGGGCGAGGAGCAGCTGCGCGAGCTGCCCATCCCGCCGGTCGCCTTCGGGCTGCTGGCCCTGGCGGCCTTCGGTCTGCTCCTGCTCGTCACCTTCGCGTTCCGCAGCGTGAGCACGCGGCACTGACGCCGGCGACGGGCCCGTCCGACCTCAGGGGCGTTCGATGATGACGTCCGTGCGACGCCTCGGGGTGATGGGCGGCACGTTCGACCCGATCCACCACGGCCACCTCGTCGCGGCGAGCGAGGTCCAGTCGGCGTTCGACCTCGACGAGGTCGTCTTCGTGCCGACCGGCCAGCCGTGGCAGAAGTCGTCGAGGGACGTCGCGCCGGCCGAGCACCGCTACCTCATGACGGTCATCGCGACGGCCTCGAACCCACGCTTCACGGTGAGCCGGGTCGACATCGACCGCACCGGCCCGACGTACACGATCGACACGCTGCGCGACCTGTCGGCCCAGCGGCCCGACGCCCAGCTGTTCTTCATCACCGGCGCCGACGCCCTGGCCCAGATCCTGTCCTGGAAGGACAGCGGCGAGATCTTCGACCTCGCCCACTTCATCGGGGTCACCCGCCCCGGTCACACCCTCGACGACGCCGGTCTCCCGCAGGACCGGGTGAGCCTCATGGAGGTCCCGGCCATGGCGATCTCCTCGACCGACTGCCGGGTGCGCATCGTCAAGGGCGAGCCGGTCTGGTACCTCGTGCCGGACGGCGTCGTGCAGTACATCGGCAAGTACGGCCTCTACCGCCAGGACCCCGGTCACTGAGGTGGTGGAGGGGGGCGCAGGCGTCGGGGGCGACGGGA
>NZ_MWLN01000085.1 GCF_002198655.1 Kineosporia sp. A_224
ACCCAGTGGGTGTCTCGACACCCCGGCGGCAGCGAGGGCATCGTCGAGATGTGCGGCGGGAACGGCGGCGAGTTCCTCGAGGAGCACTCACGGGACGCCGCCGCACGCAAGGTCCTCGCCGGCTACCAGGTCGGCGTGCTCGCCTGAGTGGGGGACGCTGCTGCAGGTTGCCGCACGGACTCAGTGACCAGGGACGGCGAAGCACCGAACCCCCAGATCGCGGCGTTGTTCGCCTGCAGCGCGCACCAGGGCGCGGCCCGCATGCCTGCGGAGCACCACGTCCCAGCACTCCTCCTGGCCATCCCGACCTGACTGTCCTGAGGTCACCGACGTCCCACCGGCGGGCGACTGGAGGGACTGTGCCGGTGGGTGGAGATCGGCGCGCTCCTGCAGGGCCCCGTATCTCCGATTCCATTCGGGGCCGTCGCACGCATGCACCGGACGCGAAGGGGACGTTCGCCCCGGGTGTGGAAGCCCCCTGCGCGGACAAGATATGTATGAAATCGAGTTCGTCTTTGGAGGGGTCATGGACGGCGCGCCAATCGTGGTCGGGTACGACGGGTCGGCCGGTGGGATCGAGGCCTTGGCGTTCGCGGTCGATGCAGCGCGACCGACCAGGTCGCCGGTTCGGCTGGTCCACGCCTGGATGCCGTCCCGTCCACTGTTGCGGTCCGCCGACGATGCTGCTGGTCTACGGTTTGATGACTCGGAGGCGGCCGGCAAGGCCGACCTGGCCGACGGCGTCGACCGCGTCAGGGGTATCGCAGCGGACCTCGACGTGAGCGCCGTCCTGGTTCGTGGCGCTGCGGCGCAGACACTGCTCGAACAGGCCGCCGACGCTCAGATGCTCGTGGTCGGCTCCCGTGGCAGGGGTGGGTTCGCAGGGCTGCTGCTGGGGTCCACCGGCGTGCAGGTGGCCCAGCACGCGACGTGTCCGGTCGTGGTCGTGCGCCCCGCCGACCTCGATGTCGTGCCGGGTCCGGAGGCCGGACGCGTGGTCGTCGGGCTGGACGGGTCCCGGGGCGCTGACGAGGCGCTCGGATTCGCCGTCGAGTACGCCTCGTCCCGGCGTCTGGGCCTGACCGCGGTCTTGTCGCTGGCGATCCACGGTGGCGGGCAGGGGCGGGGCGGTCTGACTAGCCAGGACGTCCTGATGGCTGACGCGGAGAGCGGCGCGAGGCTGTTGGAGGAGTCGCTCGCCGGATGGCGGGAGAAGGTCCCCGACGTCGACATCAGGACCCGCGTCGACGCGAGGCAGCCTGCACAGGCTCTGGTGGAGGTGTCGGTCGGCGCGGCGCTGCTGGTCGTCGGCTCTCGAGGGAACGGTGGCTTCCGTTCCCTGGTCCTCGGCTCGGTCAGCCACTCGGTGCTGCACCAAGCGCACGTGCCGGTCGCCGTCGTACGCCGACAGCCGTAGCTCGCCGCACGGAAGGACCTGGCGGAGACGCACAGACGATGAGCATCACTCGAGGACTCGAGCCGCGCAGCACTCGTCCGCCCAGTGTGGTGTTCGCCGACGACGGCGCGCCGGCCGCGGATGCCGCGTGGTCCTGGATCGCCGGTCACGACTGGCAGGGATGGCGACTGGAGATCGTCACCGTCCACGAGACGCTGCCCCCCGGGGACGCACCGATCAGGGCTGCCCGCCACGTGGAGCGCGTGGCGCCTGCGGAGATGCGGTTCGTGAGCTGTGACCACGTCGATCCTCGGGGTGACCCGCGGGTCGTACTGCTCGGCTACCACGGCGCCTCACTGGTTGTCGTGGGCTCGCATCACCGAGGTCACCTCGCGGGCCTATGGGCAGGGAGCACGACCGAGTGGCTGATCGTCGGCACGCCGTTCCCCTTGCTGGTCGCCCGCCACGGTCATCGGACCCGGTCCGTGGCCATCTGCGTCGACGGCAGCATCCACGCCCACAGGGCCATGGAGGCCTATCTGTCGCTGCCGTGGTCGGCCCAGGTCACAGCGCACGTGCTCACGGTCGACGACGGGACCGTCGACGTCGAGCAGGCTCTGGCGCGGGCCACGGCTGCCTTCGCGGGACGGCCAGTGCCTCCTGTGACCCGCCTGGTCGGAGCCGCGAAGCGCGTCATCCCCGACTACGTGCGGGACAACCAGGTCGATCTCGTGGTCCTTGGAACACGCGGGCTCACCGGTCTGAAGCGGATGGCGGTCGGCTCCACGGTCTCGGCCCTGCTCAAGGACGACGCGGCGAACCTTCTCATCGCCCATGTCGTCGACGACGGGACTGAAGGGGCGTGAGCGCGGCGGCCAGACTGCGGCCCGCGCCGGGCACCACACGCCCGTGGCATCTGCTGCTCGCCGGCGACGTGGCAGCCGACCTCGGGGTGTCGCCCACGGCGGGCCTCGACGCCGGCGAGGTGCGCCGCCGGCAGGCCCTCCACGGGCCGAACGCGCTACCGACCGCCGACCGGCGCAGCCGGCTGACGCTACTCCTGGACCAGGTGCGCGATCCGCTGGTCCTGCTGCTCCTGGGAGCCGGGGTGATCGCGAGCCTGGTGGGAGACCTCAAGGACGCGGCCGTCATCCTCGCGGTGATCCTCGTCAACTCCGTGCTCGGGATCGTCCAGGAGTTCCGGGCGGAGAACAGCCTGGAGTCGCTGCGCGCGATGCTGGCACCGACGTGCGTGGTCCGCCGGGACGGTGACCTGACGGAGGTGGCGGCCGTCGAGCTGGTGCCCGGAGACGTCGTGGTGCTCGAGGCCGGCGGCCAGGTCCCCGCTGACGGCCGGCTGAGCGTCGCGGAGCAGCTGGAGGTGGACGAGTCCGCCCTTACCGGGGAGTCGGTGCCCTCGGCGAAGCGGGTGGACCCCGTGCCTGACGAGGACGCACCGCTCGGGGACCGCTGGAGCTTGGTGTTCATGAACACCGTGGTCACCCGCGGTCGCGGTGAGCTGATCGTCGTCGGTACCGGGCCGGCTACCGAGATGGGGCGCCTGGCCGACCTGATCCGGCGGACGCCGGTCGCGACCACCCCGCTCCAACGCCAGCTCGCGCAGCTGGGTCGACGGCTGGCGGCCATCGGCGGCGCCGCCGTCGCGATCTACCTGGCCATCGGCCTCCTGCGCGGCCAGCCATGGCACGAGATCGTCCTGTCCGGGGTGGCGCTTGCGGTGGCCGCGGTGCCGGAAGGGTTGCCGGTGGTCGTCACCGTGACTCTCGCGGTGGGGGTCCATCACATGGCGGGTCGGGGTGCCCTGGTCAAGCAGCTCGCGTCGGTCGAGACCCTCGGGGCCACCTCGGTGGTGTGCACGGACAAGACCGGGACCTTGACGGTCAACCAGATGACCGTCCGCGAGGTGTGGATCGGCGGGCACACCTACTCCGTCTCCGGTGAGGGCTACCAGCCTCACGGCGAGGTCACCGACCCGTCGGGCGTCGTCCCCGGCGATGGCCGGGACGTGCTGCGACGGCTCGCCCGGGCCGCGGCCCTGTGCAACGACAGCACCATTGCGCAGGCGGTCGTGATCGGTGACCCGATGGAGGCGGCGCTGCTCGTCATGACTGCCAAGATCGGACTCGACCCGCACCGACTCCGGGCGCAGCTGCCGAGGATCGCGGAGGTACCGTTCGACGCCCGGCACCGCTACATGGCCACCGTCCACCCACAGGACGGACCCACCGGGCAGACCCTGGTCGCGGTCAAGGGTGCCCTCGACGCGCTGCTCGACCGCTGCGCGCTCATCGCGCAACCGGACGGGGCGGTGGGGCCGCTCGACGACATCGCGCGAACGACCGCGACGAACGCCATGACCACCATGGCCGCACGCGGTCTACGGGTCCTCGCGATCGCCGACCGAGAACTCCCTGCCGCCCCCACCCCGGCCGGCGCAGACGTCGAAGGGCTGGTGGAACAGCTCACCTTCCTGGGCCTCGTCGCACTCCAGGACCCGCCACGCCCCGGAGTCGTCGAGGCCATCGCTGCGTGCCACGGGGCCGGCATCGACGTCAAGATGATCACGGGGGACCATGCCGTGACGGCCGAGGCGATCGCCGGAGAGCTCGGGATCACCGGTCGGACCTGCACCGGCGCCGAGATCGACGCCGGTGACAGCACCCACTCCGCGGATCTCGACGGCGACAGGTGGCTCGTCGATGTTGGCGTCTTCGCCAGAGTCAGCCCCGAACACAAGCTGCGCATCGTGCGCGCCCTGCAGCGCGCCGGGCACGTCACCGCGATGACCGGCGACGGTGTCAACGACGCCCCTGCCCTGCGTGCCGCGGACATCGGGGTGGCGATGGGCAAGACAGGCACCCAGGTCAGCCGCGACGCGGCCGCGATGGTCCTCACCGACGACCACTTCGCGACCATCGTCCGCGCCGTCGAGGCGGGCAGGACGATCTACGCGAACATCCTGTCGTTCCTGCGGTTCCAGCTCACCACCAACATCGCCGCCATCGCCATGCTGCTGACCGCATCGGCGGCCGGGCTGCCCGCGCCGCTCACCGCGATCCAGATCCTCTGGGTCAACATGATCATGGACGGGCCGCCGGCGGTCGCTCTGGGCATGGACCCCGCCGAGCCCGACACCATGCGGCGGGCCCCCAGACCCGCCCGCGAACACCTGCTCCCACTCCCGCGCATCGCAGTGATCACGCTCAACGGGTCTGTGATGGCCCTGGGCACCCTCGCGCTACTCAGGTACGGCACGGCCGCGTGGCCCACCGGCCAGGCCGTCACCGCGGCCTTCACCACCTTCGTCCTCTTCCAGGTAGTCAGCGCCCTGACCGTGCGATCCGCGACGCTGTCGGTGTTCCACCGGCGCACCTTCACCAACCGTGCGCTGTGGATCGCGCTGTCGTTCATCGTGCTGCTGCAGGTCGTGGTCGTCACCGTGCCACAGGTGCAGGGTCTGTTCGGCACCGCGGCACTGACCCCGACGCAGTGGCTGCTGGCCTGCGCGACCGCGTCGGTCCTGCTGCTGGTCGACGAGACGCGCAAGCTGGCAATCCGCCTGCGCGCCGGCAGCGGCGCTCACGGATGACGGGGTGGATGGCCCAGCACCTCACCGGGCGCGCACCGCCAGATCAGCGACCGACGGGCAATGCCGGTGCCTGTTCTGCCACAGGCATCCCGTGGCAGCCACCGTCGAACGAGAGCAACAACGGGCTGCTGCGCCCGTGCTTGCCCCGGGGAGCAACCTGCGCGGCCGCGGTGCCGACCGGCTCGCCGCCGTGGTTGCCGAGTTGAACGCGCTGGGCTTCCTTGCTGCCTCATGGTCGGGGACGTTTGCCCATGTCGACCACCGACCAGGGACGGCAGGGTGGGTGCTGTCGATCCATGAGCGGGGATACCCATGACTGTCTTGCCCAGCAGCCCGGTCGACGCACGGGCCGGCGCGGAGGGGACCCGGATCGACCTGGACGACGTCTGCCGGTACTTCGAGGTGGGCGACACGGTGGTCAAGGCTCTGGACGGGGTCAACCTGCATGTGGACGAGTCCGCGTTCGTGGTGGTGCTGGGGGCCAGCGGTTCGGGCAAGACCACGCTGCTGAATCTGGTGGGGGCACTGGATGCGCCGACGTCGGGCACGATCCGGCTGGCCGGGACCGATCTGAGCACGGCCTCACGAGCACAACGCACCCGGATCCGCCGGAACACGGTCAGCTTCATCTTCCAGAGCTTCAACCTGTTCCCGGGGCTGACGGCGCTGGAGAACGTGCGGTTCGGCGCCGACGTCGCCGGTCGTGCGGACGCGGCGGACGTCGCCGCTCGGGTGCTGGAGCAGGTCGGCCTCGCGGGTCGGGCGGAACATTTCGCTCACCAGTTGTCAGGCGGGGAGCAGCAGCGGGTGGCGATCGCGCGGGCGTTGGCGACGGGCAACCCGATCCTGCTGGCGGACGAGCCGACCGGTGAGCTCGATTTCCGGACCGGGGTGGCGATCCTGCAGCTGCTGCGCGAGCAGGCCGAGGCGGGCAAGACGGTGCTGGTGGTGACGCACAACCGGGAGATCTCCCGGGTGGCCGACCGGGTGATCGAGCTGTCCAGCGGCCACCTGGTGGCCGACGGTCCGCCGGCCGGTGGCCGGGCGGCCATCGACGATCTGCGGTGGTGACCGTGGTGACCTCTCGCGGGTTGTGGGTGCGGTGGTCCTGGCGGGATCTGCGCGGCCGCTGGGTGCTGGTCACGGCGATCAGCCTGGTGATCGCCCTCGGGGCAGGGACCTACGCCGCCCTGCTCAGTACCAGCGCGTGGCGGCGGGCGTCGAACGATGCCAGCTTCGCGTTGTTGAACACCCATGACGTGCGGGTCCGGCTGAGCCAGGGCAGCACCGTCGCCGAAGGACGTCTCGCCGCCGTCGTGGCGTCGATCCCTTCGGCCGCCTCGGTGCTGGGCGTCCGTGAGCGGTTGGTGGTCCCCACCCAGGTGAGCGCCCCGCACGATCTGCTGGTGCCCGGCGAACTGGTCGGCACCGCGACCGGTACCGATGCTGGTGTCGACGACGTGTGGCCCTCAGCCGGGCGGCTGCCCGGCCCCGCTGACGACGGGCAGCCGGTCGTCGTCCTCGATCGGCAGTTCGCTTCCGCCAACCGGTTGCCGGCAACCGGCGAGGTCGTGATGTCCGGTGGTGCCCGGGCGAGCTACGTGGGTCTGGGGCAGCAGCCGGAGTACTTCCTGTCCTCGGGCGGTCAGGCTGCGCTGCCGTTCCTCAGCCAGCGGTCGTTCGCCGTCGTGTACGCGACACTGGCGACCGCGCAGGCTCTGACCGGAGCGGCCGGCCAGGTCAACGACGTGGTTCTCACCCTGCGCCCGGTCGACAGGCGCGACCCGGCCCAGCGCCCGGTGTCGCAGGAGCTGCTGGCAGACCAGGTGGCCGCAGAGCTGCGGTCCGCGTTGGCGGGGGCGAAACCCGCTGTCAGCGCGGTGGTGTCCACCCGCGGCGAGCTGCCCTCTTACCGGGTGCTGTACGACGACATCGCCGGCGACGCCAAGCTGTGGCGGATCGTCGCGCTGCTGGTACTGGCCGGGGCGGCGTTCGCAGCACTGAACCTGACCGCCCGGATCGTGGAGGCGCAACGCCGTGAGATCGGGATCGGGATGGCCCTGGGTGTGCGGCCCGCCGTCCTCGCGGTCCGGCCGATGCTCTTCGGGACACAGGTGGCACTGTTCGGCGTCCTGCTGGGCGTCGCGGTCGGCTGGCTGGTGGCGATCCCGCTCAAGGCCGTTCTGGTCGAGATGCTCCCCCTGCCGGTGTGGGTGACCCCGTTCCAGGTCGACGTCTACCTTCAGGCGTCCGCGCTGGGATTCTGCCTGCCGCTGGTTGCCGTGGCCTGGCCGGTCTGGCGGGCGGTCCGGGTGCAGCCGGTCGAGGCGATCCGGGTCGGTCACCTCGCGGCGCGCGGCGGAGGTCTGGCTCCTCTGCTTCGCCGACTGCCTTCACGGGGACGCAGCTACCGTCAGATCCCGTTGCGGAACGTGCTGCGGACCCCGCGTCGGACCCTGCTGACCGTGCTCGGTATCGCGGCCGCGATCACCACACTGGTCACCACGATCGGATTCCTCGACACCTTCAACGCGACCCTGGACGACGCCCAGCACGAGCTGCTGCGATCCGCACCCGAGCGCCTCAACGTCTCCCTCACGGCGGTGGAGCCCGCGGACGGCGACGTCGTGCGCGCCGTCCGCGCCCTGCCCGAGACGGACACGGTCACCGCCGGCCTGATGCTGCCGGTCACCGCCGGCCGACAGGACCGCACCGTCGACCTGCTCGTCGAGGTCCTCGACGACGCAGCCCTCTGGACGCCGACGATCGAGTCCGGCACCGCCCACGGCGGGATCGTGCTGGCCTCCAAGGCCGCCGCCGACCTGCACGTCACGGTCGGGGACACCATCGAAGTCACCCACCCCCAGGCAAGCCCCGAAGGGCTGCAGACCGCGCGCACCGTCATGACCGTCGCTGGGATCCACCCCAATCCGATGCGGGCGTTCGCCTACCTCGACCCGGCCACCGCTACTGCGTTCGGCATGTCGGGCGCCACCAACTACCTGACAGTCACCCCCGCTTCCGGGACGAGCGCCACCCAGGTCCAACGCGCGCTGCTGTCGATCCCCGCCGTCGCCTCCGCCCAAGCCGTCCGAACAACCACAGAGGGCATGCGCACAGGCCTGGACGAGTTCATCGGCATCCTGCAGATCGCGGCCCTGGTGACCCTGCTGCTGGCACTGCTGATCGCCGTCAACACCACCAGCATCGGCATGGACGAGCGCGCCCGCGACCACGCCACCATGCTCGCCTTCGGCCTGCCCGCACGCACCATCATCGGTCTCGCCATCGCCGAGACCGCCCTGGTCGGAGCAGCCGCCACCGTCGTCGGCATCGCCGGCGGCTACGGCGTCCTGGTCTGGATGGCAGCAACGACCATCCCCGCCGTGCTACCCGAGATCGGCGTGGTCGCCACCCTGTCGACCACCACCGTGCTCGCAGCCTTCGCCCTGGGCGTCGTCACCGTCGCGGCCGCCCCCCTGTTCAACATCCGACGCCTGAGCCGGATGGACATCCCCTCCACGCTCCGCGTCATGGAATGACCAACACCACCGGGTCCACGGAACAAGCGGAGCCTCGCAGACGGGGAACCGTCCAGGACCGGCGCGCCCAGGACGGGGCGCCTTCCTTGAGGTGGGGTTGACGGGCACGTGATGTCGCCAGAACGCTTCGCCCGCGACAGTCAGGCATGAGTGAAGGCGACCGACGTCGTGACGTCGGGTTCGAGTCCGGCCCCCGGGGCCGCCATCGCGCGCCGAACGACGACCAGGTAGTCGCTCGGCGCGCGGCGGCTGGTCTGGCCGATCGCTTCCGCCATCAGGCCGAGAGCGGTTTCTGCGTCATCTGCGGGAGCGTGTGGCCGTGTGCGCGGTCACGACGCGGGAACGGCCCGGCCCACGCACAGCGAAACCCACCCGAGGCCGGGTCGGGTCGCACTCGGCAACAGTTCAGCGCTTCTTGACCGCGGGTCCCACCTTCGACGGCCGCCTGGAACCTTCGCGAGGGCTTCCGCCTCGCGCCGCGAACTCGTGCCCTTCGGCCTTGAGCCGACACAGGGGTCGCGAAGCGCGTCCGGGAGCGCTCGGGAGGTGAACCCGGGGCGCGCGGAAATCCTGCAATCGCGCCGGTAGGTCCCGGAGGCTCCGACGTGTCCGCGGTTAGCCTGGACAGCAACACAAGGAGTCCACATGGCCGCCCGCGCCGAACCACTGCCACCAAGACTGGCCGGCCATCGCCATCTGGCGACATGGGACCTCAAGCACGACCGGCGGGCCGCGCTCGCAGTACAGCTGATCTTCCTGTTCGTCGCCGTGGGCTTCGTCGCTGCGGCACTCTTGCTCGACCTTCCTCTGGACAGCGGCTGGGGAACAATTGCATCCACCGTGGTCACCCTGGCGTCTTGTCTGGTGTACATGTGGCTGCACGAGGCCACTCACGGGGTGCTGCTGACCGTGTTCTCCGGGACGAGATCTCACTACGCGCTGCGCTTGCCCTACCTCACGACCGGCAACGACGCCTTCGTCGGTAGGAGGGCCTTTCTCGTCGTCGCGCTCGGACCGGTCGCGCTGTGGGGCGTGGTGCTTCTCGGGCTCTTCGCGGTCGTACCTGCCGCCGCCAACCTGACCGTCTACATCCTCAGCGCGCTCAATGTCGCGGGGTCGGCCGGAGACTTCTACCAGGCGTTTCGGGTCGCGCGGCTGCCATCGCTCGCGAAACTGCGCGACAACGGCGTCGAAACAACCGTTTTGATTCCCTTGCCCTGAGCCCGGAGCCGACGCACGAACATCGCCAACACCGCGAACGAGGCCTGGCCAGCCGTTCAGGGCTGTCTCGGCCGAGGGTCCTGCGGGGCCAGTCATTCAAGTAGTTGGGCGACACGTCGGTGCAGGCCGGGTAGCCGGCCCGGAACGACGCGAGGTCGATCACCCACCACAGTCCGGACCGGATCACCGTGTCACGTCGAAGGATCCGGCCGTCGGGTCCACGCGCGCGACGGACGACCCGGACTGGATCCACACGGCTGTCCCGTCGGTCGCGAGCTCACCGGACCCGGCGGGCACCCACTGCGTCGCCACGCGGCGGCCGGTCGTCGGGTCGATCACCGACGCACGCCAGCTGTCACCGGTCACGCGGACGACATGTCCGACCCAGAGCCGACCGTGCACGACCTCGATCCACGTGGGGACGGGAACCCAGGACGTCGGGGCGCGCGGGCCCAGACGAACGGTCTTCAGGGCCCTGCCGGTGCGCGGGTCGACGGCGGTCACCGAGTTCTCCCGACCGTTGCCCACCCACAACCGACGCCCGTCGAAGACGACCACACTCGGGCCGGCACCGCCGCGGTACCGGTACCGGCTGACCCGGCCGGTCCTCGGGTCGACCGCAAGAAGGCGCCGACCGGGCGAGGCAGCCATCCACAGCCGCCGACCGTCGTCGGTCAAGGACCCGACCCGTTCCCCGAGCGCGACGATCATGACGACGCGTCCCGTGGACACATCGAGCGCAAGGAGCCGCCCCAGCGTGTCCAGCACCCACAACCGGCCACGGAACAGCCGCATCGCCTCCGGCGAGCCGTCGACCCGTACGACGCTGCGCCGCAGCCCGGCCCGCCGGTCGAGCCGCTTCAGCGTGCCTGCCGCACCGCTGGACACCCAGACCACGTCCGGGGTGGCCACCACCCCCGCGGTGTCGCCGGTGTCGATCCGCTGGACCACCCGGTTCGTCCCCGGGTCGACCTCGATCACCCCGCGCCAGTCCTCCGGGTCCAGCATCCACACCGACGTCCGGCCGGACCGCGGCTCCGGCGACTGCACCGGCGGCCGAGCGGACGCCTCGCCCGAACGTGACGGCCCCGGCGCCGACGGCGGCACGTTCGGGCTCCTGACCGGAACCGAGGTCCGATGCGAGAGGACCAGGGAGGCGGCGGCTGCGAAGCCGACGACCACTGCTGCGACCGTGAGGCGCACCACGGTCCGCCGCTTGCCGCGGCCCGCGTTGACCGGTGGCCCTCCGGACAAGACCTCACGGCCCTGGCCGGCGATCATCGCGTCAGCATGTCGACGTGTAGCCGGTCAGGCTCCAGCCCCGGCCGACCGGCACGGCGACGACGGCGACGTGCTCGTTCCAGTTCGTGTAGTGCTCGAACCTGTGGCTGCCGTCAGACCGCACCCGGTACTCGGTGTACGGGCGCCGTCCGCTCGAGATGTCGAGCGGTGCCGCGTCGGCAGAGACGAGGAACGCACGCAACGCCTCCGCCGGGGTCGCGAACGTCCGGGACGAGTACCTCAGGGTCGCTGTCGCTTGGTCCATCGACGAGTTCCCGTCGGCGCACAGGATCGACTCATCGACCGGGACCGGACCGGGCACCGCGACCGTTCGTTCGATCAAGGGATCGAGGTCGAACGAGGGCGCCGAGCGGTCGATCCGGTACCCGACGGTCTCGGTGACCCCGCCCCTGGTCGTCAACCGCACCTGCACCTTGTCGCACGGCCACGCCGGCATCGACCCGATCCCACGCTTGAGGGTCAGCGTGTACTGAACGGCCCGCTGCGGCGCCGTGGTCGCAGC
>NZ_MWLN01000086.1 GCF_002198655.1 Kineosporia sp. A_224
ATCACGCACCGCCTCTGTCCCCGGCCGGTCCCCCGGCGGCGGAGCAGGTCGTCGCCGGTGCGTCCGCCGACGGCCCGGCCGTCGGGAAGGCGGCCGACGAGGGCCTCGACGAGACCGCAGACCAGGCGACCGGCCCGGCCGTCGAGGAGGGCACCGGCCCCGCGGCCGAGGACCCCGCCGACCCCGTCGCCGAGGAGACCGCCGACACCTCGCCGCGCAGCGCGGCGGGCGCCGGCGCCGACTGCCCGCGGCCGCGGTCCGGCGTCCTGTCCACCGGCGGGGGAGAGGGCCGCACCGTCGCCCTGACGTTCGACGACGGGCCCGACGCGCAGACCGGGGCCGTGCTCGACGTCCTGGCGCGCGAGGAGGTGCCGGCGACGTTCTTCGTCGTCGGCGAGCACGTCGTCGAGCGGCCCGGCCTCGTCCGTCGCGCCGTCAGCGAGGGGCACCTCGTCGGCAACCACACATGGGACCACAGCTACCCGCGCGACGTCCGCGGCGGGTGGACGCGCCCGTACCTCGACCGTTCCCTCGGCCGCACCTCCGAGGCGGTGACCGAGGCGTCCGACGCGCCCGTGTGCTGGTTCCGGCCGCCGGGCGGCTTCCTGCCGGCGACGGTCCTGCCGGCCGCGCGCGGCCTGCACATGACGACCACCCTGTGGTCGGTGGACAGCCTCGACTGGAAGGTCCAGTCCCGCCGGGCCACGACCGCGGCCGAGCACCGGCGCCAGGTGGACGCCGTCGTCGCAGCGGCCACGGCGGCGGCCGGCCAGCGGCACCCGGTGGTGCTCCTCCACGACGGCGGTGGCGAGCGCCAGGTCACCGTCGACGCCCTCCCGCGGATCATCGACTGGTACCGGACGCACGGGTACGCGTTCGTCCGGGTCGACGGCAGCCGCTGACCGTGCAACCTTTCTGCGCCGCGCGGCGTGGAGTGGACATGACGGATCAGGGGACTGTCGTGTACGTCGGCGAGCCCGACGTCGTCCACGCCCTCGTGCCGGGCGGCCCCGGGCTGGTCTTCGGCCGGGACCCCGACGCGTGCGACGTCGTCGTGTGGTCGGCTCTGAACGAGCCGACGCTCTCCCGGCGGGCCGGGGTGCTGTGGCTCGCGGACGGGCAGCTGTGGCTGCGCAACCTGTCGCGCGGCCACGACCTGCTCGTCGTCGTCCCCGGGCAGCCGCCGCTGGGCCACCTGCCGCCGCGCGCCGGGGCGGACGACCCCGGCGCGGCCCGGACCCTGCCCGCCCGGTCCTGCCTCGTGCTCGGCCCGGCCGGGTGCGAGCTCGTCGTCCGGCCGGCCGCGGTGACCGCACTGACCGGCGCAGCGCTGCCGGACGACGAGAGCGACGTCGAGCGCACGCTCGTCGTGCCGGCGGTGCCGGGGCACCTGCGGGCCGTCGCCGAGGCGCTCTGCGCGCCGCTGCTCTCCGGCGGCGCGCTGCCCGCGACGTATGCGCAGATCTGCGAGCAGCTCGGGATCGAGAGCGTCAAGCGCGTCCGGTCGCTCGTCGCCGAGCTGTGCACGCTCTACCCGGACACCGGCGGTGCCACCGCGGCCGGGGCGTGGCCCGCCCGCCGGGCGCGGGAGGACGAGCTCGTGTCGGCGCTGCTCGACCACCCGGCGCACCGGCAGACCGACGGCTGGCGGTTCGACGAGCGGCCCGACCCGCGGGCCGAGGCCGGTGCGCCGGAGCAGCGCCGGGCGCTCGCACTGCCGGACCACTACGAGGCGGCGCACCTGCTCGTGCGCCACGGTCTCGTCGGCCGGTCCCGGGCACGCCGTCAGGACCTCGGGGCGCAGGACGCCGGCGCGGCGTAGGCGCCGGCGCGATGTCCCGCCGCGTCAGCCCCCGAGGCGCAGGTAGCCCTTCGGCGTGACGACGGCATCGACCCGCCGGTCGTGCGGCTCGTCCGGCACCGGCTCGACGGCGGCGTCGAGCACCTCGCCGTCGTGGACCACCGCGACGACCGGGACGCCGTCGTCGAGCAGCGGCAGCGCCCGGTCGTAGTAGCCGGCGCCCTGGCCGAGCCGGCGGCCCAGGGTGTCCACGGCGAGCGCGGGCACGAGGACGACGTCGGCGGCCCGGATCCCGTCCAGGCCCAGCCGCGGGCCGGTCGGCTCGTCGCCGCCGAACCCGGCCGGGGCGACGAGGACGCCGGAGTCGTCCGCCCAGTCCATGAGGCCGTCGGGGAGCACGATCGGCAGGATCACCCGGACGCCGCGCGCCCGCAGCGCCGCGCGGAGCTCCTCGGTCTGCGGCTCGCCGGGCATCGCCGCGTAGAGCGCGACGCACCGGGCGGCGGCGACCTCGGGGACGGCCTGGACGGACGCGACCAGGGCACCGGCGGCGTCGGTCTGCTCCTGCGGCGTCCGGCGGCGGCGCTCGGCCCGGATCCGGCGACGCAGCTCGTGCTTGGTCCGCGCGGGTGACCGCGCGGCCGTCCGGGCGGCGGTGGCACGGTCGGTGACGTCGACCGTCACGTCCGTGGGTGCGTCGGCAGGCGCGGCGGGTGCGCCGTCCGCACCGTTCGCCGGGTTCGCCCCCTCCTCCGTTTCACCCATTCGTCGCAACTCTTCGTGTCGATACGTTCACTCTCTGCTCCTACCGTGTCACGATCCAGAGGCCGGACGGTCCGTACGCCGCCGGTCGGGCCGGCGCGGCCGGACGGGTCGACCCGGTGGTCGGCCCAGGGGAGGGACCTGTGTCGCTGCGCGCACGCCTTGCACTTGTGCTCGGCGCCGTCCTCATCGCACCACTGCTGGCCGTGGGGATCGCCGTCGGGGTCATCGTGCCCGATGCGACCCGGGCCTACGCGGACGACGCGGCGGAGCGCGCCGACGGTGCCACCGCCATCGCGCTCGGCCAGCGCTGCGCCGGCCTCGGGGACGCCGCCCGCGCCGTGGCCGCCGACCTGCGGGTGCTGCTCGCGACGGCCGCCGCGGTCAGCCCGGCCGGTGCGCAGGCGGCCGTCGACGCGGCCGTCGACCGCCGCCCCGGGCTCACCGCCGCCGTCCTCGTCGACGGCGCCCCGCGCGCCGTCGCCGGGGCCGACGCCGCCCGCTTCACCGACCCGCTCCTGCGGGCGCAGTCCGCGGCCTCCTGCGCACGCCGCGAGGCCGCCGCGGACGGGCCGGCCGCGATGGCGGAGTCCGTCGCCGTGACCGACCCGGCCACCGGCGCCGAGATCGCCCGGGCCGTCGTCCTGGCCCCCGTCGACGACGCGGGGCTCGCCGCGCTCGCGGCCGGCCTCAACCTCGACACGGGGGTCGCGCTCGTCGACCGCCGCGGCGGGACCGCGGTCGTCTCCTCGACGGTGCCGCACGACGACCTCGCGCCCGTCCTCGAGGCGGTCTCGGAGGGCAGGCTCGGCGGCGGCGCCGGCGGAGCCCGGTTCCGGGTGCAGTCCGACGCCCCGGGCGTGCCCTACCAGATCGTCTCCGTCGAGCCGGTGCCCGGCCGGGGCCTGCCCGGCGTCGTCCTCGCGGTGGTCCTCGTGACCGTGGTCGCGGCCGCCGCCCTCGTGACTCTCGTCGCCCAGCGGCTGACCCGCCCGCTCGAGGTGCTCACCGACACCGCCGAGCGGCTCGGCCGCGGCGACCTCGACGCCCGGGCCGGGCTGCAGCCGCGCGGCCCGCGCGACGAGGTCGGCCGGGTGGCTACCGCCTTCGACGCCATGGCGGCCCGGATGCAGGAGCAGGTCACGGCGCTGGAGGCGAGCCGGGAGTCGCTCCGGGAGACCTTCGAGCGGTTCGGTGAGGCGCTCGGGCGCACCCACGACCTCGACGGGTTGCTGCGGACGGTGCTCGAGGCCGCGATGGCCGGCAGCGACTGCGTCGTCGGCAGCGCCCTGCTCGGCGGCCGCGGCTCGCTCGCGCTGTCGGGCAACGGCATCTCGGCGATCGGCGACGGCGCCGGGCCGCACGCGTCGAACGCCCTCGACGACCTCGCCCGGATCGCGGGCGAGGCGGTCCACCTGGGCCGGCCGGTCCTCGTCGAGCGGATCATGTCCGCCGGCCCGGCGCTCGCGCTGCCGATCCAGCGCGGCGGGGACGCCGACGGCGAGATCGTCGGCGCCCTGGCGGTCGCCCGGCGGCCGGGCGCACCGGTCTTCGACGACGTCTCGCTCGGCAACGTCCGCTCGCTCGCGGCGCAGGCCGGGACGGCGATCGCCAACGTCGCGGCGCACGAAGAGACCCGCCGGCTGTCGGTGACCGACCCGCTCACCGGGGCCGGCAACTTCCGGATGCTCACGACGACCCTGGGCCGCGAGGTCGAGCGCGCGACCCGGTTCAGCCGGCCGCTGTCGGTGCTCATGCTCGACCTCGACCACTTCAAGCAGGTCAACGACACCTACGGGCACGGCGTCGGCGACGCGGTGCTGCGCGAGTTCGCCCTGCGGCTCAAGGGCTGCCTGCGCGAGGTCGACACGGTGGCGCGGTACGGCGGCGAGGAGTTCGCGGTCGTCCTGCCCGAGACGGACGCCGCGGGCGCCGCCCGGGTCGCCGAGCGGGTCTGCGAGATCGTCCGGGGGACCCCGTTCACGGCGGGCGAGGACACCCTGCGGGTCACGGTCTCGGCCGGCGTCGCCGCCTACCCCGACCACGGCCGGACGTCGACCGAGGTCATGCGGGCCGCGGACGGCGCCCTCTACACCGCCAAGCGCGGCGGCCGGGACCGCTGGACCAGCGCCGGCGGCCCGGTGAGCCTGCCCACCTGACGCCCGGCCCGACGGCCCGGCCCGACGGCCCGGCCTGGCGGCTCGCCGCACGGGCGCCCCGCGACCTCGGTAGCCTCGACCCCTACGGTTCTGCGGCCGGGCCCGGTACGCCCGGGCCCACGGGGCGCCGCGGACACACACGCTCAGCCGGCGGCCCGGGGTGGACGGCCGCCGACCAGATAGGAGACCCGCATGACCGACGCGCACGTCGTCGAGTCCCACGACCCCGAGCGCACGCTGGGGCCGGTCGTCACCAAGGCGGTCATCCCGGCCGCGGGTCTCGGCACGCGCTTCCTGCCGGCGACGAAGGCGACGCCCAAGGAGATGCTCCCGGTCGTCGACAAGCCGGCGATCCAGTACGTCGTCGAAGAGGCCGTCTCGGCGGGCCTGTCCGACGTCCTCGTCATCACCGGCCGCAACAAGCGCTCCCTCGAGGACCACTTCGACCGGGCGTGGGAGCTCGAGGAGGCCCTCCAGGCCAAGGGCGACTCCTTCCGGCTGGCGCGCGTGCAGAAGTCGAACGTCCTCGCGGACATGCACTACACGCGCCAGGGCGACCCGAAGGGCCTCGGCCACGCCGTGCTCTGCGCCGCCCACCACGTCGGCAAGGAGCCGTTCGCGGTCCTGCTCGGCGACGACCTCATCGACGAGCGCGACCCGCTGCTCGGCCGGATGATCCAGGTCCAGCGCCGCACCCAGGCGAGCGTCGTCGCGCTCATGGAGGTGCCGCAGGAGATGGTCCACCTCTACGGCTGCGCCGCCGTCGAGGAGACCGGCGAGCAGGACGTCGTGCGGATCACCGGCATGGTGGAGAAGCCCGACCCCGCCGAGGCCCCGAGCAACCTCGCGGTCATCGGCCGCTACGTCCTGCACAGCCGCGTCTTCGACGTCCTGCGCAAGACCCCGCCCGGCCGCGGCGGCGAGATCCAGCTCACCGATGCGCTCCAGACGCTCGCGCAGGCGGACGGCGAGGGCGCCGGCGTCTACGGGGTCGTCTTCCGCGGCCGCCGCTACGACACCGGCGACCGGCTCGACTACCTCAAGGCCGTCGTCCAGCTCGCCTGCGAGCGCCAGGACCTCGGCCCGGAGCTGCGGTCCTGGCTGCGCACGTACGTCGCCGGGATGGGCCCCGGCGACGCGGCGACGACGCCCCCGACCTCCTCGATCCCGGTGTCGAACGGCACAGGGGCCCCGGCCTAGGGCACGATCGGGGCGTGAAACCTGTCGAGGAGCATCTGGCCGAGTGCCTGGCCGCAGTGACGGTGCTGCCGGCCACCGACGTCCCCCTCGTGGAGGCGCTCGGCTGCCTCCTCGACGAGGACGTCGTCGCGGCCGTCGACCTGCCGTCCTTCGACAACAGCGCCATGGACGGGTACGCCGTCCGGGTGCCCGACGTCGCCTCCGCGGCGCCGGGGCACCCGGTCCGGCTGCCCGTGACCGGTGACGTCCCGGCGGGCAGCGCGGCGCAGCTCGAGCTCGCGCCCGGGACGGCGATCCGGATCATGACCGGTGCGCCGCTGCCGGCCGGCACCGAGGCCGTCGTCCCCGTCGAGTGGACCGACCGCGGCACCGAGACCGTCGAGATCACCCAGGCCCCCGCCGAGGGTGCCTACCTGCGCCCGGCAGGGGAGGACGTCGCCCGTGGCGAGGTCGTGCTGCGCCGGGGCGTCCGGATCGGCCCCCGCCAGATCGGCCTGCTCGCGGCCGTCGGCCGGGCGACCGTGCGCGTCCACCCGCGGCCGCGGGTCGCCGTCCTCTCGACGGGCAGCGAGCTCGTGCCGCCCGGGCAGCCGCTCGGCCCGGGGCAGATCCACGACTCCAACGGCTACGCGATCGCCGCCGCCGCGAGCGAGCTCGGGGCCGACGCCCGGCACGTCGGGCTCGTCGCGGACGACGCGGACTCCTTCATGGCCGCGCTCGAGGCCGAGCTTGCCGGCGCGGACCTGATCGTCACGACCGGCGGCGTCAGCGCGGGCGCCTACGACACGGTCAAGGAGGTGCTCTCCCGGGTCGGCGGCGTCGTCTTCGAGAAGGTCGCCATGCAGCCCGGGATGCCGCAGGGCTTCGGGCACGTCGGGGCGGACGGCGTCCCGATCTTCACGCTGCCCGGCAACCCGGTGAGCTCGATGGTCTCCTTCGAGGTCTTCGTGCGGCCCGTGCTCCGCCGGCTCTTCGGCGAGACCGACCTGCACCGGCCGACCGTCACCGCGCGGGCCGGGGTCGCCTGGTCGTCGCCGAACGGCAAGAAGCAGTTCGTCCGCGCCCGGCTGACCCGCCCGCTCGCCGCGGACGCGCCCGTCGTGACCCCGGTCGGCGGCCAGGGCTCGCACCTCGTCGCCGACCTCGCCGAGGCCGAGTGCCTCGCCGTCGTCCCTGCGGACGTCACGCAGGTGCAGCCGGGCGACGAGCTCACGTGCATGCTCCTCGCCGGGCCGCGCCGGTGAGCGACGTGGCAGGCGCGCCGGCCGGCGGGCTGACGCACGTCGACGCCCGGGGCCGGGCCCGGATGGTCGACGTCTCCGCGAAGACCGTCACGGCGCGGGAGGCGACGGCGAAGGGGCGGGTGCTCTGCTCGCCCGAGGTCGTCCGGCTGCTGCGCGGGGACGGCGTGCCCAAGGGCGACGCGCTCGCCGTGGCCCGGATCGCCGGGATCCAGGCGGCCAAGCGGACGCCGGACCTCATCCCGCTCGCGCACCCGATCGCCGTCCACGGCGTCGTCGTCGACCTCGACGTCGTCGACACCGGCGTCGAGATCACCGCGACGGTCCGCACCGCGGACCGCACCGGCATCGAGATGGAGGCGCTCACCTGCGTGAGCGTCGCCGCGCTGGCGCTCGTCGACATGGTCAAGGCGGTCGACAGGCTGACGACGATCACGGACGTGCGGGTCACCGCGAAGTCCGGCGGCCGGTCGGGGGACTGGACCCGTGACTGAGCCGGACGGCGCCGCCGGGCCCGGGGCGGGCTCCGCGGGCCGGGCGCTCGTCGTCACCGCGTCGAACCGGGCCGCGGCCGGGGTCTACAGCGACCGCGGCGGGCCGGTGCTCGTCGACGGCCTGCGCGCCATGGGGTTCGACGTCGACGGGCCGCAGGTCGTCCCGGACGGCGAGCCCGTCGCCGAGGCGCTGCGGGCCGCCGTCGCGGCGGGCTACGACGTCGTCCTCACGACCGGCGGCACCGGGCTCACCCCCGGCGACCTCACGCCCGAGGTGACGCGCGGCGTCGTCGACCGCGAGGTCCCCGGCATCGCCGAGGCGATCCGCGCGTACGGCCTCGCGCACGGCGTCCCGACGGCGGCGCTCTCCCGCGGGATCGCGGGCCTGGCCGGCCGCACGCTCGTCGTCAACCTGCCGGGGTCGCCGGGCGGCTGCAAGGACGGCATCGCGGTCCTCGCGCCGGTCCTCCCGCACGCCGTCTCGCAGGCCCGCGGCGGCGACCACCGGCCAGGCGGCGGGGTCTAGCCGGCCGGTCGCACGCAGAAGGAGCCCTCCCGACCCCGAGTTACTAGCGCGTATGACCTGTTCATCGGGTCATACGCGCTAGTAACTCGGGAGGGCGGGACGGGCTCCTTCTGCCGGCTGCGTTCGCGTCAGCCGACGACGAGCGGCGCCGTCGTCGCGCTGACGTTGCCGGCCTTGTCGAGCGCCCGGACGACGTAGCTGCCGGGGGCGTCCGCCGCCGGGACGACGATCTTCCAGGACGTCGTCGTCGCGATCGGGACGTCCCCGCGGAAGACCGTGTAGCGCAGGCCGCCGGCCCGGTTGTCCGTCGAGCCGGTCCACGACACCGTGACCGTCGAGCCGTCGACGGCGGCCACGGACTTCACCGCGGTCGGCACGGTCGGCGCCTCGGAGTCGTTGCGGCAGAACCGGGAGAAGCCGCCGGAGCTCTGCCACGTGCTGTCGGAGCGGCGCTTGGTCTGGGTCGTGTCGCCGCCCTGCCAGAGGCAGTTGTCCGAGTCGACGGTGAGCGCCCAGGGGCCACGGACGGCCCGGGTCTTGATCCACGGGGTGTAGTCCGTGAGGTACTTGCCCGTCGCGACGTCGTAGGCACCGATGTAGCGGATGTTGTCGATGTCGTCGTAGGCGTCGATCGACGACCACAGCGTCCGGCCGCCGTAGTTGTAGGACAGGATGCAGTGGCACGAGCCGTACGCGATGCCCTGGTCGACGGTCGCGGCCTGGAAGTCGCCGCCGCCGCCCGGGTTGGCGTTCGAGACGTTGCCCCGGGTCATCGTCATGTCGGCGCGGTCGTAGCTGTGGAACGAGTGCTCGGAGCCGCCGAGGATGAACCGCGAGCCGGTCTCGACCGCCGTCTGCTGGTAGGTCGCCTTGGCGGGTGCGCTGGAGACGCGGGCCTTGAGGCCGGCCACCGCCGCGGCCGGGGACGTCGTCGTCACGGCCGCGAACTGCGGGACCGCCTTGGCGCCGTCGTTCATCGTCGCCATGAAGCCGCCGAAGTAGACCCGGTCACCGGCGGCCGAGGCGAGGACGAAGACCGGGGTGCCGTCGAACGCGGGGTTCCACGTCGAGTCGGGCCGGCCGGTCGTCAGGCTGAACCGGGCGCCGCGCTTGGTGTACGAGAACCCGGAGAGCGCCGTCGTGCCGCCCGCGGTGTGGGTGAACTGGCCGCCCGCGTAGAGCCACGTGCCCTGGAGCGACAGGCCCGTCACGGTGCCGGGGGTGATCGTCGTCGTCGTGCCGGACGTGGAGCGCCGCTCGAGGGCGAACCGGTAGGCCGCGGAGGTCGCGCCGGTCGCCGGGTCGAGGGCGACGAGACCGGCCTGCGCCACGCCGTTCACGGTCGTGAACTCGCCGCCGACGGCGAGGGTGCCGTTCGGGAGCGCCGTCAGGGCGTTGACCTTGCCGTTGAGGGTGGGGCGGAAGCCCGGCACCCAGGCGCCGGTGCTCACGTCGAACGCCGCGAGGTACGCCTGCGGGGTGGACGTCGTCGTCGCGCCGTACTCGTCGACCTGGGCGAAGTTGCCGCCGACGTACATCGTCGAGCCGATCTGGGCGAAGGCCCGGACCTCGGTGTCGCGCTCGGTGGACAGGCCGTTCGCCTGGCCGCTCACGCCGGCCGGCTGGGTCTCGGCGAAGTTGTCGAACATCGACCGCTTCGTGGAGCCGGCGAGCCCGGTGCCGACCGGGGTGATCGCGAGGTCGGCCCAGCGGACCTTCGGCCGCACGAAGACCTGCGCGAAGGGCATCGCGTAGCCGGTCGCGTAGCTCCACAGGTAGCTCGTCGCGGCCGCGGCGCTCGTGCTCGCGGTGCCGGCGACGGCCGAGCCGTACCCGAAGCCGGGCAGGTTGTTGTTCTGGGCGGCGACCCGCCGCGTGTCGAGGCAGTTGACGCCCGTCGTCGGGCAGGACCGCGCGAACGTGTAGGCGCTCGACCAGATCGCCGAGCCGGTCGCGGTGTTCGTGTAGGTGGTGGCGCCGAACGTGATCCGGCTCAGCGGGTAGCCGCCGCCGATGGTCCAGCGCCACTCGCCCATCGTCGAGGGGAAGACGCGGGCCTCCTGCCACGTCGTCCCGGCGGTGTTCGTCGCGCGGCGCACCCGGACGCCGTCCGTCAGGTCCTTCACCGCGGTGCCGTTGAGCAGGCCGTTGACGGTCGCCGTCGGCACGGCCTTCGGCGCGAACGCGGCGGTGCCGGTGACGGTCGCGGAGACCTCGGCGGTCGTGCCCTGGCCCTCCGGCAGGAACGACCAGTTCTCCCGGCCGCGGCCGAGGAGGACCCAGCCGCCGCCGTCCGTCGTCATGTCGCACCAGAACTGCTGCGGGTAGCCCAGGCCCGGGGTGTAGAGCCAGTACCGGCCGTCGGCGGCCGCCGGGTTCACCTGCTTGACGTCCCAGCAGGACGCCAGGGCCGTGGCCTCGCTGAGACCGTCCCGCGTGGTCGCGGCACGGGCGGGCGTCGACAGCGCCGGCACGAGGCCGGCCGCGACGGCCACGACGGTGCCGAGGACGGCGATGCGCCGACGGGCGGCGGAGCCGGTGGTGCCCAGCAGCCGCTGGCGGGCGGAGAACGGCATCACGAACAGTCCTTCGTCTCGGTGGTCGTCGCCCTGATCACCGTTCCGCGTGACGCACCGTGCGCGGCGTTACGGAGAACGGGAGATCCGGACAGGAACATCATGACCGTCCGTGAGGGCCTGCACGGTGCACCCGGCCGCATTCCCCCGGCTTTGTCCACCGAACGGTCCATGCCGGTACCGCCGTCCGGGGGCCGGTGGGGCCACCGGGGTCGTCCGGCGCGGCCGGACGGCCGGCATCGCCGCCGGAACCGGGGCACGAGGTGACAGACTTCCCCGCATGGCAGAGGGACCGCGCGGCGGGGCCCGTCCGTGGCCGGTGCGGCTGCGGGAGGGCGACGTCCTGCTGCGTCCGCTGCGGGTGCGCGACTCCCGGCGCTGGCGCGCCGTCCGCAACGAGAACTCGCAGTGGCTCGCCCCGTGGGAGGCGACGCACCCCGACGAGCACAGCCTGCCGCCGTCGTTCGCGCAGATGGTCCGCTCGTTCTCGCGCGAGGCCCGGGCCGGCCGGCTGCTGCCGTTCGCGGTCGAGGTCGAGGACCGCCTCGTCGGCCAGCTGACCGTCTCGGGGATCTCCTGGGGGTCGCTGCGGTCGGCGCAGATCGGCTACTGGGTGGACCGCCGGGTGGCCGGCCGCGGGATCATCCCGGCCGGGGTCGCCCTCGTCGTCGACCACTGCTTCTTCACTCTGGGTCTGCACCGCATCGAGGTGAACATCCGCCCCGAGAACGCCGCGAGCCTGCGCGTCGTCACCAAGCTGGGGTTCCGCCCGGAGGGGCTGCGCCGCCGCTACCTGCACATCGACGGCGCGTGGCGGGACCATGCGACGTTCGCGCTCACGGTCGAGGACGTGCCCGGCGGGCTGCTGCCGAGGTGGCGCGCGCTCGCCGCGGACGCCGCAGAGGAGCGTGCGCTGCGGGCCGAGCGCGACGCGGAGCGTCCGCGCACCTGAGGGCCTCGTGCGGGAGCCGGTGCGCGCCCCGGCGCGCTCGGTGACGGCCGGGACCACCGGGCCGCCGCCGGGCCCGGACGGTCACCGCAGCGTGACGACGGGCCGGACGGCGAGCGGCGGCGGGGCGGGCCGGGCCCGTCGTCCCGGGGTCCCGGAGGTGCTCCGGAACACCTGCGAGACGTCGCCGGACGGTGCTAAGAGGCACCCCCGGCACGCAGCGTGCCAGGGGTCCGCGGAGTCGATCTCGGCCGTGCTCGTCAAAGTAATCGATTGGTGACTTTGTGTTGAAGTTCAGCACAGGGGAGGCGTCAGATCGCGCTGCGCAGTCACAGTAGTCACAACTTTCACACCAGGCTCCGCCGAGACACACCACGCACGGTGCGTGAGGAAGCGGTCGCGGAGCCCTACCGTCAGAGATCGTGCACCTCGACAGCCTCGTCTTCACCCTCGTGGTCGGGCTGTGGGCTGCCTATCTTCTTCCGCAGTGGGTCCGACGACGCGAGTCGCTCGGTCAGTCCCGGACCCGCGATCGTCACTCGGAGCGACTCAGAGTGCTCGCCAGGCGCAGTTCGTCACCGACAGCAACGGGTCCGTCGACCCGTCCGCTGCTGTCGGGGACGCACGTCGCGGGCACCCCGGCGCCGCCCGCGGGCCCGCCGGTACGGGCCGGGGCCCGTGCCCAGGGCCGCCCGAAGCCGCTGCCCGAGGCCGCGCCGGTCGTCCGTGCGACGCCCGGCCGGGCGACGTCCCCA
>NZ_MWLN01000087.1 GCF_002198655.1 Kineosporia sp. A_224
CCACCCGGGCGGACACCATCGACAGCCCGAAGAGCACCATCGAGACCAGCAGTGCACCAGGCCGGTGGGACAACACATGCAGCACTGGGGCGACCACCGCAGCCACGAGCACCGTTCCGGCCAGCGCCCGGACCGGCCCCCGCCTGCTCACCACGTGCCACCCCGAGACAACCGCCACCGGCAGTGCCAGCACGATCCCCAGCATCGACCACGGGTGGACACGGACGGCGGCACACATCACCAGCAGCGCCGACGCCGCGCCGGCCACCGCCAGGACGGCCCACGATCGCGCGAGACGGCCCCTGCCGTCACGCGTGCCGCCGCCGCCCGGATGCGTCACCGGCCAGCCTCACGAGGCGGAGAGGTCGAACCACCCGGCCCGCACGGAACGGCGCTCGCCGCCACACCGACGACCACGCCGACGACTGCACCGGCGATGACGTCCGACGGGTAGTGCACGCCGATCACCACCCGGGAGGCCGCGACCACGACCGACAGCGGGACCAGCGCCACCCCCAGCGCGGGCTGCTCCAGCAACACAGCGGTCGCGAAGGCCGCGGCGGACGCCGCATGCCCCGACGGGAACGACGTGGTCACCGGTGCCCGCAGCGGCACCCGCGTGTCCGGGACCAGCCCGGCAGGTGGACGAGTTCGACGGGACGCGGGCTTGAGGAAGACGTTCGTGACCACGCTGGCCAGTGACAGGGCCACCAGGCCCTGGGCGGCCGCCCGGCGACCGCGCCGCCCGGACAGTGCCATGCCGCACGCGATCGCGAGCCATAGGCCGCCATGGTCGGCAGCCTTGCTCAACCGCGGCATGGCCTCGTCGAAGAAGCCCGACTCGATCGTCCCGAGCCGTTGCAGCGCCTGTTGCTCGAGCGCGGCCAGCCGCTCGGAGCGCGGCTCCCCGGGTGCCCGCCGGGACGGTTGAGACAAGCGAGGTAACCCACCGTAGCCAGGTCCGGGGACCTCAGGCCCTCAAGGCTGCTGGGGCGACTGGGGCGGCTGCTTGGGCGAGCGTCCGAGCAGCTTTTGGAGCCGCTGCTTGTTGGCCGGCTTGGCTGCCTCGAGGCGGGCCTTGTCGATCGCACCCCGCAGCGCGGGACTCTTGGCGAGCTCGGTCAGCTTCGCTCTCAGGTTCGTCGACATCGTGATGCTCCAAGGACTCGGCAGTCAGTTCGTGCGCGGAGATGGAGATCGCGGCTGAACACCGAAGGTCCTCGCTGCTCGGAGCGCCCCCACCTCGAACCGTGGTCGCGTCCCCTGGTCGCCGATCGGCACCAATCAGACCACCGTACGCGTCGACGCCGGCCAGGGACCGAGACCTCGGTCCCCGCGGGCCCTCGAGCGCCTCGATCCTTCGCCGGCGGCAGTTGTTCGCTGACTGCCGGCAAGACCTGCCCGGCCCTGGCGGCGCCTCTCGCATCGTCCTCGACGTCGCGCAGCGCTGGTAGCCCGCCAAGAACGCTGGACACCCTTGGACGAACCCCGGTCGACGGGAACGGGCCGTCGGGTGCGTGCCGTTGCCGGCGCCCAGAAGTTGATACACCCGAACACCACTCAAATGAACTCATCAAGCATCGGGACCTTGCGCAGAGCCGGCGGGCCGCCCCGAGACACATATGCCTGCCGGCGGGGCGCCCGGCGCTCACGGCCGCGCCACGTTGCATGGCAGCAGCGCGCAGGCGCGACGGGCCACCGCCAAACGCGTGACCGGGTGCCGCTCCTCCCGGAGCTGCTCGCGGGCCAGCCGCTGCAGCCGAACCCGATCACCGTCAGCCTCCGCCAGCCGCGCCTCCAGCAACGCCAGCTCGTTCGAGGCCGCGCAGTCCGCCGCGCCTGGCCTGCCGGTCGCGGGAAGTTCCCACCAAGGTCCCAGGCAGGCCAGGCGCGCGGGGCTGCGGGTAGCAGGGTCGGCCGCCAACTCCAACAGGGCCGGGACGGCGATGCTCGCGGTCATGCCCCGCTCGAGGACGGCGTCCGCCAGGACGTCGAGCAGGGCCGTCTCGGTCCACAGCCGGGCGGGCTGCCCGAGCTGTGCACGCAGGTCGTGGCACCGGGCGGCCACATCGGCCAGGTCGGGGTGTCCGAGGGCGTCCAGGACCGCGGCGCGCTGCTGCTCGGCCCGCTCGCTCGAACGCCGCGCGCCGCGACCGCCGGCCGTCGATGGCGTGGAGGGGCGGGGAGGAGGGTTCTTCCTCTGGGTCAAGAACTCTGGGTCGGGCCGCAAACNGCTACCCCTGGCCGCAGAAATGCGGCCACCCCCGCCCACCCGCGCGCGAGCACCCGTGGTCGAGGCAGTGCGGGCGACCACCGGTTGCGAGGGGGTGGCCGCAGATCTGCGGCCACCCTCTCCCCCGCCATCTCGCAGACCGGAGCAGGCGGCTCCTCCCGACAGGGCGCCCGGCGCCCCCGACTGCTTTCCGGCGCTCGAGCCGGGCACGGCGGTGCGCACGAGGTACCGGTTGGTCAGGTTGACCGGTCCACGCCGACGGCGCTCGACCACGACCGCCCCGACCGCGACGAGCTCCTTCATCGCCCGG
This sequence comes from Kineosporia sp. A_224, assembly GCF_002198655.1. Classification (GTDB taxonomy): domain Bacteria; phylum Actinomycetota; class Actinomycetes; order Actinomycetales; family Kineosporiaceae; genus R-H-3. Next base: position 2,544 of record NZ_MWLN01000087.1, read on the forward strand.
TCGACGGTGTCGGTGGACCGCTTGCGCAGCCGCTGCGCGAGCAGCAGCCGGCTCGGCATCCGTGCTCCGGATGTCTGCCCGTACCGCAGCAGCACCGCGTACAACCGGACCGCGACGTCGGAGACGTCCGCGTCGAGCAGCCACTCCGGGACGATCGCGAACCGGTCCTCCACGACCAGCAGGTCGCGCTGGACCGTGTCGGCCCTGTCGTGCGTGCCGCCAGCGTCTTGGCCGACCTCGCTCACGCGGGCTCCGCGTTCGGCCCTCGCCTGCAACGCGAGCAGTGGACCGTCTTCTTGTTGACCTACGATCTGTGGGGATGCTGAAAGAGTCATCACGTCCGAGGCTCCAGACATCAAGCCCGCACCACACCGACGTCCAGGTCGGCGAGCGGGCCGGTTGACGGGGAACGGAACGAGCCCCTCCCGGCACCAGAGCACTGCTCTCGCCGGTGCTCACTTTGGTGGTCACTACGTCCTTCCGCAGCGACCCTCCAAGACCGGAGCCGTTCCTACGTCATCTGGCCTCTGACCAGCACGAACACCCATCCGGACCCCACCAGCGACTACCCACCCAAACCGGACGGGCATCGGTTCCTAAACCGCG
>NZ_MWLN01000088.1 GCF_002198655.1 Kineosporia sp. A_224
GCGCCCGCCCCCGCGTCGTCCCCGCGGCCGGCCGCCGGCGGCGCGCCCGAGGTCGCGGTCCTCACGTCGGTCGTCGGCCGGGACGCGGTCCGTGCGCTGAAGGCCTGGCGCCGCGAGCACGGCGCGGGCGCCTCGATGAACGCCACCGTCATGGCCGTCGTCCGGGCCGCGCTGCTCGCCGAGGGCGTCGACCTCACCGACGGCCTCACCGTCGCCTACGACGACCGGCTCTACCTGCCGCGCGGGGCGGCGGCCCGCGGGAACCTCGTGAGCGCCGTCCGGCTGCAGCCCGCCGACGCCACCGACCCGGCGTCCGTGCACGGCGCGGTGCAGGCCGCCATGCTCGCCGGCCGGCCGCTCCTCGCGCTCGCGGCCGGCTCGGCCACGGCGGCCCTCGCCCGCCGCCCGCAGTGGCCGGCCCGCCCGGCCCGCGGCGGCTCGGCGGACCTGTCCTTCGCGTGCGTCCGCGTCGACCGGGTGCTCCCGCCGCGGCTGGTCACCGACCTCGAGGGCGACGTCGCGCTCGTCTGCGTGACGACCCCGTCCTCGCAGGCGTCGGTCGCCGTGATGGTCCTCGACATGGGTTCGGAGCTCCATCTGACGCTCACGGTGCACAGCCCGCTCGTCGACGTGACGGCGGCCCGGCGCGCGGCGGGCACGGTGCGCAGCGCCGCGAGGCTGCCGAACCGGTGGCGCAGGGCCGCGGCCAGCGGCCGGTCGACGCCGGCACCGGCGTGCGTCCAGAGCCGGCCGTCCGGGTCCGGGCCGCTGACGAGGGTGCGGAGGATCCCGAGCACGGTCATCGCGTCGCCCCAGGCGTGCGGGATCGTGAAGCCGACCAGGCCCGCACCGCCGTCGGTCGTCTCGTGGGCGAAGACCCGCACCGTCGGGCCGGTGGTGCCCGCGGCGACGAACGCCCGGGCCGCCTCGGCGGCCGCCTCGCGGTCCCGGCCGGGCAGCGCCTCGACGACGAGCGCCTCGGCGCGGGCGAGCGCCTCCTCGGCGTCGGCCGCGGGCCGCCACGCGTCGGGCCGCTGCGGGTGCGCGGTCCGGAAGAGCGCGCAGCCCGGGTCGGCCTGCGCGGTGGCCCGCAGCACCTCGCGCACCGTCTCGACGCCCGACGGGTCCGCCGTCGAGACGAAGACGGTCGTGTTGAGCCCGAGCCAGATCCGGTCCCGGCCCGGCATGGTCTCCCAGCCGTTCATGCCCCACCCTTCCGGCGGCCGTGGCGGTCGCCGACACCTCGCCCGCGGCGGCGGCCGCGAGCACCTCCTCGACCCGGGACGTCGCCCGGGCCACCGTGAACCGGTCGGCGACCTGGCGTCCCCGCCGGCCCATCCGGGCGCGCAGGTCCGGGTCGCCGAGCAGCGTGTCGATCGCGGTCGCGAGCGCCGCGACGTCGCCGGGCGGCACGAGCAGGCCGCTGCCGCCGTCCTCGACCTGCTCCGGGATGCCGCCGACCCGGCTCGCGACGACAGGCGCCCCCATGAGCTGGGCCTCGGTGACCGTCATGGGCAGCGGGTCGGGCCACACCGATGGTGCGACGACGACCGCGGCACGGGCCATCGCGGCCATCACCGCGGCGTGCGGCACGTCGTGGTGGACGACGACGTCCGGCCCGAGCTCGGCGTCGGACGGCGTGTCGACCTGCCGGGTGCCGATGAGCACGAGCCGCGCCGGCCGCTCGAGCCGGCGGAACGCCTCGAGCAGCACGTGGACGCCCTTCGCCCGGCTCAGCGCCCCGACGAAGAGGACGACGTCGCCGTCCGGCAGGGCGGGCGGCGCGGTGTGCCGGGCGAGCAGCGGCAGCCCGTCCGGGACGAACGAGCCGAGCACCTCGACCGGCCGGCCGGTCACCGGGGCGACGACCGGGTCGAGCCGGCGCGCGACGTACTCGCTCACCGCGGTGACGTGCGCGTGCCGCAGCAGCGGCCGGCTCGCGCGCAGCCCGACCGCCAGCGCCGCCGAGCGCGGCAGGCCGTACTGGGCGCTGCCGCAGAGGATGCAGGCCCGCAGGTCCGGGCCGGCGCAGGGCGTCCCCTCGCGGGTCATCGTCTTGCGGTGGCACGCGAGGCCGTAGTCGTGGGCCTGGACGACGACCGGCACGCCGAGCGAGCGCGCGACGGGCAGCATGGAGAGCACGTTCCACGAGTGGGCGTGGACGACGTCCGGCCGGGTCTGCTCGACGATGCGGCGCATCGCGCGCATCATCCCGGGGTCCGGCGCGGTGGGGTGGAAGGGCCGGTCGGCGCTGGCGTAGAACGGTTTCAGCAGCGTGTGCTGCCAGCCGGTGACCCGGTGCACGACGGCACCGTCGGTCTCGAGCCGGCCGGCGGGTGCGCTGCCGGTGGCGCCGGTGACGACGTCGACGGTGTGGCCGCGGTCGGTGAGGGACCCGGAGAGGATCTCCACGAACCGTTCGAGGCCGCCGATGACCGGCCAGTACAGGTCGGTGAGCTCGAGGATCCTCATGAGACCTCCTGGGCCGCAACGGGTCCGGCGGCGGGCGCGCGGAGCACCCGGACGACGTCCCGCAGGCTCGCGAGCATGCCGAGGCTCTGCGCGAGCGCCCAGGCGTACCCGACGCCGACGATCCCGACCCGGGGTGCGAGGACGACGGTGCCCGCGATCGTCACGACGGCCATCCCGAGGTTGAGGGTCGCCGACCGGGCGAGCCGGCCGGTGGCCCGGTAGACGCCGACGGCGACGTTGTTCACCGCGTCCGGCAGCGCCGCGACGACGAGGACGACGAGGAGCAGGTAGCCCTCGCGGGCGTAGTCCTCGCCGATGACCGACAGCGCGAACCGGCCCCCGACGAGCATGAGGACGGCCGGGCCGACGAGCAGGATCCCGATGAGCCGGGCCGCCTTGCGGGTCGCGACGGGCAGGTCGGCGCCGCGCGCGCCCTCGGCGAACAGCGCCGACGAGACCGCCGGCGCGACGATGAAGAACAGGCTGCCCATGAGCCAGGTCAGCGCGAAGTACGCGTTGTCCACCGGGGTCAGCAGGGCCGCGACGAGGGTCGGCAGCACGTACGGCGTGAGGACGCCGCCCGCGCTCGTCAGGTGGTGCCCGGCGGCGCTGCGCAGGCCCGAGAGCCCGGGCCGGACGAACCGCGGCCGGCCCGGGGAGAAGCCGGCCCGGGGCAGCTGCCACGCGAGCGTCGCGACGCAGCCGAGCGTCGCCGACGCCGCCCACGCGACGAGGATCGAGCGCGGCCCGCCGAACGCGGTGAGCGCGAGGCCGCCGAGCATCCCGAGCTTGAGCAGGCTGATCGCGACGTTCTGGGTGGACAGGAGCTGGGACCGGCGCAGCGACACGAACGTGTACATGAGCACGTTCATGACGCTCCAGGCGGCGCACCCGACGACGAACGCGACCGTGCCGGTCACGGTGTCGACGGCGGGGCCGACGGCGTCGGTGCCGCGGCCGACGGCCACCGCGACCGCCGCGACGACGGCGGAGACCGAACCGGTGAGGGCGAGCGCCGTCCACAGCCGGGCGCCCCAGCCGTCGGTGCCCTCGTACCGGGGCAGCCGCTCGATCGTCAGCGCGGCCGGGCCGAGGTGGACGACGAGCGACAGCGCCGTCGCGAGCGAGACCGCGGCGTTGCCGACCCCGACCTCGCCGGCCGCCCAGCGGTGCGCCGCGAGCGCCCAGAACACGTACCCGAGCCCGCCCGTGAGCACCGTCGCGAGCATGATGTGCAGGCTCGAGTGAACGAGCGCCCCACCCTCCTGCCCCGCACTTACTAGCGCGTCTGACCCACTTTTCGGGTCATACGCGCTAGTAACTGCGGGGGTGTCACTCCGGGCTGGCACGGTTGGCCTCCTCCCGGCCGGGGGGCGTCCGCGGGGGGCCGGGGACGACGCCGTCGGCGATGCGCAGGTCGAGGACGACCTCGACCTCCTCGTCGGCCGGGCCGGCGGGGCCTCCGACGGCGCTCCGGTAGACGGCCTCGAGCTGCCGGGCAGCGCCCTCCCACGTCGGCAGGTCCGGCGCGGCGGCCGGGGCGACGTCGGACAGGGCTCGGACGACGGCCCCCGCGAGGGCGACCGGGCCGCCGTCCGCGGGCCACAGCCGGACCCCGCCGCCGACGAGCGTGGCGACCTCGGTGTGCGCGGGGATGTCGCTCGCGACGGCCCGGCAGCCGGCCCCGACGCCGTCGAGCAGCGCCATCCCGAACGCCTCGCGGGACGACGGCTGCACGCAGACCCGGGCCCGGAGCAGGAGGGCGTCGAGCTCGGCGTCGCTCACGGTGCCGGCGAAGGTGATCCGGTCGGCGAGCCCGAGACCGGCGGCGAGCGTCTCGAGCTCGGCGCGCTGCGGGCCGGCGCCGACGACGACGCAGCGCCACGGGCCGTTGACCATCGCGAGCGCGCTGACGAGGACGTCGACCCGCTTGTACTCCTCGAGCCGGGAGACGCAGACGACGAGCGGCTCGCGCCAGTGCGCGGGCAGGACCTGCGAGGTGTCGAGCGGGCGCACGCCGTTCGGGACGACGCGCACCCGGCCGCGCTGCTCCGGGAACGTCGTGACGAGGTGGTCGGCCTCGGCCCGGCTCACACAGACGACGGCCGCGGCCAGCCGCAGCGCCGACCGGACGAGCGGGCGGTAGACGAGGTGCGCGAGCCGGGCGAGCGTCCCGTGCCCGTCGCCGTGGAAGTGCGTCGTGACGACGACAGGACGCCGGCACCGGCTGCGGAGCACCGCGAGCGGCAGCGGCGAGTGGTAGTTGTGCACGTGGACGACGTCGTGCTCGGCCGCGAGCGTGCGCACCGTGCGGCGCAGCCGGCGGGCGACGAGGAACGGGCCGACGACCCGCCCCGGCACCCGGAGCACCTCGACCTGACCCGCGCGCGGGCCGCTCGCCGTCCGTGCGTCGAGGCTGAGCACCGTCACCGAGTGGCCGCGGGCGACGAGCGCCGCCGACAGCGCCTCGACGTGCCGCTCGACGCCGCCCGGCGTCGGCGGGTAGGCCGGCGTGACCTGGAGGACCCTCACCTGCCCTGCCTCAGGAGGTCAGGTCCCCCGCCCGGGCACGCGTGCGAGCACGCGTGACCCGGACGGGGGCCTGGGAGCGCCGGGCCGCCACCCGGCGCCGCTCGGTGAGGATGGTGCGGAGCACCCGCAACCCGTCGCTCACGGCGTTGAGGTTGCTCACGCCGTGGATGCGGGGCCACTCGACGCTGCCCACCTCGGTGAAGCGCGCACCGGCCGCCGCGAAGCGGACGGTGAGCATGGTCTCGATCTCGAAGCCGTCGCCGTTGACCGACGTCCCCGCGGGGATCGACGGGTCGACCGTCGCGGGCAGGTCGAGGACGGGGAGCATGTCCGCCCAGAAGGCGACGTAGCCGTAGCAGAGGTCGCTGTGCCGGGCGCCGTAGAGCACCCGGACCGCGAGGTTGAGGCCGGCGTTGCCGAGCCGGCGCACCCGGGTGATGTCGTGACTGCTGCCGCCGTGGCCGAACCGGGTGCCCTTGGCGACGTCTGCGCCGGCGACCAGGGCCGCGACGAACGCCGGGATCTCGCCCGGGTCGGCGGAGCCGTCGGCGTCGAGCATGACGACGATGTCGCCCGTCGTCGCCTCGAACCCGCAGGCCAGCGCGTTGCCCTTGCCGCGGCGGGTCTGGTGCACGACCCGGATCGACGGGAGCACCTCGCGGGCGACCTCGACGGTGCCGTCGACCGAGCCGCCGTCGACGAGGATCACCTCGTGGAGGCCCTCGGGCAGCCGGGTGAGCACGTGCGGGAGGTTGCGGGCCTCGTTCCGGGTCGGGACGACGACCGTCACCCGCGGGGCCGCCGAGCGGTGCGGGCCGTCGGCGACGGCCGCCCGGTCCGGGGGCGCAGCCTCGGTGTCGACGCTGTGTCCGATATGTGGCACGTGGAGCTCCTGAAGTCGCGATGGTCGTGCGGTCTCCAGGCTGCGGTGCCGGGACCCCTCCCTCGTCCCCTCCCCGGGGACACGGCGTCAACACACCCCACCAACGCAGATTGTTTCATCGACAGTTGGTGAGATCTGCGTCTCCAAGCGGGTGACGTCTCGGTGAAACGTGACGCTGCGTCAATGGGTGTTGGTACGAATGCCGTACCGGTTCGGGTACGGAGGGGGCGCACAGGTGCGGGGAGAGCGCGTGACGGCGGTGGTGGCCGAGCCGCTGCTCGGCGACGCCGAGCGCCTCGACTCGCGCGTCGCGCCGGACGCCGTCGACCTCGACGCGGCGGACGACCTCGAGGCCGCGGGCGACGCGGCGACCGGGTGGTCCATGCGTGACGAGCGCGGCTTCGTGACCTTCTACGAGACCTCCTACGCGCGGATCGTCGGCCAGATCCTCGTCGTCGTCGGCTCGCGCGCCGAGGCCGAGGACATCACCCAGGAGGCCTTCATCCGGGCCGCCGCCCGCTGGGACCGGATCTCGGAGTACGACGCCCCGGAGGCCTGGGTGCGCCGGGTCGCGATGAACCTCGCGATCAACACCGTGCAGCGCACCCGGCGCCGCACGCTCATCCTCATGCGCGGCCACCGGGAGACCACGGCCCCGGAGCCGAGCATCGAGCGGGTGGCCCTCGCCGACGCGATGGCCCGGCTGCCGCTGCGGTACCGGGCCGTCATCGCGCTGCACTACATGGCGGACCTGTCCGTCCAGCAGGTCGCCGACGAGCTCGACCTGCCGCCCGCCACGGTCCGCACCCGGCTCGCCCGCGGCCGCCGCCGCCTCGCCGAGCTGCTCGACGACTCCCTCGAGCCGTCGCCCGGGGAGGTCACGGGTGCCTGACACCACCCCCGGCGACGACGCCGGACCGGCAACGACGCCGGACCTCGGCGTCGCCGCCTACCTCGAGGCCCGCAGCCACGCCGAGGACGCCGTCGTCCGCGCCGCCTTCGACGACCTGCGCGAGCGGGTCCGGGCCGAGGTGAAGCCGCCGCCCGTCGGTCTCGTCGTGCGCAGGGCCCGCCGCACCCGGGCGCTCGCCGCCGGCTCGAGGGTCGGCGTCGCCGCCGCTGCCGCCGTGCTCGTCATGGGGACGGCGGTCACCCTCGTGAGCCGCGGGCCCGGCGCGGACGACGCCACGACCGTCGCGACGGACGGCGCCGCGACCCGCTCGGCGTCCGCCGCACCGCCGACCACCGACGCACCGATGACGCCGCCGACGCCGGCCCCGGCCGCCACGGCGACGAAGACGCTCGTCGTCACCGTGACCCCGCCGGCCGCACCGCGGACCGGGACCCGGACCCGCACCCCGTCCGGCACCAGGACGTCCGCGACCCCGGGCACCACGGGCAGCGCCGCACCGCCCCCACCTGAGCCGACGTCGTCCGGCCCGTCGACCGAGGTCACCGTCTACCTGTGGCAGGGCACGCAGTACCCCGCGTGCCTGTCCCAGTACGCCGTGACGCGGCGGGTGCCCGGGACCGGTGGCTGGGAGAGCGCGGTCCGTGCGGCGCTCGCCGGGGCGACCGCCGACGAGCAGGCCCGCGGCTACGTGTCCCCGTTCGGCCCCGGCGTGCAGGTCCAGGTCGACGAGGGGAGGCACACCGTGGACTTCTCGTCCCGGGCCGTCATCTCCGACACCGTCCCGGGCTGCCGCACCTCGCTCGAGCAGATCGTCAGCCGCACCGCGCACGACGCCGGGCACTCCGCGGACGTCCGGCTCGAGGGCTCCGCGGTCACGTGGCTCACCTGGAAGCTGGGCCTGAGCTGATCCTGAGCTGATCCAGAGCTGATCCGGGGCCGGGCGGCACCGGTCAGGCGAGGAGCAGCTCCCAGGTGCCGGCCGCGACGCCCGCGGCCGTCGCGGCCGCCGCGATCGCGACCCCGCCTGCGACGACGACGGCGTCGGCGGGGCCGAACCGGCTGGGCCGGGCCCAGGTCCGGTGCGTCACCGCGCCGAAGCCGCGGGACTCCATCGTCGTCGCGAGCACCGTCGCCCGGCGCAGCGCGAGCACGAGCAGCGCGAAGACCCGGGCGACCGCGTCCCGGACCCGGCCGACCGGGCCGCCGTCGCCGAGCCCGCGGGCCCGGCGGGCTGCGGTGAGCGCCTGCCACTCCTCGGCGAGCACGCCGAACAGGCGCATCGCCGCGAGCGCCGACAGCACGAACCGGTGCGGCAGCCGCAGCCGCTGCGCCAGGGCGTCGGCGAGGTCGGTCGGGTCGGTCGTCGCGAGGAGCACGACGCCGGGCAGCCCGATGGCGAGCACCCGCAGGCTGATCGCGACGCCGGCCTGCAGGCTGCCCTCGGTGACGGTGACCGGTCCGGCCCCGACGAGGACCGCCCCGGCGTCGACGCCGAGCAGCGCCGTGGCGACCCCGGCGGGGACGGCACCGGCGAGCAGCACCCAGCCCCGGCGGAGCAGCCCCCGCGGGCCGACGCCGCACCACGGCAGCGCGAGCAGCTCCAGGCCGAGCGCGGCGCCGGCGGTCACCGGGTCGACCGTGAGGAGCAGCGCGAACGCGACGAGGCTCGCCACGGCGAGCTTGGCGACCGGGTTGGCCCGGGCGACCGGCGCCCGCAGGTCGACCCCGACCGGGGCGTCGAGCGCGGGGGCGGTCATGCCGCCCCGACCGGCACCGGCGCCGGACGGCCCTGCGCGAGCCGCAGGACGTCGTCCGCGAGGGCCTCGACGAGCCGCTCGTCGTGGGTCACCGCGACGACGCCGGTGCCCCCGGCGACGAGGTCGGCGAGCAGGTCGACGAGCTCGGCCCAGGTGCGCGAGTCCTGCCCGAAGGTCGGTTCGTCGAGCACGAGGAGCCCGGGGCGGGTCGCGAGCACGGTGGCGACGGACAGCCTGCGCTGCTCGCCTCCGGAGAGCGTGAAGGGGTTGGCCCGGGCGAGATGCCCGAGCCGCAGCCGGGTGAGGAGCTCGTCGACCCGGCGGGCGGTCTCGGCCTCCGGGACGCCGGTGCGCCGCGGCCCGACGGCGAGCTCGTCGGCGGCCGTCGCCGCGACGAACTGGTGCTGCGGCTCCTGGAAGACGGTGCCGATCCGGCGGACGAGCTCACGCGGCCGCCAGGCCGCCGGGTGCGGCGACCTGACGCCGTCCGCGAGCCGGCCCCGGGCGGTGACCGTGCCCGCGGCCGGTGCGACGAGCCCGGCGAGGGCGAGCGCGAGGCTCGACTTGCCCGCGCCGTTCGGGCCGACGACGCACGTCGTCCGCCCGGCGTGCAGGTCGAGGTCGACGTCGGCGACGGCGGAGACGGCCCGGCCGGGCCGCCGCACGGCGACCCCGCGCGCCTCGAGCAGCACGTCCCCCGCACCGTGATCCGCCGTCGTCGACCCGGTCCCGGGTGCGGACCCGGGATCCGGTCGATCGGTGCGGATCTTCGCGGGGGCGAGGCGCCCGGCGACCGGGAGGTGGCCGGGGACCCAGACCCCGGCCGCGGCGAGCGCGGCGCCGCGGGCGCGCAGGACGTCGTCCGGCGTGCCGTCCGCGACGACACCGCCGCCCGGTTCGAGGACGACGACCCGGTCGACGAGGTCGAGCCACGGCCCGACGCGGTGCTCGACGAGCACGCACGTGGCACCGGTCGCGGCGAGGACGGCGGTGACCGTCTCGCGCAGGAGCACCGCGCCGTCCGGGTCGAGCATCGCCGTCGGCTCGTCGAGCAGGAGCAGCCCGGGCCGCAGCGCGAGCACCCCCGCGAGCGCGAGCCGCTGCCGCTCCCCGCCCGACAGCCGCGACGTGAGGTGCCCGCGGCCGTACGGGAACGCGACCCCGGCGAGCGCGGTGTCGACGCGCTCCCAGATCCGGCCGGGCGGCACGGCGTGGTTCTCCAGGCCGAACGCGACGTCGTCGCCGCACCGCGCGAGCACGGTCTGGGCGAGCGGGTCCTGCAGGAGCAGCCCGCTGCGCGCCTGCCCGGCCCGGACGCCGTCCACCCGCGCCGTGCGGGCCGGGACGCCGTCGAGCAGGAGCGCGCCCTCCTCGTCGCCGGTGCCGTCGTCCGGACCGGTGCCCGGGTCGAGCAGCCCGGCCAGCCCGGCGAGCAGCGTCGACTTGCCGGAGCCGCTCGGGCCGAGCAGCAGCACCCGCTCGCCCGGCGCGACGTCGAGGTCGACGCCCCGGACCGCCCAGGCCTTGCGCGCGGAGTGCCGCCACCCCCAGGCCCGGGCCCGGGCCCGGACGGCGACCGGCTCGGTGCGGGGGTCGGCCACTCAGACCCGCTCGGCCGTGCGGCCGGACGCCAGCGGCGCGAGCGCCCCGGTCCGGGCCAGGGCCTTCGTCAGGTACGCGGAACCGACGCCCGCGATCACCGCCCCCGAGAGCATCGCCAGGGCGACGTACACGATCTTGTAGCCGGCGGAGAAGGTCGGGTAGTAGATGAGCGAGTCCATGAGCCCGACCGCGACCCCGGCGCCGAGGCCCGCCCCGATCGCGGCCCCGAGACCGAACCGGCGGTAGAGCAGGACCGCGAGGACGAACTCCGCGCCGAGCCCCTCCACGAGGCCGTACCAGACCGTCGCGAAACCCCACTGGTTGCCGATGAACGCCGAGATCGTCGCCGCGACGAGCTCGGTGTAGACGGCGGCGCCGGGCTTGCGGACGACGAGCCCGCCGAGCACGGCCGGCAGCAGCCAGACCCCGACGAGGACCGCCGACGCCGGCGGGTAGAACGCGAGCGCGCCGGAGGCCGCGGGCCAGACGGCGACGTTCCAGACGGCGAAGAGCAGGCCGCCCGCGACCCCGAGCACCGAGGCGACGACGAGGTCGACGACGCGCCACGTCGTCCGGGTCAGGACGGCGGCGGCGAGCGCGGTGCCGGCGAAGGCGACGAACAGCGCCGCGGGCAGGGTGAGGTCGGCGAGCGGGGTGCCGAACAGGCTCACCGAGGCGGGCAGCCCGACGAGGTAGACGGCCAGGCCGAGGGCGGCGGCGGCGCCCGTGGCCGCCACGACGCGGGGGTCGCGCGCAGGCAGGTTCGATCGCGGGTCGGTGGTGCTCATGTGGTCCTCCCGAAGAACTTCAGGAGGGGAGCCGGGGGCGTCTGACGCCACCGGCCGAGAAACGGCTCGACTCCCTTCGCCGGCATGACCCGGATCAGGTTCGAGGGTCTGCGGTCGCCCGCACTCTCAGCGCCGTCCGGCGCTCCCCTGTCGCGCTTCGACGTTAACACCGCATCTCCGGAAGCGCACGGGGCGGGTTCCTCTGCGAGGCTGTGCGGATGCTCCTGCGCATGCTCCGCGAACCCGGGACCGGCCGGCCGGCCCCGTTGGCGCGGCTGCTCGCGCTCGTCCTCGTCCTCGGGATGCTCGGGATCTCCGTCCCGGTGCTCCTGCCGCTCGTCGGCTGGCTGCTCGCGCTGCTCTAGACCGCGGCGTGCGGCAGGATCATCCCCATGGGTGCACTCGCGTGGAAGGTGCTCGGCACGGGATCGGCCGTGCTCGCGGCCTCGCTGGCGCAGAAGGGCCTCGAGGCCACGTGGCGGATGGCGACCGGGACGCCGCCGCCGACCATCCCCGAGGACCCGGACACCGACTGGGGCGAGGCCGTCGCCTGGGCGGTGGCCTCCGGCGTCGTCATCGGCGTCGCCCGGCTCCTCGCGACCCGGCGGGCCGCGAACTACTACCGACGCTCGACCGGCGCGCTGCCCAAGGCGCTCGTCCGCCGCGCCTGAGCGGTGCACCCCGGCCGGCGCCGGAGCATGACCCGGGTCGCGACGCTGCGCGGCTGCGGCCGGGCGGGGAAGGACGCGACGACGTCGCAGCTGAACGGCGCGTCCGGGACGACGACCCGGTAGCCGACCTGGTGCTCGCCGAGCGGGCGCGTCCGGCGCAGCGGCATCCCCTGGCCGAGGGCGTCCTCGAGGTCGTGCCGGGTGATCTCGGGCGTCGCGAAGGTCAGCGTCAGGGAGCGGAACCGGCCCTGGACGACGGACACCTCGCCGCGCGTCGTCCCCGGCGGCGCCGGCTCCATCCGGCCGACCCCGCGGACGTACGACGCCGGTGCCGTCCCGACGCCGAGCACGGCGACGACGCGCAGCGGGTCGACCTCGGCGAGCCGGCACAGCCGGACGCTCCAGACCGTGAGCTGGACGAGGTCGAGGGTCCTCATGCGGCGCCTCCCCCGTTGCGCGACAAGGTGTCCCGGGCGGGCCGGTACGCCGGCCCTCTCGTCAGGGTAGGCGTGCGACTCCCGGGCGTCGACCGTGCCCGGCGGTGCCTGCTGGCACGATCGGGTCCATGAGCAGGACGGCGGTCGTCACCGGCGCGGCGGGCGGCCTCGGCCGCGCCGTCGTCGCGGACCTGGCGACGCACGGGTGGGACGTCGTCGCCGTCGTCCGGGCGGGCGGGGCCGCGCTGCCCGACGGCCCCGCCGGGGTCACCGTCGTCGAGGGCGACGTCCGCACCGACCTCGCCGGCCCGCTGCGGGCCGTGCTCCGCGGGCGCGCGGTCGACCTGCTCGTCAACAACGCCGCCACCGGCACACCGGCCCGCCCGGTGCTCACGGAGATCGACCCCGCCGAGCTGCTGCGCGTCGTCGACGTCAACGCGGTCGGCCCGCTGCGGCTCGTCCAGGCCCTGCTGCCCTCGCTGCTCGCGGCAGCCGACCCGTTGGTGCTCAACGTGTCGAGCCGCCTCGGATCGGTCGCCGACCAGGCCGCCGGCGGCTACCGGCACCTCGGCACGAGCTACGCCTACCGGGTCTCCAAGGCAGCGCTCAACATGCTGACGACGTGCCTCGCGGGCGAGCTCGACGGCCGGGTCCGGGTCTGGTCGGTGCACCCGGGCGTCCTCGCGACCGGCATGGGCCAGGCCGGCGCGACGACCCCGCCCGAGGAGGCCGCAGCCCGGCTGCGCCGGCTCGCGACGTCGTCCGACCGGACGTCGCCGCGCTTCGTCACGCTGGACGACCCCGGCGGGCCCGACCTCGCCTGGTGACGCTCGTCCCCGGGCATCCCCTGCGTCCGTGCAGCCGTCGGTGCATGGATCCGGGTGTCGGGACACCCGCGCCCGTGCACCCGTGGCTGCACGGGTACGCGCCGGCACCGGCTCAGCCGCCCGTCAGCGGACGAGCACCGGCTCCGGGACGCCGCCCACGACGACCCCGACGACGAGCGGCACCCCGGGCCGGTACGCGAGGTGCACGAAGGACGGTGCGTCGAGCACCGCGAGGTCGGCGCGGGCCCCGGGCCGGACGACACCGACGTCGGTCCGGGCCAGGGACGCCGCGCCGCCGGCCGTCGCCGACCAGAGCGCCTCGGCCGGCGTCATCCGCATCTCCCGCACCGCGAGCGCGACGCAGAACGGCATCGACGACGTGTACGAGGAGCCGGGGTTGCAGTCGGTCGCGAGCGCGACGGTGACCCCCGCGGCGAGCAGTCGGCGCGCGTCCGGGTACGGCGAGCGGGTCGAGAACTCGGCGCCCGGCAGCAGGGTCGCGACGACGCCCGCGTCCCGCAGCGCCGCGACGTCCGCGTCGGCGAGGTGGGTGCAGTGGTCGGCCGAGACCGCCCCGAGCTCCGCCGCGACCTGGACCCCCGGCCCCTCGCCGAGCTGGTTCGCGTGCACCCGCACGAGCAGGCCGCGTGCCGCCCCGGCCCGGAGCACCGCCCGGGCGGCGTCGGCGTCGAAGGCGCCGCGCTCGCAGAACACGTCGACCCAGCGGGCGTGCGGTGCGCAGGCGTCGAGCATGGGGCCGGTCACGAGGTCGACGTAGCCGGCCGGGTCGTCGGCGTACTCCGGCCCGACGACGTGCGCGCCCAGGTAGGTCGTCTCCGGCGTGAGCGTGCGGGCGACGGCGAGGCTGCGGGCCTCGTCGTGCGCGGTGAGCCCGTAGCCGGACTTGATCTCGACCGTCGTCGTGCCCTGCCGCCGCATCTCGGCGACGAGCCGGGACGCGTTGGCGTGCAACGCCTCGTCGCTCGCCGCCCGGGTCGCGGCGACCGTCGTCCGGATGCCGCCCGCGGCGTACGCGGTGCCGGACATCCGCGCCTCGAACTCGGCCGCCCGGTCACCGCCGAACACGAGGTGCGCGTGCGCGTCGACGAACCCGGGGACGACGGCCCGGCCGCCGAGGTCGAGCACGGTGTCCGCCGCGGGCGCCGCGGCGGCCGGGCCGACCCAGGCGACGGTCGCGCCGTCGACGACGACGGCGGCGTCCCGCACGACGTGGACGGGCGCCGGGCCGGCGCCCTCGGCGTGCGGGTCGTTCGTCACGAGCTCGCCGATACCGGTGAGCAGGAGCGCAGGGGCCATCCCCGCACCGTAGCCACTGCGACGGCCACTGCGACGGCCACTGCGCCGACCACTGCGCCGACCCCTGTCGCCGCCCGGGATGATGGAGGCATGGCCCGGACCCCCTCAGCCCCCCTCGCCGACGCCCTCGCCGCCGGCCCGGTCGTCCTCGACGGCGGCCTGTCGACCCAGCTCGAGGCGATGGGCCACGACATCTCCGGAGACCTGTGGTCCGCGGTGCTCCTGCGCGACGCCCCGGACGCCGTCCGCGCCGCGCACGGGGCCTTCGCCGCGGCCGGGGCCCGGGTCGCGATCACGGCCTCGTACCAGGCGACGTTCGACGGCTTCGCCGCCGCGGGCATCGACCACGCCGAGGCCGAGCGGCTCATGCGGCTGTCGGTGCGCCTGGCCCGGGAGGCGACGGACGCCGCGTTCCCGGCCGGCGGCGGCTGGGTCGCCGGGTCGGTCGGCCCGTTCGGGGCGATGCTCGCGAACGGCGAGGAGTACACCGGCGCGTACGTCGACCCGACCTGGGCGGGCCGCACCGGCGGCGGGCTCACGGCGGCCGAGCTGACCGCGTGGCACCGCCCGCGGATGGAGGTGCTCGCCGACGCCGGTGCCGACCTGCTCGCCTGCGAGACGGTGCCCGCCGCGGCCGAGGCGGAGGCGCTCGTCGCGGCGCTCGACGCCCTCGGCGTCCCGGGCTGGATCTCGCTGACGACCTCCACCGGCCCGGACGGCGTCGCGCGCACCCGCCGCGGCGAGGACGCGGCGTCCGTCTTCGCGCTCGCGAAGGGGGTCGACGCCGTCGTCGCCGTCGGGGTCAACTGCACCGACCCGGCCGGGCTGCCGGCCGCGATCGAGGCGGCCGCCGCGGCGGGCAAGCCCGTCGTCGTCTACCCGAACAGCGGCGAGACGTGGGACGGCGCGGCCCGGGTCTGGCGCGGCACGCCCGACTTCGCCGAGGACGACGTCACCGCCTGGGTCGCCGCCGGCGCCCGGCTCGTCGGCGGCTGCTGCCGGGTCGGCCCGGCGCAGGTCGCCGGCATCGCCGCCGCGCTCGCGCCCTGACCCTGGACGGCGCCGGTCAGGCGCTGCGCCGAGCGATCTCCTCGCGGACGACGGGCGCGACCTTGGTGCCGAACAGCTCGATCGAGCGCAGCACGGCCGCGTGCGGCATCGTCCCGAGCGCCGTCTGCAGGTTGAACCGGGTCATCCCGAAGATCTCGTGAAGGCGCAGCAGCTTCTCGACGACCTCGTCCGGGCTGCCGACGAGCAGGTGTCCGCGCAGCGTCCGGCCCTCCTCGTAGGCCTCGCGGCTCATCGGGGCGAAACCGCGCTCGCGCCCGATCCGGCCCATCGTCGTCGAGTACGGGCCCCAGAACGTGTCGGCGGCGGCCTGCGAGGTGTCCGCGACGAGGCCGTGCATCCCGACCCCGAGCGGCAGCGGGTCGTGGTCGCTGCGGCGGGCGGCCTCGCGGTGCAGCTCGGCGAACGGCGCGAACCGCTCGGGCTCGCCCCCGATGATCGCGAGCATCATCGGCAGGCCGAGCGCGCCGGCCCGGACCACGGACTGCGGCGTCCCGCCGACGGCGATCCACACCGGCAGCTCGGTCTGCACCGGCAGCGGCCAGATCCGTTGGCCCGCAAGGGCTGCCCGGTGCCGGCCCTGCCAGGTGACCGGCGCCGGGCCGCCGTCGGACGGCGCCGCACCCGTGCCGGCGGCTGCGGCGGCGTCACGCAGGTCGAGGAGCAGGTCGAGCTTCTCGGTGAACAGCTCGTCGTAGTCGCCGAGGTCGTACCCGAACAGCGGGAACGACTCGACGAACGAGCCGCGCCCGGCCATGATCTCGGCCCGCCCGCCGGAGACGAGGTCCAGCGTCGCGAACTGCTGCCAGACCCGGACCGGGTCCTCGCTGGAGAGCACCGTGACCGCCGTCTGCAGCCGGATCCGCGACGTCCGGGCCGCACCGGCGGCGAGCGCCACGACGGGTGCGGACGCGAGGTAGTCGGCGCGGTGGTGCTCGCCGAGGCCGAAGACGTCGAGCCCGACCTCGTCGGCGAGCACGATCTCCTCGACGAGGTCCGTCATCCGCTGCGCGTGCGCGGCACGGCCGCCCGCGGGGTCGACGTCCGCGAAGGTGTACAGCCCGAGTTCGATCACCCGGCCAGCCTCTCATCCGCGAGGACCGCGACCGGCCGGCGGTCCGCGGTGACGTCGTCCGGGCCCGCCGCGACCGGCCGCGACACCCGGCCCTGCACGCCGCGCCACACCACCGGCAGGGACGCCGTGAGCAGCGCGGACACGACGGCGACGGCGACGAACGGTACCCACGGCGCGATCGCGAACAGCCCGCCGGAGACGGCCGCCGACGCCGCGATCGCTGCGGTCTGGATGCTCGCGAACAGGCCCATGGCCCGGCCGGCACCGGCATCCGGGGCGGCCTCCGCGAGCAGGGACTGGGCCGCCGGCATCGCCATCGCGACACCGACCGACTCCAGCGCCCCGAGGCCGATGAGCCAGGGCAGCGACGAGATGAACGGGTAGATCACCGCGAAGACGATCGACGAACCGATCGCGCCGATGACGAGCACCCGCCGGTCCCGGTGGTCGGCGAGCCAGCCCGCGAGCGGGGTGACGACCACGAACGGGATCGCCCAGAGCGTCCAGGACAGGCCGATCTGCCACTCGACGGCGCCGCGGTGGTCGAGCAGAAGGGTCCATGTCGCGTCGTACACGCCGGTGAGGACGCCGCCGACGACGGCCGCGACGAGCACCCCGACGAGGACGCGCCCGCGCCGGCCGGTCCAGTCCAGGCGGGCGGCCGCGGCGTCCGCCGCCTCGGCGGCACCGGTCGGCCGCAGCCGGGCGAGGAGCACCGGGACGCCCGCGAGCAGCGCCCCGAGCGAGGAGACGACGAACAGCTCGGCCATGTTCCGCAGGCCGACCAGCGTGCCGAGGATCGGGCCGATCGCGACGCCGGCGAGCTCACCGCCGTAGACGGCGGCGAAGGCCCGGCCGCGCAGGTCCGCGCGGACCGAGCGGGCGACGAGCGCGAGCATCGCGACCTGGGCGCCGCCGGCGAACGCGCCCTGCAGGCCCCGCAGCACGAGGTAGCCGGGGCCGCTCACGTCGAGGAGGAAGCCGAAGCTCGCGACGGCGTAGCCGACGAGCCCGACGAGGAGCACGGTGCGGTGCCCGATCCGGTCGCTGAGGCGGCCGGCGAGGTACTGCGCGACGAACGCGCCGACGAAGTACGCGGCCATGACGGCGCCGATGAGGCCCTCGGAGCTGCCGCGGTCCTTGAGGAACAGCGGGAGCAGGGGCAGGACGGCGGCGGCGCCGGTCCACTGCAGGAAGCTCGCCGTGGCGAGGGCCGCGACGACGGCCTTCGGCGACGACGCCACGGGGGCGGAGGTCTGGGAGCTCATCTCACTTCACCATCTCGAGCAGTCCGGTCCGGACCGCGGAACGCATCTGCGGGCTCAGGGCGTCGATGCCGAAGAGCTCGCACAACCACAGGCCGTCGGCGGCGAACCGGGCGATCGTCGCCGCGACGGGGTCGACCGAGTCGGTCTCGATCTCGTGCTGCCAGCCGGCGAAGGCCTCGCGGAGCGTCCCGAGCAGCTCGGGCTGGCTGGCGATCGCGGCGATGAGGGCGGAGCCCACCCGCTCGGTGCGCAGGTCGTCGTCGGTGACGGGCTCGGCGAGGCACTCCTCGACGTACGCGCGGGCGAACTCGCCGGGCTCGGGCCGCAGGTCGCGGTGCGCCCGGATGCCCTCCTCGAACCGGCCGGTGAGCCGCTCGACCATGGCCTCGACGAGGGCGTCCTTCGTGCGGAAGTGGTAGAGCACGCCGCCCTTGCTCATGCCGGCGCGCGCGGCGGCCTTCTCGAGGGTGAGGCAGGAGACGCCGTCGGTGAGGACGACGTCCTCCGCGGCCTCGAGGATGCGGTCGCGGGTGCTCACGGTGGTGCCGGCGGTGGCCATGCCGAGTACTGTACCGTCCGGACGGTACAGTCGCCTTCCGATATCCCCCGTCCGGCCCCACGCGGCCGTGGCGTCCCACGACCCGGGCGGCCGCCCGGCCTGTCGGGGCTCTCGGCGATGCTGGAGCCGTGCAGACCGTCCGCGTCGACCTGTCCTTCCGGCCACCGCTCTTCCCGGACAACCTCTACGGGCACCTCGCCGCGACGGCGGTGCCCGGCGTCGAGGAGTGGCGGGACGGCGCGTACCGGCGCACCCTGCGGCTGCCGGGCGGCGCCGCGGTCGTCACGCTGCCGCTGCCGGCGGACGGCGCCACGCATGTCGCGGCGACCCTGCACCTCACCGACCCGCGCGACGAGGCGGCTGCGGTCGCGCACTGCCGCCGGATCCTCGACCTGGACGCCGACCCCGCCGTCGTCGACGGGCACCTGCGCAAGGACCCGGTGCTCGCGCCGCTCGTCGCCGCGGCGCCCGGGCGGCGCGTGCCCGGCTGCCCGGACGCGGCCGAGTTCGCGGTGCGCGCCGTCCTCGGCCAGCAGGTCTCCACGGCCGCCGCCCGCACCCACGCCGGCCGGCTCGTCGTCGCCCACGGCGAGCCCGTCACCGACCCGGACGGCGGCCTGACCCACCTCTTCCCTACCCCTGCCGCGCTCGCGACGCTCGACGAGGAGGCGCTGGCCCTGCCGGGGACCCGCCGCCGCACCCTCGTCGGCCTCGTCGCGGCGCTCGCGTCGGGGCAGGTCCGGCTCGGCGGCCAGGGCGGCTGCCGGGCGGGGCTCGACGCCTTCGCCGACCTCCCGGGCATCGGCCCGTGGACGGTCGAGTCGGTGGCGATGCGGGCTCTCGGCGACCCGGACGCCTTCCTGCCCGGCGACCTCGGCGTCGCCGTCGCGGCGAAGGGTCTTCGCCTTCCCTCGACCCCCGGCGCGCTCACGGCCCGCGCCGAGGCCTGGCGGCCGTACCGCGCCTACGCCGTCCAGCACCTGTGGGCGACGGGCGCCCACGCGGTGAACCTGCTGCCGGCCTGAGGCCCGCCCCCGGACCTCAGGTCAGTGGTCGCCCCAGGCCCGGTTGACCGCGGCCGCGAGCAGCCGCGCGATGGACCGCTCGCCGTCCGGCTCGAGCCGCACGTGCCGGCCGTCGGCGACGACGGTGCGGCCCGAGGCGACGACGGCGTGCACGTCGCCGCCGGCGGCGACGAGCGGTGCCTGGGACGGCAGCGCGCCCGCGGTGCGCAGCGAGTCCAGCCGCAGTGCGACGAGGTCGCAGAGGGCGCCGACCTCGATCTTCCCGGCGTCGTTCCAGCCGAGCGCCGCGTGGCCGGCCGGGGCGAGCGCGTCGACGAGCTCGCCGACGGTGAACCGGCCGCGGTGCCCCGAGCGCAGCCGCTCGTGCATCTCCAGGCCGCGGCTCTCGGCGAGCATGTCGACGACGACGTGCTGGTCGGAGCCGAGCGCGAGCGGTGACCCGGCGTCGCGCAGCGCGCGGGCCGGGCCGATGCCGTCGGCGAGGTCCCGCTCGGTCGTCGGGCAGACGCACACCGTCGTCGTCGAGTCGCCGAGCATCGTGATGTCGGCGTCGGTGAGGTGCGTCGCGTGGACGGCGGTCGTCGCCGACCCGAGGACGCCGTGCTCGGCGAGCAGCGCGGTCGGCGTGCAGCCGTAGACCTGCAGGCACGCCTCGTTCTCGGCGGGCTGCTCGGACAGGTGCACGTGGAGCGGGCGCGGGCCGTCGTCGTCCTGGGCCGCCTCCACGACGATGTCGAGCTGGTCGGCGGGGACGGCGCGCACCGAGTGCACGGCGGCCGCGACCCGGAACCGCTCGTCGTCCTTCATCATGCTGACCCGGTCGGCCCAGCCCTCGGCGTCCCCGTCGTCGAACCGGCGCTGGACGCCCTCGAGCGGCACGTCGATGCCGCCGGTGAGGTAGCACGTGTCGAGCAGGGTGAGCCGGATGCCCGCAGCGTGCGCGGCGTCCCGCAGGGCCTCGCCCATCGCGTTCGGGTCGCCGTAGCGGGCCCCGCCCGGCCCGTGGTGCAGGTAGTGGAACTCGCCGACGCAGGTGATCCCGGCGAGCGCCATCTCGCCGTACACGGCGGTCGCGAGCTCGCGGTAGGAGTCCGGGTCGAGGCGGTCGGCGAGGGTGTACATCCGGTCGCGCCACGTCCAGAACGTGCCGCCGTCGAGGTTCGTCCGGCCGCGCAGGGCCCGGTGGAACGCGTGCGAGTGCGCGTTCGCGAAGCCGGGCAGGACGAGACCCTCGAGCCGGACGTCGCCCTCGACCGGCCGGACGCCGGCGGTCACGGCGCTGACCCGCCCGGCGGCGTCCGCCTCGACCCGCACCCCGGACGCCGGACCGGTCGGCAGCCACGCGTGCTCGCACCACCACGACCTGGTCACGACGGCGATCCTCCCGCACATCGGGGGCGGCCCGCGACGCCGTGGGCCGATCGGTTCCCGGCCGCAGGGACGGGCACGACGGCCGCGCTCAGCCGCACAGGTCCGCGAGGACGGCGGCCAGCGCCCGGACACCGGTCGCCCGGTCGTCGGGCTCGGCGAACTCGTCCGGGGCGTGCGAGGTGCCCGTGGGGTTCCGGACGAAGAGCATCGCGGCGGCGACCCCGTGCTGCGAGAGCACCCCGGCGTCGTGCCCGGCCCCGGTCGGGATGACCGGCACCGGCGGGGCCGCGGCGTCCCGGCCGACGGCCCGCCCGGCCGCGGCGGCGACCCGGTCCCCGAGCGCCGGGTCGAGCAGCGTCGCGGGCGACCACGACTCCTCGATGATGCCGAAGCCCTGACCGGCGAGGTCGGCGAGGACGGCGTGCACCTGCTCCTCGGTGTCCGCCCGGCAGTCCAGCCACGCGGTGACCCGGGACGGGATCGCGTTGACGGCGTTGGGCCGGACGTCGAGCTTGCCGACCGTGCCCACGGCGCCCTGGGCGGCGGCCGCCGCCCGGACCGCGGGCACGAACCGCGCGAGCTCGAGCATCGGGTCGTCGCGGTCCTCGAGCCGGGTGGCGCCCGCGTGGTCGGCCTTGCCGAGCAGGTCCACCCGCCAGCGGCCGTGCGCCTTGATGAGGCTCGCCGCGGCCACCGGCCGGTCGACGTCCGGGCGGGAGAGCCAGCGGCCCTGCTCGACGTGGAGCTCGACGAACACCCCGACCCGGCGCAGGGTCTCGTCGTCCCGTCCGACGGCCGCCGGGTCGAGACCGACGCCCCTCAGGCCCTCGGCGTACGTGGAACCGGCGGCGTCCGTGAGCCCGAGCACGGTCTCGGGCCGGGAGATCCCGGTGAGCAGCCGCGACCCGGAGCAGGCGAGCCCGTAGCGGCCGCCCTCCTCGTCGACGAAGCGGACGAGGCCGATCGGCCGGGTCGGCGTGAACCCCTGCGCGCGCAGCAGGTCGAGCGCGGCGAGCGCGGACGCCGTGCCGAGCGGGCCGTCCATCGGGCCGCCGTCCGGCACCGAGTCGAGGTGGCTGCCGGTGACGATCCCGGGCCGGCCGGCGGCGACCGCGACGTCCGGGTCGCCCCACCACGCCCACTGGTTGCCGCACCGGTCCGTCGTCACGTCGAGACCGCGGACGCGGCAGGCGTCCTCGAACCACTCGCCGAGCGCGACGTCCTCGCGGGTGAACGCGAAGCGCCGGTAGCCGCCGGTCTGCGGGTCGCGGCCGACGGCGGCGATCTCGTCGAGAAGGGAGTTGACGGCCGTCCCGTCGAGCGCGGGGTCCAGCGGCGACGTGCCGTTCACGGTGATGTCCACGCCGGACATCCTCACCCCTCCCGCATCGGCGTGCGCACACCCCGCTCCGCGGCGACGTCCACGGCCCGGTCGTAGCCGGCGTCGACGTGCCGGATGACGCCCATGCCGGGGTCGTTCGTCAGCACCCGCTCGAGCTTGCGGGCAGCCAGCGGGGTGCCGTCCGCGACCGACACCTGGCCGGCGTGGATCGACCGGCCGATCCCGACGCCGCCGCCGTGGTGGATCGAGACCCAGGTCGCGCCGGACGACGCCGCGACGAGCCCGTTGAGCAGCGGCCAGTCGGCGATCGCGTCGGAGCCGTCGAGCATCGACTCGGTCTCGCGGTACGGCGAGGCGACCGAGCCGCAGTCGAGGTGGTCGCGGCCGATGACGATCGGGGCGCTCACCTCTCCGCTGGCGACGAGGTCGTTGAAGGCCAGGCCGGCCTTGTCGCGCTCGCCGTAGCCGAGCCAGCAGATCCGCGCGGGCAGGCCCTGGAACGCGACCTTGTCCTGCGCGGCGCGGATCCAGCGGTGCAGGTGGTCGTCGTCCGGGAAGAGGTCGAGGACGGCCTTGTCGGTGCGGGCGATGTCCTTCGGGTCGCCGGACAGCGCCGCCCAGCGGAACGGGCCCTTGCCCTCGCAGAACAGCGGCCGGATGTAGGCCGGCACGAAGCCGGGGAACGCGAACGCCCGGTCGTAGCCGCCCTGGCGGGCCTCGTCGCGGATCGAGTTGCCGTAGTCGAAGACCTCGGCACCGGCGTCCAGGAAGCCGACCATCGCCTCGACGTGCTTCGCCATCGACGCCCGGGCCCGGTCGGTGAACTCCTCGGGCTTGGCCTCGGCGTAGTCGTGCCAGTCCCCGAGGTCGACCCCCTCGGGGAGGTAGGACAGCGGGTCGTGCGCGCTCGTCTGGTCGGTGACGACGTCGACCTCGACCCCGCGGCGCAGCAGCTCGGGCAGGACCGTCGCGCAGTTGCCGACGAGCCCGACCGACAGCGCCCGACGCTCGGCCTTCGCCGCGAGCACCCGGCGCAGCGCGTCGTCGAGGGCGGCTTCGCCCTCACCTGTGGCGACCTCGTCGAGGTAGCGGGTCTCGACCCGGCGGCGCAGCCGGTGCCCGTCGACGTCGACGACGAGGCAGACCCCGCCGTTGAGGGTGACCGAGAGCGGCTGCGCGCCGCCCATGCCGCCGCAGCCGCCGGTCACGGTGACGGTGCCGGCCAGCGTCCCGCCGAACCGCTTCGCCGCGACGGCCGCGAACGTCTCGTAGGTGCCCTGGAGGATGCCCTGGGTGCCGATGTAGATCCACGACCCGGCGGTCATCTGGCCGTACATCGTCAGGCCGAGGTGCTCCAGCCGACGGAACTCGGGCCACGTCGCCCAGTCACCGACGAGGTTGGAGTTCGCGATGAGCACCCGCGGCGCCCACTCGTGGGTGCGCATGACCCCGACGGGCCGGCCGGACTGCACGAGGAGCGTCTCGTCGTCCGCGAGCCCGCGCAGCGTGCGGCAGATCGCGTCGAAGCTCGCCCAGTCCCGCGCGGCCTTGCCGGTGCCGCCGTAGACGACGAGGTCGTCGGGGCGCTCGGCGACGTCCGGGTCGAGGTTGTTCATGAGCATCCGCAGCGGCGCCTCGGTCTGCCAGGAGCGGGCGGACAGGGTCGTGCCGCGCGGGGCCGTGACCGGCCGCGGGCCGGGAACCGTTGCAGGAACAGGGGTCTGGGTCATCGCAGGTCTCCCGTGACGGTCTGGACGGCGGCCAGGACGGCGCCGGAGCGGACGAGGTCGGTGGCGGCGGCGATCTCCGGCGCGAGGTGCCGGTCCGGGCCGGGGCCCTGCACGCCGTGGGCCCGCAGGAGCACCCGGACGGCCTCGCTGGCCGGACCGGGGCGCAGGTTCGGAAGCGTTGCCGTGCAGCGCATCTCGAGCGCCCGCGCGGCGGTGAGCAGCTCGATGGCGAGCACGGAGGCGAGCCCGTCGACGGCCCGGCGGAGCTTGCGGGCGGCGTGCCAGCCCATCGAGACGTGGTCCTCCTGCATGGCGGACGACGGGATCGAGTCGACCGAGGCCGGGGCGGCGAGCCGCTTGAGCTCGGAGACGATCCCGGCGGCCGTGTACTGGGCGATCATGAGGCCGGAGTCGACACCCGCGTCGTGCGCGAGGAACGGCGGCAGGCCCTGGTTGCGGCTCTTGTCGAGGAAGCGGTCGGTGCGCCGCTCGCTCATGCTCGCGACGTCGGCGACGGCGATCGCGAGGAAGTCCAGGGCGTACCCGACGGGCGCCCCGTGGAAGTTGCCGTTCGACTCGACCCGGCCGTCGAGGGTGACGACCGGGTTGTCGATCGCCGACGCGAGCTCGCGGTCGGCGACCGTGCGGGCGTGCGCGACGGTGTCCCGGGCGGCGCCGTGGACCTGCGGTGCGCAGCGCAGCGAGTAGGCGTCCTGCACGCGGGTGCAGTCCGGCGTCTGGTGGCTCGCGACGACCCCGGACGACGCGAGCACGGCCCGCAGGTTGGCCGCCGAGTCGGCCTGGCCGGGGTGCGGGCGCAGCGTCATGAGGTCGGCCGCGAAGGCGCGGTCCGTGCCCAGCAGCGCCTCGACCGACATCGCGGCGGCGACGTCCGCGACCCGCAGCAGCCCCTGCAGGTCGTGCAGGGCGAGCGCGAGCATCCCGAGCATGCCGTCGGTGCCGTTGATGAGCGCCAGCCCCTCCTTCGCAGCGAGCGTCACGGGCGCGAGCCCGGCCGCGGCGAGCGCGTCGGCGGCGGGCACGAGCGCGCCGGTGGCGTCCCGGACCTGCCCCTCGCCGATGAGCGCGAGCGCGGCCGCCGACAGCGGCGCCAGGTCCCCCGAGCAGCCGAGCGAGCCGTACTCGTGGACGACGGGTGTGATGCCCGCGGAGAGCATCGCCGCGTACGCCTGCGCCGTCCCCGCCCGGACGCCGGTCCGCCCGGTGGCGAGGGTGTGCAGCCGCAGGAGCATGAGGCCGCGGACGACCTCGCGCTCGACCTCCGGGCCGGTGCCCGCCGCGTGCGAGCGGACGAGGCTGCGCTGGAGCTGCTCGCGCGCCGCACCGGGGATGTGCAGGGTGGCGAGCGCCCCGAAGCCGGTGGAGACGCCGTAGACCGGCTCGTCGAGGGCGGCGAGCGCCTCGACGGCCTGCCGGGTCGCCGCGACGGCGTCCAGCGCCTCGGGCGTGAGGACGACGGGCGCCCCGTGCCGGGCGACCGCCACGACGTCCTCGACGGTGAGGGGGGCCGGCCCGACGTGGACGGCCGCCGGGGCGCCGTGCGCACCCGTGGGCGGGACGGCGGCGAGGTCGGTGAGGGTCATGGGTCCAGGGCACACCCTGGGACCGTTCTCGGTCACCGACCGCCACGCGGAACATGTCTGGTATCCCAGACAAGTGACGACGGGGGGTTCAGCCTCCGGTGGGGAGCGTGAGCGTGAAGCAGGCCCCGCCACCCGTGCGGTTCCGGGCGGTGAGGGTGCCGCCGTGCAGCCGGGCGTTCTCCAGGGCGATCGCGAGGCCGAGACCGCTGCCCTCGGACCGCGACCGCGCCGGGTCGGCCTTGGTGAAGCGCTCGAAGACGTGCGGGAGCGCGTCGGGGGCGATCCCCGGCCCGCGGTCGACGACGTCGAGGACGAGCGCACCGCCCGCGAGCGCCGCCCGGACCTCGACCGGCGGCTCCCCGTAGCGGACGGCGTTGCCCACGAGGTTCGCCACGACGACGTCGAAGCGTCGCCGGTCGAGCGGGACGACGAGCCCGGCCGGCACGTCGACGACGACGTCGGCCCAGCCGCGCCGGGCCAGGCAGGCCCGGACCGCCTCCCCCACGTCGGCCGGCCCGACGTCGAGCCGGGCGGTGCCCGCGTCGAACCGGGAGATCTCGATGAGGTCGAGGACGAGGCGGTTGAGGTGCTCGATCTCGGTGACGACGATCCGGGAGGCCTGCGCCGCCTTGGGCGTCATGCCGTCCGTCTCGTCCCGGAGCACCTCGGTGACGGCGGTCATCGCGGCGAGCGGCGTCCGCAGCTCGTGGGAGACGTCCGCCGCGAACCGCCGCGAGCGGGCCTCGAGCCGGCCGAGCTCGTCGACCCGGTGCCCGAGCGTGACGGTCATCGTGTTGAACCGGGTGGCGAGCCGGGCGAGCTCGTCGTCGCCCTCGGGCACGAGCCGGACGTCGAGGTCGCCCTGGGTGACCCGCTCGGCGGCCGCCGCGAGCCGGGTCACCGGCCGCAGGACGCGTCGGGCGAAGAGCCACCCGGTGCCCGCGGACACGGCGAGCAGCAGCACCGCGGCCAGCACGAGGACCCACACGAGGTCGGAGCCGCCGAGCTCCCCGACGCCGGTGGCGTCCCGCAGCCGCCGGCCGGCCGCGGCGGACTGCGGCCCGGCCACGGCGAACAGCACGAGGGCGCCGACGACGGCCGTCGCCCCCGTGACGACCGCGGTGACGACGCTGACCCCGACGAACCCGAGGACGAGCCGGCCGCGCAGGCCCCGGGCCGGCGGGGCCGGCTCCCAGAGCGGCGGGCCGCTCACGGCGCACCGCTCACGCCGGGCCGAACCTGTACCCGAAGCCGCGGACGGTGTGGAGCAGCAGCGGCGCCGACGGGACGTCCTCGATCTTCGCCCGCAGCCGCTGGACGCAGGCGTCGACGAGCCGGGAGTCGCCGAGGTAGTCGTGGTCCCACACCGCACCGAGCAGCTGCTCGCGGGACAGCACCTGCCCGGGCCGCTCGGAGAGCGCGAGGAGCAGCCGCAGCTCGGTCGGGGTGAGGTCCACGGTGCGGCCGTGCTTCGTGACGACGAGCGCGGCCCGGTCGATCGTGAGCCCGGCGGCCTCGGTGCGCGCCACCGGCTGCGGGGCGGCCCGGCGCAGCACGGCCTTGATCCGCGCGTCGAGCACCCGGGGGACGACGGGCTTGGTGACGTAGTCGTCGGCCCC
This sequence comes from Kineosporia sp. A_224, assembly GCF_002198655.1. GTDB lineage: Bacteria > Actinomycetota > Actinomycetes > Actinomycetales > Kineosporiaceae > R-H-3. The sequence continues at coordinate 26,861 of NZ_MWLN01000088.1, forward strand.
CGCCTCGAGACCGGCGACGACGTCGACGTCGTCCCCGCGGGCGGTGAGCATGATGACCGGGGTGCTTCCCGCGGCGCGCAGCCGCCGGCACACCTCGAACCCGTCGATCCCGGGGAGCATGACGTCCAGGACGACGACGTGCGGCGTGTGCCGCGCGGCCGCCTCGAGCCCGGCCTCGCCGTCCGGCGCGGTCCGGACCTGGTGCCCGAGATGGGTCAGCCCCAGCTCGAGCCCCTCCCGGACCCCGGGGTCGTCCTCGACGATCAGTACGACGGGCACCCGCCGAGTATGCCCGCCGGGACGGCGCCCGCGGCCCCGCCCGGGCCCGGACGGGTGCGCTGTGCCGGGGCTGTGGCACGACCGTGACAGAACCGGGACACGGCCCGGACGTGACCGCGACACCGGGCCCGCACGCTCGGCCCATGACGACGACGCAGGCCCTCGCCCCCACCGGCTACCGGCCCCCGGGGGCCACCGTCCCGCAGCGCCGCGGCACCGCCGGCCGGCTCGCGATCGTCCTGCTCGTCTGCGGGGTCCTCGGCTACGCCCTGGCGCACATCCCCTCCCCGCACGACCCCGACGACATCTGGCTCGGCAACCTCGCGGCGCCCTATCTCGTCGTCCCTGCGCTCGCCGGCGCGTGGCGGTGGCGGCGGGCGGGGACGGCGGCCCTGGCCGGCGCGCTCGCGGGCGCCGGGCTCGTCCTCGGCTTCTACGACGTCCTCGGGGTGGGCCTGTCCGCGCTGCGGCCCGGCGCCTGGAGCGGCCTCGGGGTGCCGGACGCGTCGACGGCGGAGGTCGTCCTCGACGGCTACCGGGGCTGGCTCGCCACCTTCGCGCTCGGCCGGCCGTGGGGCACGCCCTGGCTGACGATCGCGGTCCTCGTCGGGCTCGTCATGGGGCCGGCCGGGCACCTGCTGGCCCGGGCCCGCGGCGCCGTCACCGCGGCCCTCGCGGCGCTGGTCGTCACCGCACCGCTGCTCGGCGAGCCGATCTTCTACGCGCTCGCGAGCGTCGGGGGCGAGCGCTCCCTCCCGGTCATCGGCCGGGTCGGGCTGCCGCTGTCCCCGCGGAACACCACCGTGCTCGTCGCGGAGGCCCTCCTCGGGGCCGGGATGCTCGTCGTCCTGGCCCTGCTCGCCACCCCCGGAACTGCGCCAGTGCGGGCATTCCGCTCGCGCACGCACGCGTGATAGCGTTTTTTCCGGTTGCAAAAGCAGTTCCCCGTACGTTCATGAACGCCCGCGGAGCACCGAGCGCGGGCGTTCTCCACATCCGGGCAGAGTCACATCTGGGCAGGGCCTCTGGGTCCGACCACCCGCACGAAGCTCTTGGACGTGGGACGGCGAGACCGCGGCAGCCGCGGGACCGGCAGCGGAGTCGGGCCCGCACCGCACCCCACATCACAGAGCAAGGGAAAGAAACATGGCACAGGGCACCGTCAAGTGGTTCAACGGTGAGAAGGGCTTCGGCTTCATCACCCCGGACGGCGGCGCGGCCGACGTCTTCGTCCACTACTCGGCGATCCAGTCGACCGGCTACCGGACGCTGGAGGAGAACCAGCGCGTGGAGTTCGACGTCCAGCAGGGCCAGAAGGGCCCGCAGGCCGCGAACGTCCGCCCGCTCTGATCACGGCCTCAGCCGCTGCTGACGCTTCCGACAGCCCCCGCCGCTCGCCGGCGGGGGCTGTCGGAGTCTTCGGAGGTCGCTGTCCGGGCCCGGCGCGGGGCCCGGAGTTACAGTGAGCCGTGGAGATCCTGGGCGACGACGAGGCCGGTCTGCCGACGCCCCCGCGGCGCGGGCTCTTCGGGCGGGACGACGACCGCCGGGCGGACGCCCCGGTCGAGGCCCTGACACTCGACGACCCGGCCCACCTCAACGGGTCCGGCCCCGCGGCGGTCGGCGGCGACCCCGGCGCGGGCGGCCCGGACGACGCCGGTGCCCCGGCACCGGGCCGCTCGGCGCTCCTGCTCGACACCCTGTTCGGTGCCGAGGCGCTCGGCCTGGCCGCGCTGCTCACGACGGTCGCCGGCGTCCTCACGACGAGCATCTCGCCGTTCGTCGTCATGCTCCGGACCGAGGCGCTCACCGGTCTGTCGGACCCCTCGCAGTCGGTCCGCTCGGTCTACTCCCCGATCGTCGTCGGGTTCGCCCTCGTCGGGCTCGCGCTCGGCGTCGCCGCGGTGCTGCGGGTCCGCCGGACGTCGCCGGCGTGGGTGCGCGGGGTCGCCGGCGCCGCCGTCCTGCTCGCGGTGCTCGTGCTCGTGACGACCGGATGGGCGATCTGGAACGCCGAGACCGGAACCCCGGCCGACGCCCTGGGGTGACCCGCACCGCGGTGACGGGTCACGGCGTCAACCCGGCCCCGAGGACGGCGGCCGCGGCCGCCGGGTCGCCCTCGAGGGTGATCCCGGGGGCGTCGAGCGGGACCCGGCGCCAGAGCAGGCGCACGAGCTGCTCCGCGGGGCCGCGGACGGTGGCCTCGGCGTCGGCGAGGTCGTCGGACGGGGTCGCGCCGTCCCCGGCGAGGACCCACCGGGTGCCGCCCGCCTCGGCCGGCAGGAGCGCCAGCGAGCGGGTCAGCGGCGGGATCCGCTGCAGCCGCACCTGGCGCGGCGCGAACATCGTGACGACCTCGTCGACACCGTCGACGGCGAGGTCGGGTGCGAGCGGGGGCAGGGCCGCGCCCGCCGCGAGGGCGGCGTCCTCGACGTGCATCGCGGTCTCGTGCGCCTGCCGGCGGGACCAGAAGCGCGCGGTCCGCGGCTTCGGGCCGAAGGTCCAGACCTCGGCAGCAGGGTCGGTGGTGCGCAGCAGGTCGACGAGCCCGGCCGCCCCCTCGACGTACCAGTCGACGAGGGCGTCGCGGCCGGCCGGCCCGGACTCCTCGAGCTCGACCGGCCGGCCCTGCTCGACGGCACCGGCCGCCCAGCGATGGACCGTGCCCAGGTGCCAGGCGAGCCGGGTCAGGGTCCACCCCGGGCACGTCGGGACGGGTGCGTCGAGGTCTGCGTCGCGCAGCACGGCGGCGAACGCCGCCTGCCGCTCGACGAGGTGCCCGAGCGCCGCCGCCGGGCCGAGCGCGGCGTAGCCGCCGGGCGAGGCGACGAAGCCGGTGGGCGCGTCCGCAGCGGTCGGGTCGACGGGGTTCGGGTCGGTCATCGTCGTCGCTCCAGGGCAGAGGGGTCGGAGGGGACGGCGTCCGCGGGGACGTCCACGGCGATCTCGCCGCCGAGCGCGTGGCCGCCGGTGAGGTCGAGGTCGTCGCCGCTCCAGAACCGGCCGGGGTCGTACCAGCTCGGCCGGTGCCCGCCCGCGACGAGCCCCATCGCCTCGTACGTCAGCGCGACGACCTCTGCGCAGTAGACGGTGTCCAGCGCGTCGGGGCCCTCGACCGGCTGCTGCGGGCCGCCGTCCGCCCGGGCCCGGAGCATCGGCAGCGTCCGCAGCCGCTGGGTGGGCAGCCGGCCGCCGAACCAGCGGCCGGCGAGCCGGGCGGTCGTCGGGAACGGGGTGCCGTCGAGCCGGGCGACCGACTGCAGGACGGCGTCCTCCATGGCCGTCGTCACCGCCGGGCTCAGCTGGCGCAGCCAGGCGCGCTGGCCGTACCTGCGCGACCACACGACGACGGCGTCGCGCAGGTCGTGGAGCTGCACGCCGCGCTGCTTGGTCCCGGTCCAGAGGTCGGTGAGCGAGCGGCCGAGCTCGGCGTGCCACATGAGCGGGGGCAGGTCGTCGAGGACGACGGCCATCCCGACGTGGTTGACCGGGGCGTTCGTCAGGGTCTGGATCGCCCGGTCGGCGCTGCTGCGACCGCGGAAGAGCCACACGTCGCCGGTCCGGGTGAGGTCGACGGCCTTCTCGAGCGGCAGGGTGCCCACGCCCGGCAGCCTAGGGCCTGTCCTCGTCGACGACCCGGCCGTCGCGCATCCGGACGACGCGGTCGGCGGCCGCGAGGACCCGTGGGTCGTGCGTCGCGACGAGCAGCGCGGTGCCCCGGGAACCGGCCTGCCGCAACGTGTCCAGCACCCGGTCGACGTTGTCGTCGTCCTGGTGACCGGTCGGTTCGTCGAGGACGGCGACGAGCGGCCGGACGGCGAGCGCGCGGGCGATCCCGACGCGCTGCTGCTCGCCGAGCGAGACCTGGCCGGTGGACCGGCCGGCGAGGGCGTCGATGCCGAGCAGCACGAGCAGGTCCTCGTCGTCGGCGCGGTCCCGCAGGCGGGTCGCGAGGAACGCGTTCTGCGCGACGCTCAGCTCCGGCACGAGGGCCGGCCGCTGCGGCAGGAGCGCCAGCCGGGCCCAGTCCGGCCGCCCGGCCGCCGGCTCCCCCGCGACCCGGATCTGCCCGGACGTCGGCCGGCCGAGGCCCGCGACGAGGTGGCACAGGGTCGACTTGCCCGACCCGGAACGGCCGACGAGCGCGACGAACTCGTTGCGGCGCACCGTCATCCGGACGTCGTGCAGCACCTCGACCGGGCGCAGCCGGCCGTAGCGGTGCGAGACGTCGACGACCTCGACGACGGCGTCCCCGGCCGGCCCCGCGCTCACGGCTCCTCCGGTGCGGGGGCGTCGCGGAGCACCACGGCGCCGTCGCGGATCTCCACGACCGCACGGCCGTCCGGGAACAGGCCGAGCGCCTCCCGCGGCAGCTGGAGCCGGCCCGTGGGGTCGATGGGCACCGTCACGAGACCCTCCGAGTCGCGTTCGGACGACAGGACGCCGTGCCGCAGCCGCAGCACCCGGTCCGCGCCGTCGACGACGCGCGGGTCGTGGGTGGCGAGGACGACGCAGGCGCCCGCGTCGACGTGGCGGCGCAGGACGGCGAGCACCGCGTCCGCGGAGGCGTCGTCGAGCTCGGCGGTCGGCTCGTCGGCCACGACGACGCGGGTCCCGCCGACGAGCGCGGTCGCGACGGCGAGCCGCTGCTGCTCGCCGCCGGAGAGCCGGTCGGCGCGGACCCGGCGCCGGCCCGTGAGCCCGAGCGCGTCGAGCAGTGCGTCGGGCGTCGAGCCCGGGCCGGTCACCAGGCCGGCGCGGCGGCGCCGGCGGGCGACGGCCCGCAGCTGCTCGTCGGCGTCCAGGTGCGGCACGAGGGTGTGGGTGGGCCGCTGGGCGACCCAGGCCAGGGTGCCGGCCCGCAGCCGGCGGAGCCTGGCCCCGCGGACGGTCGTGACGTCCTCGCCGCGCAGCCAGACCTCCCCGGCACTGGGCCGCTCCTGGAGCGCGAGCACCGAGAGCAGGCTGGACTTGCCGCTGCCGGACGGCCCCATGAGCACCGAGAGCGTGCCGGCGGCGAAGCCGACGTCCACCCCGCGCAGGGCGTGCGTCTCCCCCGTGGCCGACGGGTACACCTTGACGAGCTGGGCGGCCCGGAGCACGGGCCCCGGCGGCCGGTCGGGCGGGTCAGCGGGCGTCACGGATCACCTCCGCCTCGTCGTCCGCCGTCGTGCGCCGAGCGATCACGGCGACCGTCATGAGCCAGGACGCGACCGCGGCCACGAGCAGGACGGCCGCGGCCCGCGCGTCCGGCGCGACGGTGAGCCGCGGCGCGAGCAGCGGGTCCGGGTCGACGGAGCGGCGGGCGACGAGCACCGCGGCGGCCGTCCCGACGACGGCGAGGACGGCCCCGACGGCGACGAGCACCGCCGTCTCGAGGACCCGGGCCCGGCCGACGCCGAGCCGGCCCAGGCCGACCCTGGCGAGCAGCACGTCCTCGGCGCGGCCCTGGACGAGGGTCCGGTCGACGCCCGCGCAGAGCACGGCGACGGCGATCGCGGCCGCGAGCACCCCGAGCAGGAACCGGTAGCCGGACGTGCGGCGGGCGGCGACCAGGCTCGGCGTCGCCTCGGCCTGCTCGACGGTGACGACCCGCTGCGCCGTCGCGCCGACCGGGTCGAGGATGCGCTGCAGGCCCGCGACGCCGTCCCGGGACCAGACCTCGATCGGCGGGCTGCCGACGTTCCCACGCAGCCGGGGGTCGTCGAGCCCGACGACGGTGAAGAGGGACTCGGCCGGGATCACCGCCATGGTGTCGCGCGGCGCGAGGCCCGGGAACGCGGCGACGGCACCGACGATCTCCGCGAGGAAGGTGAGGTTGCCCGCCTGGACGACGACCCGGTCGCCAACCCTGGCCCGGGCCTGACCGACGAGCAGCATCGGGACCGCTGCCGTGTCGCCGGCGAAGTCGAGGGTCTCCTGGCGGGCCGCCTGCTCCCGGGCGAGCAGGTGCAGCCCCTCCCGGCCCGCGGCCAGCTCCGCCGAGCCGCCCCAGCGCGCGGCGCGCTCGAAGCCGACCGGGTCGACGGCGAGCAGCGCCGGGAGGTCGCCCGTCGTCGTGAGCAGGCCCTGGCTGCGCCACACGATCGTCGAGCCGTCCGGCACGGGCGGCGTCGTCACCGGCGGCTTCTGCGGGCGGGGCAGGTTCGGGCCCTCGCGGGGCCGCTCCGGGGCGTCGGGGTCGAGCACCCATGACCCGTCGAGGCATGCCCGGGCCGCGGTGCCGGCGACGACGGCCGCCTTGTCCGCGGCGGCCGCCTCGACGGCCGCCGAGGTGGTCATCCCGAAGAACAGCAGCCCGAGACCGAAGGCGAAGGCCGTGACGACGGCGGGGCCACCGCCGGCCCCGCGGCCGGAGCGGCGCAGCGCGAGCAGCACGCCCGCCGGGACCCGGCGCCCGGCTGCTCGCGCGCTCCGCGCAGGCGCTCGGGCCCGGCGAGCCGGGCCCG
>NZ_MWLN01000089.1 GCF_002198655.1 Kineosporia sp. A_224
CCTCGATCTACACCTGCGTCTCCTCCGACTTCCGCACCCGCACGCTGCGACGGGTCCTGGACGACATGCTCACCGGAGCACTGGAGACCTCACGGACGGACGACACGATGGGAGGTCTGGCATGACGCCAGCACCGAAGAAGCCGACCCGACAGCGGCGCAAGGTGTCATACCAGTGGCGGCTGCGGGAGGTGATGGCCGAGCACAAGATGTACGCCACCACCGAGCTGGTGCCGCTGCTGGCCGAGCGGGGCATCAACCTGTCCGCCTCCCAGGTGCACCGACTGGTGACGAGTACCCCGGAGCGGCTCTCGCTGCCGATCCTGGCGGCGTTGTGCGACATCTTCGCTGTCGACGCCGGCCAGCTGATCCCCACCGAGGCGACCAGCGTCGGCGTCCGCAAGGTCGCCGCCGGCGACCTGCCATCGCGCACACGGCAGACGGGCATCGGTGACCTGCGCCCGGTCCGGGCCCGCATCGTGTCCCCCGAGGAGTGAGCGCCCGGCCTCCCGAGCCGCCACCGAAGGATACTGCTGAGCCGAAGGGCACCGTTGAGCCGGCGGACACCGCTGAGGAGCCCGGTCGGCTGGAGTGCGCCCGATGCCATCGTCCGCTGCGGCTGCCGGTTCACACCGGACCGGCTGCTCCCGATCCGCGCGGTCGGGTCTGGGTGGCGGTCCGGAGCTGGCCCGAGGGACGGGTCTGCTCGGGTTGCTACGCACGGGCGTGCGAGACCTACGGTGCCTGTCCGGGCTGCGGCGCCCACCGGCTGCTGCCCGGTCTGGACACCCATGGCGTCGCATGCTGCACCGACTGCGCCGGAGGCATCGGGGACTTCACCTGCGGCCGCTGCGGCAACGAGGGCTGGAACCACTACCGAGGCATCTGCGGGCGCTGCGTGCTCGCCGAGCGCCTCGCCGCGCATCTCGACGACGGCACCGGTCGGATCCGTCCCGAGCTCGTCGCCTTCCACGACCGGGTGCTCGTCATGGCTCGACCGCGAGTGGGGATCTTGTGGCTGTCCAAACCCCACGTGCCACCGATCCTGCATGCCCTGGCCCGCGGAACGGTGCCGCTGACCCACGACGGTCTGTCCACCCTGTCGCCGCTGAGGTCGATCGTGCACGTCCGAGACCTGCTCATCGCCTCCTCAGTCCTGCCGCCGCTCGACCGACACCTGGTGCTGTTCGAGCAATGGCTGACCGGCTGGCTGGGCCAGCTCAGCGACCCCGACCAGGCCCAGATCCTCAAGCACTACGCGCGCTGGCACGTCCTGCGTCAGCTCCGCACGGCGGCCGAGGCTGGACCCGTCGGCCACTACCGCGACCAGGGCGCCCGGCACCGACTGCGCACCACCGAAGCGTTCCTGGACCACCTCGCCAGGCAGGGCGTCGACCTCGCCAGCTGCCGGCAGGCAGACCTGGACCGATGGTTCGCCGGCGCCCGCAACTTCCGCAAGCAGTCGCTGCGCCCGTTCCTGACCTGGGCGATCCGCGCCCAGCAGATGCCGCGACTGACACTGCCGCCCATCCGAGAACAGCCACCCACGCCGATCAGCCTGAGCCAGCGCATCGACCTCCTGCGCCGCATCCAGTCCGGTGACGGCATGGACGGAGCCGAACGTCTCATCGCGATGCTGATCCTGCTCTACGCCCAGCCGCTGAACCGGATCACCCGGCTCACCATCGACGACGTCACCCGCGACGAACAGGGCCAGATGCTGATCCGACTCGGAGATCCGCCCGCACCCGTCCCGCCACCCTTCGACGCGATCATGGACAGCTACCTGACCGCCCGGCCGAACCTGACCACCGCGACCAACCCGGACAGCACCTGGCTGTTCCCCGGCAGACGTGCCGGGCAGCCGCTCCACCCCACCTCGGTCCGACGAAGGCTGACCACCCTGGGCATCCCGAACCTGCCCGGACGATCGCGAGCCCTACGCGAAGTGCTCCTGCACGCGCCACCCGCCGTCGTCGCCGGCGCCCTCGGCTACAGCGCCGGCAAGGCCGAGACGATCGCCGCCGAAGCCGGCGCCACCTGGAAGCACTACGCCCCAGGCGACCACACACGGACACGAACCCCCCGCACCGGTCACTGAGACCCGACTTGGCTCACCTAGTGCGCAGTGCGTCGGGTCGAGATCTCTTCGGGTTGAAGGCGTTCGCTCACATCGAGGCTGCCGAGCGGGCGGCGGCTTCAACTTGGGTCCGGTATGCGTCCCACCAGTGATCGTCGTGCGGCGCTTGGTACGGGTTGTCTGCTTGCATGCCAGTGCGTCCGTCGAGTTGTTCGCGCAGGATGTCTGCGTGTCCAGCGTGGCGCGCAGTCTCCGCCAGAACGTGCACCAATATGCCGTGCAGGGTTACCTCTGGAGGCGACCACCACTGCACGTAGCCGGGCTCGTCAAGGTCACACAGACGGATCGTCTCATCGGCGTGGGCGATGACGGCCCGATACGTCGAGAGGACGTACTCCCGGCTCTCCGCTGCGGTCGCCCACAGGTCGGCCCCTTCGAGCACGTCTGCGTCGTCCCACCGCGGTAGGCGCGGCTCGAAGGGACGGCCGAAGACCTGCCCGAAGTACCACGACTCGGCGACGGACAGGTGCTTGATCAGACCGAGCAGATTGGTTCCCGTCTTCGTGAGCGGTCTGCGAACGTCGTACTCCGACAGTCCTTCGGCCTTCCACAGCACCGCATCGCGCGCGTCCTTGAGGTAGTCGTGCATCCGCTGTTTGGGTTCCTCGCTCATGCGATCACACTCCCGGACACGCGCGCGGCAACGCAACCGATGCTTGTGACCCCGACTCGGCTGAGCTAGTGCGCAGGTCGACCGCGAACTCCTTGACGACCTGGAACTCATCACGCCAGTTCACGCCATAGCGCCAGTTGAAGGCCGCGAATCAACTTCAAGTTGACCGATTCCGCCGGCACGCCTGGACGAGTTCCCTTGGCGACCTCGTCGGCGCGCCCTGTTGCAGCCGGTCAGCAGGTTACGGCTGCCACCTGGTAACTTGCAGTTGTCATTGACTAGTTTAAGGTTACGGACTTGCGAGGGTGCCGTGACTGTTCCGGGCTCGGCGCACCTGGTGCTTGCACCGGGTGTGGTGCACCTGAACGAGCCGGCGGCGGTGTTCGAGGCGATGTTGTCGGGCTGGGCGCGGCAGCAGAAATCGAGGCTGCTGGCGGAGGCCACGATCGAGCCGAGGATGTCGCTGGTGCGACGCTTCGCGGCGTTCGCCGAGTCACCCCCGTGGGACTGGACAGCTGGTGACGTGGAGGACTTCACGGCCAGTCTGATGTCCGGCGAAGACCGTCTGGCGCCTTCGACGATCCGCGGCTACCACCTGACGTTGCGGCTGTTCTGCGACTACCTCCTCGATGGCCGATACGGCTGGATCGCTCAGTGGGAGGAGCGGTTCGGGACCATCCCTGCCCAGGTCTGCCACGACTACAACACCGCCGCTCACCTGGTCGAGTACGAGGGCAGGCCAGCGCGGCGACCGTTCTCCTACGACGAGGTCGAGACCCTGTTCGGGTTCCTCGATGACCGGGTGGAGACGATCGCGCGCTCGGGCCGCAAGGGCGCGTTGGCGGCGTTGCGTGATGCCCAGATGGTCAAGACGGCCTACGCGTTCGGGCTTCGGCGCCGTGAGCTGTGCTGCCTGGACGTCGTCGACCTTCGCCCCAACCCGCGGATGCCCGACTGGGGGACCTACGGCGCGGTCCATGTCCGCTACGCCAAGTCCAGCCGCGGGAGCTCGCCGCGTCGCCGCACGGTGTTGGCCGTCCCGGAGTTCGACTGGGTCATCGCCGGGCTGCGTCAGTGGGTCGAGCAAGCCCGGCCGCTGCTGAAGCCCGGGCCACGCCAGGCGTTGTGGCTGACCGAGCGGAAGGCCCAGGTGTCGGTCAAGACGGTCGACAAGCGCTTCGCGTTCTTGCGCGACCAGGCGGGCCTGTCCAAGGACTTGTCGTTGCATTGCTTGCGGCACTCCTACGTCACGCACCTGATCGAGTTCGGGTATCCCGAGCGCTTCGTCACCGAGCAGGTCGGTCACTCCTACGCCTCGACGACCGCGATCTACACCTCGGTCTCCAACGACTTCAAGACCAAGACGCTGCAGGCAGCCCTCAACCGCGTCTACGGCACCCACCCAACCCACGGCGCCCGACAGGACGGTCGGCCGCGCGAGCTGCCCCACGGCGGGGACGACAAGCGGGAGGATCTGTGACCACGAAGACGGTGCTGCGCTGGAATCTGCGCCAGCTGATGGCCGAGAACGGGATGTTCCACACGACCGACCTTGTCGAGCCGCTGCATCAGCGGGGCGTGGAGATCTCCCGGCAGATGGTGCACCGGGTCGCCACGAAGGCGCCGCAGCGCATCAACCTGGACCTCCTCGCGGCGCTGTGTGACATCTTGAGCTGCACCCCCAACGACCTGCTGGAGCTGGCCCGGGAGCAGGTCCGGGAAGCGACTGCGGTCAACGACACGGGCCCAGGCATCGGAGCGCTGCGACCGATCCGGGCCAGGATCCGCCGACCCGACCAGCCGGACTGACCGGGGTGAGCCCACCGGTGTGCTGGGACTGCGGCAGCCGCGATCGCCACTACACGACGTTGCCACACGGGCGTCTGTGCGTCGCCTGTCGGCGCCGCCGCCACTACCACCCTGAAACGTGTCCCGGCTGCACGATCGTGCGGCCGCTGGCCTACCTGCGACCGGCGCACGGCGCCGGCGCCGGCGCCGGCGCCCGCCGCGACGCGGGCACGGCGCTGGTGTGTGCCTCCTGCGCCGGGCAGGAATCGGTCTTCGCCTGCGGTGAGTGCGGAAGGGAGGACCACCCCTACGGTGCCAGCCGCTGCGCCCGGTGCATCCTGGCCGAACGACTCACGGTCCTGCTCACCGACCCCACCACCGGGCGCATCCACCACCAGCTCCAACGGGTCTTCGAGGAGCTGGTGACCTCCGATCGGCCCCAGACCGGGATCTGGTGGCTGCGCAAGATGCCCGGGGTCGGCCCGCGGCTGCTGGGCGCGATGGCACGCGGCGAGATCGAGATCAGCCACGACACCTTCCGGTCGCTGCCCTCCGACAGGGTCCACGACTACCTGCGCGGCCTGCTCGTCGCGCTTGAAGTCCTTCCGCCCTTCGAGGTCCGGATCGAGCGGATGCTGCCCTGGATCGAGAGCGTCATCACCGACCTGCCCGCTGACCAGGCAGCCCTCGTCCGCCAGTTCGCCCATTGGCACGTCCTGCGCCAGATGCGCAAGGCCGCACGTGAAGGGCGGCTCACCTCCAGCATCACCAACGCTGCGCGTCGACGCATCCGCTTGGCGGTCAACTTCCTGACCTTCCTGCAGGCCCACGGCGCCACCGCGGCGACCGCCACCCAGGACCTGCTTGAGCGCTACGGCGAGCACGTCGGTGGCCTCACGAGCAGCGACCACAGCTTCATCGCCTGGCTGCGCCGCACCCGCCTCAACACCCACTCCTTGACCATTCCCCATGTCGCGTCACCCTCGCCGACGATGACGGTCTCGGACTCACAGCGCTGGGACGCCGTCGAACGGCTCCTCCGCGACCAGAGCCTCCGGACCTACACCCGCATCGGCGGACTGTTCACGTTGCTGTTCGCCCAGCCTCTGTCTCGGATCGTGGCCATGCGGACCCGTCAGGTCACCCTCGCCACCGACAGCGTCCACGTCACCTTCAACACGATCCCGATCCAGATGCCACCTCAGCTCGACGACCTGATCCGCGAGCACCTCGAGCACCGCGGCAAGAGCCTCTACGCCTCAAGCGACAACGGATGGCTCTTCCCCGGCGGGAACCCGGGCCGACACCTCGTCACCGAGAACATCCGAGCCCAGCTCGTCGCCATCGGCATCAAGCCCTACGAGAACCGCAAAGCCACCCTGTTCCAACTCGCCGGCGACATGCCCGCACCCGTCCTCGCCGAACTCATCGGCATCACCAACAGCAACGCCTCCGACTGGGCCAGACTCGCCGCCCGAGACTGGACCACCTACCTCGCTACGCGTACCCACTTCCCCCGCTCATGACCAACATCGAGGGAAAGGCTTGCAAGCATCCAGGATCGATTGCGCCGCGCAGTGAACCTGTCAAAGGACATCGATCTTCGGTGATTCGCGAATGCCAACAACGGTCGAAAGCCAACCCCTTTCCGACGCGTGGGTTCCAGCGATAGGGGGTCGTGCTTCCGCCGTCGACATTGAAGCCTCGAAGAAGGTCTGCGATCATGCTGTAGACGGTGCCAAAAGACCCGCGTATCGTCCGCTCACGCCCCATCTACTTGATCGATGGGGGGCGGCGACGACCACGGGAGGACCCGGGCATGTTGCGGACGCTCAAGAGGCTCGGCGCAGGACTCTCGGTCCTGGTCGTCATCGCTTTCACCGGGGCCATGGTCCCGTCGGTCGCAGAGGCGGCTGGCGCGACCTGTACCGGCACCTACGGCAACTACTTCGCAGGCGGAGGCTCGTGGGGCAACGTGTCGGTCTACGGCGCACAGGCTGCTGTCGAGTACCAGAACCCTGACTTGTGCGGCGACGATGGCACAACGTCCAAGGGCTGGACGTCCGCGTGGGCCATGGTGAACGCAGCTGCGGTGGCCGGCGGAGGAGGGTGCTGCTGGGCACAGACCGGCTGGTACCAAGCGGGCCCGCAGAATCAGTGGGCTCTCCTCTACGGGGCCGGCATCTTCCAGTTCGCGCAATACACCAAGAAATGTTCGGCGGACAATTCTTGCGGCGCCGGAGTCTCCGGCCTCGTGAATTGGATAAGTGGAACGAACCCGTCCACCACCACGCCGTGGACCTACGACGCCTACCGCGACTTCACCACCGGTCGCCTCACCATGCGCGTGAACGGCACGAAGGTCTTGGAGTCCGGCTACGACCCCTACGGAACGTGGGTGACAGCGTGGGGCACGCAGTTCCTCGCGGAGACGAACTACAAGTCCGACGATGTGCCCGGCAGTTCCGGAAACCACAACAACTGGACCGGAGTGAAGTATCTCAACGGCAGCCACGTCTTCGCTTTCATGCCAGCGAGCATGATGTGGCCGACCACCACAGCCGACACCTCCAACTGGCATTCCGGCTACTGGTCCCCGTCCAGCGGCGGCCGTGGCATCTACACCTACTCAGACTGACCGGACGCGAGAGGATCACCATGAACAGGCGGAGCCTTGCGGTCATCGCCGCGTCAGCCCTAGCCGCGGTCGGCATCGCCTTCGGCGTCAACGCGGTCGTCGGTACGGGCCACCGGCCCACCACGGCGGCCCCCGCCGCCGTCACTACCACGGACGCCCTCCCGCCCCTGGTGGACGCAGCCAAGGTGCCGGATGTGACTGCCGCCGACCTGGCAACGGCCAAGACGTTCGGCTGGGACGTCGCTGTTGAGCAGCCCGTCGACAGCCTCACTGCCGCACAAGCGGACTCTCGCCGCCTCGCCGTTAGCAAGATGCGCGGGCCGGTCGTGGGCGTCAGCCTCGCCCGGGTCACCATCCACGGGTACGGCGACCCCATCGATCCGGCCAAGAGCAACCCGGCGAACACCGACCCGGCGGCCGACGACAACCTCGACCTCAAGGTGAAGGACGCCTTGGTGTGGGTCGCCGTCGCCCGCCAGGTGCCCATGCCGGTGCTAGGCCCAAGCCAGCCCGCCGACGCGAAGAGCACGGGCCCGCGGACGGAACTCCAAGACATCATCATGCTCATCGAGCCGGGGAAGGACCGCATCCTGGTCGCCCGAACGCTGACGACGGACAGCTAGCACGGCGGCCCCTTCAACAAGGACAGACATGCCGTCCGAGACCGGACCGGCCACATCCGCATGTGCGCCCGCGGACCCCGCCGGGGCCCCATCGAGGACGAGTTGTCCGCCCAAATCGGCGGCGCGGGTGGAGCGCCAAGGACGCCCTTGCACCGCTCGACGTCCCAACAGTCACAACCACCGTCTTCGCTCATGCGGCCAACTAGCGGCCACTTCCCAGCCCTCCGTCAGGAATGGCGGAGCAGACCCTGGAGAGGAGTCTGCGCAGGGTGGACCACCTGCCGCGGCACTCCATCGGAGCCACGGGGACCGATCCACCAGGTTTGTGGCAGTCCACCAGCCTCGTCGACTGACTACTCCTGCTGAGGCCGGATCGGCGACATCGCCACCCGTCAGCTGACCCGGCAATTCGCCCCGATCGAGTACGACGCGTCCGCCGGCAGAAGGCCGCGAATTCTCATCAGATGCGAACTCGACCCATCTGGAGATGACGGCGTCCCGGGTCTTGACCTGGGCCGTGTCAACGACGGTCGAAAGTTGACCCTTTCCGACGGCCTGGCCCCACCCGCACCACGCCTCGTGCGCTCCCGCCGCTGACCAGACGCCCCCAGGACGACGAAGACCCAGGACGACGAAGGGGGCTCCGGTGATGCCGGAGCCCCCTTCGGTTCATGTGTGGGTTGTCGCGCCGAGGGCCCCGCGATCAGGGCTGGGTGTAGTCGGTGGGGTCTTCCAAGGTCCGGTATGTCGGTTCATCGATGAAGTGGCACCAGGGCAGTTGGGAGTTGGGGAACCGCAGCCGGCGAGTTCCGCTCCAGGCCGCGAGCTCGACATGGGCCAGCTTGAGCTGGGTGACCGTCTCCAGCGCCGGCAGCAGGTCGGTGTCCGCGGAGACCAGGACGGCGACGTCGTAGGCGCCCTGCATCGCCAACCGGACCATGTCGATGGCCAGGGCTACATCGATGCCCTTCTCCGAGGCAGGCGTGTCGGGCCAGTCCTTCGGGTACTTCAGCGGGCGCCGAGTGACGTGCACGAGGCCGCTGCGTTCCCAGCCAGCGGTCTGCCGGTCGTTCGCGGCCGCTGCCGTGGCTTGTTTGTCCGGGTTGGGGCGCCCCCGGTAGATCCGCACCTGCTCCAGCTGGGACGGCCGACGACGGCGCTCCACGATGTACTGCCCCAGCCGCAGCGGGTCGACGTGGCCGACGGCGGGATCGCGGATCAGCGGATAGAAGCACCGCCGCGCCCACCCATGCACGTTCTGGTAGTCGATGAACAGGGTGACCCGATCCGCCACAACGCCTCCAAACCCAAAAAATCCCCGCCAGTCCACGAGGGACGGCGGGGAGGAATACCTGAACAGTATCGGCACTCCGAGCCCGTGTCTAAAACTCGCAGCACAAACACTAATGCGTGTCGGACTCACTACACCGGGTTACTGGCCCCGCGTGGCGTCCTGGGTGGCCAGGAGCCGGGAGACGTGCGACGGCCACCACCGCGCCCCACCACCCGGGGTCGGCACCCCGTCGGCGTTGAGCGCGGCCGCGATATCGACGAGGCGGGCGCCGCCGGCGCGCAGCTGCAGCACACGGGCCAGGACGTCGTCCGGGCAGCGCCGTGGCCGGCCCAGCCGGACGCCGGCCGCGCGACGTCGCTCGAGCCCGGCCCGGGTGCGTCGGCCGATCAGCGCCCGCTCGTACTCCGCGACGCTGACCCGGATCCCGTGCAACAGCCGGGCCTCGGGGTCGTCCCGCCGATCGAGGGCGTCCAGGACAACGAGCTGCCAGCCCTCACGGTCGCCGTAGTAGTCCAGGCGGTGGATCGCGTGCGTGCGCGCGACCCGGTCCGCCGTCGTCACCACCAGCACGCCGTCGCTGGCGGCCGCGAGCCGGTCCAGCGCCCCAGACAGCACCGGCCGATCCTCCGGCTCCACACCGCCCGACACTGTCTCGGACACCAGCTCGAGGTCATGACCGGCGGCCGTCGCCCACGCGCGCAGCGCGACGGCCTGCCCCTCGAGCGTCGTCGGCCGCTCCTCCGTCGAGCGCCGGCAATACCCGATCACGTGCATATGCGTCACGGTAAGGGCGGGCTCTTCCCAAAGTCTGCCCCAGACCGGTACTGTCATGGGCGTACACCTTTAGCGTGCCTCCGTACCTCCCGAAGCCCGGCCTTGCGCCGGGCTTCCTGCGTTCCACGGGCCCTAGGTAGATCCCCTCTGGTGACACGACACGCCCTTGCTGCATGAGGGTGCTTGACACCGGTGTAACGGGCCCCAGCGCTACGATCACAACGTCACCTCGGGTGGGAAGGCCCTACCCCCCGCCTATGAGGTTGAACTCCCCGCAGCCCGATCGCCCCGCACCTTGGCGTCGGGCCTTTTTCCTGCCCCCAGCCTTGGGAGCGGCTCTGCCCCCTAGCCAAGGGGGCCCCTGAGCCCCAGACGCCCCCCAGGTCGCCGCCCTCCGAACCCGCAGCCCGCGACGTACCCGCCGCGGGCTGCTCCCGTTTGGCGCGGGCCAGCTCGCCTTCGCGTCACGTAAGCGCATTCAGACACACCGCGTGTCGATGTCGCTCCAAGAACCCCCGCGGCACAACCCAAGGCCGCGGCGAACCCGCACCACAACAGAGAAGGGAACCGGGGACAACCGATGCATCTCCCCAGGCGCATGACGATGGCCGTGCTGGGCATCGACGCCGTCGCCCACACGGCACAAGCGATGCCCAGCACGCTGCTGAGCATCGTCGTCATCGCCGCACTGCTGATCGTGGCCGTGCCCGTGATCGTCACCACTGCCGTCCTCGCGCGGCACGCGTGGCGGGGCACCTCGTCGGGGCCCGCCGGCAACCAGCTCCTCAAGCTGGTCACGCTGGTGCTTGAGCTCTTCCGCCGCCCGAAGCAGTAGTTGATCAACATCCAGCTCCGGTGCTTCTCTTCGCGTGCCATGCGTTCCCACTAAACGTCCCATTGGTGGGAACGCGCGTCTCCGGGCAGGGCGAGCCGCCCGTCCCGGGCGGGTCATCGGTGTGTGTCCTCCAGGCGGCCGTGGGCTCGTTCCTCGACCCGCCCGTAGAGCCGGCGACGGCCCGGCCGAGCCCAGGTCCGTCAGACGCCGGGACTCCCTCATGAGCCCTGCGCCGAGGGCCCCCGCCCGCGGTGGGCGGGGGGCCACAGCGCTGCCATCTTCGTCAGGTAGTCCCGGCCCTCCTGGTCGGGCCACGTCATCCCGTCGCAGTAGGACCTACCTCGCCGGTCCTAGTGAGCTGCCACCCTTAGCCGACTGACGTCGCGGGCGCTCATCCCGAACAGCACGTTCGGGCGGGCGTACTTGAACGAGTACCCGGCGATCAGCGCCGCGGCGATGAACTCGCCATTGGTGGTGTAGACGCCGATCGTCCGCTCCATGACGTGCTTCATGCCGTAGCTGCTGACCGCAGGGGTCTTGATCGGTGTGACGTTGTCGCGCAACCACGCGACTGTGTCGAATATGACGGCTTCGCGCCCGGCCAGGATGGCCCTGCCTTCCTCGAGTTCGTCACGACGCTGCTCAGTGGTCTTGCGGTGGGCATCGAAGACGCCGATCCCGAAGTTGCTCAGCAGGGGATGCTCCTGCATCACCTCGGCCAAGGCCGAGGTGACCCGGCGGCGGGCCACCGAGTAGGGGACGCCCGCAGCCGCCTGTTGTGCCCGGACTTGGGTCTTGAGACGGTGGTTCCTGGTCATCGCACTCTCCATCGGCCGGGCACCCCACGTCCGCCCGCCTTGGGTTGAGTGATCGACCTGGCGGAACGCTGCTTGTGCGATTCGGAGAACCTTGTCTTCGCCGCCCGGTGAACGTGGGTCACCAAAGCTCGGAGCGGGCAGGCACATCTGCCACCCACCAAGGTATCTCCGATCCGATCCGACCTGCAGGCAGTTCCGGGAGCACGAGCTGACGCTCAACGGGGGCACCCTTGACCCGGGGCCTGGCTGCGACCACGTGTTCGTCGAGAGGGTCTACGGGGATCCTCGCCCTCCGCGGCGAGCTCGAGCGTCTTGACGATCTCGGCGGGCGGGGCGTCCGGTCGGGATCGGCGCATACCGCGGCCAGACAAGTCGATCGACGTTACCGCCATCGAGCCGGTCGCTAGGTACACGCCAGGCCACGCCGGGGAGCACGACCTTGATCACGGCGATCAGGGCACCGTCGTCCCTACCCGGCCGCCAGCGCGTCGACGACGGCTCCGACAACGGGCCAGGGGTCTTACAGGAAGCGCGTCCTCAGGTGCTCGCGGGTCATCGCCAGCCTCGTCACTCAGCCCGGGATGTCGCTCTTGAGCGCGACTCGACCTCAAGGTCCGCGAGGGGCGCGTTATGTGAGCCCGCCGCAGAGACACGCTCCCCGGCTTCCGGCGGGCAAGCCAGCGATCCACGCCGCCGACCGCCCGTCTCGCATCGCATGGTGGTGAAGTGCGTACGGAGTTGTACGGATCACGCCGGACTCGCCGGCGAGGGCTTGCCCGACCATCGCTCCCTCAAGTTCGATCGCCTTCAGTGACGGGTGGTCACTGTTGGTTCGATGGTCGAGGAGAGAAGCTCATGAACCTGGGACGACACAGGACAGGAAGCGCCGGAGCCACGGCGTCACGGTCAGCTCGACGAGTGCATCTGCGGGCGCGTCGGCTCGCCGCCGCCGTCGCGGTCACAGGCGCTGTCCTGGCGGGCTCCGCTACCGGCTCAAGCGCAGCCACCGTGCCGAACATGTTCTGGCGGACGTGCACGGTGCTCGGATGCAGCGCCTACGCCCAGTCCAACCCGCCCTACAACGCCTCGGTGATCAGCCGCTGCTACACGAAGAACTGGCTCGGGCAGGTCACCTCCTGGTACGACAAGTGGGGCCGCTGCTGACAGGGGAAGCACAACGCGCGGCGCGCGCTTGCCGCAGCACCGCAGCCCAGCCGTGGGGCGCGGTGCCGCGGTGCTGTTGTCCCTCGCCGGGATGACGGCGGGCAAGCTGTAATCCGACACCAGACGGCTCCGGACGAGACGGCTCTCGCGCGAAACGAGTTCTGCGGCCTGGGTGTGGCCACTGCCCCCAGGCCAGTCCGTGGTGTGAGCGCCGGTGGCTCGCCGCACAGGGTTCATAGCGTCTGTCTGTGATGAGCCTGCACAAGCTGACGGCGGGCGACGGCTACACGTATCTGACGCGTCAGGTGGCCGCGCACGACGCGACGTCGCGCGGTTTCGCGTCGTTGGGTGACTACTACGAGCAGAAGGGGGAGTCACCGGGGCAGTGGTTGGGGCGTGGCCTTTCCGGCTTGCCAGGGTTCTCACCGGCGGGCGGGGTGAGCGAGCCGCAGATGCGTGCGCTGTGGGGGGAGGGTCGGCATCCGGACGCGGACCGGATCGAGGCCCGGATGCGGGCTGCAGGGCACACCGACCGTGAGATCCAGGCCGCGACCAGGCTGGGGTCGCGGTACCCGGTGCACGCCGGGTCGACCCGGTTCCGGACCGAGGTCGCGGCGGCGTTCGCCGGGTACAACGAGGCGGTCGGGTTGCCGCGGGACTGGCCGGTCCCGGCGCCGGTGCGGGCCCGGATCCGGACCCGGGTGGCGGACGGCATGTTCGTCGAGGAATACGGGCGGGCGCCGGCAGATGACCGGGAGCGGGCCGGGTTCCTGGCGAGGGTGTCCCGGCAGGCCACGACCGCAGTGGCCGGGTATGACCTGACGTTTTCGCCGGTGAAGTCGGTGTCGGCGCTGTGGGCGGTCGCCCCGCGCGAGGTCGCCGAGCAGGTCGAGGCGGCCCACCACGCCGCCGTCGCGGATGCGGTGGCGTGGCTGGAGGACAGCGCGACTTACACCCGGGTCGGCGCCCAAGGGGTCGCGCAGGTCGACGTGACCGGGCTGCTGGCGGCCGCGTTCACCCACCGCGACTCCCGCGCCGGCGACCCCGACCTGCACACCCACGTCGCGATCTCCAACAAGGTCCAGACCCTCGACAGCGGGCAGGGCGATGGGCGGGGCGATGGGCGGGGTGGGCGGTGGCTTGCTCTGGACGGGCGGCCGATCCACGCCAGCGCAGTGGCGGCGTCCGAGCGGTACAACACGCGGGTGGAGGCCGAGCTGGTGGCCCGGCTCGGCGTCCGGTTCACCGAGCGCCCCGGCACCGGCCCGGGACGGCGTCCGGTCCGTGAGCTGGTCGGGGCGGACCCGGCGCTGTTGACGGCGTGGTCGCGGCGGCGGCGGGCGATCGACGCCCGCCGCACCGAACTTGCTGCGGTGTTCCAGGTCGAGCACGGCCGCCCGCCCTCACCGGTCGAGGCCCTGCACCTGGCCCAGCAGGCGACCTTGGAGACTCGCGGCCGCAAGCACGAGCCCCGCTCCCACGCCGACCAGCGCGCCACCTGGCAGACCGAAGCCGCCGCCGTCCTCGGCGGCCCGGACGCCGTCGCCGGCATGGTGCGCTCCGTCCTGGCCGCCGGCGGCGAAGCTCCAGGGCGGGCGTGGGCGGACCGCACCCCGGCCGAACGGGAGGAGTGGGTGGCCCGGACTGCGGGCGAGGCGGTGGCGACCGTGCAGACGGCGCGGGCGACGTGGCGGCAGACCCACGTGCGGGCCGAGGCCGAGCGCCTCGCCCGCCGCGACGGCGTCCCGTTGGGCGACCTGGACGCGATGGTCGATGCGGTCGTCGCCCGGGCGCTGTCGAGCGAGCACTCCCTGCCCCTGCACGCCCCGGAACGAGGCCCATCCGACAGATCAGCCAGCGGGCCGCTGCCCGGGGTGATCGTCGAGCCTGCCGCGTTGCGCCGCCGCGACGGAGCGAGCGTGTTCGAGGTCGCCGGGACCCGCCGGTTCACCTCGACCGCGATCGTCGCGGCCGAGCGGTCGCTCGTCGCGGCCGCCGGCCGCCGCGACGGCCGGGCAGCGGCCGGTGACGTGGTCGAGGTCGCGTTGCTGGAGTCGGAGGCCAACGGGTTCCGGCTCAACCCCGGCCAGGTCCACCTGATCCGGCAGATGGCCACCTCGGGGGCACGGCTCCAGGTCGGGCTCGCGCCGGCCGGTACCGGGAAGACGACCGCGATGCGGGCCCTGTCGAGGGCCTGGACCGACAGCGGCGGGCACGTCCTTGGGCTCGCGCCGTCCGCGGCCGCAGCCGCGGTGCTCCGCGAGGAGCTCAGCCTCGACACGTTCAGCGTGCACACCGACACCCTCGCCAAGCTCCAGCACACCCTCGCCACCCAGACGAGCGATGCCAGGCGGCAGCAGCGGGGGTTGCCGGGGTGGATAGCGGCGATCGGGCCGGACAGCCTGGTGGTCATCGACGAGGCCGGGATGGCCGGCACCTGCGACCTGGCCGCGGTCGTCGAGTTCGTCCTGGCCCGCGGCGGCAGCGTCCGACTGATCGGGGACGACCAGCAGCTCGCCGCAATCGGCGCCGGCGGCGTGCTACGGGACATCGCCGCCACCCACGGCGCGGTCACCCTCTCCCACGTCGTCCGGTTCACCGACCCCGCCGAAGGCGCCGCCTCCCTCGCACTGCGCGCCGGGGACCCCGCCGCGATCGCCTACTACACCGACCAGGGCCGCATCCACGTCGGCGACCTCGGCACCTGCGTCGACCAGGCCTACACCGCATGGTCCGCCGACCGGGCCGCCGGCCGGGACGCGCTCATGCTCGCCTCCACCCGCGACCTCGTCGCCGAGCTCAACGCCCGCGCCCGCACCGACCGCCTCAGCCGCAATCAGACGGCCGGTGATCTGCGGGAGGTCGAACTCACCGACGGGTGCCGGGTCAGCGCCGGCGACACCGTCATCACCCGGGAGAACGACCGGCAGCTGCGGTTCACCTCGACGGACTGGGTGAAGAACGGTGACCGGTGGACCGTCACCGCAAGCACCCCGGGAGGCGGGCTACGGGTCCAGCACCTGGCCACCGGCCGGCACATCGTCCTACCCGCCGCCTACGTCGCGGCGCACGTCGCGCTTGGCTACGCGAGCACCGTGCACGCCGCGCAGGGCGTCACTGCGGACGTCACCCACGTCATCGCCTCAGGGACCGAGTCCCGGCAGACGATGTACGTGGCGATGACCAGAGGACGCGCCGCCAACCACCTCTACCTCGGCGTCGCCGGCGACGGCGACCCGCACACCGTGATCAGCCGCGACACCCTGCTGCCCCCGACCGCGGTCGACGTCCTCGCACGGATCCTGGCCCGGGACGGCGCCCAGACCTCAGCGACCAGCCACACCCGCGCCCTCGCCGACCCCGCGGCCAGGCTGCAGGCCGCCGCCGACCGGTACGCGCACGCCCTGGCCACCGCCGCCCAGACCCGCCTCGGCCCGCAGCGGCTCGCCGACCTCGAGGTCGCCGCCGAGCAGGTCCTGCCCGGCCTGACCGAGCACGAGGCGTGGCCGACCCTGCGCGCGCACCTGGCCATGCACGCCCTCGACGGCCGCGACCCAAGCGACCTGCTCAGCACCCTCCACAACACCCTGAACACCGTGGCCGCCCGACGTGAGCTCGACAGCGCCCACGACCCGGCCGCCGTCCTCGACTGGCGCCTTGACCCCACCCACCTGCGCACCGCCACCCCCGGCCCGCTGCCCTGGCTGCCCGGCATCCCCGCCGCCCTCGCCGCCCTCGCCGCCAACAGCAACAGCACCGGCGCCGACACTGAGCAGAACTGGGGGAAGTACCTCGCGGCCCGGGCCGACCTCGTCCGTGCCCTCGCCGCCGACGTCGCCACAACAGCTAGTGGTTGGACGCCGGCGACCGCCCCGGCATGGGCGCTCCACCTGCTCGACCGCAACCTCGACCGCAACCACGACCGCGACGTCGACCAAGGGGCCGGCCGCCCGCTCGCCTCCGACCTCATCACTGATCTGGCTGTCTGGCGGGCCGCGACCGGCGTCCCCGACACTGACCCCCGGCCGACCGGGTCCACGCAGATCCCGGCCGCCCGAGCCCGTCACCAGAAGCGGCTCGCCGACCGCGCGACCACCGCTCTCGGTGACCCCCGGGCGAACGCCGCCCGCTGGCGGCACCTCGCCGAACGCCTCGAGCCCCGGCTGCTCGCCGACCCGGGCTGGCCCGACCTCGCCGACCGCCTCACCGTCGCCGCCCACGCCGGCATCGACATCGCCGCCCTCACCACCGCCGTCGCCGCCCATCACCCGCTGCCCGACGAGCAACCCGCCGCCGCCCTGTGGTGGCGCCTGACCCGGCACCTGCCCCCGGCCCTCACCCGCACCGCCGACAGCAGCGGCAACCACGGCAACGGCAGTGCCGCCCTGCGCCCGGACTGGGCGCCCGCCCTCACTGCACTACTCGGCGCCGACGCCGCTGCCCGCGTCCAGAGCGACCGCGTCTGGCCCGGCCTGGTCGCCGCCGTCACTGCTGCCGTCGACCACGGGTGGCAGCCGGACGCCGTCCTGGTCACGGCCTGGGAACTGCTCCAGGCCGGGACCACCTTCGACGGCGATCCGCACGACGGCGACCCTCACGGCTCCGGCCACGACCTACGGGACGACGAACTCACCCAGGCTCTGACGTGGCGGGTCGCGCTGCTCGCCACCGGACACCCCGGACCCACGCCTGTACGGGACCCTCTGGACGCGGATGCACCGCTCGACCCGGACGACGCCCCGCCGCCCCCTGACCCGTTCGAGATCCCTCCGGTCCTCGACGACACCCCACCGACGGACGACGCGTCCGCACCGACCAGCCCGCGGGTCGACACCGAGATGGTCAACACCACGTGGGTTACCGACGACGCCGACGGCGCTACCGACACTGCAAATGCTGCCGAGCCGGGGGACTGGTGCGCGGACGTCGACGCGCAGACCCGCGCCGAGCTCGAGGCGATCGCGAGCCGCCCGGTCGCCGACTACGCACGCGCGCCCCTGCCTGACGGTCAGGTCCTCGACCCGGGCTCGTCGCAGACGGACCCGACCGTGGTCCCGTCCGAGCCGATCTACCAGCGGATCCACGAGCTGAACCAGCTCGCGCACGACTTCTTCACCGCCTCCTACCCGACCTCGTGGGCCGCCCGGCATCTGCAGGAGCGGCTCGGCAGCGACCTGGCCGACGACTCCCGGTTCAGCCCCGGGTACGCCCCCGCCGGGTGGCGGTCCCTGGTCACGGTCCTGCGCCGCGCCGGCGTCAGCGACGCCGAGATCGTGGCCGCCGGCCTGGGGACTGTCGCGTCCACCGGCCAGGTCATCGACAGGTTCCGTGACCGGCTCGTCCTGCCGATCCGCGACGAACAGGGCATCGCCGGCTTCGTCGCCCGCCGCAACCCCATCCACGACAGCACCCACGACGGCGCCCTGGGAAGCACCCACGACGGTGGAGGCGGCAATGGCGGTGGTGTGGACCGGCACGGCCCGAAGTACCTCAACACCGCCGACACCCCGGTCTACCGCAAGGGCGACCACCTGTACGGCCTGGCCGACGCCGCGGCCGCCCTCGCGGCCGGGGCTGTGCCCGTCCTGGTCGAGGGCCCGATCGACGCGATCGCCGTCACCCTCGCCGGCGGCGGCCGCCACTTCGGGGTCGCAGCCCTCGGCACCGCGCTCACCGACACCCAGGCCAACCTCCTCACCAGCCACCTGACCAGCCACGTGACCAGCCACCTCGCCCCGCACCCGCGCTCCCATCTGCCTGGGCAGGCGAGCGGGGTCATCGTGGCCACCGACCCCGACCCGGCCGGCCGCAAGGCAGCCGCCCGCGCCTACTGGCTGCTCGCCGCCCGCCGCGCCACCCCCGCCCACCTGCAGCTACCCGACGGCCTCGACCCGGCCGCCCTCTACACCCGCGAACCCAGCCAACTGCGACGCCACCTCGAGCAGCCCACCGACCTCGCCGCGGCCCTCGTCGAGGACGTCCTGGCCGCCTGGGCACCACGCCTCGCCGACCCGGACGACGTCGCAGGCCGCGTCGGCGCCGCCCGCGACGCGATCGCGGTCCTGGCCGCGCTCCCGCCGCTCGCCGTCCTCGAGCCCGCCACCCGGCTCGCGCACACCCTCGACCTGATGCCCTCGACCGTCTACGCCGACCTCGCCGACGCCGTCCACGCCTGGACCACCAACCCGCACGCCGAGGCCCGTCGACGCCTCCAAACCCCGCTCCCCACCGCCACCACTGCTGCACTCCGACCCCCTGTTCGTCGCTCGGACGGCCCCGACTGGGCGGCGCTGGCCGCACACCGCCCCGGCCTCGTCGACGACACCGACTGGCCGCGCCTGGTCGCAGCCCTCGATCGCGCTCACGCCAGCACCGGCGGTGTACCGGAACTGTTCGCACGGCTCGCGGCAGGCGACCTGCCGGACGGGCGCCCCGCGTGGTACCTCCGCCACTCCTTCATCGGTGCGATGCCTGCTGCGGCTGGACCGCGACCGGTGACCGCCCGTGGACCCGGTGAACCGCAAGGCACCCTGCCGGCGCCACCGGACCCCCCGAAGGCTCCTGCTCCGGCGGCGGGCCGACTCCCGTCGGCTCGTCGCTGACGATCAGCCAGGTGCACCCGACGAGCCCCTTCCCGCCAGTGTCTTACGTTCGTATACTTCTGGTGTGGGCTATGAGTGGGTCTGGGAAGTACTCGACAAGCTGATCGGGGTCGAGCCGCACGAGGTGTCCCAGGTCCTGGCAGCGCGACGACGCTGGCCGCGTCCGGCGGTCACGGTCGAAGGGTTCGAGGTCCTGACCATCTGGGGCCGCACCAAGACCGGCAGGCCGCTGCTGGTCGCGTTGAAGAGCAAGGACGAGTGGGACTGGTGGATCGTCGGAGCACGAGAACTCGACCCCGGCGAGACCGCCCAGCTAGAGGCATGGGAGGCCAGCAATGACTGAACACCTGACTGGACATCTGAGCCATCAGCAGCCGAGCGCCGTCGACGTGCACGGCCTGACGTTCACCGACGCGCCGGTCGACAACGTCCCCCCGGCCGCCGGACCCGACGACATCAAGGTGGCGCGCAGCTACCGGCTGCCGATCGAGCTGGACCAGTGGATCACGCAGACCGCCGCCGACAAGGGCATCAAGCCCTCAACGCTGGTCCGCGACCTGCTCGAGCTCGGCCGGGCCGCCTACCAGGACGCTGACCGGGCCGTGTCCCTCGCTGACGTCCTGCGCGCACTAGCGTCCATCCGGTCCAAGGACGCCGCGTAGCCGCCATGCCCGAACAGCTGCTGTCCGAACAGCTGCTGGACAACAGTCCGACGAGCCTCATCCTGGCTGACCACGGGGACGTGGCCGGCGCAACGATGCCGGACCCGTCATCGAGCACCCCGACGGTGTGCGTGCCGCTGCCCCAGCCCGCCCTGCCAGCAGCCGCCCTGCCAGCAGCCGCCCTGCCAGCAGCCACGCTGCCAGCAGCCACGCTGCAAGCACCCCGGCATCCCCATCGCCTACAACGCCCCCGCCCGCCACCCGCTGTCCTACGACCTCGACTAGATCCGCCCCCGAGCCCACGGCGGCGAACCCCTCGACCCCGCCAACGTCCGCCCACCCACGCCACCTGCAACCGAGCCACCGGCGCATGACGAATGCACGCGCCACCCGTCGCCGGCGCCGCCCCGCCGTCCGGCGCGAAGGCCTCGCCGTCGAGGGCCGCCGGCTCGCGTTCCG
>NZ_MWLN01000009.1 GCF_002198655.1 Kineosporia sp. A_224
GCCGGTCCACCTCGTCACGGGCGGCGCCGGAGGGGGCGTCGTCCGCCCCCGCGCCGGCCGTGACGAGGTGGACCGGCGTGAGCCGGGTGACGACCGTGCCCGCGGCCCAGCGCTCGCGCTGCGTGGCCGGGTCGAGCGCGTTGAGCCGCTTGGCCGCGAGGACGTCGGTGGCGGCCTCCCACTCGGGCGAGCGGACGGGCAGCAGGTCGGCCCGGGCGAGGACGACGAGCAGCCGGGCGCCGGTGTCCTTGCTCGGCACGGTCACCTCGACGACGCCCTGGAGCAGCGGCAGGTACTGCTCGTCGACGCCGGAGATCAGGTGGACGGCTCCTTCGTGCCAGACGTGCCAGGCGGCGACCGCGCGGTCCAGGTCGTGCGGTCGCACCCAGACCAGGCCGCTCTTCGTGCACGCCTCGGCGACGAGGGCGGCCTGCTCGGGGCTGAGGTCCGCGGCGTCCGGCAGTGCCGGGACGACCGCCGTGACGCGGCGGTCGCCGAAGAAGCCGGTGCCCGGGTCGGAGGTGCCCACGCGGGCAGCCTGCCACATCGGGGTCCCGCCGGGCATGGAAGAGTGCGCTGGTGGTCGAGCAGCGGCGGTTGCCGTCGAGGGCGCGGGCCTGGGTGCTCGTCACGGTCGCCGTCCTCGGGGTCTCGCTCGCCGCCCCCATCGGCAGCGCGACGGCTGCGCCGGCGCTCGCGGTCGCGTTCTGGCGCGCCGCCTTCGGCGCCCTCGCCACCGCACCCGTCGTCGCCGCGACGAGCCGCCGCGAGCTCGCCGCGCTGCCGGCGGCGACGTGGCGGCGGTGCATGCTCTCCGGGCTCTTCCTCACGGCGCACTTCGTGCTGTGGCTGCCGAGCCTGCGGCTCACGACGGTCACCGTCTCGACGGCGCTCGTCGTCACCGGCCCGGTGTGGACCGTCGCGTGGCAGCGGCTGCGTGGCGAGCGGGTGCCGTTCGGTGTCGTCGTCGGGGTGACCCTCGCGTTCGCCGGGGTGCTCGTCATGACCGGCGTCGACGCCGGGACCTCGCCGACGGCGCTCCTCGGTGACCTCCTGGCGCTCGGCGGCGGGATGGCCGGTGCGGCGTACACGCTCGTCGGGGAGTCGGTGCGGCGGACGACGTCCACCGGGGTCTACACGCTCGTCGCCTACGGGACGACGGCCCTGCTCGTCGGGCCGGCCTGCCTGCTCGCGGGGATCCGGCTCGGGGGCTACGCCCCGCGGACCTGGGTCGAGCTCCTCGTGCTCACCGTCGCGGCCCAGATCCTCGGGCACACGCTGCTCAATGTCGCCGTGCCCGTCGTCGGTGCGACCCCGCTGTCCCTCGCGATCCTCCTGGAGATCCCCGGCGCGAGCCTCGTCGCCTGGGCCTGGCTGGCGCAGGTGCCGCCGCTGGGCGTCGTGCCCGGCGCCGTCCTCGTGCTCGTCGGTCTCGCGATCGTCGTCCGGGCCCAGGGCAGGGCGCGGGCGGAGGCGTTCGTCGACGCGCAGGGTGTCGTGTGACGTCCGGGTGAACCACGTCACGTGCAGGTGCGGTGACCGTCCGCCGACCTGCGGGTAGCGTCCGCAGGAGCCCGACCTAGGAGGAGCGACGATGACGACGACCCCGACGACCGCGCCCGGCACGAGGCCGGTGCGTCCGCGCCGGTCGAACCTGGCGGTGCCCGGGTCGAGCCAGAAGATGATCGACAAGGCCCGGACGCTGCCGGTGGACCAGGTGTTCCTGGACCTCGAGGACGCGTGCGCGCCGCTGGCGAAGCCGGACGCGCGCAAGACGATCGTCGCCTCGCTCAACGAGGGTGGCTGGGGCGACCGGATCCGGGTCGTGCGGGTCAACGACTGGACGACGCACTGGACGTACCGAGACGTCGTCGAGGTCGTCGAGGGTGCGGGCGCGAACCTCGACGCGCTCATGCTGCCGAAGGTGCAGTCGGCCGAGCAGGTCGTCGCGCTGGACCTGCTGCTGACGCAGATCGAGACGACGATGGGCTACGAGGTCGGCCGGATCGGCATCGAGGCGCAGATCGAGAACGCGCGCGGTCTCATCGCGGTGGACGCGATCGCGAAGGCGTCGCCGCGGGTGGAGACGATCATCTTCGGGCCGGCGGACTTCATGGCGTCGATCAACATGAAGTCGCTCGTCGTCGGGGAGCAGCCGCCGGGGTACGACGTCGGGGACGCGTACCACCACATCCTCATGTCGATCCTCATGGCGGCCCGGGCCAACGACAAGCAGGCCGTCGACGGCCCGTACCTGGCGATCAAGGACGTCGACGGGTTCCGCCGGGTGGCGGGCCGTTCCGCGGCGCTGGGCTTCGACGGCAAGTGGGTGCTGCACCCGGGGCAGATCGACGCGGCGAACGAGGTGTTCAACCCGCGGCAGGAGGACTACGACCACGCGGAGAACATCCTCGACGCGTACGGCTGGTTCACCTCGGCCGCCGGTGGCGCGCGGGGTGCGGCGATGCTCGGCGACGAGATGATCGACGAGGCGAGCCGCAAGATGGCGCTCGTCATCGCGGGCAAGGGCCGCGCCGGCGGGATGACGCGGACGGACGTCTGGACGCCGCCGGAGAGCTGACGGCGCAGGCGTCGGCGCTCAGCTGACGGCGGTGAAGGCCACCTCGGAGATCGCGGTGTCCTTGTACAGGGCGCCCTTGTAGACGCTGACGATCTCGAGGGTCACGGTCTTGGTCGGCCCGAACTCCTTGCGGAGCGTCTGCGGGGCGCGGGCGTCCTGGAGCGTCCAGGTCCACTCGCCGGCGTCGGTGACGACCTTGACCTGCTTGACCCGCGAGTTCGCCGTGTAGAGGTCCCGGTTCTTGCCTTTGGACTTGATGACCTTCTGGTAGCCGTTCGTCAGGCTCACCGAGCGCAGGTCGACCGGTGCGTCGAAGGTGTACGTCAGCGTCATGCCCGGCCCGGCGCCGTCGGCCTTGCCGTCGCTGTTCCAGGCCGTCGCGAGCTTGCCGTCGAGGGTGTTGTCCGCGCCGTAGGTCGTGCTGCCCTCGGCGCCCTGCTCGCTGGAGGCCTCGGCGGTCACCGTGGACAGGTCGACCGGCGCCGGCTTGGCCGCGGCGGACGGCCGGGCGGAGGAACCGGCCCCGGTGCCGGCCTCGGCGTCGTCCCCGCCGCCGAACGTCAGCAGCGACACGAGGACGATGACGACCCCGACCCCGAACGCGGCGGCCGCGACGAGGATCACCGGCGGCACACCGCGCAGCCGCTCCAGGAGCGGGCCGGCCGCGGTGACCGCGCGGTCGAGGACCTCCTGGGCGCGGCCGCCGGCCGAGACCTTGGCGCCGCTGCGGCTCACGGTGCGACGGGACGGCAACGGGCCGGTGGCCGGGGGCGGAGCGGCGCTCGTCGGTGGCACGGGGGCGTAGCCGGCCGGGGCGTACGTGACCGGCGCGGTGGGCACGGGCGCCGTGGGGACCGGGGCGACG
>NZ_MWLN01000090.1 GCF_002198655.1 Kineosporia sp. A_224
GCGCCGGCCCCCCTCGCGCACCGGCACCCCCGCCCCGTCACCTCCCCAGGTGGCGGGGCGGCGGCGTCCATGCTCCGGACAGCCCCTATGACAGCGCTGTCTACCGGCGTAGCGTGGCGACCGGCGCCCGGCCGAGGACCGTCCGCGGCGATCGGTGCGCCCGACTCCGAAGGGGTAGTGGCACACGCGATGAAGGCACTCGAGCGCAAGCTGGCGGCGATCGGCGACGGGAGCTACACGGGGGACGACTTCGTCCTCGCGGACGCGAAGGACGCCGACATGGCGTTCGGGGCGGCCTCGGCCGGTCCCCGCCCCGACGGGTCCGGCTTCCGCAGCCGCCCCGAGTACCTCGCCCACATGAAGGCCCTCGTCGAGGCCGAGGCGATCGACATCCTCCTCACGAGCGCCTCGAACGGTGAGCGGATCGCCTCCGACGGCGTCCTCGACACCTCCCCGGTGACGCTCGCCGTCCGCGGCAACGACACGACCGACATCTGGAACCAGCGCGGCTCGGCCTACACGACGGTCCCGTCACGGCCGTTCCGCAGCGCGAACCTCGAGGTCGTCCGCGGCTTCTGCGACCTCGTCCTGTACTCGGTGACGTTCAACAACGACCTCGACCACGACCTGCGCAGCGTCGAGGAGTACGCCCGGTTCCGGGCCGACGCCCGCGCCGTCGGGATGCGGCACTTCCTCGAGGTGTTCAACCCCAACGCCCCCGTCGGCCTGGCGGCGGACGAGGTGGGCGCGTTCGTCAACGACTCGATCCTGCGCACCCTCGCCGGGGTGACGTCGTCCGAGCGGCCGCTCTTCCTCAAGATGGCCTACAACGGCGCGGGCGCGATGCGCGAGCTCGTCGACAACGACCCCGCGCTCGTCGTCGGCATCCTCGGCGGCTCGGCGGGCACGACCCGGGACTGCTTCGAGCTGCTCCACCAGGGCGAGCAGCACGGCGCCCGCGTCGCGCTCTTCGGCCGCAAGATCCAGCGCGCGGAGTCCCAGCTCGACCTCGTGCGCCTCATGCGCGCCGTCCTGCGCGGTGAGCACACGCCCGAGGCCGCGGTGAAGGAGTACCACGCGGCGCTCGCGGCGGCCGGCCTGGCGCCGGTGCGGTCCCTCGAGGACGACCTGCGCGTCACCGAGCCGGTGCTCGCCGCCGGCGCCGGGGCCTGACGGCAGCCGGCGGGCGGACGGCGGGCGGACGGCGATGACGCCGTCGTGGCAGGAGCGCGCGGGCGTGCTGTGCGCCGGGTGCATCGTCGTCGACGCCGCGAAGGTCGTCGACGTCTGGCCCACGCCCGAGCGGCTCGCGATGATCGAGTCGGTGAACCTCAGCACCGGCGGGCCGGGCCTCAACATGGCCGTCGACCTGGCCCGGCTCGGGGCGCCGTTCCCGGTCGGGCTCGCCGGGGTCGTCGGGGACGACGACCACGGCCGGTTCGTGCTCGACGAGTGCGCCGCGGTCGGGGTCGGGACAGGCGGCGTCCGGGTCACCGCGGACGCCGCGACGTCCTTCACCGACGCCATGGTGCTCAAGGGCTCCGGGGTGCGGACGTTCTTCCACCACGCCGGGGCGAACGACCTGCTCGTGCCGGACGACG
The DNA here is from genome assembly GCF_002198655.1 of Kineosporia sp. A_224. Classification (GTDB taxonomy): domain Bacteria; phylum Actinomycetota; class Actinomycetes; order Actinomycetales; family Kineosporiaceae; genus R-H-3. Next base: position 1,602 of record NZ_MWLN01000090.1, read on the forward strand.
TCCCGCTCGGGGCGTCGTCCGCACGCGTCTTCCACTGCGGCTCGCCCGGGATCCACGCGGCGATGGACACCGTCGACGCGGCGGGCGACACCGGCTGGGTGCGGCTGCTGCGCGCGGCGCAGACGGCCGGGCTGCGGACGAACCTCGAGCTCGTCGGGCTCGACGCGCTGCGGCTGCGCGACCTCGCGCGGCCGTGCCTGCCGCACCTGGACTACCTCGTCGTCAACGAGGTCGAGGCCTCGGCGACCGCCGGGGTCGAGGTCAAGGCCGTCGGGGTGGACGGCGCCGTCGACTGGGCCGGGATCGAGGCGGCCGCCCGCGGCTGCCTCGACCTCGGCGTCGGCCGGCTCGTCGTCGTCCACTGCCCGGCCGGTGCGGTCGCGGTGGCGAAGGACGGCACGGTGCACCGGCACGGCTCGGTCCGGCTGCCGCCGGAGGTGATCCGGAACGCGACCGGCGCCGGCGACGCGTTCGCCGCGGGCGTCGTCCTCGGCCTGCACGAGGACCTGCCCGTCGAGGACTGCCTGCGCCTGGGGGTCTGCGCCGCCGCGGCGAACCTGCAGGGCGCCGGGACGTCCGACGGCGTCGTCCCCGCCGCCGACTGCCTCGCCCTCGGCACGAGGTACGGCTACCGCGACGTCACCTGACGGGCGGCCGGCCGGGGCGGTCAGTCGGTGCCGGACTCCATCGCGGCGCGGTCGAGCGGCTCGACGTCGCCCTCGTCGACGGTGCCGATCGCGGCGATCGGGTCGGCGCCGCCCGGCTCGAGGCGGCCGAGGATCTCGGCCTGGCCGGTGAGCTGGCCCTGGGCCGCGTACAGCTCGAGCTTCTGCCGGGAGTCGGAGATGTCGAGGTTGCGCATCGTCAGCTGGCCGATCCGGTCCAGCGGGCCGAAGGCGGCGTCCTCGGTGCGTTCCATCGAGAGCCGGTCCGGGTGGTACGACAGGTGCGGGCCGGTCGTGTCGACGATCGAGTAGTCCTCGCCGCGACGCAGCCGCAGGGTCACCGAGCCGGTGACGGCGCCCGCGACCCAGCGCTGCAGGGACTCACGGAGCATGAACGCCTGCGGGTCGAACCAGCGGCCCTCGTAGAGCAGACGGCCGAGGCGGCGGCCCTCGTTGTGGTACGCCGCGACGGTGTCCTCGTTGTGGATCGCGTTGACGAGCCGCTCGTACGCCGCGAAGAGCAGCGCCATGCCGGGGGCCTCGTAGATGCCGCGGCTCTTCGCCTCGATGATCCGGTTCTCGATCTGGTCGCTCATGCCGAGGCCGTGCCGGCCGCCGATGACGTTCGCGGCGTGGACGAGCTCGACGGCGTCCTCGAACTGCTTGCCGTCGAGCGCGACGGGGCGGCCCTGGTCGAACGTCACGGTGACGTCCTCGGTGGCGATCTCGACCGAGGGGTCCCAGAACCGCACGCCCATGATCGGCTCGACGAGCTCGATCGAGGCGTCGAGGTGCTCGAGGCGCTTGGCCTCGTGGGTGGCGCCCCAGATGTTCGCGTCGGTCGAGTACGCCTTCTCCTGGCTCGCCCGGTACGGCAGGTCGCGCTCGGTGAGCCAGGCGGACATCTCGGCGCGGCCGCCGAGCTCCTCGACGAAGTCCGCGTCGAGCCACGGCTTGTAGATCCGCAGCTTCGGGTTCGCGAGCAGGCCGTAGCGGTAGAACCGCTCGATGTCGTTGCCCTTGAACGTCGAGCCGTCGCCCCAGATCATCACCTCGTCGTCGTGCATGGCCCGCACGAGGAGGGTGCCGGTCACGGCGCGGCCGAGCGGCGTCGTGTTGAAGTACGCGCGGCCCGCCGAGCGGATGTGGAAGGCGCCGCACGCGAGCGCGGACAGGCCCTCCTCGACGAGCGCCGAACGGCAGTCGACGAGCCGGGCGAGCTCGGCGCCGTACTGCATCGAGCGGCCCGGGATGGTCGAGATGTCGTCCTCGTCGTACTGACCGAGGTCGGCGGTGTACGTGCAGGGGACGGCCCCCTTCTCACGCATCCACGCGACGGCGACAGAGGTGTCGAGGCCGCCTGAGAAGGCGATCCCGACACGTTCCCCGACAGGCAGGCTGGTCAGCACCTTGGACACGACTGGTAAGCGTATTGGCTCGCCGGGGCGGTCCTGCGCACGGGGCGGCGTCAGCGTGCTCGTCGTCACCCGCGGGAGTCTGGGGCGTGCGCGTTTCGCCGGTATTGCCGTCGACCGCGCGCCGGTGACACGCCTACGGTTCGTGCCATGGCGACGATCGACACGCTCGAGGGGCTCGAGGCCCTCTACCCGCCGGCGCTCGACCGGACGCGGGCCAAGAAGAAGGACCGGCTGGACGACGGCCTGCGCACCGCGATCGCGGCGTCGCCGTTCGTGCTCCTCGCGACCGCGGACGGACAGGGCCGCTGCGACGTCTCCCCGCGCGGCGGCCCGCCCGGTTTCGTCAAGGTGCTCGACGACACCCGGGTCGCGCTGCCCGACCTCAACGGCAACAACCTGCTCGACTCGCTGCGCAACGTCGTGCTCAACCCGTACGCCGGGCTGTTGTTCGTCGTCCCCGGGCAGTCCGAGACGCTGCGTCTGGACGGTCCGGCGCACCTGAGCACGGACGACGCCGTGCTCGACCTGTTCGTCGAGGAGGTGCGCCGGCCGGTGCTCGCCGTCGTCGTCGAGGTGGAGACGGTGTTCTCGCACTGCGCGAAGGCGTTCCGGCGCAGCCGGCTGTGGGACCCGCAGGCCTGGCCGGACGCCGACGAGCGGGTCGTCCTCGCGGCCCGGTACCGTCAGCTCGGGCTGTCGATGTCGTTCGACGAGTACGTCGCGGCGAACGAGGAGAAGATCGCGGCCGACCTCGAGGCGGACCGGCCGGTCTGACCCGGCCTGGTTCGTCAGGCGGTCCGTCGGACGGGCGCGTCAGACGGGTGCCGGCGCCGTCCCCAGGAGCATCGCCACGACGTGCTCGGCGATGGCGAGCGACGACGTCGCCGCGGGGGAGGGGGCGTTGCGGACCGCGAGGACGGGCCCGAGGTCCGAGATCCGGAAGTCGTCGACGAGGCTGCCGTCGCGGTCGACGGCCTGGGCCCGGACGCCGGCCGGCGCGGGGACGACGTCCGCCGCGGTGACCTCCGGGACGTAGCGCCGGGCGCGCCGCATGAACAGGGTGCGGCTCGCCGAGCCGGCCATCTCGCCGAGCCCCATCCGCCAGTGCGCCCGGGCCATCGTGCGGAACCCGGGCCAGGCGAGCGTCGAGCCGAGGTCGCGCACGGCGAGGTCGCGGCGCCGGTAGCCCTCCCGGGCCAGGGCGAGGACGGCGTTCGGGCCGACGTCGACCCGGCCGTCGACCCGGCGGGTGAAGTGCACGCCGAGGAACGGGTACGCCGGGTCCGGCACGGGGTAGATGAGCCCGCGGACGAGCGAGGTGCGCTCGGGCCGCAGGGTCCAGTACTCGCCGCGGAACGGCACGATCGCCGGCGCCGCGTCGTCCCCGGCGCGGCGGGCCACGACGTCCGACTGCAGCCCGGCGCAGAGGACGAGCCGGTCGAACGTGAAGCGTTCGCCGTCGTCGGCCCGGGACAGCCCGGACCGCCGGGTCGTCACCGTGACCTGCTCGCCGGCCGCACCGGTGCGCTCGACCGCCGTGACCTCGCGGCCGAGGAGCACCCGCCCGCCCGCGGCCTCGACGTCGCGCGCGAGCGCCGCGGTCACGGCCACGAAGTCGGTGATCGCCGTGCGCGGGGAGTGCAGCGCGGCGACCCCGGCGGCGTGCGGCTCGACGTCCCGCAGGCCGGCGGCGTCGAGCGGGCGCAGGTCGGGGACGGCGTTCGCGACGGCGCGCTCGCGGATCCGTTCCAGCGCCGGGAGCTCGGACTCGTCGACGGCGACGACGAGCTTGCCGGCCTCCTCGAAGGGCAGCCCGTGCTCGGCGCAGAACTCGCGGAGCAGCCCGACCCCGCGCCGGCACAGGGTCGCCTTGAGCGACCCTGGCGCGTAGTAGAGACCGGCGTGGACGACGCCGCTGTTGTGACCGGTCTGGTGCGCCGCGACGCGGTCCTCCTTGTCGAGCACCGTGACGACGGCGTCCGGCCGCAGCTGCGTGACCTGACGTGCCACAGCCAGCCCGACGATCCCTGCCCCGACGACCCCGATCCGTTCCACCCCCCTAGTGTCCCGCCGGCCCCGGCCGGGCGCGCGGGTCGCGGGTCCCGGTCCGGCCGGGGCGCGACCCGCCGGACGACCGATCCGCAGGCAGGGGCCGGGCGCGGCATCATGCACGGGTGAGCTACCCCCTCGTCGGGCCAGGCGGGGACCGCACCGGCCCGGTCGGCTACACCTACGCCGCGCTCGTCGTCCGCGTCGGGGACCGGACCGCGCACGTGCCCGAGGACGTCTTCGCGACGCCTCCCGACGCCGGCCGCGGCCGCCTCGGCGGCTCGCTGCGCCCGGCGCCGACCCGCGACGGCGTGCTCGCGGCGCTGCGGGAGGCGGGGTTCTCCGGGTGGGTCGGCGCCGACGAGGAGGGCTGGGTCGCGGCCGTCCCGCGGTCCGGCGCCGGCACCGTCGCGTCGGGACGTCGGGGCGTCGCCGGGCTCGGCACCGACCTCGCCGGCGCGCTCGGGGCGACCGTCGTCGTCCTGCGGGTGCTCGCCGACCGGCAGCTCCTCGTCGCCGTCTGGGACGGTGCGCAGGAGCTGGGCCGCTACGTCAGCGACCCCTCGGTGGGGCGGGGCGAGGACGACGACACGCTCCCCGACCCGGTCGGCGTCGAGCACGCCGAGACGTTCGCCGCGGCCTGCGGCCGCGCCGACGACGCCGACGACCTCGCCGAGCTGCTCGCCGAGGATCTCGACCCCGACAGCGTCATCGAGTCCGAGCGGCTCGCCGGCGTGCTCCGGCTGCTCGGCCTGCCCGGCTGGCTCGTCGCGGCGTCGTCGCTGCCGGGAGACGTCCCGGCGGGCCCGCGGGCGAGCGACCTCACCCGGCTGGGCGCCGGGGCCGAGGGGCTCGCGGGCGCGGTCCGGGGGTGGGCCGCCGAGCAGGTGCGGCGGCGCCGGACCCCGCCCGACCCGGTCCCGGAGGGCCCGCGCGGTCCGTCGGACGCCGACCTGTGGATGCTCGGCTGACGAGGCCCGGCGGCCCGGCCGCGTCCGGCGTGCAACCTCCGGGGCCCCCGCGTGCATGTGAGGGGCGTGGGCACGAGACGGACGACGGCCGCAGCGGCCGCAGGTGCGGGTATCGCCGGGGCTGACGGCACGCCGGACGACGCAGCACGGGACGACGCGTCGGCACGGGCCGCGCCGGGGCCGGTGACGCCGTCGTTCCGCGAGTTCGCGACCGCGCGGCGTGCGGCGCTGCGGCGCACCGCCTATCTCATGTGCGGTGACTGGCACCTCGCGGACGACGTCGTTCAGGACGCCCTCGCCCGGCTCTACGCGGACTGGCCCCGGCTCGCGGGGCGCGGGCCGGTCGAGGCGTACGCCCGCAAGGTCGTCGTCAACGGGGTGCTCGCGCACCGCCGGCGGCCGTGGCGGCGCGAGGTCGCGGCGCCGGCGCTGCCCGACGTCCCCGACCCGCGCTCCGGTGACGGTGCGCCCGCCGGGGCGGACGACGGCACCCGGGACGTCCTCCTGCGGGCGTTGGCGGGGCTCGGTGCCTCGCAGCGCGCCGTCGTCGTCCTGCGCTACTGGGACGACCTGCCCGTCGACGAGGTCGCCCGGGTGCTCGGGTGCAGCACCGGCAACGTCAAGAGCCAGGCCGCCCGCGGGCTGGCGCACCTGCGTGACGCCCTCGGCGCGCGCCCGGACCAGGAGGTCACCCCATGACGACGGACCCGTACCCCACCGACCCGGCTACCGACCCGGCTGCCCGCCCGGCTGCCGACGAGACCGCCGGGGCGCTGCTCGGCGCCGCCCTCGGGACGCTCGTCCGGGACGAGCCCCCGATGCGCTTCACCGTCGAGGACGTCGAGCGGCGGGGCCGGCTCCTGCAGCGCCGCCGCCGGCGCACCCGGGTCGGCCTCGGGGCCGGGGTGCTCGTGGCCGCGAGCGGTGCCGCGTTCCTCTCGGCCGGCGCGCCGGGCTGGCAGGGGGCGCAGCGGACGCCGGGCGTGGCCCTGGGGCCGACGGCGACCCCGAGCCAGACCACCGGGACCGGCGACCCCAACGGCACCAGCCTGCCGGTGGGCTTCCCGCTCAACGAGGCGTTCGTCGCGGTCCAGGGAGCGCTGCCGGACGGCGTCCGGCTCGGGGACCTGCCGCCGGACGTCGCGTGGGAGCCCGGCGGACCCGGGTATGTGGCCGCCGTGCGCGTCCCTCTCGCGCGGGGGAACGCAGTCCCCAGGCACGGGGGAGCGACCTTGCGCCTCGGCCCTCGGTGCGCGCTCGACGGGGCGGACGCCGTGCTCGACGACGTCCAGGCACGGGCCGTCGCGGACGCCGTCTGCGAGGTCTGGACGACCTGGGGCCGGCCCGACCCGCTCGCCGTCCCGCCGGCGCCGAGCACCCCGCCGGACCCGGCGGCCTGATCCCCGGGCCCGGTTCCGCTCTCGGGCCGGTTCCGCCCCCGCGCCGGGGCGGGTGATCGCTACAGTCCCCGCTCATGAGCGCAGCGGGCAACGGGGACGCCACGTCCCCGCAGGGGTTCGCCGGGGTCGACCCGGACCGGGTCAAGGACGTCGTCTCGGCGGTCTGGGACCACAAGGACGACGTCGCCTCGGCGGTCGAGTTCGTCCGCGACCACGGCGACGACCTCGTCCGGCTCGCGGCCCGGCTGCCGGAGCTGCTCGGCTCGGTGTCGCAGTTCCTCACCGGGGCGGCGGACGACGCCCGCGGCGCCGCGGCCTTCCTCACCGGGGACGGCGGTGCGGAGAGCAGCGGGGTCAAGGCGCTCGCCGCGCTCGCCGGGGAGGCGCTCGACGCGTGCCGGCGTGAGCTGGCCTCGGCCCGGGACCTGCTCGACAAGGTCGGTGACGAGCTCGCCGACGTCCCGATCCCGAGCGTGCGGCCGACCTACTCCGAGGTGCTCGGCCACAAGCTCGTCACCGGGCTCGACCTCGGCGAGGGCAAGCTGCTCGGGGCCGCGAGCGCGCGCGTCCGGGAGGGTGCCGAGCGGTTCGACGGGGTCGGCGCGGAGCTCGCCAAGGTCGCCGACGTGCTGCGGAAGATCGGCGGTCTCGTCGACCACGCCGGTCAGGGCCTCGCCGACACCGCGACCAAGCTCGAGCACGGCGGGCAGGCCCTCGGGAAGCTCACGAGCTGACGGCAGTGATCCCCGCGGTGACGGGGCGCAGGTGCTCGACGACGGGCGGCTCGGCGAAGAACGGGCCGACGACGGCGCGCCACCGCGGGAAGAGGTCGCTGTTCCGGAAGGTCACGGTGTGCGCCTCGAGGGTCTCCCAGCCCAGGAGCACGAGGAACGTCGACGGGCGCTCCACGAAGCGGTGCAGCTCGCCCCAGAGGAAGCCCTCGGCCTCGTCGAGGACCGCCCGGGCCTTGGGGAACTCCGCCTCGAACTCGGCCTCCCGGCCGGGTGTCACGGTGATGAGCACATGCTCGACGACCACGGTGTTCTCCTCCTGGGTCGGGGTCCTCGTCGGGTGATCGCAGCCTACGGTGCGACCGGATGCCGAGACGGCCGTCCGCCGACTGGACGGTGCGGGCGGCATGGCGAACCCTGGCCCCTGTGACCTCCCTGGGCGACCACGTCGCTGCGTGGTTCGCCGGCTGGTCGCCGGTCGAGATCGTGCTGCTCGTCGTCGCGGCCGTCCTCGTCGGCTTCGCGAAGACCGCGATCGGCGGGGTCGCCTCGATCAGCGTGGCGATCTTCGCCGCGACGATGCCGGCCCGGGAGTCGACCGGGGTGCTCCTGCCGCTGCTCATCCTGGGCGACGTGTTCGCGGTGTGGTCGTACCGGAAGCACGCGCACTGGCGCACCCTGCTGCGGCTCATGCCGACGGTCGTCGTCGGGATCCTCCTCGGCGCGGTGTTCGTCGCGACGGTCGACGACACGGTGATGCGCCGCACGATCGGCGTCGTGCTCGTGCTGCTCGTCGCCGTGAACCTGTGGACGCGTTCCCGGCAGTCCCGGGAGCGGGCGGCGGCGCCGGTCCCGGCCGCCGCCGCGAAGACCTCGGTCCCTGCGACCTCCCCGGCGGACGCGGCGGACGCGGCGTCGGCCGCCGGGACGCGCAGGGCGCGGCACACGGCCGCCGCCTTCTACGGCTCGCTGACCGGCTTCACGACGATGGTCGCCAACGCCGGCGGCCCGGTGATGTCCCTCTACATGCTCTCGATGCGGATGCCGATGCTCGCGTTCCTCGGCACCGGCGCGTGGCTCTTCGCCCTGTTCAACCTCGTCAAGGTCCCGTTCAGCGTCGGCCTCGGGCTGCTCGACCTGCACGCGCTGGGGGTGGACCTGGTGCTGGCGCCGGGTGTCGTCGCCGGTGCCGCGGTCGGCCGTTGGGCGATCCGCCGGATCGACCAGGTGCTCTTCGAGCGGGTCGTCCTCGTCGTCACGGTGCTGTCCGCGGTGAACCTCGTCCGCTGACCGGACCGTGCCGCGGGCTCAGGCGTCCTCGGCCGGACCGCCGTCCGGTGTGCCGGGGCCTGCGGAGGCGATCGCCGCGCTGATCGCCTCCGAGATCCGGCCGAGCGTCTCGACCTGCTCGGGGGAGAGCGCGTCGAAGACGAACCGGCGCACGGCGGCGACGTGGCCGGGGGCGAGCTCGACGACCTTCGCCATGCCGGCGTCGGTGAGCATGGCGATCTGGCCGCGACGGTCCGTCGGGCACTTGCGGCGCCGGACCCAGCCGTACCCCTCGAGCCGGGCGACCGCGTGGGACAGCCGGCTCAGCGAGTTCGCGGTGACCTGGGACAGCTCGCTCATCCGCAGCTCGTGGTCGGGCGCCTCGGAGAGCATCGCCATGATCACGTAGTAGGTGTGCGGGATCCCGGCGTCGGACTGGAGCTGGCGGTCCAGGGCCGCCGGCAGCTCGTGGAGCACCGGCATCAGCCCGCGCCACACCTGCTGCTCGGCGTCCGTGAGCCACCGCGGCCCGGACCGCCCGGCGGCCGCGCCCGAGGGCTGCTCGGGCGCTGCGGCCGCCAGGGTCGCCGACGTCGGGTCCGCCATCACGCGACCTGGAAGGACCGCTTCGACAGCCCCATCCAGAAGCCGTCCACGGTCGGCTCGACCGGGGCGTCCGGGGTCTGCGCGGCGCCGAGCGTCACGAACAGGGGCGTGAAGTGCTCGACGGTGGGGTGGGCGTAGGGCATGCCGGGCGCCGCGCTCGCGAACGAGGCGAGCGTGTCGACGTCGCCCTTCGACAGCGCCTCGCCGGCCCACGCGTCGAACTCCGACGACCACGCCGGCGGGGCCGCGTCGCGGTTCGTCCAGTGCTCGCGCGTGAGGAACGGCAGGCCGTGGGTGAGGAACCCGGAGCCGATGACGAGGGTGCCCTCGGCGCGCAGGTCGTGGATCCGACGGCCGATCTCGAGGAGGCGGGCCGGGTCGTGCGTCGGCAGGCTCATCTGGACGACGGGCACGTCGGCGTCCGGGTACATCACCTTGAGCGGCACCCAGGCGCCGTGGTCGAGGCCGCGCCGCTTGTGCTCGTAGACCGGCTCGGTGTCGGGCATCGCGGCCGCGACCCGCTTGGCGAGCGCGCTGGAGTCGGGGCTGGCGTAGGTCATCTCGTAGTACATCTGGGGGAAGCCGCCGAAGTCGTACACGAGCGGGGTGCCCTGCGCCGTGCCGGACAGGCTGAGCGGCGCCGACTCCCAGTGGGCGCTGATGACGAGGACGTCCTTCGGCTTGGGGATCGACTGCGTCCACGCGAAGAGCTGGCTCATCCAGCGCGCGTCCTCGAGCAGCGGCGGCGCGCCGTGGCCGTAGTACATGGCCGGCAGCGGACCGTCGGCAGGCGTCCACGCGCGCTGGGCGCGGGTCGCCGGCAGAGCCGTCCGGAGGAACTCCTCGTACTCGGCCGGGGCGGCCGGTCGGGAGGTGAAGCTGCTGCTCATGTCGTCCTCGCTCGTTCTGGTGTCGTCAGGGTGGGTGGGCGGCGCGGGTCCGTCAAGGTCCGCCGGGGTGCGGGGCGTCAGACCGCCAGGGGCAGCGCGATGGTGTGCGCGGTGTGGGTGACCTTCGCCTGCAGGTACCGGGCGTTCGCCGTCGACAGGTGGACCGCGGTGGGGACCCGGTGCGCGACCCGGACGCCGAGGCCCTCGAGCTGGGCGGCCTTGTCCGGGTTGTTGCTCAGCAGGTCGATCTCGCCGGCGCCCAGCGCCAGCAGCATCTGCGCGGCCGCCGTGTAGTCGCGCTCGTCGTCCGCACGCCCGAGCGCCCGGTTGGCGGCGTAGGTGTCGAGGCCGTCGTCCTGCAGGGCGTAGGCGTCGAGCTTGGCGTAGAGGCCGATGCCGCGGCCCTCCTGGCGCAGGTACAGCAGGAACCCGCCGGCCCCGGCGATCCGCTCGGCCGCCTCGCGCAGCTGCGGGCCGCAGTCGCAGCGCAGCGAGCCGAGGACGTCGCCGGTGAGGCACTCCGAGTGCGGTCGCACGAGAGTCCGCCCGGCCGGCGTCCGGCCTTCGAGGGCGGCGCGCCAGTCGCCGAGGCCGACCGCGAGGTGCTCCTTGCCGTCCGCGAGCCCGTCGAAGGTGAAGACGTCCGAGGTGGTCGTCCAGCCGTCGGCGAACCGGAGCGGCACCGTCACGGCGGTCCGGACGGTCGCCGCGGTCGCAGGCACGGTCGCAGGCACGGTCGCCACGGGTGCCGGGGTCACGGCCGTGGCGGGTGCGTCGGGGCGGATCGGTCGCATGGTGGACTCCTTGAGCGCTCAACTTCTGCTCGACTGTACCGGTGATAACTTGAGTGTTCAAGTTTTTCTTCCCGGCGGCGACTGCGGGGCGGCCCACGGGGGTCGCCACCCGGCCGGTCACCACGGCCGGGCCTCGAGCGCCCCGGCCCAGGAGGCCCGGCCGCGGGCCGCGGTCGCCGGCGGGAGGCTGTCGGCGAACGCCTCCGTGGCGAGCAATGCGTGGACGTGACGGAGCAGACGGTCGCGGGAGATCCGTTCCAGGGTGGCCCGGTGCTCCACGCAGACCCGGTGCTGCTGCGCGAGGTAGGCCCGCTGCCAGCGCATCGCGTCGCCCTGCCGGCCGGTGAGCAGCGTCGTCACGTCCTCGGCGGCGAGCTCGAGCTCGGCGGGCACGTGCCCACGCCCGGTGGCGCCGGCGAGCGCCCCGATCGCACCGACGACCTCGCCCGCGGCGGCGTCCGCGACGTCCCAGGCAAGGGTGAGGAAGGCCTTGAGGAGGCGGACGTCGGAGAGCAGCACCTGTTCTGCGCGGGCGACCACGACGGCATGGCGCGGCCCGAACCGCTGCTGCTGCGGTTCGCCCGAGGGGTGCGGCGCCCGCCGCGGGTTCGGGCGCCATCGGACCGGGACCCGGCCCGGGCGGCCGTCGCGCTCGAGGATCTCGCCGCGCAGGGCCGCCGTCCGGGCCCGGACCCTGGCCAGCTCCTCGGCCAGTGGCACCGGGTCGTGCCCCGCGGCCGATCCGACGAGCGCGTCGACGACGCGCGGCCCGTCGACGAGATCCCATCGGACGAGGGTCACCTCGGGCCGCCCCTGCGCCGGGAGCAGTGTGCGCAGCGCGGAGGCCACGGCCGCTGCCTTCGGGCTGCGACCGGTCCGGGCGACCGCGACGAGCAGGTCGAGGCCGGCCGGGAACTCCGGGTACAGCCGAGCGGCGGTCACGCCGGTGTCCAGCTCGGCGAGGAGGTCGCGCTCCCACAGGTCGCCCCCGATGAGGGCGTCCCCGAGATCCCTGAGAAGGCTGCTGAGGTCGCGGTGCGACAGCCTCCAGGCACGTCCGGGGTCGAGGTTCTCGGGTCGCGCGGGCAGGACCAGCTCGGGCAGCCCGAGGCTGTGCAGGCCGACGGTGACGGCGCAGGCCTCGGTCGGG
>NZ_MWLN01000091.1 GCF_002198655.1 Kineosporia sp. A_224
GAGACCTTAAGTGTGGCAACGATTTAGCTGAGTAGGCCATGGTGGCCGAGGCAAGGTTCATTGTTGTGTGGCGCGGCGCCGAGTCGTGCTTCTACCGGGGAGTGATCGGTGTACGGTCCGTCGCTGTGGCGGTGATCCTGATCGTGGAGGACGACCCGGGGATCTGCTCTGCGCTGACCCGGGCGTTGACCGATCGTGGGCACACCGTGCGTTCTCGTGGGGCTGGGTTGCCGGGCCTGCAGGCAGTGCTGGACGACGCGCCGGACGTGGTGCTGCTCGACCTCGGCCTGCCTGACGTCGACGGCCTGCGGGTGCTGCCGATGCTGCGTTCGGTCACCGGCGTCCCGGTCATCATCATCACCGCCCGAGAGGACGGCTCCGACGTCGTCGCGGCCCTGGACGCGGGCGCGGACGACTTCGTCGTCAAGCCGTTCGGCGCGGACCATCTCGATGCCCGGATCCGTGCCGTGCTGCGCCGGTCGGGTACGGCGGGCGAACCCACCGGGCCGATCGTCGTGGGTGGCCTGAGCATCGATGCCAGCAGCAGGTCCGTTCTGCTTGACGGGGTCGCAGTCGATCTGTCCCGCAAGGAGTTCGATCTGCTGCTGACGCTGGCCCGTCGGGTCGGTGAGGTGGTGAGCAAGCGGGACCTGCTGGCCGAGGTCTGGCGGCAGCCCGGCGCCGGCGGTGACCGGACCGTCGACGTCCACCTGTCCTGGCTGCGCCGCAAGCTCGGCGAGAGCGCGGCCGCTCCGGTGTACCTGCACACCTCTCGTGGAGTGGGCCTACGGCTCGTCGACCCCGGCCACGAGGAAGCAGCTGGGACACCGCAACCGTGAGAGAGGCGGACCTCGGTACCGCACCCGGCGCCGTGAGGCCCTGAACCTGTGAGGACTGTTGTGACGATCTTCGATGCGCTTGCCGGACACCCCGAAGGCCACCTCGGGCATCGGGCCGGTTGGTTGCGTGCCGCGGTCCTGGGTGCCAACGACGGGCTGGTGTCGACCTCGAGCCTGATGGTCGGGGTCGCGACGGCGAGTGACGCCTTGGGCGGCGCGGTGCTGACGGCGGGTCTGGCGGGCCTGGCGGCCGGCGCGATGGCGATGGCGGCGGGGGAGTGGGTGTCGGTCAGCTCCCAGTCCGATGTCGAGCGCGCGGACCTGGACCGCGAGCGTCGCGAGCTGGCCGACGACCCGCGGGGTGAGCTCGAGGAGCTCACCGGGATCTACGAGCAGCGTGGCCTGCCCCGTGACCTCGCCGAGCTGGTGGCCGCCGAGCTCCACAAGGGTGACGTACTCGCTGTCCATGCCCGAGACGAGCTCGGCCACAGCGAGTCCTCCCAGGCGCGGCCGGTGCAGGCTGCGGGTGCGTCCGCGGCGGCCTTCACCCTGGGAGGGTTGGTCCCGTTCCTGGGAATGCTCGGCGCCGTGACCGGTACCGCCAGGATCCTGCTGATCGTCGTGGTCACCCTGGCCGGGCTGACCGTGGCAGGTGCATTGGGTGCCCGTGCCGCGGGCACCACCCTGGGGCGCCCGACGCTGCGTGTGGTCCTCGGCGGGGGTGCCGCGATGGCGGTCACCGCCCTTGTCGGGCATCTCGTCGGCCTGGCCGGGGTCTGACAGCGAGCTGCGTGCGCGTCTGCGGCGGGCGTCCGGGCACTGCCTGCAGTCAGGTCTGTGGACCCTGCGGGTCGTCGCCCGTCGCTGGGTTCGCGCCGCGGTACCGGCGGGGCATGACGAACGCTGCGGCGCCGCTGAGGACCAGCCACCACGGGCCGGTCCGGACCCAGCCGTGCGCGGCAAGGACGTCGTCGGCCTGCTGGTCATCGACCAGCTGCGTCGTCGCCAGCAGCGGCCCTGCGTGACCAGCCTCGTCGCTGGTCCGGACCACGGTCAGGCGCGTGGGTCTGCCCGTGTCGCCGGGGACGGCCAGCGCGACGAACCTGGCGCGGTCATGTCCCGGCACGACCCTCCCCGTTCCCCTGGCGGTATCAGCCGGCCGGTCGCGGCGGGCGTGTGCGGCCCGTAGGGCGACGTGCGGCGGCACGGCCGCCGCACGTCGCACGCTAGGCCGCGTCGGGAGCCGCGGCGGGCACCTTCAGACGGCCTTTGGCCGGTCTTGATCGACTCTTACCCCTTGCCGTCCCCCGAATCGGGGCCTCGACGGGCAGCAGATCGGGCGGATCTTGTCGTGGTCTTGACCAGTCGTAGACGTCTTCACCGCTAGCGTCGACGCGCATCGCACGCGTGGGCAGAGGCAGTCGGCCGTCCACGTCAGAGTTCTGTTGGTAGACCTGACGGGAGTGGCTCGTGAGCCGAGAGTCGATCGGCGAGGCCCTGCCGGCGGACGCGCAGGGTCTGCCGGGGCGGCTGTCCAGGGTGGTGGGCAGCGCGGTGATGGTGCTGGGACTCGGAGCCGCTGCGGCGTTCGGCATCGCCGCGCGCGGCGAGTCACGGCAGGAGCCGCCTGGTAGGGCCCCGTCCCGGGTTCCCTCGTCGGCGTCCCCTGTTGACCCCGCAACGAGCACGCACACCCCGACGGATCCGGCGTCGCCCGAGCCGCAGGCACTCCCTGTGGTGCGGTCGAGCACATTGGTCGGGGGTGGGCGGAGCGGCGGGCCTACGGCCTGGCCCACCAAGGCCGGCGGCGAACCTGTCCTCCCCTGCGCGGGGCCGTTCCCGGTGGACGTCAGCGTGATGGGTGCGACGGGCCCGGCCCGCCGGGCAGAGATCGCCTTGCCAGGAGGGCGCATCGCGACCAGGTTGACATGGCGGATCGCTGCTGGACGGCTGGACGTCCAGTGGCCGCCCTCGCCCCGAGGACTGTACGAGGCAGGGGCGCGGACCCCGGCGGAATCCACGGTCGACCAGATCATGGGCGCGGCCGACGGCCGCAGCGTCGAGGCCCGGGGCACGGTGAAGACGCTCGCTGCGGCGCCGTGGTCGCGGCGGGCCGTTCAGTACACGCTGACCCTCAAGCGTGGGATCGGGTCGATGCCGGCGTGGCCGTGCGACAAGGTGCAGGTGCGGTTGACGACCAGGG
>NZ_MWLN01000092.1 GCF_002198655.1 Kineosporia sp. A_224
CTGCACGAGCCCAGCCTGACCCACCGACCAAGGTCAGCGACGGACCCCGGTCGGCGTTTTGTTCAGCAGTCTCCTAGTCGTCCTCGCCGTCGAGCGTCGTCTCGCGGTATCCCTCGACCCCGGCCCCGGCGAGCTGCGGCGGGGCGTTCCACTTCTGCACGCGGCTGCCGTCGCACGAGTCCGCGGTGATCGTCGACCACTGCGCGAGCCCGCCCGACGTCTCTCCGGGCGTCCCCAGCGACAGGCATCGACCCAGGACGTCGGTGATCGTGTAGGCCGTGGCGCGTGCCCCGGTCGCCCCGAGCTTCGTCCAGTGCTGCGCGGTGTCGGAGACGTTGCAGGGCACGGTGAGCACGTACCCGCCCGTCGTCGTCGGCGCGCGCAGGCAGTGGGCGCCCGTCGGCGCCGGCGTCGTGACGAGCCCGGTCACCGGGTCGTGGACGAACCGCTGGTTCCACAGCACCGGCCGCGTCGGGTCGGCCTTGCACGGGTAGGCGATGAGGTACGGCCAGGCGACCTTCTGGTCCGTCACGTCGAGGCAGCGGCCGAACTCGCCGTAGTTGACGAGCTGGCCGGTCACGTCACCGGCCGCCCCGGCACCGACGGCCGAGCTCGGGGCCCAGTCACGGGCCGAACCGCAGTCGGCCTGCAGGGTCAGCGCGCCCCGGCGGCGAGCGTCGGTGCGTCGAGGCAGGCACCGGACAGCGCCGTCGCGTCGAACCGCTCGAGCTCGATCCGGCCGCCGTCGTTGTACGCCCACTTCTGGTGCGGCCCCCCGTCGCACGGCGCGAGGAACGGGACGACGTCGTCCGCGGCACCGCCGAGCGGCCAGTGGTTGCGGGCCCCGGTGCTCGCCGCGAGGCCCGTGGCGTCCTGCCACGTCGGCGCCGTCGCGACGCTCGTCACCTCCCAGTCCCAGAGCTGGCGCGGCCACACCGACACGTGCGCGAGCGAACCCTGCCAGTACGGGTTCGACGGCGCCTGCACCCAGCCGGCGACGAGCTCGCCGCCCCACCCGATGTGCCAGTAGCCGGCCGTGGTCCCGGCCGACGTCCACAGCGGGTCCCAGGCGACGAGGGCCCCGTCCACGTAGAGCTTGGTCCCGCCCCAGCCGACCGACGCCGCGGCGTGGTGCCAGGCACCGTCGGCGTACGTCCCGGTCGAGGTGACCGTGCGCCGGGACGTCGGCGAGACGCCCCACACGAGGCGCCCGGCCGAGTCGACCCAGAGCATCCGGTCCGCCGTCGTGCCCGCCGTCCCGGAGTCGCCGCCGAAGCCGATGACGGTGCCGCTGCGGGCCGTCGTCCGGAACCAGGCCGCGACCGTCACCTCGGCCGGGGCGGCGAACGACGTCGACGTCCGCAGCCACGACGACGCCCCGGAGAACGCGTGGGCCGAGCCCTCGACCGGGCCGGTGAGGTCGGGGGTCACGGCGGTCGTCGACGACGCGGTCGCGGCCGCGGGGGCCGTGCCGTGGTCGGTGAGGTCCGCCCGGTCGCGCGGCTCACCGGTCAGGCACATCCCGTCGTAGGTCCCGCTCACGGCGCTCTGGGTGCCGGCGAGGACGACGGAGTAGTCGTCCCGGAACGACCACAGCTGCTCGTCGCGGGCCGCGTCGCACGCCGCGAGCACCGGGACCGCTCCCGTGGCCGGCGCGGTGGACGGGGAGGCCCAGCACAGGTTCGCGGAGACCGAGTACGTCCCGACCTTGACGAGCCCGCCGGCGATCCCGGCGTCGGTGCGGTTGAAGGCGTAGACGACCTCGACGGAGCGGTCCGTCCACCCCGCGGGCAGCCCGCCCTCGGACGACGCCGTGGCCACCGACTGGAGCAGCGCGTAGTACGGCGCCTGCACCGCGCCGCCGCCGGTGACGCATGCGACCGTGTTCGTCGCGCGCCAGGACTCGGGGTGCCCGGACGGGTCGTCGAGGTAGTAGCGGATGACGACCGCGTACGACGTCGGCGACGCGTCGTCGACCGAGACCGTCGCCCCGGCGTTGCCGCGCAACGGGTTCGCGGCGGTCGCGCAGGGCAGGCGGGTCAGGTCGCCCACCTCGCCGGTCCCGGCGACCGTCGTCCGGGCCGCGCGGACGGCGGCGAGCCCGGCCTGCAGCCCGGCGTCCGCGGCGTGCAGGGTGCGCTCGCGCGCACGCTCGGCCGCCGTGGGCAGGACCTCCCCGACGACGGTCGCGAGCACCGCGACGGACATCGCCGCGGTCATGAGCAGCACGAGGACGACCTGGAGCATGCCGACGCCCTCGTCGTCGCGCCGCCGGGGCCGCAGCACGGCGAGCGGCCGGCCGGGACGGGTCATGACCGCGCCACCTCCGCGCAGACCTGTTCCGCGGCGACACCGCCGCTGTCACCGGAGCCCTCGGTCAGCGGGACCACGGTCCCCGCCGGGACCGGCCCGCCCGTCGCCCGCCGCAGCCGCAGGTCGACGACGACCCGGGCCTGCGCCCAGTCGTCGTCCGCGGGGAGCAGCGCGAAGGCCGGCTGGCCCGTGGTGTTCGCGACCCCGGTGGAGAGGGTGACCCAGGCGGTCGCCGTCGTCGTGCCCACGGTCCAGGTCCGGGTCTGCAGCAGCTGCCGCGCCGCGACGACGCGCCACTGCCGGCAGACCGCGGGACCGCCTGCCGCGGCCGCGGTCCGGGCCTCGAGGTAGGTGTCCGCACCGACGGTCGCGGGCGGGTTGACGAGCTCGGCGGACGCCAGCCCGCGGCGGACGGCGTCGACCGCCCGGCGGGCGTCCTGCGCGGAGGCCGCGGTCGCGTCGAGCCGGCCCGCCGTCCGGATCATCCCGGTGATCGCCAGTGCGCTCACGGCGAGGACCACCGTGAGCAGGATGCTGCCGACGAGCAGCTCGACGAGGGTCGTCCCCTCGTCCCGCGGGCGCGGCCGACGGGTCATGCCGTCCCCGTCCGGGCCGCCGAGGCCGGGCCGGCGCCCATGGCGTTCGTCGCGGTCACCGTCACCGAGTACGTCGCCCCAGCGGTGAGACCGGTGAGGACGCAGCCGTTCGCGGCCGACGTGCACGTCAGGCCGCCCGGGGAGGCGGTCGCCGTGTAGCCGGTCGGGGGCGAGCCGCCGTCCCACGACGGCGGGTCCCAGACGACGGCCAGGCTGCCGGGCGCGGCCGTCGTCACCGTGACGCCGGCCGGTGCGCGCGGGGTGAGCGGGGCGGACCACTTGTGCGCGAGGTACTCCTCGAGCGCCCGGCGCTCCGCGGTCGTCGTCGTCCCCTCGAGGACGACGACCTCCTCGATCGGGCCGCGCCAGCGGTCGTTGACGGTGCCGTCCGGCCAGATCGTGCAGCCGAGCCCGGCCGCCCCCGTCGCGGTGCTCCGCAGCGCCGCCGTGGCCCGGACGACGGCGGACTGGCCGGCGGCCCAGAGCACCACCTGCGCCGGGTCGTGCTGCGCGCCGACGACCTGGGCCGAGGTGCGCGACCAGTCGAGCGTGGAGACCGCCGTGTCGCTGAACGCCGTGTCGGCGGCGGCCTGCGCGCTGCCGGCGACCTTGTAGACCTGCCGCGCCTGGCCGTCGACGTGCGTGCCCCAGCTGACGACCTGGCGGTACGGGGCCGTCACCGGGGTCGGGTCCGCGGCCGTCGCGACGACGTACGTCGTGCTCGGCGTCGCCCCGTTGGGCAGCAGGACCGGGTCCGCCGAGAGGCACGTCGACGTCCCGTCCCAGTCCGGGACGACGCGGCCCGCACCCACGACGCTCGACGGCGGGGCGCTCCCGGCCCGGACGGTCGCGTCGTTCCCGCGGGCGGACTTGTCCTTCCAGCGCCGCACCGACTGCCCCGAGCCGGTCACGGACGTCGTCCCGGCCGCGTCGGTCGTCAGCGTCGAGAGGTCCGCGCCGTCGAGCCACCAGGCGAGCCGGGCGCCCGACATCACCGCGGCCGGGTAGGGGATGACGGTCGTCGAGGCCTCGGCGCCGGCGCCCAGCGCGTTGGTGGCGACGACCCGGACCGTGTACGTGACCCCGTTGACGAGGCCCGTGAGCCCGGCCGACGAAGCCGCGGCGCCGGCGGTCGCCGTGACGACGGGGCCGCCGTCGCCGGGGGTCGCGGTGACGGTGTAGCCGAGGATCGGCGAGTCCCCGGGCGAGGCCGGCAGCGCCCAGGTGAGGTCGGCGACGCCGTCGCCGGGGACCGCGACGAGCAGGCGCGGCACGGACGGCGTCGGGCGGCGGATCTCGAAGAGCGGGTCGTCGGAGGCGTCGCGCAGCGTCGCGGCGGTGTAGAGGCAGCCGCCGGGGCAGCCGCGGGCCGCCGTCCACGAGACCGCGACGACGACCCGGTAGACGGTCGTCGCGGTGACGTTCCCGATCCCGGACGCGGCGACGCAGGCCCCGCCCGCGACGGGCAGCGAGCAGGTCCCGACGAAGGTCCGCACGGTGAACTGCTGGCCGCCGACGACCACCGGGTCGGAGACGGTCTGCGCGGTGCCGGTGCGCAGCCCGGTCAGCGGCGCGAGGACCGGGCGGGACGCGCAGGCCGTCGGGGTCGTCGCCGGGTCGGTCCCGCCGAGGTCGAGCGCGGCGGGCGCCGCCGCCCACTGCTGGGTGACGGCCGACGCCGTCCGGCCGTCGAGCAGGGGCACGCAGCCGTCGGCCCGGGCCGTCACGGGGACGGCGGCCGCCGTCCCGAGGGCCTGGGCGGCGAGCCGGACGGCGGTCTGGTGCCGCTGCAGGGCCGCGGCCGACCGGGTGCTTCCGACGAAGGTCACGGCCCCGGAGGCGAGGACCAGCCCCACGAGGACGACGGCCAGGACGTTCTCGAGCAGCGTGAAGCCCCGGTCGTCCGGCGCCGGGGGCGCGTGACGGCGACCGTCCGACCCGCGGCCGCACGAGTGCATGCCTGTCAGATCGTCCGGATGCCCCCGGTCTTGACCCGGGCGCGAGATCTCGACCCGACCGGACCACAGCCCGTCCCGGGGCGGTGATCACGCCCCTGACCGGGACCGATGGCCTGCGGAAGGCCCCGCGGGGCGTGCCCCCCGGGCCGTCCGGACGACGCCGTCCGGGGTGGATCAGGAAGAAGTGTTCGGAGAATCGGCCCGGAGGGCGCAGACTAAGGGTGTGACGCAGAGCCCTCCTCGCCAGCGCCGACCGCTTCCGACCAGCCCGTTCCAGCGTAAGGAGGTCACCCTCCCCACGACGGCTGACTTCCACGTGGGCGACCGGGTGACCCACGACCACTGCGGCCTCGGCCGTGTGGTCGCGGTCTCCGAGCACTACGTGACCGTCGACTTCGGGTCGGCGGGCACCAAGCAGGTCACCCCCGCAGCGCGGGGCTTCTCGATCCTCTAGGCCCGGGGGGCCGCCGTCCACGGCGACCCGTCAGGCCAGGTCGGACCGCCTCCGGCGCATGTGCGCCGGTGGCGCGGTCCGTGTCGCCGGTGACCCCTGGGGTCGCCGGAAGGCACCGCCGAGGACGTCTCCGTTGGTGTCGGCGGGCGTCACGTCCCGGTGCGCGGGTGCCTGTGCGGGTCGATGATCGGGTGCGTGGACGACCCTGCGGTGCACCGGTGGTTCCTCACCCCGGCCCGGCGCGGCAACCCCGCCACCGAGATCGACCGGCTGCCCGAGGACTCCCCCGGGTCGTGGTGCGGCGGCAACCGCGTCGTCCCGCTCCTGCACGGCGCGACGTACTTCCGCCGGCTCCACGAGGTGCTCTGCGCGCTCTCGGCCGGTGACCGGGTGTTCTTCACGGACTGGTCCGGCGACGCCGACGAGCGGCTGCTGCCCGACGGCGCCGAGGTCGGGGACGTCCTGCGCGACCTCGTGACGACCGGTGTCGAGGTCCGGGGCCTGCTGTGGCGCTCGCACTCGGAGCGGCTGTCGTTCACCGCGGCGCAGAACCAGCGGCTCGGCCGGCGGCTCAACGAGGCCGGCGGCGAGGTGCTGCTCGACCAGCGGGTCCGCCGGTTCGGCTCGCACCACCAGAAGCTCTTCGTCGTCCAGCACGCCGGGCACGCGGAGCGGGACGTCGCGTTCGTCGGCGGGATCGACCTGTGCCACGGCCGGCGCGACGACGAGGACCACGCGGGCGACCCCCAGCAGCCGCCGATGGACCGGCGCTACCGCGGCCGCGCGCCCTGGCACGACGTGACGTTCGAGCTGCGCGGCCCGGTCGTCGGCGACCTGCTGCGCACCTTCGTCGAGCGCTGGAACGACCCGACACCGCTCGACCGCCGCACCCCGTACCGGCTTCTCACGCAGCGCCTGGCCCGGATGCCCCGCCACCCCCGGCCGATGCCCGAGGCGTTCGCCGACCCGCCGCCGGCCGGCCGGCACGCTGTCCAGGTGCTGCGGACCTACCCGCGCAAGCGGCCCCGGTACCCGTTCGCCCCGGACGGCGAGCGCAGCGTCGCCCGCGGGTACCGGACGGCGTTCGGGCTCGCCCGCAGCCTGGTGTACCTCGAGGACCAGTACCTGTGGTCCGGCGAGGTCGTGGAGTCGCTGTGCGCGGCGCTGCGCCGGGCTCCCGGTCTGCGGGTCGTCGCCGTCGTGCCGCGCTACCCGGACGCCGACGACGCCCTCGCCGGGCCGGCGAACCGCCTCGGCCAGATCGACGCCCTGGCCCGGCTCTACCGGGCGGGCCCGGGCCGGGTCGGCGTCTACGACGTCGAGAACGCCGCCGGGACGCCGATCTACGTGCACGCGAAGGTCTGCGTCGTCGACGACGTGTGGGTCACCTGCGGGTCCGACAACATCAACCGCAGGTCCTGGACGTCGGACAGCGAGCTCACGGTCGCCGTCCTCGACCCGGAGCGGGACCCCCGCGAGCCCCGGGACGTGAGCGGCACCGGGGACGGCGCCCGGGTGCTCCCGCGGACGCTACGGATGCGTCTGGCGGCCGAGCACCTCGGGCTCGCGGCGGACGACACCCGGCTCGTCGACCCGGTGACGAGCGCCGAACTGTGGTCGGCGCGGGCGCGGGCGCTCGACGACTGGCACCACGCGCGCCGCGCGGGCGGGCGGCCGCCCGGCCGGGCCCGCGTGCACCGGCCGCAGCCGGTGCCACGCTGGGCCCGCACCTGGTCGGTGCCGCTGTACCGCACGGTGTACGACCCCGACGGCCGGTCCCGCCCGCTGCGGCGCACCGGCGAGTTCTAGGGTGGCGGCGGGCCGGACGGCCCGCCGCAGAGCACGGGAGGACGTCGTGGCCAGCAGACGCTCGGCAGGGATCCTGCTGTGGCGCAGGGGGTCCGGGGGTGTCGAGGTACTCGTCGCGCACATGGGCGGCCCGGCCTGGGCCCGCAAGACGGTCGGCTCGTGGTCGGTGCCGAAGGGTGAGTACCTCGACGACGAGGACCCGTTCGCGGCAGCGCTGCGCGAGTTCGCCGAGGAGCTCGGGCAGCCGGTGCCGGCGACCGAGTTCCTCGCGCTCGGGAGCGTCCGCCAGAAGAGCGGCAAGGTCGTGACCGTCTGGGCCGCCGAGGGCGACCTCGACCCGGACACGTGCGTGAGCAACACCTACGAGGCCGAGTGGCCGCCGCGCTCGGGGCGGATCCAGACCTTCCCCGAGATCGACCGGGTCGCCTGGATGACCCCCGAGGACGCGAAGGCGGTGGTCATCCCGGCCCAGGCGGAGCTGTTCGACCGGCTCGTCGCGGCCCTGGCCGCTCCCCGCGACCCGTCGTGACCGGCCGGACCTCCCTGACAGGAGATGTCGTCTTCGAGGGCTAGCGTCGGGCCATGCCGATCTTCGAGTCGACGGTCGACGTCGACGCCGCGCCCGCCGCCGTCTGGGACGTCCTCGTAGACACCGCCCGCTGGCCGCAGTGGGACTCCGGCGTGCTGGGCGTCGAGGGGAGCGTCGCCCTCGGCGCGAAGGTGACCGTGCGGGTGGAGGCGAACCCGGGCCGCGCCTTCCCGGTCAAGGTCGTCGAGCTGAGCCCGCCGGGCGCGATGACCTGGCGCGGCGGGATGCCCCTGGGCCTGTTCACCGGCACCCGGACCTACCGGCTCTCCGCGCAGGGGGCGGGCACCCGCCTCGTCATGCGCGAGGAGTACACCGGCCCGCTGGCCGGCCTGGTCACGCGGTCGATCCCGGACCTGCAGCCGTCGTTCGACCGGTTCACGGCCGGGCTCAAGGCCCGCGTCGAGGGCGGCGCGGGCGCCGCCTGAGCCGTCAGCCCAGCCAGGCCCGGTAGGCCGGGTCCTGCGCCGCCGCCCAGACCCCGTCGAAGTCCGTCTCGGTGGTGTAGCCGCGCACCTGCTCGAGGGCGTGCAGCCGGCCGTACGTGAACGTGCTCTCGCCGGCCGCGTGCGCGGCCGCCGACAGCTCGACGAGGTAGCCGCGGATGACGACGCTGTCCTGGTGCTCGCCGAGCACCTCCTGCACGGTCGCCATCTGCTTGCCGTACGCCTTGGCGTCCTTGCCGAAGGCGGCGACCAGGCTCTCCCCCGCGTACCGGGCCCGCTTGGCGGCCTTGCGGACGTCGTGGAGCAGCAGGTCGTGCTCGGCCGGGTCGTCGGTGGCGTGCGCCGCGTCGACGAGCCGCGCCGCCCGCTTCCACGTCTTGCGGACCAGCGGCAGCAGGACGTCGGCGGCCGCGCCCTCGGCACCGGCGGGGCCGTTGATGAACGGCGGGGTCGCGACGAGGGCGTCGAGGGTGTCGAGGAGCGCGAAGTAGCGCGGGGTGTCCAGGGTGACGAGGGCCTCGTCGTGCGCGGCGCGGTAGCGCTCGTCCATGGTGCGCACGATCCGCTCGACGACCGGGCCCTCGACGAGGCCCGCGGGCTCGGCCTCGACGAGGCCGCGCAGGTGGTCACGGACGACCTCGGCGTCCCGGGCGGCGCCGAGCTCCTCGCCGAGCCACGCGAGCTCCTCGCGCAGCGGCTCGGTGACCTCGCGGTCGAGCAGAGGGCGGTACACCGTCAGCGCGCTGCGCAGCCGGCGGCAGGCGACCCGCATCTGGTGGACGGCGTCGTCGGCGTCGACCCGGACCAGCGGGTCGTGGGTCTGCAGGTGCGCGACCTGGTCGCGCAGGTACTCCAGGACGACGGCGCCGGCGCTGCCCGCGGCGGGCGGCTGCACCTCGGTGGCGGGCTCCGCACCGGGGGCGGCGACCCGCCCCGCGGCGGCCAGCGCGCGGGCGACCTTGGACGGCGAGTCGCTCACCACGGCACCGGCCTTGACGAACGCCTTGACGACCTTGGCGAGCAGCTTCTCGGTACCGCCGACGAGCTCGACCTCGATCTCGTCCCACGCGGTGAGCGTCGTCCAGCGACCGTTGGCCGAGGGCACCGACGCGTGGACGGCGTCCACCGCAACCTCGGCGAGCACGACGTCGTCCGCCCCGACGAGGTTGCGCACGGTGCGCGTCGTCCGCAGCCGGACGACGGGGACGATCGCGACCCCGCGGGCCTGCACCTCGACCGCGGCGCGCAGCGCGGGCGGCACGACCCGGGTGGCCCGGCCCAGCGGGTGGTGCTCCTCGGTGCGGGCACCGCCGGACGCCGGCCGCTTGAGGTGCCAGCCGCCGTCCGTGCCGCCGGTCCGCCGGCGCAGCGTGATCCGGGCCTTCTGCAGCCGCAGGTCCTCGGTGTCGAAGTACGTCGCGTCGAGGGCGTGCTCGACGGGGTCGGAGACGGCCGTCACCCCTGCGACGCCGAGGAGGTCGGGCAGGACGAACCCCGCGGGGGCGTCCAGCTTGCGCTCGATCTCGATGTGGGTGGGGGCGGGGGGCGTCATGTGGCCAGTAAACATCCAGAAGGTGAACAGAAGGCGGGCCGTCGGGACCCGGCACCGACGACCACCTGACCGGCGCAGCCGGACGACGCCCCGCCGGGACCGGGCGGTGCACGTCGCTTCTCACGATCCGAGACTCATTCGTCCGGCCCTTGAACAGGCCGAGACCCCTCACCTACCGTTGACGCCAGGTCACGAGTACCAGCGTCAAGCCCCGGCTCGCTGGTCGGCAACCCTCCTCCGCGGTGGGGTGCTCCGGGTGAGGACCGGGCCGCTGCCCGACCGGCAGCGGCAAGCGCGGACCTCTCGACGAGGTCCCTCCGGCTGGAGGAGCCATGACTGCTGTGCTGTCCCACCTCGAGAACGACACCTCTACCCCGGCCGACCCGGGTGCGCAGGGCACACCCGCGGCCCGCACCGCCACCACCACGTACGCGCCCGTCGTCCGCCCGCTGCTGCCCGTCGTCGGGCGCGACCTGCGCAGCCCGGTCGTCGCCGGCGGCACCGTCCGGTACGCCAACCTCGACTACGCCGCGAGCGCGCCGGCCCTGCAGACCGTGGCCGACCACGTCTGCAGCGGCCTGGAGCACTACGCGAGCGTGCACCGCGGCGCGGGGTACGCCTCGCAGGTGAGCACGGCGGTCTACGAGGGCACCCGGGCCACGGTCGCCGCGTTCGTCGGCGCCCGCCAGGACGACGTCGTCGTCGTCACCCGGAACACGACCGACGCGCTGAACCTCCTCGCCTCCGCCGTGCCGACCGACGGCCCCGGCGGCGGCGAGGTCGTCTTCCTCGACGTCGAGCACCACGCGAACCTGCTGCCGTGGACCCGGCTGCCGCACCGCTGCGTGCCCGCCGGGCAGACCGTGGCCGGCACGCTCGCCGCGCTCGAGGCCTCCCTCGCGGAGCGCCCCGCGACGCTCGTCGCCGTCACCGGGGCGAGCAACGTCACCGGCGAGGTGCTGCCCGTCGCGGACGTCGTCCGGATCGCGCACGCGCACGGCGCCCGGGTCGTCGTCGACGGCGCCCAGCTCGTGCCGCACCGCCGCGTCGACCTCGCCGCGATCGGCGCCGACTACCTCGCGTTCTCCGGCCACAAGGTCTACGCCCCGTTCGGCGCGGGCGTCCTCGTGGGCCGCCGGGACTGGCTCGACGCCGCACCGGCCTACCTCGCCGGCGGCGGCGCGGTCCGCACCGTCGACGTCGGCACCGTCGACGTGGGCAGCGTCGACGTCGGCAGCGCCGACGGCGGCACCGCCGAGTGGGCACCCGCCCCGCAGCGGCACGAGGGCGGCACCCCGAACGTGCTCGGCGCGGCGGCGCTCGCGCAGGCGTGCCGCGACCTCGCCGGGCTGCCGGAGGGCGCGCTCGAGGCGCACGAGGCGTCCCTCGTAGCGCACCTCGAGGACGGCCTCACCCGGATCCCGGGCGTCGAGGTGCTCCGGATCTGGGCGGACTCCCCCGACCGGGTCGGCGTCGTCGGCTTCACCGTCGCCGGCCACGACCCGGGCCGGGTCGCCGCGTACCTGTCCGCCGAGCACGGCATCGGCGTGCGCGACGGCAAGTTCTGCGCGCACCCGCTGCTCGCCAGGCTCGGCCACGGCGACGGCGCGGTGCGCGCCTCGCTCGGGGTCGGGTCGTCGTCCGAGGACGTCGACCGGCTCCTCGCGGCGGTCGAGCAGCTCGTCGTCGAGGGCGAGAGCTGGGACTACACGCTGGAGAGCGGCCGCTGGGCGCCGGTCGCGGACCCGCGCCCGCTGCCGGACTTCCTCGCCGGGATCGTCTCCGGCGCGCTCCCGCCGGCCGGGACGTCGCCCTGCCAGGGCTGAAGCGGTTTCGAGGCTGAGCGCATGCCGAGACTGATCGGGTACGGCACCCTGGGGCGGTGAGCTCCTCGCCGTCCCCCCGGGACCCCGTCGCCGACCTGCGCCGGATCGCCTTCCTCCTCGAGCGCAGCCTGCAGTCCAGCTACAAGGTGAAGGCGTTCCGTGGCGCGTCGACGGCCATCGCCGTCCTGCCCGCGGGCCGGCTCGAGGAGGCCGTGGCACGCGGCGAGCTCACGGCGCTCAAGGGGGTCGGGGACTCGACGGCGAAGGTCATCACGGCGTCGTTGCGCGGCGAGGAGCCCGAGTACCTAGCGCGGCTCGAGCGCGAGGTCGGCGGGCCGCTCGTCGAGGGCGGCGGCACGCTGCGCGCGGCGCTGCGCGGGGACCTGCACTGCCACTCGGACTGGTCGGACGGCGGGTCGCCGATCGAGGACATGGCGGTCACGGCGCTCGAGCTCGGGCACGAGTACACCGCCCTCACCGACCACTCGCCACGGCTCACCGTCGCGCGCGGGCTCACCGCGGAGCGGCTGCGCCGGCAGCTGGACGTCGTCGCGCGGCTCAACGAGCAGCTCGCCCCGTTCCGGCTGCTCACGGGGATCGAGGTGGACATCCTCGACGACGGCTCGCTCGACCAGACCGAGGACCTGCTCGCCGAGCTCGACGTCGTCGTCGCGAGCGTGCACAGCAAGCTGCAGATGGAGCCGGCCGCGATGACCCGGCGGATGGTCGCCGCGGTCTCGAACCCGCACGTCGACATCCTCGGGCACTGCACCGGCCGGTACGTCACGACGAACACCCGCACGGGCAAGCCTCGGGCCGAGTCCCGCTTCGACGCCGAGAAGGTGTTCTCCGCGTGCGTCGAGCACGGCGTCGCGGTCGAGATCAACTCCCGCCCGGAGCGGCTCGACCCGCCCCGACGCCTTCTGCGGCAGGCGGTCGAGGCGGGGTGCATCTTCTCCGTCGACACCGACGCGCACGCCCCCGGCCAGCTCGACTGGCAGCCGTACGGATGCGCCCGCGGCGAGGAGTGCGGCGTGACCGCCGACCGCGTCGTGTCCGCGTGGGCGCTCGACGACCTGCTCGCCTGGACGGCGGACCACGCGGTCCGGCCGGCCTGACGGGCCCGGCTGCGGCGCGATCCGTCGTCGGTGCGTGACCTAGGACCCGGCGGGTGACGGATCCGTGAACGCTCACGGGTCCGTCACCGGCCCGGGGCGACCTAGGGCCCGGGGGGTGTGCCACGGGCGTGGCCGACGCTGACAACGACCAGCGGGGGACGCCGCCCTGGCGTGGAGGTGAGGGACATGAGCGACCGGACCGAAGACGACGCCGAGCACCCCGTGCGCGGCGACGTCCGCGACGAGGCCTGGGACCTCATCGCGTCACCCGCCTGGCGACCGCCGTCGCCGCGGACCCCGTTCGACGTCACGCCCCCGGTGCTCGTCGGGCTCGACGGCGGCGTCGGCGGCGAACTGGCCCTCGAGTGGGCCCTGCGCGAGGCGCAGGAGCAGGGCGCCCCGGTGCGCGCCGTCACCGCCTGGTCGTGGGACGCCCGGCTCCTGGCCGCTGTCGGCGGCCGCGCCGCCCGTCAGGTGGAGCAGGCCCGCCAGCTCCAGGAGGAGCAGCTCGCCCGGGTGCTGCGCCGCTTCGGCCCCGTGCACTGCCGGATCGAGACCGTCCTCGGCGAGGGCGACGCGGCCAGTCTGCTCCTCGAGGAGTCCCGCCGCGCCCGCCTGCTCGTCGTCGGCAGCCACGCCGAACCCGGCGGCGCGACCGTCGGCTCCGTCGCCCGCGCCTGCGTCCGCCTCGCCTCGTGCCCGGTCGTCGTCGTCCCGGTCCGCCTCACCGCCTGACCGACCCGCCGGACCCGCCACACCACCCTGCTCATGCTCGCGCCCGGTACCGTTCCGGGCGCTCCGGACCGCTGATTCCGGTACCTGACGTGAGCGTGAGCGGGCCTGTTGTCAGTGGCTCGCCAGATGGTCGCGGACGAGGCCGGAGATCCGGTCGCGCTCGCTCTCCGAGACGGGTTCGTCGTCCGCGTAGCCGAAGATCCGCGGACCGACCCGGTCCGGCGGCAGGTCGGGCATCCGGGGGACGACGTGCACGTGCAGGTGCGCGAAGCCCGGCTTCTCCGCGAGCAGCAACGTGTACGTCTTCGTGCACCCGACGACCGCGCGCAGCGTCGCCGTGACCCGGACGAGCAGCCGGCCCATCGCCTCGCCCTCCGCCTCGGTCAGCTCGTCGAGCGCGACGACGTGCCGCTGCGGCACGAGCACCAACCACCCGGGCAGACCGCCCTCGAAGTTGTGCGCGAGGTACCACCCGCCCTCGACCCACGCGGCGTCCCGCACGGGCAACGCCCCGAGCCGGGCACTGATCGAGCACGCGTAGCAACCTGCGTGCAGACGTGCGTCAGCCATGCGTCAGCGGGGGGTGAGGCGGAGCGGGAGGCCGCCGCGGGGGCGCAGGGTCACGAGGGCGTCGACGGACGGCGGCGCGACCCCGGCGGGGCGGGTCACCGTGCGGTCGCGGAGCAGGCCGGCGAGCACGAGGACCGACTCGACGACCGCCATGTCGCGGCCGATGCACAGCCGGGGGCCGGCACCGAACGGCACGTAGTCGCCACGCGCGGGCCCGCGGGACGGCGGGGCGTCGCCGAGGAAGCGCCCCGGGTCGAACCGGCGCGGGTCGGGCCACGACTGCGGACGGCGGTGCAGCAGCCACGGGCTGAGCACGACGAGCGTCCCGGCCGGGATCGCGACGCCGCTCACGACGTCGTCCGCGAGCGCGCGGCGGGTGATGACCCAGGCCGGCGGGTAGAGCCGCAGGGCCTCGTCGACGACGGCGCGGGTGTACGGCAGGTGCGGGACGTCGTCCCACCCCGGTGCGCGACCGGCGAGGACGGCGTCCAGCTCGGTGTGCAGCCGCGCCTGCACGTCCGGCGACGAGGCGAGCAGGTCGAGGGTCCACGTGAGGGAGGACGCAACGGTCTCATGACCGGCGATGACGAGCGTGAGGATCTCGTCGCGGACCTCGCGGGGCGCGAGGCCGCCGTCGGCCCCGGCCTCCCCCGCGTCGACCGCGGCGAGGAGCAGGGCGAGGACGTCGCCGTCCTCCGGGCCGACCCCACAGGCCCGGCGCTGCGCGACGAGGTCCGCGCACACCGCGTCGAGGGTCGCGACGGCCCGGCGCAGCCGGCGCCGGCGCGGCGTGGGCAGCCAGCCGGGCAGCGGGGACGACGCGGTCCGCACGACCGCGTGCAGCGCGGCGTCGACCGCCCCGACGACGCGCTCGCCGACCGGGCGCAGGTCTG
This sequence comes from Kineosporia sp. A_224, assembly GCF_002198655.1. Lineage (GTDB taxonomy): Bacteria > Actinomycetota > Actinomycetes > Actinomycetales > Kineosporiaceae > R-H-3. The sequence continues at coordinate 14,857 of NZ_MWLN01000092.1, forward strand.
CCGCGAACAGCGTGCGGCCGACGACCTCGAGCATGGCGCGCATCGCGGCGCCGTCGGCGTCGACGACCCCGCCCGGCCCGGCGGCGTCCCACTCCGCGCGCATCCGCTGCGCCGCCGTCCCCGCGGCCTGCGCGACGGACTCGAGCGAGCGCGGGTGGAACGCGGGCTGGGCGACCCGGCGGTGCCGGCGCCACACCTCGCCGTCCGTCGTCAGCAGGCCGGCGCCGGTGACGAGCGACAGCGCGCCGTACTGCACCGTCGCCTTGCCGTAGGCCCGGGCGTTGTCGACGAGCACCCGGCGCGCGCCGTCAGGGGTGTTCATCAGGAGCACCTGGCCGCGCGGCATCGGGAACGCGACGAGGTCGCCGTACCGGGCGACGAGCCCTTCGAGGAACGTCAGCGGGTCGCGCCGGATCGCCGGGACGGCGCGGAGCATGTCGAGCGGCAGCGGCCCGTCCGCGTCGAGGCCGGTGTACCGCGCGTTGCGGCGCGGCCCGGGGCGCCCGGGGCGCGCAGGACGCGCCGGGGTCGCCGGGTCCGCCGTCACGGGGTCCACGCCGGTCACCCGACGCCTCAGAGGTACAGGCCGGTCTGACCGTCCGCGACGCGCGGTGCCGCGACGGCGTGGAGGTCCCGCTCGCGCAGGAGCACGTACTGGCCGCCGCCGAGCTCGACCTCGGAGCGGTCCTCGGGGTCGAAGAGCACCCGGTCGCCGACCTCGACGTGCCGGACGTTCTGGCCCACGGCGACGACCTCGGCCCACGCGAGGCGCTTGCCGACGGCGGCCGTCGCCGGGATGACGATGCCCGCGGTCGAGCGCCGCTCCCCGGCCTCGCCGTCGGTCGAGACGAGCACCCGGTCGTGGAGCATCCGGATGGGCAGGCGGGCCGCGTCGGTCCCGCCGAGCGGCGCGGCCGTCGGGGTCGTCATGCCCCGAACGGTACTGCCCGGTCACCAGAACCGGCTGCCCGGGACCCCCTTGAACGGCCCGACGACGCGCTGCGTCACCCAGCCGCCGTAGAAGCCGCCGTCCTGGCCGCGCACGGTCTCGCCGTCGACGGTCACGCGGTCCATCCGGTCCGGGTAGAGCGCGACGTGGCCGGCGAGCGCCGCGTAGCCGGCCGTCGGGTCGGGGTAGGTCCAGGCGGCGGACGGCGCGACGCACGGGGCGCCGTCCGGACCGGCCCCGCCGACGACGTCGAGGTAGCCCGCCATGCCCTTGAACTCGCACCACGACGACCCGGCCGCGGGCCGGAACGCGCCCTCGGCGGCGTCCACGAGCGGCAGGTAGTAGGTCGGCGGGTGGCTCGTCTCGAGCACCCGCAGCGCCCGCCGGGTCTCGAGGACGACGAGCCCGCCGAGCACGACGACGACGCGCTCGGACGACGGCTCGACGCGGGGCGGGCGCGGGTAGTCCCACACCGACTCCTGGCCGGGTCCGGGCACCTCGGGGACGACCCCGGGCGGCAGCCGGCGCACGGAGCCGCTCAGCCCTTCCGGCGGCGGCGGCGCAGCACGACGGACAGCAGCACGAACAGCGCGACCGCGGCCGCGACGGCGCCGACGCGCTCGGCCCGCAGGTCGCCCTGCGGTGTGTAGACGGCGGCCTGCAGCCGGCCCTTGGCGTCCTCGACGCCGCGGGCGGCGAGTGCCTTCGGGTGCGCCCGCTCGACGAGCTCGTCGACGGTGGCGGCGAGGTGCTCGCGGCGCCGGGCGATCTCGGCCTCGATCGTCGCCGGGTCGTTGCTGCGCCGCGCGACGACCTCGCCGTCCAGAGCGGCGCGCTCGACGTCGGCCGCCACCTTCTCGACCGCCGCCTGGGTTCGTGCCGCTTCGTCCGTGCTCACGGGCCCCACCTCCTGGGGAATCACGCTATGCCACCGGGAGCGACCGCACATCCGCCGTCGGTCACGGCGCGTCGCAGCGCGGCGCAGGACACCGGTCGGCTGTTACCGAGTCGAGACCGATTCTCTCTTGTGTTCCACAGGCTGAACGGCGTTCCATATCTGGCACAGCCCGGTGCGGTGCTGGTCGACGACGACGGAGGTGCGGCATGGCGGACGACGCCCCGCCGGTCGGTGTCGTCGGTCTCGGCGTCATGGGGTCCGCGATCGCCGGGCGGCTGCTCGCCGACGGGCTCGCCGTGGCCGTCCACGACGTCCGGCCGCAGGCCCGCGCCGCGCTCGTGGCCGCAGGCGCGACCGACTGCGCGGACCTCGCCGCCCTGGCCGCGGCCTGCGACGTCGTCGTCCTCTCGCTGAACACCGCGGCCGTCGTCCGCGAGGTCGTCCTCGGCGAGGTGGGCCTGCTCGCCGCCGCGCGCCCCGACGGTGCGGCCCCGCTGCTCGTCGTCGACATGTCGAGCATCGACCCGGTGTCGACCCGAGACCTCGCCGCCGCCGCGGCGGACCGCGGCGCCGCCTGGGTCGACGCCCCGCTCTCCGGCGGCGCCCCGGCCGCGGCCGAGGGCCGGCTCGCCCTCATGGTCGGCGGCGCCGAGGCGGACGTCGACCGCGCCCGCGGCGTGCTCGACCACCTCGCGGCCCGGGTCACCCACCTCGGTCCGGCCGGCAGCGGCCAGGTCGTCAAGCTCGTCAACCAGGTGCTCGTCGGGGCGGCGTTCTCCGCGATCGCCGAGGCCGCCGCACTCGTGCGCGCCGAGGGCCTGCGGCCCGCGGACGTGCTCGGCGCCCTCACCGGCGGCCGGGCGGACTCCGCGCTGCTGCAGGAGTTCTTCGTCAAGTTCGCGACCGGGGACCTCACCCCGACGGGCCGGATCGCCAACATGGTCAAGGACCTCGACACCGCGCGCGACCACGGCCGCGGCGTCGGCGTCCCGCTGCCGCTCACGTCACTGGTGTGCGAGCTCAACCGTTGGCTCGTGACACAGGGCCACGGGGACGCCGACAGCGCGGCGCTCATGGGATTCTTCGACGCGTCCCTGCTGCCGTCGGGAGGCCCGTCATGAGCGACACCACGAGCAACATGCTGCACGAGAACGGATCCGGAGCGGTCGTCGTCGACGACCCCCGCATGCTCGACCTCGTCGACGCGGGCGTCGCCGCGCAGTGGCTCGGCGGGGACGCCGCCTGGTCCGAGGGGCCGGTGTACCTGCCGGCCGAGGACGCCGTGATCTGGTCCGACATCCCCGGCAACCGGATCCTGCGCTGGGACGCGGCCGGCGGCGGGGTGACGGTGCACCGCACCGACGTCGAGTTCACGAACGGCCGCACCCTCGACCTGCAGGGCCGGGTCGTCGCCTGCTCGCACGGCCGGCGCGGCATCGAGCGCACCGAGCCGGACGGCACCACGCACGTCCTCGTCGACCGCTGGACCTCCCCCACGGGTCCGGTCCGCTTCAACTCCCCCAACGACGTCGTCGTGAAGTCCGACGGCACGATCTGGTTCACCGACCCTGCCTACGGGATCATCCAGGCGCACGAGGGCCACCTCGGCACGCGCGAGTACGGCGACCACCTCGTCTTCCGGTTCGACCCGGCGACCGGCGAGGTGACCCCCGTCGTCGTCGACGTCGAGGAGCCGAACGGGCTCGCGTTCTCGCCCGACGAGTCGCTGCTCTACGTCGCCGACACCGCGGTCGCCGCGGGCCTGGGGCACTTCCTCGCCGCGAACCACCACATCCGCGTCTACGACGTCGTCCACGGCCGGTACGCCAAGAACGGCAGGACGTTCGCCGAGGTCTCCCCCGGGGTCGCCGACGGGTTCCGGGTCGACGTCCACGGCAACGTCTGGACCTCGAGCGAGGACGCCGTCCAGGTCTTCGCGCCGGACGGCGTGCGCCTCGGCGCCGTCCCGGTCCCGCAGAAGGTCGGCAACGTCTGCTTCGGCGGCCCGGACCGCTCGACGCTCTTCGTCGCCGCGACGGCGGGGCTCTACCGGATCGACACCCGCACCCGCGGCTGCTCGCCGTCCGACCTCGCCGGAGGGACGTCGTGACCGGCACCGGGATCGTCACCGGTCTCGTCGGCCTCGGCGTCATGGGCGCGGCCACCCTGCACCGGATCACCGGGCAGGGCGCCGACGTCGTCGCGACGAGCCGCTCGCGGTCCTCCCGGGACGCCGTCGCCGGCACGGCCCGCACGACCCTCGTCGACACCCCCGCCGAGGTCGCCGCCGCGGTGGCGGCCCGCACCCCGGCCCCGGCCCCGGTCGTCGTCCTCGTCGCGGTCACCGCCGGACCGCAGGTGCGCGCCGTCGTCGAGGGTCCGGCCGGGCTGCTCGCGGGACTGCCCGCCGGGCGCCGTCTGCTGCTCGTCGACACGAGCACGTGCTCGCCCGCCGACGCCCGCTCGCTGCACGCCGACCTCGCAGCCCTCGGCCACGGCGCGCTCGACGCCCCGGTGAGCGGCGGCCCGTCCGCGATCGGCCGCGGCACGCTGTCGGTCATGGCGGGCGGGGACGCCGCGGACCTCGGCGCCGCCCGCCCGGTCCTCGACCTGTTCGCCGGCACCGTCGTGCACTGCGGCGGGCCGGGCGCCGGGCAGGTCACCAAGGCCGCCAACCAGCTCGTCGTCGCGTGCACGATCGAGGCCGTGGCCGAGGCGCTCGCGCTGGCCGCGGCCAACGGGGTCGACCCGGCACTGGTCCGCACCGCACTGCTCGGCGGGTACGCGGCCTCCCCGGTCCTCGACCTCGCCGGGGACCGGATGATCCGCGGCGACTTCCGCACCGTCGGCGCCGTCTCGCTCTTCGCCAAGGACCTCGGCATCGTCGCCGACCTCGCCACCGCGTCAGGCGTCGCCACCCCGGCCGCGGACGTCGTCCGCGGGCACGCCACCGCGCTCGCCGCGACCATGCCGGACGCCGACCACGCGGCGCTCGTGACGCTGTTCGCCCCGGACGGCCTCGCCGCGCTCGCCGGGCCCGCCACCGCCGCCCGACCTGCCCCGAACGCCGGAGCCGTCTCATGACCAGCAACCCGTTCGACCTCACCGGCACCGTCGCCCTCGTCACGGGCAGCAGCCGTGGCATCGGTGCCGCGCTCGCCGAGGGGCTCGTCGGCGCCGGCGCCACCGTCGTCCTCAACGCCCGGGACGGCGAGGCCCTCGAGGCCGCCCGCAAGGACCTCGCGGCACGCACCGGTGCCACCGTGCACGCGTCGGCGTTCGACGTCACCGACGACGCGGCCGTCGCGGCCGCCGTCGCCGGCGTCGAGAGCACCGTCGGGCCGATCGGCGTCCTCGTGAACAACGCCGGGGTGCAGCACCGGGTCCCGATGCTCGACCTCGACGTCGCGGACTGGAACCGGGTGCTCGCGGCGAACCTCACCGGGCCGTTCCTCGTCGGCCGGGCCGTCGCCCGCGGGATGCTCGCGCGCGGCACGGGCAAGATCGTCAACATCGCCTCCGTGCAGGCCCGGCTCGCCCGGCCCGGCATCGCCCCGTACGCCGCGAGCAAGGGCGGCATCGCCATGCTCACCCGGACGATGTGCGCCGAGTGGGGGCCGTCGGGCGTCCAGGCGAACGCGATCGCGCCGGGCTATTTCGACACCGTGCTCACCTCGGCCCTCGTCAACGACCCCGAGTTCGACGCGTGGGTCAGGGGGCGCACCCCGGCCCGCCGCTGGGGCCGGCCCGAGGAGCTCGTCGGGACGTTGCTGTGGCTCGCGTCCGGTGCGTCCGACTTCGTCAACGGGCAGGTCGTGCACGTCGACGGCGGCATGACGGCGGTGGTCTGAGTGGCACCGGTGACCAGCAGCACCAGCACCCGGACCGTCCGCGCGCTCGTCGCCCACGGCGCCGGCGACGTCCGCGTCGAGGAGCACCCGGCGCCGGTCCCCGGCCCCGGCCAGGTCGCCGTCCGGATCGCCTACGGCGGCGTCTGCGGCTCCGACCTGCACTACTGGCGGCACGGCCGGGTCGGCGACTTCTACCTGCGCGAGCCGCTGACCCTCGGGCACGAGGTCGTCGGCACGGTGCTCGCCGCCGGGCCGGGCGCCACGGGGGCGCCCGCGCCCGGCACGCCGGTCGCCGTCCACCCGGCGACCCCGTGCGGCACCTGCCCGGAGTGCCGGTCGGGACGGCGCAACGTCTGCCGCGCCGTCCGCTACCTCGGCAGCGCCGCGCACCTGCCGCACGTCCAGGGCGGCCTCGTCGACGTCCTCGTCGTCCCGGCCGACCAGGTCATCGCCCTTCCCGACGGGCTGTCGCTGCTCGACGCCGCCGTCGCCGAGCCCGCCGCGGTCGCCTGGCACGCCGTCTCCCGGGCCGGCGACGTCCGCGGCGCCCGGGTGCTCGTCACCGGCGCCGGCCCGATCGGGGCCCTCGTCGTCGCCGCGCTGCACCGCGCCGGCGCGGCGGAGGTCGTCGTCACCGACGTCGCCGCCGAGCCGCTCGCCCGGGCCGCCGCGGTCGGGGCCACGACGACCGTCGTCGTCGGCCCGGACGCCCCCGCGGTCGACGGCCGCACCCCCGACGAGGCGCTCGCCGCGCTCGAGGTCGACGTCGCGATCGAGTCCTCCGGCAGCCCGGCCGGGCTCGGGACGTGCGTGCGCGCCGTCCGCCGCAGCGGCCGCGTCGTGACCCTCGGGCTGCTCCCGCCCGGCGACGTCCCGTTCCCCGGCAACCTCGTCGTGACCCGGGAGGTCGAGCTCGTCGGCACCTTCCGGTTCGACCACGAGATCCACGACGTCCTCGCGGCGCTCGCGGACGGCTCGCTCGTCACCGGCCCGGTCGTCACGCACGTCCTGCCGCTCGCGCGGGCCGCCGAGGCGCTCGAGCTCGCGGGCGACCCGCGCCGCTCGGGCAAGGTGCTGCTCGACCTCACCGACGACCTGACGGACGACCTGACGGACGACCTGACGGACGACTTGACGGACGACTTGACGGACGACGCAGGCGGGGGTGCGACACCATGACTGCCGTGCCTGACGTCCGCTCCCTGCGCTCGGTCGACTCCCCCGCGCCCGCCGTGACCCGTGCCGTCGCCCTCCTCGAGGAGCTCGCCCGCAGCGGCAGCCCGCTCGCGCTGACCGAGCTGGCCCGCCGGCTCGACCTCGCGAAGTCCACGGTGCTCAACCTGTGCGTCGCGCTCGAGGGCGGCGGGATGGTCCGGCGGACCGACTCCCGCTGGGCCCTCGGCTACAAGGTCGTCGAGCTCGGCCAGGGCTTCCTCGCCGGGACGGACCTCGTCGCGGAGTTCCGCCGGCTCACCGACGGGCTCCCCACCGGCCACCAGGAGACGGTGCTGCTCGCCGTCCTCGACGGGCCGGACGTGCTGTACCTCGCCCGGCACGACGGCACCCAGCCGGTGCGCCTGGCGAGCGACGTCGGACGGCGGCTGCCCGCCGTCGTCACGGCCCTCGGCAAGGCGATGCTCGCGAGCCTGCCGGCGGACCAGCTGGAGGCCCGGCTCGGTCTCGTCGACGAGATGCCGGTCCTCACCCCCCGTTCGCACCGGACCGTGGAGTCGCTGCGCGCCGACCTCACGGCCACCCGGGCCCGGGGCTACGCCGTCGACGACGAGCAGAACACCGAGGGCGTCACGTGCCTCGGGGTCGCCGTCCCCGGCATGTCCGACCCACCGACCGCGGTGAGCACGACCCTGCTCACGGCCCGGATGACCACCGACCTACGGGAGGCGCTCGTGCGCGACCTCACCGACCTCGCACGGCAGCTCTCCTCGCTCGCCCGGCTGTAGGAACGCTCCCCCGACCACCCCTCTGCGACAGCTCCATCCAGCGACCCGAACGCTGTCCCACAGGTTGAACATGATCCGCACAACGACGTGACGAAGGACGGATGATGACCATGGCCGACACCGCGAGCCCCCGCCCGCTCGTCGTCGTGAGCCGCGGGGACCTCCCCGGCGCCGCGGTGACGGGCCTGGCCGCGGCCGCCGAGGTCCGCTCCTGGCCGACCGACACCCCGCCGACCGCCGACGAGCTGGCCGGCCTCGTCGCCGGCGCGTCCGGGCTGCTCGCCCTGGGCACCGACCGGATCGACGCCACCCTGCTGGACGCCGCCGGGCCGCAGCTGCGGGTCGTCGCGCTCGCCTCGATGGGCTACGACTCCGTCGACCTCGAGGCGGTGGCCGCCCGCGGCGTCGTCGCCACCCACACCCCGTCGGTGCTCGCCGAGACGACCGCCGACCTCGCCTTCGCCCTGATCCTCATGGCCCGCCGCCGGCTCCGGGTCGCCGCCGAGACCCTGCACGCCGGTGCCTGGCGCACCTTCCGGATGGGCGACCTGCTCGGCATGGACGTCCACGGCGCCCGGCTGGGTCTGCTCGGCTTCGGCCAGATCGGCCAGGCCGTCGCCCGCCGGGCCCAGGGGTTCGCGATGGACGTCGTCCACGTCGACCCGGCCCGGCCGGACGGCGGCGGGCTCTCGCGTGCCGTGACGATGGACGAGCTCGTCGCCACGAGCGACGTCATCAGCGTGCACGTCCCGCTCACCCCGGGCACCCGAGGCCTCGTCGGCAGCGACTTCCTGGCACGGATGAAGCCGACCGCGACGCTCGTCAACACCGCCCGCGGCGGGGTCGTCGACGAGGACGCGCTCCTCGAGGCGCTCGCCGCCGGCACGATCCACTCGGCCGGGCTCGACGTCATGGAGCGCGAGCCGCGCAGCGACCGGGCGGACCGGCTCTTCGCGCAGTCCCGCCTCGTCGTCCTGCCGCACGTCGGCTCGGCGACCGAGGCGACCCGGGCCGCGATGGTCGACCTCGCGGCGCGCAACGTCGCCGAGGTGCTCGCCGGCCGGCCGGCGCCGACGCCGATCCCGGGCACGCAGGCCCTGCCGGGAGCGGGCCTCGTCGCGGGAGCCGCGTCGTGAGCGCGCTGCTCGAGGTCCAGGGCCTCGTGAAGTCCTTCCACGGCAACCGGGTCGTCGACGACGTGTCGTTCACGCTCGAGGCGGGCCGGATCGTCGCGCTCCTCGGCGAGAACGGCGCGGGCAAGTCGACGCTCATCAAGATGCTCGCCGGCGTCTACAAGAAGGACGGCGGCCGGGTGCTCCTCGAGGGGCAGGACCTCGAGGACCCCGGCGTCCGCGGCCGGATCTCCTTCATCCACCAGGACCTCGGCCTCGTCGACTGGATGACGGTCGGCGAGAACATGGCCCTCTCGCTGGGTTTCCCGCGCCGGGGCGGCGGCTCGCGCGGCCTCGTCGACTGGGCCGCCGTCGACGCCCAGGCAGCGAAGGCGCTCGCGCTCGTCGGCGGCGGGATCGACCCGTCCACCCGGATGTTCGACCTGCCGCGCACCGAGAAGGCGCTCGTCGCGATCGCCCGCGCGCTCGTCACCGAGCCCGCCCTGCTCGTCCTCGACGAGCCGACCGCGAGCCTGCCTGCGGCCGACGTCCAGCGGCTCTTCGACGTCGTCCGGGAGCTCGCCGCCGGCGGCGTCGGGATGATCTACGTGTCGCACCGGCTCGACGAGGTCTACGACATCGCCGACTCGGTCGTCGTCATGCGCAACGGGGTCAAGGTCGGCGACGCCCCGGTCGCGGAGGTGCCGCCGGCCCGGCTCGTCGAGCTCATCGTCGGCCGCAGCACGCGGTCCGTGAGCCCCGGCGAGGTCGGCAGCACCGTGCGGCTCGAGCTCGACGGGCTCGTCGCCGGGGACGTCGGCCCGGTGGACCTCACCGTCCGGCGGGGCGAGGTCGTCGGCCTCGTCGGGCTGCGCGGCGCCGGCCAGACCGAGGTCGGCCGCGCGATCGCCGGCGCCACGTCGGTGACCGGCGGCCGGATGCGGCTCGACGGCGCAGCGTTCGCCCCGCGCTCCACCACGGACGCCGTCGTCGACGGCGTCGGGTTCGCGACGTCGAACCGGGAGACCGAGGGCATCGCCGCCGGGCTCTCGGTACGGGAGAACCTCTTCCTCAACCCGGGGGTCTGGGGCCGGCGGCTGCGGTCGCTGTCGACCCAGCGCGCCGAGCGGGTCCGCGCGCGCGAGCTCGTGGCGCGCTTCGGCGTCCGGCCCGGCGACCCCGAGGTCGCCGCGGACACCCTTTCCGGCGGCAACCAGCAGAAGGTCGTCCTCGCCCGCTGGTTCGGCGTCGGCCGCAAGGTCGTCGTCCTCGAGGAGCCGACCATGGGCGTCGACGTCGGCGCGAAGGCCGACATCTACGCCCTCCTGCGCGAGGCCGGCGAGCAGGGCACCGCGGCCGTCGTCGTCTCCACGGACGTCGAGGAGGTCGCGGCGATCTGCCACCGGGCGCTCGTCTTCGGCCGCGGCCGGGTCACCGCCGAGCTCGCCGGCGACGACCTCACCGTCGCCGGGCTCGTCGCGGCCGCCTCCGGCCTGCCGCCCGCCCCCCTGCCCGTACCGACCGAGCCCACCACGGGCACCACGAACAGCACCACGGACGAGGAGGTCCGGTCATGACGCTGCACACGTCCGTCAAGTCGACGGCGCTCGAACCACGGGCGGGGACGGCGCTGAGCCGCCGCGTGCTCACGGTCTACGGCATGGTCGTGCTCACCGTCGCGCTCGCGATCTTCTTCAGCGTGCTGCGGCCCGACACGTTCCCGACGCTGCTGAACTTCCGGCTGCTCGCGGCCGGCAAGGCGGTGCTGCTCGTCCTCGCGCTCGCGGTGAGCGTGCCCATGGTCGCGGGCAAGATCGACCTGTCGGTCGGCTACGCCGTGGGCCTGTGGCAGGTCATGGCGCTCTCGTGGCAGATCCAGGGCCTGGACTACCGGCTGACGATCGTGCTCGTGCTCCTCGGCGGCGCCGTCGTCGGGGCGGTCAACGCCCTGCTCGTCGAGCTCGCCCAGGTCGACGCGTTCATCGCGACGCTCGCCACCGGGCAGGTCATCAACGCGATCACCTACTGGCACACCGGCGGCCGCCAGATCACCGACACCGACGGCAAGCGCGCGCAGGCGTTCGACGCGCTCGCGACGTGGTCGGTCGGCCCGGTGCCGGGGCCGTTCATCATCGCCCTCGCCCTCGCGGTCGCGCTGTGGGTCGTCCTGGAGTTCTCGCCGATCGGCCGCTACCTGTACGCCGTCGGTGCGAACCCGAAGGCCGCCGAGCTCATCGGCGTCCGGCGGCGGTCGTACGTCGTCGGCGCGATGGTCACCTCGGGCGTGCTCGCCGCCGTCGCCGGGATCCTGCTCTCGGCCCGCCAGGGCGGCGTCGTCCAGGCGAACATCGGCCCGGAGTTCCTGCTGCCCGCGCTGGCCGCGGCGTTCCTCGGCTCCACGACGATCCGGCCCGGCCGGGTCAACGCGTGGGGCACCGTGCTCGGCGTCGTCATCACGACGCTCGGCATCTCCGGCCTGCAGCAGCTGCTGCCGGGCCGCTTCTACCTGGAGCCGCTGTTCAACGGCCTGACGCTCGTCGCCGCGATCACCATCGCGAGCCTGGCGAGCCGTCGACGGCTGGCGAGCGCAGAACGGCACCAGGCCACCGACACACCGGCACCCGCCGGTGACGGCGCCGCACCGGCCCCCGGGAGGGCCACGGACGACGCCGCTGCGGACGAGGCGACGGCGCCCGTCCAGCAACCCGAAGGGAGCACCACATGAGAACCGCTGCTCGCAGTCGCGTGGCGGTCGTCGCCGCCGCCGGGTTCCTGCTCACCGCGTGCGGCAGCGCGTCGGTCGGCAGCGGGGACGCCTCGTCGTCCGCGCCCGCCGCCGGTGCGTCGTCCTCGGCGCCTGCCGCGAGCGACTCGGTCGTCGCCGACGCGAAGACCTTCGTCGAGGCGAGCCTCGCCGCGAAGGAGGGCTTCACGCCGCCGTCCACCGGTCCCAAGGCCCAGAAGGCGGGCTCGACGATCGTCTACGTCGCGGCCGACCTCACCAACGGCGGTGTCAACGCCGTCGGCGAGGGCGTCAAGGAGGCCGCGGCCAAGATCGGGTGGAAGGTCACCGTCATCGACGGCAAGGCCTCCGCCCAGGGCCGCACCGACGCCCTGAACCAGGCCCTGGCGTCCAAGCCGGCCGGCATCGTCCTCGGCGGGTTCGACGCCAAGGAGCAGGCGTCGGTCATCAAGCAGGCGACGGACCTGAAGATCCCCGTCGTCGGCTGGCACGCGGGCGCCGCCCCGGGCCCGGACACCGCCAACGGGCTCTTCACCAACGTCACGACCGACCCGCTCGAGGTCTCGGCGATCGCGGCGAAGTTCGCCATCGCCGACTCCGACGGCAAGGCCGGCGTCGCGATCTTCACCGACAGCCAGTACGAGATCGCGGTGGCGAAGGCCGACGCGATCAAGGCCGAGATCGAGAAGTGCACGACGTGCACGGTGCTCGAGTACCAGGACTCGCCGATCGCCGAGGCGGACTCCCGGATGCCCGGCGTCATCTCAGGGCTGCTCCAGAAGCACGGCGACAAGCTGACGTACCTGCTCGCGATCAACGGCAACTACTTCGGCGGGGCCCGTGCCGCCCTCAAGGACGCCGGCAAGCCCGGCGACGGCCCGCCCAAGTCGGTGGCCGCCGGTGACGGCGACGCCGCGGAGTTCCAGCGGATCCGGACCGGCGACTACCAGGCGGCGACCGTCGCCGAGCCGCTGCTCCTGCAGGGCTGGCAGCTCGTCGACGAGCTGAACCGGGCGGTCGCCGGCGAGGCGGCGTCCACGTTCGTCGCCAAGCCGGGCCTGGTCACCAAGGCGAACGCGCCGACCGGTGACGTCTTCGACCCCGCCTCGGGGTACCGGGAGATCTACGCCAAGATCTGGGCCGGCGCCTGACCCACCTGCTCCATAGGCCCTACCTGTTCCACCTGTTCCACCTGTTCCACCTGATCCACCGGCTGCGCACGGCAGGGGCGGCGCCTACCATGGCGCCGCCCCTGTTCGTCGTCCCAGCCGGTCCCGCCCGTCCCGGCAACACGTCCCCCGAGGAGCTGTCGTGCCCCAGGTCGCCGTCGGTGAGAAGGCCCCCGATCTCACCCTGCCCGCCGCGGACGGCTCGACCGTCTCCCTCGCGGACCTGCGCGGCAAGCACGTCGTCGTCTACTTCTACCCGGCCGCGATGACGCCCGGGTGCACGAAGCAGGCGTGCGACTTCCGCGACTCGCTCGACGCGCTGGCGGCCCAGGGCTACGCCGTGCTCGGGGTCTCTCCCGACAAGCCCGAGAAGCTCCAGAAGTTCGTCGAGCGCGACGGCCTGACCTTCCCGCTGCTCTCCGACCCCACCCACGCGACGATGGAGGCCTGGGGCGCCTGGGGCGAGAAGTCGCTCTACGGCAAGAAGGTCGTCGGCGTCATCCGCTCGACCGTCGTCGTCGACCCCGAGGGCGTCGTCGAGTACGCGCGCTACAACGTCAAGGCCACCGGGCACGTCGCGGCGCTGCGCAAGGCGCTCGGGATCTGACGGACCCCGGCCCTACACTGCAGATGGCGGTGGGGGCCGTCGTCAGAAGGGAGGAGCACGCCGCATGAGTGCACTGTGGCCGGACCATCTCCTGACGCTCGCTGAGTGGAACGACGTCCCCGTGCAGAGCTCTCGACGACTCGAACTCGTCGAAGGGGTCGTCCAGGTGGCGCCACGTCCGACCGTCCAGCACCAGGTCGCGATGGCGAACCTCGCCGCGGAGCTGAACCGGCAGCTTCCGACGCACCTGCTGGCTGCACCTGATGTCGAAGTACTCGTCGACGCCGTCTACCCGCCGACCGTCCGCGCACCGGATGTCGTCGTGCTGCCGACAACTCTGCTGGACAGCAACCCGTCCAGGGTTCTCGCGTCCGACGTGACACTCGCGGTCGAGATCGTGTCCCCGGGCACCGGCCGCACGGACCGGGTCATGAAGCCGGTCGAGTACGTAGACGCCGGGATCGGGGCCTACTGGGTGCTCGACCTGGCCGATCCGAGCGCGTCGAGGGCGTTCGTCCTCGTGGACGGCGAGTACGAGGAAGCAGCACGCGGCCCGAACCGGCTCACCGTCCTGAGCCCGGTACCGCTGGACATCGACCTGTCGGCTCTTCCTCGGCGACGCTGACGTCGGGCTGCCGCGGGGTTGCCCCCGATCGCCTACTCTGGCCTCCTCGCGGGAGTGGTGTAACTGGCAGCCACGCAGGATTTAGGTTCCTGTGCCTTCGGGCGTGCGGGTTCGAGTCCCGCCTTCCGCACCACGGCCCTGGGCGTCAGGGCACGCCCTTGATGTTGCGCACGAGCACCGAGCCGGCGACGGTCACCACCGCGACCGCGAGGTACAGCGTCGGGTAACCGCCGAACGTCGACACCAGCGGTGCCGCGACGACCGGCCCGAGCACCTGCGGCGCGGAGTTCGCGATGTTGATGATCCCGAGGTCGCGGCCCCGGTCGGCCGCGGTCGGCAGCACCTGGGTGATCAGCGCCTGGTCGACGGACATGTAGACGCCGAACCCGAGACCGAGCACGGCCGCGGAGCCCAGGACGACCGGCCACGTCGGCCAGAACGCGAGCGTCACGCCGGGGACCGCCATGACGAGCCCGGACACGACGACCGAGCGCTTCCGGCGTCCGCTGCGGTCGGAGACGACGCCGCCGACGACGGTCGCGACGACGGTGACCGCGACGTAGACGAGGATGACGAGGAGCAGGCCGTCCTCGGCCTTCGCGCCGGGGAACAGCTGCTCGTAGCGCACCTCGTCGCGCAGGTAGAAGAGCAGGTACAGGGTCGCGAGCGCGTTGCCGAGCTGCACGAGGAAGCGCGTCGCGAACGCCCACGCGAAGTCCGGGTGCGCGCGCGGGCTGAGCCAGAATCGCGCGACGAACGAGCGCCACGACCAGGCCGGCCGGTCCTCGGGACGCAGCCGCGGATCCGGCGAGGCCAGCACGAACGGCAGGGTGAGCGCGACGACGAGCGCGGCGGTCACGAGGTAGCCCGGGGCGTTGCCGGTGACGAGCAGGGTGACGACGAGGACGCCGAGGACGACGCCCAGCGACTGGGGCACGCTGATCCAGCCCGACACCGTCGCTCGCTGGACGACGGGCACCTGGTCGGGGACGGCGGCGGTCACCGCCGCCTGCAGGATGTTCAGCCCGGCCTGCGCGACGCACCAGCCGACGACGACGGCGAGCAGCGTCGTCCCGCCGGCGAGCGCGCCGAGGCCGGCGGCGCCGAGGAGCGCCCCACCGAGGGCCCACGGCCGGCGGCGGCCGAACCGGCTCGTCGTCCGGTCGGAGAGCGCCCCGGCGACCGGGTTGACGACGACGGCGACGAGCGCGCCGGCCCCGGTCGCGACGGCGAGGAACGTCGTCTTCCCCGCGGGGTCGATCGCCTGCGCCTGGTTGGGGAGCAGCACCTGGAGCGGGCCGAAGTAGCCCATCCAGAGCCCGAGGTTCGCGAGTGCGACGAGCGTCGTCCACCAGACGCCGACACGGGCGGTCGGCTCCGCGAGGGCGGACGGCGTCCCCCCGGTGGTCGCGGCACCCGCCGGCGGTGTGCTCACGGCAGCAGGCCGCGCTGCGCGGCGACCTCGTCGCGCAGCCACGCGTAGGAGTCCTTCGGCGTCCGCGCGAGGGTCTCGAAGTCGACGTGCACGAGGCCGAACCGCTGGCTGTACCCGTCGGCCCACTCGAAGTTGTCCAGCAGCGACCACACGTAGTACCCGCGGACGTCGACCCCGTCGGCGATCGCGGCGTGCAGGGCCCGCAGGTGCCCGTCGAGGAAGGCGATCCGCTCGGTGTCGTGCACGGTGCCGTCCGGTGCGACGACGTCCGGGTAGGAGCAGCCGTTCTCGGTGACCCACACCGGGGGCAGCGCGCGCCCGTACCGGGCCCGCAGGCCGGTGAGCAGGTCGTGCAGGCCGCCGGGCAGGACCGGCCAGTCGAAGCCGGTGCGGGTCGGGGCCTCTACGCGGACGGGGGCGAACGGCAACGGTCCGTCGGGCGCGGCCGCGACGTGCGTCGGGTTGTAGTAGTTCACGCCGAGGCCGTCGAGGTGGTGGCCGCGGCCCGAGATCGTCGCGAGGTCGCCGTCCAGCACCCACGGCGGCATCTCGGGCAGGCCGACGGCGGACAGGTCCGGGTAGCGACCGAGCAGGACGGGGTCGGTGAAGAACCGGTTGTGGAGCGCGTCGTACACGGCGGCGGCCGCGGCGTCGGCAGGGTCGTCGGAGGCCGGCGCGACGGGCGTGAGGTTGTTCGTGAGGAGCACCTCGGGCCGGCGCCCGTTCGCGGACCCGCTGCTGCGCAACGCCTCCGCCGCGAGACCGTGGCCGAGGAGCTGGTGGTGCCCGGCGGGCAGCGCGTCGAGGAGCAGGGCCCGGCCGGGGGCGTGGCTGCCGAACGCGTACCCGAGCGCCATGTGGATGAACGGCTCGTTGAGGGTCACCCAGCGCGGCACCCGGTCCCCGAGCCGGCCCGCGACGACCGCGGCGTAGTCGGCGAACCGGTAGGCGGTGTCCCGGGCGAGCCAGCCGCCGGCGTCCTCGAGCGGCTGCGGCAGGTCCCAGTGGAAGAGCGTGGGCAGCGGGGTGATCCCCTTGTCCAGCAACGCGTCGACGAGCCGGTCGTAGAACGCGAGACCGGCCTCGTTGACGGCGCCGGACCCGGTCGGGACGACCCGCGGCCACGCGACGGAGAACCGGTAGCCGGTGAGCCCGAGGCCGGCGAGCAGGTCGACGTCCTGCGGCCAGCGGTGGTAGTGGTCGCACGCGACGTCGCCGGTGTCGCCGTCCCGGACCCGGCCCTCGGTGCGGCAGAACGTGTCCCAGACCGACGGGCCCCGGCCGTCCTCGGCGACGGCACCCTCGATCTGGTACGACGCCGTCGCCGCGCCCCAGACGAAGCCGTCGGGGAAGCGCGGCAGGCGCGACGTCGCACGGCCGGTCACGACGCGGCCCCGTTGAGGCGGGCGAACATCTTCTTCTGGCGCGTGTAGAGGCCCGGGAACTCGGCGTAGAGCCGGGCGTACGTCGCGACCCGCTGCGGGTCGGGCACGTACGTCGCGCGGACCGGGGTGAGGTCCGGCAGGTCCTCGACGCGCACCCGGCCGAGCGCGATGCCGGCGTTGAAGGCCGCCCCGCGCAGGGTCGCGGCGTCCGGGTCCTCGACCTGCTCGACGGCCCGGTCGAAGACGTCTGCGTGGATCTGGCACCACAGGTCGGACCGGGCGCCGCCGCCGACCATCCGGACCGCGCCGAGCCGGCGGCCGGTGAACTTCTCCAGGATGTCGAAGCTCCACCGGTCGTTGTAGGCGACGCCCTCGAGGACGGCCCGCACGAGGTCGGCCCGCACGGTGGAGAGCGACACGTTGTGGAAGCCGCCGCGGGCCGCCCGGTCGGTGATCGGCGTCCGCTCCCCCATGAGCCACGGGGTGAAGATCACCCCGCCGGCGCCCGGCGCGGCCTGCGCCGCGAGGGTGTCGAGGTCGGCGTAGGTGAGCGGGTCGTCGGGGCCGGCGACGAGCCCGCGCAGCCAGTGCAGGCACCGGCCGGACGTCTCGTGGTTGTTGAGGACGACGTAGCGGTCCGGCAGGGTGCTCGGCACCGACGCGAAGGCGCGGACGACGTCGGTCTTCTTCGCCGGCACGTGGCAGGAGACCCAGGACGTCGTCCCGAGGCTCACGTGCGGCGCGTACAGGTCTGTCGCCCCGGACCCGAGGGCGGTCGTCAGGGCGTCGCCGACACCGGCGACGACGTGCGCGTCCGGCGGGACCCCGAGCCTGCGGGCGACGTCCGGGAGCACCGGCCCGAGCACGGACCCGTTGTGCACCAGGGGCGGGAGCTTGTCCGGGTCGACCCCGGCCCGCCGGACGAGCCCGCGGTCGTAGCCGCCCGGGTCGAGCCGGCGGTTGTCCGTGAGCCAGACACCGATCATCGACGCCTGGGTCGCCGCGGCCCGGCCGGACAGTCGCATCGCGAGGTAGTCGACCGGCTCCATGAGCCAGCGCGCCGCGGTGTGCACGGCGGGCTGCTCGGCGGCGAGGAACCAGCGGTGGCCGAGCGGGTCGGCGCCGTCGAGCGACGGCGCGCCCCCGCTGCGGCGCACCCACGCGAGCAGGGCCCGCGGGTCGTAACCGGCCACCGGGCCGCCGACCCGGCGCACCGACTCCGGGCCGCCCCGGCTGTCGAGCCACATGAGGCACGGCCCGACCGGGGTGCCGTCCTCGGCGACGGGGACGGTCGAGGACCACTGCCCGGTGACGGTCAGCGCGACGACGTGACCGGCGTCCGCGGTCGCCGCGACCGCCCGGGCGCCGAGGTCGAGGACGAGGTCCCACCACCGGTCCGCGTCCTGGGTGGCGGCCCCGCCGGGGGCGAGCACGAGGTCGAGGTCGACGCCCTCGGCGTGGACGACGCGCCCGGTGAGGGAGACGACACCGACCTTGAGCGCCGTCGTCCCGAGGTCGACGACGAGGACGAGCGACCCGTCGTCCGGCGCCCCCGCCGCCGTGCTCACGGCGCCGGCTCGTAGAACGCGTCGAGCGCGGCGGACAGCAGCTGGCCCGCCGCCTGGACCCCGGCCGGGCCCGCCCCCGAGAGGCCGTAGAGCGCACCGCTGCGGGCGGAGCCGGCGGGCCGGCCGCGGGCGGCGTCCACGGCGGCCCGAAGGTCGGCGAGGAACTGCTCGACGACGCCGTCGGCGCTGTTCGGCCGGGTCACGCAGAAGTGCAGGCCGGGCGGCAGCTGAACGCCGTTGAGCCGCCAGCCGCGAGCGATGAGCTCGTCGTTGACGACGTAGACGTCGACGTCGGGGTCGTTGCTGCGGAACGCCACCATGAAGGGCGATCGCCCGATGAGCTCGAGGCCCTCGACGGCCTCGACCCCGGCGCGCATCGTGTCGGCCGCTGCGAGGATCGCCCGGGCGGCGTCCAGGTAGCCCTCCTCCCCGAGGGTGACCATCGCCGCCCACGTCGAGGCGATGAGCCCGCCGGAGCGGCTGCCCGCCATCCCCGGCGAGATGTAGATGCCGCCCGGCCAGTCCGCCGCGGTGAAGTACTGGTGCCGCCGCAGGTCGCGGTCGCGGTAGAGGAGCACGCTCGTGCCCTTGAGGCCGAAGCCGTACTTGTGGGTGTCGACCGAGATCGAGGTGACCCCTGGGACGGCGAAGTCGAACGGCGGGACGTCGTACCCGAGCCGCCGGGCCCAGGGCAGGACGAACCCGCCGAGGCAGGCGTCGACGTGCAGCCCGATGCCGTGCTCGGCCGCGACCTCGCCGAGCTCGGCGATCGGGTCGACGACGCCGTGCGGGTAGTTGCCCGCCGAGCCCATGAGCGCGACGGTCCGGTCGGTGACGTGCGCGCGGACCCAGTCGACGTCCACCCGCCAGTCGTCGTCGACCGGCGCCTTGACGAGCTCGACGCCGAAGTAGTGCGCGGCCTTGTCGAGGGCGCAGTGCCCGGTGACGGGGATGATGACCTGCGGGTCGGTGACGCCGCGGGTCGCCTTCGCGTGGTCGCGGTAGGTGAGGAGCTGGGTCGTCAGGGACTCCGTGCCACCGCCGGTGAGGACACCGCACACGCCGTCCGCCGCCTGCCCGCCGAGCATCCCGGCGGCCATGGCGACGATCTCCGCCTCGAACTTCGTCGCCGAGGGGTACATGTCGCGCTGCAGCACGTTGGCGTGGGCGAAGAGCCCGAACGCCTCCGTGAGGAAGGCGTAGTGCTCCGGGTCCCCGTGGTAGAGCGAGCCGGAGACGCGGCCGGCGTGGCCCTGCTCGTCCTCGCGCTCGGCCATCCAGCGCAGCTCGCCGAGGACCTCCTGCGCGTCACGGCCCTTCTCCGGCAACCGGCGGAAGGTCTCGAACCGCTCGCGGTAGGGGTAGAACTCCTCGACGAGACGCTGCAGGGCGTTCGGGTCGTCGAACATCTCTTTCGGCCGCCTCAGCCTCGACAACAGTGCACTGAGTGCAGTGAAATGGGTCATCGAGGTCACCGTCAAGCACTTGGCGGGACCGACTGCCGGCAGCAGCCCTTCCGGCGGGTGGTCTCGACGAGGCAGGGTGTTTCACGGATACTCGACCCACGGCTGCACCGGCGCGCGACCGCCGCCACGGGAGTGTTCCGGTGCAGCCGCTGCATCCCCTGGCGGGAGGAGAGCGCAGTGACGGCCCGTCCCAACCGGCGCGAGGAGCAGCGCGCCCGCACCCGGCAGGTGCTCGCCGAGGCCGCTCTCGCCGCGTTCCTCGAGCGTGGCATCGACGCCGTGACGGTCGAGGAGATCGCCCGCGAGGCCGGCGTCAGCCCCCGCACGTTCTTCCTGCACTTCGGGTCCAAGGCCGCGGCGATCTTCCCCGACCACGACACGAACATCGCCTGGTTCCGCACGGGCCTCGCCGCGCTCCCCCGGGACGGCGACGTCGTCCGCGACCTGTGCGACCTCGTCGTCGAGGGGGTCCGGCGGCAGTCCGAGTCGTCGTTCCGGCAGCGCCGGCGCCGCCTCGTCGTGACGTCCCCGGCGGTCCGCGACCTCGACGCCCGCACCGACCGGGACTACGAGGAGGCCGCCGCCGAGCACCTCCTCGGCCGCTGGTCCGACGACGCCACCGCCCGCCTCGACGCGCGGGTGCTCGCCAACGTCGTCATCGGCGTCGCCCGCGCGGCCCTCGACGCCTGGGGCCACGACGGCACCGACCCGGTCGCCGCCACCCGCTCCACCCTCGACCGACTGCTCCTGCCGCCGCTCGGCACCCCGACGCGGCTCGCCGTCGCCGGCTGAGCACTGCTTCCGCCGTCCGGCCGGCCGGGACCTGCGCGAACGAGGCGGGCACGTCGATCCGGGAGAAGGTGCGGACCGGGG
>NZ_MWLN01000093.1 GCF_002198655.1 Kineosporia sp. A_224
CGACGGCGACGGTCTCGTCCTCGCCGACGAGGATCTTCGTGAGGACGCCGGCGACCGGCGACGGGATCTCGGTGTCGACCTTGTCGGTCGAGACCTCGAGGAGCGGCTCGTCGACCTCGACGGTGTCACCCTCCGCCTTGAGCCATCGGGTGACTGTGCCCTCGGTGACGCTCTCGCCGAGGGCGGGCATCTGGACGGCGCGGCCGTCGGCGGCCGGGGCCGACGCGGCGTGCGGTGCGGCAGCGGGCTGCTCGGCCTCGGTGGAGGGGGCCTCGGCGGCCGGGGCCTGCGCCGCCGGGACCGGCTCGGGCTCCGGGGCGGGCTGCTCGGCGGCGGGGGCCTCGGTGGCCGGCGCGGAGGCGCCGTTCGACGAGCCGTCGCCGATGACCGCGAGCGCGGTGCCGACGGCGACCGTCTCGTCCTCGCCGACGAGGATCTGCTCGAGGACGCCCGCCACGGGGGACGGGATCTCGGTGTCCACCTTGTCGGTCGAGACCTCCAGCAGGGGCTCGTCCTGCTCGACCCGGTCCCCGACGCTCTTGAGCCATCGGGTGACTGTGCCCTCGGTGACGCTCTCGCCGAGGGCCGGCATCTGCACGGAGTCCGACATGGGTCCGGCTTCTCCTTCGTCGCTTCCGGCGGTGGCCGGGCTGCTGAGGTCTGCTGCTAGGGGCGGTGCGGTGCAGGTCAGTCTTGCGTGTCTTCGGGGCGCCGCCACGCAGGCGTCGCCCGGGTGTCGCCGTCCGGCCGGCGGACCGGCCGGACGAAGGGGTCAGGCGTGGGAGTGCAGGGGCTTGCCGGCGAGGGCGAGGTGCGCCTCACCGAGGGCCTCGTTCTGGGTCGGGTGGGCGTGCACGAGGGAGGCGACCTCCTCGGGGTAGGCCTCCCAGTTGACGATGAGCTGGGCCTCGCCGATCTGCTCGCCGACCCGGGAGCCGACCATGTGGACGCCGACGACGGGGCCGTCCTTCCGCCGGACGAGCTTGACGAAGCCCGCGGTCGCGAGGATCTGGCTCTTGCCGTTGCCGCCGAGGTTGTACTCGACCGTCGCGACGTTGTCGGCCCCGAACTTCTCCTTGGCCTGGGCCTCGGTGATGCCGACGGAGGCGACCTCGGGCTCGCAGTACGTGACGCGCGGGATGCCGGACTCGTCGATCGGCGCCGGGTTGAGACCGGCGATGTCCTCGGCGACGAAGATGCCCTGCTGGAAGCCGCGGTGCGCGAGCTGCAGGCCGGGGACGATGTCACCGACGGCGTAGACGCCGGGGACGCTCGTGCGCAGCCGCTCGTCGGTGAGGACGAAGCCGCGCTCCATCCGGACGCCGTTCTCCTCGTACCCGAAGCCGGTCGCGTTCGGGCCGCGGCCGACGGCGACGAGGAGGATGTCCGCCTCGATCGTCTCGCCGGACTCCAGGGAGACGGTCACCCCGCCGTCGTGCTGGGTCACGCCCGAGAACCGGACGCCGACCTTGAAGTTGATCTTGCGCTTGCGGAAGGCGCGCTCGAGGGCCTTGGAGCAGGCCTCGTCCTCGGCGGGGACGAGCCGGGGGAGCGCCTCGACGATCGTCACCTCGGCGCCGAAGGACTTCCACACGGAGGCGAACTCGACGCCGATGACGCCGCCGCCGAGGACCACGACGCGCTGCGGCACGTGGTCGAGGGTGAGGGCCTGGTCGCTCGTCATGACCCGGCCGCCGATCTCGAGGCCGGGCAGCGAGCGGGCGTAGGAGCCGGTCGCGAGCACGACGTTGCGGCCGGTGTACCGCTGCCCGCCCGCCTCGACGACGTTCGGCGCGACGAGCCGGCCCTCGGCCTCGACGTAGGTGAGCGTGTCGCGGTGCCCGACGAGGCCCTGCAGGCCCTTGTAGAGCCGGCCGACGACGCCGTCCTTGTACTTGTTGACGCCGGCCATGTCGATCGACTCGAACGTCGCGTGGACGCCGAACTGCTCGCTCTCGCGCGCCGAGTCGGCGACCTCCGCGGCGTGCAGCAGTGCCTTAGTGGGGATGCAGCCGCGGTGCAGGCAGGTGCCGCCGAGCTTGTCCTTCTCGACGAGGACGACGGACAGCCCGAGCTGCGAGGCGCGCAGCGCGGCGGCGTAGCCACCGCTGCCGCCGCCGAGGATCACGAGGTCGTGGACCTGGCCGGAGGACGTCTCGGACACTGGCTCTCCTGTGCGGACGAAGGCACACGCGGTGCCTGGTGCATCGGACGGCGGCTGCTGCCCGCGTCACGACGGCTGCTCCGGCCGGGCCTGCACATGCTCGGGCCGAGCTGTCCGGTCACGTCACAGCGTCGTTTCGCGGCGGTTATGCATCCTTGCATCACGAGGGGACAAGGTCACACCCGGGTGGCCCCCGTGGAGCGCCGAGTGAGCGGACTCACGCATCCGGGTGGTCGGCCCGGCGACGGATGTGACGACGGGCGGTTCGTCGTGCGCGCCGGACGGCGACCGGGGGCACGCGGTCGAACGGATCGCCCCCGCCGGTCGTTGGACCGGGAGATGATGATCCGCACGCCCGACGGGGCGACGGACACACGGCGTCCGCAGGGCGCGGGGGAGGACTGGCAGGCATGGCATGGTTCCGGCGCCGCCGGTCGCAGACCGGCTCCGGCCCCAGCCGGCGTGAGGAGCGCAACGCCGTCACGGCGCACCTCGCCGAGTTCGTCCGCAGCCGCCCCGGGGTCGAGGCGTACATCGAGCCGCGGACGACGGTGACGCCGCCGACCGTGCTGCTCGTCGCGTCGACCGGGGAGTGGACCCGCCGCCGGGTCGCCGACCCGGACGTCGTCCACGGCCTGTCCCGCGAGCTCAACGTGCCGATCTACGACGTCCAGCTCACCGGCTACCCGCAGCGGATGCGGGACTGGACGGCCCGGCAGAAGGCGGCCGGCCGGGAGAGCGCGACCGACCTGGGGAGCTCCGGCCCGGCGTAGGCCCCGGTCCTCCGCCCGGGGCAACCCCGTTGCTCCGTCCGGGCAGGCCCGCCTGCAAGAGGGCGAACCTTGCACAGCGCGCTGTCCTCCAGTGCCTCTGAGTGACCAGACTGGACCTCGAACGACGACAGCCGGCCCGCTGCCGTCGCCATGACCGAGGAGACCACGATGGCCGGCCGACCGATGTTGCGCACCAGGCTGGCGGCGCTCGCCGCCGCCGTCGTCACCTTCGCCGGCGGTGCGCTCGTCGCGGCGCCCGCCGAGGCCGTCACGGTCGACTGCGGGACGCGGACCACCGCGCAGACCTTCGCCAGGTGGGGCGACACGAACCAGTACTTCGTCGTCCAGGACGGCCGCTTCGAGAGCGGCGCGGCGTCGTGGGCCCTCGGCGGCGGCAGCACGACCGTGCTCGGCGGCGAGACGTTCAACGTCGTCGCCGGCACGAACGCCCGCTCGCTGTGGGTGCCGGCGCTCGGCACCGCGACGTCCCCGACGACGTGCGTGGCGTCCAACGAGGACTCGCTCCGCTTCTTCTACAAGGCGCCGGGGATCCTGTTCTCGACGCTGCACGTCTCGATCCGGGTGACGAGCGGGGTCAACGTCGCGACGAACGACCTCGACATCGACGGGTCGAGGTACGGCTGGGCGCCGTCGCAGCGGATCATGCTCCCGGACATCCGGGACGCCTCCGGCCGCCAGTACGTCACCGTGACGTTCAGCCAGCGCGGGCTGCCCGGCTCGTGGAACGTCGACGACGTCCAGATCGACCCGTGGCGCAGCCTCTGACCGGTCCCGCCGTCCCGCGCGCGGTCGACCTGCGCGACGGCAGCGGCCGGGACGGCGGCCGGCGGGACGGCGGCCGGGTCCCCGTGGCCCGCGACGGCGGTGCGCAGGAGGTCGTCGACGGCGTGAGCGAGATCGTCGCCGTCCGGCGCCGTGCCGCCGAGGCTGCGCAGCGGCTGGACCGGGTGAGCGCCGCGGTCGTCGGGTGGGGCTTCGTCGTCGCCGCGACCGGGGTGGCGGTGCTCGGGCTGCTCCTGCCCGGCCCGGCCGACCTGGCCCACCCCTCGGCGGCGAGCCTGCTGCGCGTCCTCGCCCTCGTCGGGCTCTACGTGCTGGCCTACCGGACCGAGTTCGTCGCGGCGTCCGGCAGCGCCGTGCCGACGCAGCCGGTGCTCGTCGCCCTCCTGCTCCTCACCCCGCTGCCGCTCGTCCCGCTCGCCGTCCTCATCGGGCTCCTGCTCGGTGCCGTCGGCTCGCCCCGGGCCGGCGGCCTCGCGCACACCGTGGCGACCCGCGCCGTCCCCGGCTGGCACTGCGTCGGCGCCGTCGCCGTTCTCGCCGTCGCCGGGCCCGCCGGCCCGGCGCTCGCGCACTGGCCGGTCTACGTCGCCGCGTTCGCCGCCCAGATCGCCACGGACGCCGTCGTCGCCGTCGTCCGGTCGGGGTGCCTCGGGGTCGCCCCGGGCACCCTGGTGCGCCCGCTCGCCTGGACCTTCGCCGTCGACGCGCTTCTCGGCGCGGTCGGCCTCGCCGTCGTCGTGGCCGGGGGCGGCGGCTGGGCGACGATCCTGCTGCTCGCGGCGCCGGTCGGTCTCGTCCGGCTCCTCGCCGCCGACGGTCGCCGCAACCTCGCCGCCGCCGTCACGCTCGAGGACGCCTACACGGAGGCCGCGGTGCAGGCCCGG
Organism: Kineosporia sp. A_224; assembly: GCF_002198655.1. GTDB lineage: Bacteria > Actinomycetota > Actinomycetes > Actinomycetales > Kineosporiaceae > R-H-3. Next base: position 4,626 of record NZ_MWLN01000093.1, read on the forward strand.
CACGACGCCCTCACCGGGCTCGCGAACCGCCGCGCGTGGGACGAGGCGGTCGCCGCGGCCGGCGCGGACGGGGCGCCCGTCGCCGTGCTCGTCGCGGACCTCGACGGGCTCAAGACCGTCAACGACGCCCTCGGGCACGACGCGGGGGACGACCTCATCCTCGCCGTGGCCGGGCTCCTGCGGGACGTCGTCCCCGGCGCTGTCGTGGCGCGCCTGGGCGGCGACGAGTTCGGCGTCCTCGTGCGCACCGGCGACCCGGCCGCCCCGGACCGGCTGGTCGCCGCGGTGCGTGATGCGGTGGCCGGACACCCTCCGGTGCACGGCGCGGTGCTCTCGGCCTCGGTCGGGGCCGCGCGGTGCGCCGCCGGTGGTGACGTCGACGCCGTCGTCACGCTCGCCGACGCCCGTGCGGGCCAGGACAAGGTCGCCCGCCGGGCCGGCCGGCGGCACGGCGACCCGGGGCAGGGTGCCCGCGCGCAGTGACCCGGGCGGTCAGACCCCGGACGCCGCGACGTCCTCGGCGAGCGCGAGAAGGGTGCGGACGGCGACCCCGGTCCCGCCGACGGGCGTGTAGCCGAACGCCTTGCCGGTGTTGAAGGCCGGGCCCGCGATGTCGAGGTGCGCCCAGGGGATCTGGGTCGCCGCGGCGTCACCCGCGCCCGGACGGGTGCCGACGAACTCGGCGAGGAAGAGCCCCGCGACGAGCATCCCGCCGAAGCGCTCGCCCATGTTCGCGATGTCGGCGACGGGGGAGTCCATGCTGGCGCGCAGCTCGGCGGGCAGCGGCATCGGCCAGAACTGCTCGCCGGCGGCCGCCGAGAGGCTGTGCAGCCGCTCCCGGAACGCGTCGTCGTTCGCCATGATCGCGCTCGTCCGGTTGCCGAGGGCGACCATCTGCGCGCCGGTGAGCGTCGCGACGTCGACGATGACGTCGGGGTTCGTCTCGCTCGCGGCGACGAGCGCGTCGGCGAGGACGAGGCGGCCCTCGGCGTCCGTGTTGAGCACCTCGACGGTCTTGCCGCCGTAGATCGTGATGACGTCGCTCGGGCGCTGCGCCGTGCCCGACGGCATGTTCTCGGCGAGCGCGAGCCAGCCGGTGATCGTCACCTTCAGACCGAGCCGGGCGGCGGCGACGACGGTGTGCAGCACGGCGGCCGCCCCCGACATGTCGCTCTTCATCGCCTCCATGCCCGCGGCCGGCTTGATGGACAGGCCGCCGGAGTCGAAGGTGATGCCCTTGCCGACGAGCGCGACGTGCGCCGTCGCGCCGGCGGGGGCGTAGTCGAGCCGGACGAGCCGCGGCGGCCGGGACGAGCCCATCCCGACGCCGAGCAGGCCGCCGTAGCCGCCGCGGGCCAGCTTCTTCTCGTCGAGCACCGTGACCTTGACGCCCAGGCCCTCGACGGCCTTCGTGGCCTCGTCGGCGAACGCGGCGGGGTAGAGGTCGAGCGGCGGGGTGTTGATGAGGTCGCGGGTCCCGGCGACGGCGGCGGCGAGGACCTCGGCGCGGGTCGCGGCGGCCTTCGCGGCCGCGCCGCGGGCGAGGTCGCTGACGACGGTCACGGCGGCGACGGCCTGCTTGGCGTCCTTCGCGGTCCGGTAGCGGGTGAAGGTGTACGCGCCGAGCAGCGCACCCTCGGCGACCGCGGCGAGCGCGGCGACGTCCGCGGTGGGCAGTGCGACCGCGACCGCCTTGACCCCCGCGAGGGTGCGGGTCGCGGCGCCGGCCGCGCGGCGCAGGGCCTCGGGCGTGACGGCGTCCCCGCGGCCGCCGACCGTGCCGACCCCGGTGAGGACGACGACCGGGGCGGCGACGCCGCCGCCCGACGGCACCCGGACCACCTCGTCGGCGGCGCCGGACACCCCGAGGCCGGCGAGGGAGCCGGCGAGGCTGCGGCGCAGCGGCGCGGGCAGCGCCTCGCCGAGCAGCCGCGGTCCGTTCGGCGCGGAGGCGACGGCGACGACGAGGGCGTCGGCCTTGACGGTGGCGGGGGCCTTGGTCGTGAGGCTCAGGGTGGGCACCCGCCGATGCTATCGACGCAGGTCCCGCGCGGCGCGCAGGGCTCGTCGGAGTATCTTCGCCGTCCATGACGGACCCCTCTGCGCCCGCCGCGCTGCGGCACACCGCTCTTGCCGACCGGCACGTCGCCCTCGGTGCGAAGCTCGCCGACTTCGGCGGCTGGGAGATGCCCATCGAGTACCCGGGCGGAGGGGTGCTCAAGGAGCACGAGGCGGTCCGGACGGCGGTCGGCATCTTCGACGTGAGCCACCTGGGGACGGCGACCGTGACCGGGCCCGGGGCCGCGGCGTTCGTCGACTCCTGCCTGACGAACTCGCTCGCGAAGATCGCGCCCGGCCAGGCCCAGTACACGCTCTGCTGCGACGACGCGACGGGCGGGGTCGTCGACGACCTCATCGTCTACCTGTGGAACGCGGACGGCGTCCTCCTCGTGCCGAACGCGGCGAACTCCGCCGAGGTGCTGCGCCGGCTGCGGGCCGCCGCCCCGGACGGCGTGACGGTCGTCGACATGCACGCGGACATCTGCGTGCTCGCCGTCCAGGGCCCGCTCTCGGACGACGTCCTCACCGCCGTCGGGCTGCCCGTCGGCCACGGCTACATGAGCTTCGCCGAGACCCGGCTCGACGTCCCGGCCGGGCCGACCGACGTCCCGGTGACGGTGTGCCGCACCGGGTACACCGGCGAGCGCGGGTACGAGGTGCTCGTACCGAGCGCCGCCGCACCGGCGCTGTGGGACGCGCTCCTCGCCGAGGTCACCGCGCGCGGCGGTCTGCCGTGCGGTCTCGGTGCCCGCGACACGCTGCGGACCGAGATGGGCTACCCGCTCCACGGGCACGAGCTGTCCCTCGACATCACGCCGGTCCAGGCGCGCACCGGCTGGGCCGTCGGCTGGGCCAAGCCCGCGTTCTGGGGCCGCGACGTCCTGCTCGCGGAGAAGGAGCGCGGCCCGGCCCGGCGGACCTGGGGGCTGCTCGCGCTGGACCGCGGCGTCCCGCGCGCCGAGCTCGACGTCGTCGCGCTCGACGGTCCGGACGACGGCACGGGCGGTGCGCGCACGGTGCTCGGCCGGACGACGTCCGGCACGTTCTCGCCGACGCTCAAGCAGGGCATCGCCATCGCGCTGCTCGACGCGGGGGTCGCCGAGGGCGACGAGGTCGGGGTCGACGTCCGCGGCCGGGTCCTGCGCTGCCGAGTCGTCAAGCCGCCCTTCGTCGCGGATCGCACGAAGGCCTGACACAGCCCCTCCCACCCGTCCTGTGGTGGGTTACGTACCCCAAAACGTGAGTTTGGGGTGCTTCTCCCGCCAGAGGACGGGTGGGAGGGGCAGGGTCAGGTCGTCGCTGC
>NZ_MWLN01000094.1 GCF_002198655.1 Kineosporia sp. A_224
TCCGGGGCGGCGGTGGCGGCGGCGGGGTGCCGGTGCCGGCGGTCGGCATCGTGGCGCCGTCGACGAGGACGTCGTCGAGCGTGCTCGCTCCGTTGCCCGTCGTCGTGCCGAACCGCAGCGCGGTCGCCGCGGTCGTCCAGGTCCCGGTGGCGGTCCGCGCGAACGGCGTGCCGTACTCGGTGCCGACAGGTGCGACGAACGCCTCGAGGACGGCGTTCGCGCCGGTCCCGCGGCGCTGGTGCACGCCGACCCGGTACGTCGTCCCCGGCGTGAGCGGCGCGGACTCCACGCCGACCGTCGTCGACCCGTTGCGCAGCCGCAGCCTCCCGGACGTCGCCCGCACCTGGAGCGCCGCGACCGTCGTCGTCCCGTCGAGCACCTGGAGCACCCGGGTGTCGGTCGTGGGCACCGTGTCGAGGCGCAGCAGGCCGCTCACGTAGAGGTCGTCGCGGGCGGTGAACGCCTCCTCGAGGTAGGCGCTGGTCCCGCCGAAGCGGGCGGACCCGGTGCCCGCCAACGGGTTCGCCGTCTCCCGGGTGACGGTGCCGCTCACCCGGTCGGCGCCCGTCGACGGGTCGGTCAGCGACGCGTTCTCGAACGTCATGCTCTTGATCCGGTCCGACGCCCCGGCGAGGTCGAGCTGGAGGTCGACGACGGCGTAGGTGCCCGTCGTGACGATCGCCTGCGCGCTCGCCGTCGTGTAGCCGGCGGCCGTGGCCGACACCGTGTACGTCCCGGCCGGGACGTCGAAGCGGTAGCGGCCGATCGCGTCGGTCGTCGTCGTGCTCGCACCCAGCGTCACCGTGGCCCCGACGAGCGGGTTGCCCGTGACCCGGTCGGTGACGCCGCCGGTGACGAAGGTGGCGCTCGCGGTCAGCCCGACGTTCTGCGTGACCGTCGTGTTCGGCGGGAGCGTCACGTCGAGCGTGCGGGTCTCGTAGCCGATGGACGTCACCGTGAGGGTCAGCGGCCCGGACGGCGCGCCCGCGATCGTGTACGAGCCGTCGGCAGCGGTCGTCACGGTGCTGCCGGACGACGAGGACACGACGGCGTCGGGCAGCCCGGCGCCGGAGGCGGCGTCGGTGACGCGACCGGTCAACGTGGCCGGCGGGACGAGCGCGACGTTCGTCGTGACGTCGGCGCCGGCGGCGACGAGCACGGTGCGGGTCACGGTCGCGAAGCCGGCCCGCGTGAACGTCAGGCCCTGCTCCCCGGGGGTGAGGCCGGGCAGCGTGTAGCGGCCGTCGGCCCCGGTCGTCGCCGTCGCCGACCCCGCGGTCACGGTGACGCCCGCGAGCGGTGCGCCGCCCGACGTCACGAGCCCCACGGCCCGGCCCGGGGTCAGTGCCGCCGACGAGTCGATCCGCACGATCTTCCCGACGGAGGGCACCCCGGTCGAGTTCTTCACGACGAGCATGTAGTTGCCGGGCGGGGCGATGTTCCCGTTCGCCGGCGCGGTGGCGGTGACACCGGTCGGCGTCGGGGTGAACTTCAGCGGCACGTAGCGCTGGTTCTGGTCCCACGCGTGTGTCGCGGCACCGAGCCGGACGAGCGCGACGGAGGTGATCGACGCGGTGTCCGGGGTGGTCACGGCGAGCGACGTCCCGTAGCCGGCGACCGCGGGTGCTGAGGAGATCGTCGGCCGCGGGCCCTTGAGCAGGTACGGCGGGGTGTAGATCTGCGCGTGCAGCCGGCCCGTCGCCTCGCCGCCGGCGGTGAGGACCCGGCCGTCGAGCATGAGGACGGCGGACGAGTGGTACATCCGGGCCTCGGTCATCGGGCCGAGCGTCGACCAGGTCCGGGTCTGCGGGTTCCAGATCTCCGCCGGGAGCACGGCGCTCGCCTCGGAGTCGCCGGACGCCGTCCCGCCGACCGCGAGCACCTGCCCGTCGGCGAGCAGCACCATGTTCATCCGGCGCCGGGCGAAGGTCATCGGCGCCGTCTCGGTCCACGCCGGGGAGGCCACGGTCATGTCGACGACCGCCGTACGGCTGATCGCAGGGTCGCCGCCGCCGGCCCGCATGATCTTGCCGGGCTCGTACATGACGGACGACTCGGAGTACCCGTTGGTGCTCCACTTGTTCGCCGGGCCGGGCGACCACGAGCCGGTGCCGGCGAGATCGAGGACCGCCGTGTTCGCCTCCGGGGCGGCCTCGAAGACCTTGCCGTTCGGCAGCACGTACATGTGCGGGTAGAGGCCCTGGCTGCGGACCCCGCCGGTCAGCGGCGTCCACGCGTTCGTCTTCGGGTCGTAGACCTCCGGCGTCGTGATCCGCCGGCCCGCGGCGTCGTCCCCGGACGTCGACAGCAGCCGGCCGTCGGCGAGCGCGGTGACGCTGGCGTACCAGCGCTCGTACGTCATCGGGGTGCCCTCGGTCCACGTCTGCGTGCCCGGGTCGAAGAGCGCGGTCACCTTGGTGCCGATGTGGGTGCCGCCGTTCTGGCCGCCGAGGACGACGACCCGGCCGTCGGCGAGCTGGGCGTTGCCCGCGCAGTGCAGGTCGCCGAACAGGGCCGGCGCGTCGGTGAAGCTGCCGTTCGAGGGGTCCCAGACCCGCGCGTTGGCGCCGGTCGACCAGACGAGGACCTTGCCGGTGGGCAGGGCCGCCATGTGCTTGCCCTGCAGCCCCCAGTCGAGGACCGGCCCCCAGGTCCCGGTGTCGACGGCCGCCGCCTCGGACAGCGTCCCGACCGCGACGGTGGCACCGCTCGCGACGGTCGCCACGACGAGCGCGGGTGCCAGCGACCGCCGCCAGCGGGACGCCGTCCCGCCGCGCCGCCACGGCCGCCCGCCNCCCGGGCCGCCGGCCCCGCCGTCACACCTGTGTTCTCGTCTGCCGCCACGCGTGCGCGCCCCTGCCCTCGTCCGGCCGCGCGTCGTCGCGCGGCCCGTCCCCACCGGCCGTCACAGGTGTCGTGACGGCAGGGTGACGAGGTTAGGTGAGGCTTTGCTGCTCGCTGGGGAGGACACGGACATCTCGGCCGTTCGGGGGGTGCTGCGGCAGCGGCCCGGACGCACGGAAGGCCGGTCCGCGCGGACCGGCCTTCCGTACTGCATGGGGTGAGTGACGGGACTTGAACCCGCGACACCCGAGACCACAACCCGGTGCTCTACCAGCTGAGCTACACCCACCATGCGCCGGTCTCCCGGCGGCCTCGTCAAGTGTACCCGGACCACAGGGGTGGTCCGCGCGCCCTTTCCTGACGAGGGGAGGGCGCCGCCTAGTGGGCCGGGCCGGCGTTCTTGTACTTCGCCGCGATGGCCCGCGCGGTGTCGCTGTCCGGCCCGGGCTGGGGCACGAAGAGCGCCTCCCGGTAGTACTTGAGCTCCTCGATGCTCTCCCGGATGTCGGCGAGCGCGCGGTGCCCGCCGTTCTTCTCCGGCGAGGCGAAGTAGACGCGTGGGTACCAGCGCCGGGCGAGCTCCTTGACCGAGGACACGTCGATGATCCGGTAGTGCAGGTACTGCTCGAGCTCGGGCATGTCGCGCGCGAGGAACCCGCGGTCGGTCGCCACGGAGTTGCCCGCGAGCGGCGCCTTCCGCGGCTCGGAGACCCACTGGCGCACGTAGGCCATGACGGCCTCCTGCGCCTCCTCGATCGTCACGCCCGCATCGAGCTCGGTGATGAGACCCGACGAGGTGTGCATGTCCCGCACGAAGTCCACCATCTGCTCGACGGCCGCCGCGGGAGGCTTGATGACCAGGTCGACGCCGTCCCCGAGGATGTTCAGCTCGGAGTCGGTGACGAGCGCGGCCACCTCGACGAGGGCGTCGGCCAGGAGGTCGAGCCCCGTCATCTCGCAGTCGATCCAGACGATGCGGTCCTGGGACCTGTCGCTGCCGTTCGCCACGGCCGTCACTCTAACCGGCGCTCGGTGATCTCTGCCGCCTGGTCGTCGGAGACGGTGCGTCGTCCGGCCGGACGGCGCGTGTGGAGCACGAGGAGCTCGTCGAGGCTGAGCGTCCCCGGCGCGGGCCGGGAGACCGGCACGTCGGGCGTCCCGTTCCACGAGACGTCGTGGCCGGGGCCGTCCGGCTGCACGACGTCGGACTCGGGGAGCATGAGGACGTCGGGGACGTCCGGCTCCGGGAGCACGACGAGGTAGGGCTCGGACGACGCGCCGTGGTCCCGGGGGAGCGGCTCCAGGGGCGCGGGCTCGCGACGGACGGCGGCCGGCCGCGGTGCCCCCGGCCGGCGGATCTCCGGGCGCCGGGCCCGGCGCGCCCAGAGCGGGTCGATCGCGGCGGCGGCGCCCGCCCGGTCGGCGACGGAGCGGTCCGTCGGGAGCGGCGCGGCCTCGGCCGCCGGGGCGCTGCGGCGGGCCGGGGGAGCCGTGGGTGCCGTGGGAGCCGTGGCTGCCGTGGGTGCCGCCTCGACCCGGTTCTGCTCGACGGTGAGGTCGAGCGCCGGGGCGAGCCACAGCGGGTCGAGCGCGGGGTCGAGGACGGTCGGCTCCGCGGCGACCGCGTCGAGGTTCAGCGGGCCGGAGAGCGGGTCGGGCGTGCGCCGGGACGGCACGACCGGCACCGGGGCGGCGGTCGCCGCCGAGGCGCCCGGCATCGGGGCCGGCGGCGCGACCGGCACCGGGGCGACCGGCAGCGGGCCGGCCGTGGGCACCTGGGCGACACCGGTCATCGGCGTCGGCACCGGCCGGGTGCCGGCCGGGACCTGGACGCCGGGCAGGGTCGGCGGTGCGGGGACCGCCGGGGCGGGCTGCCCGGGCCCGCCGTGCACCGGCTGCGCGGGGACGCCCATCTCGAACGGGGCGACCGGCAGCACACCGCGAGAGCCCGTGCCGGGGCCGGTGGCCGGCGTGTCGCCGGTGCGGCGGGAGCGGCGGCTCGACGCGGTCCTGGCGGCGGGGACGCCGGGGTGCTCCGGGGTCCGGTCTCCGGGCACGACCTGGGCCGGGACGGCGCCCGCGGCGAGCAGGGCGCCGTCGTCCGCCCCGGGGCCGCCGGGGATGCCCGGGATCACCGGTGGGCCGGCCGCGCGGCGGCCGCTGCGCCGTCCGCCGGGCTCGCCGTCCACCCGCGGGCCGTCGGGCTCGGTGGGTGCGTCGTCCGTGGTCACGGGGCCGCCGGCCTGCTGGCCCGGCAGCCAGGCGAGCGGGTCGGCGGCCGGGGTGCGTCGTGCGGGCTGTGCTGCCCTCGACTGCGGGCGGGCCTGCTGACGGGACTGCTGGCGGGCCTGCGAGCGGCGACCCGCCCGGGCGCCGACGGTCTCGAGGTCGCCCGTCCCGGGTGCGGGAGGGGCCGCGGCCTCGTCCGGGGCGCCCGGCGCGGCGGCGACGTCGGCCCGGGGCGGGGCGTCCGACCGGCGCCGTGACGGCTCACGGCGGGCCGCCGCCTGCTGGGCGTCGGCGTCCTTGAGCTCGAGCAGGTCGGAGGCCGACCACGGCGTCTCGCTCGCGTGCCGGCCACGGGCCAGCACGTCGACGGAGTGGTTGCGCGCGAACCAGAGCGCGGCGGTCGTGAGCCCGCCGAGGACGAGCACCCCGACGGCTTCGAACCACCCCGCGAAGAGCCCCACGAGGATGACCGCGACGACGGTCGAGAAGGCCCCCCAGCCCACGATGTCGTCCCGCGTCCCCGGCGTGTCGAGCCCGGGGGTGGTGTGCTTGCCCATGCAAAACCCTCACAACGCCGCCACAACCCGCCCCCCGGCGACGCGACCGCCCTCCACGGTCACGGGGCAAGGCTACGCAGACCCGGACCCGGATCGTCGGTAACCTCCCCTCGTGAGCGAGTTCGCGCCGTACCAGCCGTCGTCCCCCGCGGGGCTGCCCCCGGGGTACCCGCTGCCCGCGCCGAGGCGCCCGCGCGTCCTCGCGACGCTCGGCTGGGTGGCCGCGTTCGCCGTGCTCGTGGGGTGCACGCTCCTGACGATCCTCGTCATCACGAGCGAGACCGGGGCGCTCGGCCTGGTCACCGGCAGCGTCCTCGCGGTCGTGCCGGTGTTCCCCGTCGTCGCCGTCTACCTCTGGCTGGACCGCTACGAGGCCGAGCCGCCGTCGCTGCTCGTGCTCGCGTTCCTCTGGGGGGCGGGCGTCGCGACGTTCGCGGCGCTCGTCATCAACACCGCCTCGGTGGCGGCGATCCAGCAGGCCGGCGGCGACGCGTCGTCCGGCGCGATCTTCGTCGCGCCCGTCGTCGAGGAGACGATGAAGGGCCTGGCGATCGTCCTCATCCTCCTCGTGCGCCGCCGCGAGTTCGACGGGGTCGTCGACGGCATCGTCTACGCGGGGATGGCCGGCATCGGGTTCGCCTTCGTCGAGAACGTGCTCTACCTCGGCCGCACCCTCATGGAGTCCGGCACGGCCGGCACGGTCTTCGTGTTCGTCCTGCGGTGCGTCGCCTCGCCGTTCGCCCACCCGCTCTTCACCGCCGCCACCGGGATCGGCCTGGGGCTCGCCGTCCGCACCCGCAACCCGCTGCTCAAGCTGCTCTACCCGGTCCTCGGCTGGGCGGTCGCCGTCCTGCTGCACGGCGCGTGGAACTACTCCGCGTCGTCCGGCCTCGGCGGCTTCCTCCTGGCGTACATCGCCTTCCAGGTGCCCGTCTTCCTCGGCTTCGTCGCCCTCGCGGTCTACGCCCGCCGCCGCGAGGGTCGGCTCATCGGCCGCCACCTCGAGGTCTACTGCTCGACGGGCTGGCTCTCGCCGAGCGAGGTCCAGATGCTCGCCTCGATCCCGGGACGGCGCGAGGCCCGGTCGTGGGCGTCCCGGACCGGCGGCAGCGCTGCCCGCCGCGCGATGCGCGACTTCCAGGAGATGGCCAGCGAGCTCGCGTTCCTCCGCGAGCGGATGATCCGCGGCAGCGCCCCGCAGGACGCCCGCACGACCGAGTACGCGATGCTCGCGTCGATGTCCCAGCTGCGCGCGGTCTTCCTGCCGCAGTGGGCCGCGAACCACCCGCGCTGACTCCCGCCCGTCGGAGTTACTAGCCCGTATGACCCAGTAAGTGGGTCATACGGGCTAGTAACTGCCTCGGGAGACCGGGGCGGGGTCCTCGAGGGTGGACCGTTGGGCGGGGTCGATCCGTCCACAGGATGGTCGTTCGTCCCACTGTCCACAGGCCCTCGTAGCGCGAGTGCGGCGGCGTGTCCCGGTTCGGGATCGTCCGCGGTGTGCAGGAGAACGCTCGCGAACGTCGCCTCGTCGACCGCACCGTGCGTGGTCGGCCGGCGCGGCGAGTGGATGCCCGCCGCCCGCCGGGCGTCGCGCAGGGCCAGTGCGGGGTGTTCACCCAGGACCAGGCGCTGGCCGAAGGGCTGACCGTCCGCCAGGTGCGACGTCGCTGCTCGTCGGGCGCGTGGAGGTCCCTGACGTCTGTCGTGCTCACCGCTGAGCCCGACCCGCTACCGGTGGCCGCCCGGGCATGGACTGCCGTGCTGACCTGGCCAGAGGCGATCGTCTGCCGTCGCTCCGCAGCGGTGCTGTGGGGATTCCCGGTCCGGGACGACGGGACCTGCCACGTGGTGGCCAAGCACGGCCGACACGCCGCAGGTTTCGCCGTTCACGTGGTCCGGCCCATCGACGACGACGTCGTCCGGCACCGCGGGCTGCCTACGACCACCGCACGGCGAACAGCGCTGGACTGCCTGGCCACGATGCCCGCGGCCGAAGGGCTCGACCTCTTCGCGTGGTTGCTCACACGGCGGCTCCTGTCGCGGGCCGACGTCGCTGCCGACATCCAGGCGCGCCGGGGCCGGTGGGGTGTCGCGAAGCTGACGGAGCTGCTCGAGGTGACGGCGTCGGGCGCCGTCAGCGGTGCGGAGCGGGAGCTGCATGTGGTGCTCGAGGAGGCGGGGATCGACGGCTGGCGCGCGAACGCGGAGATCCGCGATGCGGACGGGCCCATGGTCGTCGACCTTCTCTTCGAAGCGGCGCGGCTCGTCGTCGAGGTCGACGGGATGCGTGCGCACAGCGGCAGGGAGGCCTTCGTCGCCGACCGGGCTCGGCAGAACCGCGTGGTCAACGCCGGGTACTCGGTGCTCAGGTTCACGTGGTGGGACATCTCGGAGCGCCCGGGCCATGTGGTGCGCACGATCCGTCGCGCGCTTCTCCTGCCCTGACCCTTCCCCGTTCGAGTTACTAGCGCGTATGACCCGATAAATGGGTCATACGCGCTAGTAACTCGGAGGAGGACGGGGGTCAGGCGCCCCAGCCGTAGGCGCCGGCCTGGCCCTTGACGGACACGTGGACGTGGTCCATGTGCATGAGGGTCCAGTTCTGCGAGCCGGACGGGTGGTGGTAGGCCCGCCAGCCCTCGGAGGCGCGGGCGGAGTTCCAGATCCGGCCGTGCCAGATGATGTAGGTGACGCCGAACTCCTCGGCGTGGGACTTGAAGTACTCGGCCATGCTGTCGCCGAGCGCGATCCCGTCGCGGGTGTCGCGACTGGCCTGGCCGGGGATCATGAAGTCGCAGGCGCGGCCGGTGTAGTGGTCCGAGCCGGGGGTGTGGCCGCTCGTCGCGAGGCAGCCGTACGCCCGGATCATCGGGTAGTCGCCGAGGCCGCAGCGCAGGACGGCGACCGCGTCCGGGGTGAGGCCGCGCTCGGACGACGCGCGCACCGCCGGGCACTTCCCGATCTTCGAGGACTTCGACGACGCGAGCTCGCAGCCGGACGACGTCCGCAGCAGGCCCGCGGACAGGCCTGCGGACCCACCGCTGCCGCTCGCCAACGTCCCCGAGCCGCCGGAGCCGGTGGCCCGGGTGCCGAGGACGACGGCCGCGATCGCCTTCGCCTGGGCGACCCGGCGGGCGTAGCGCAGCGGGTACGCCGAGACCTGCACGCGCTGCGCGAGCACGCCGGGGCTCGTCGTCTGCCAGCCGGGGATGTCGAGCAGGCCGCGCTGCCCGGCGCGCCCGCCCGTCAGGAACATCCGGGTCGAGGCCTTGCGGTTCATCCGGACGGCGACCGGGCCCCACGCGTCGAGCTGCTGGAACAGCCCCACGCTCGAGTGGTCGCCGGGCGGGATCCGGCCGCCGGGGTAGGTGTCGTGGTCGAAGGCCAGGCTCGCCGGGACGGCGCGGGACGGCAGGTTCCGCAGGTCGGACTCGACGAGCGCCGCGGCGTAGGCCGTCGTGAGCACGTGGACGAGCTGTTCGGCGTCCAGGCCGCGCTCCTTCGCGACGCCCGCGGCCGACTCGGCGATCTCCGTGACGTTGCGCATCTGGGTGCGGTCGAGGTCGGCGATCCGCCCGGCGCCGCCCGCCGAGACGCCGCCGCCGAGCTCGGGCAGGCAGGGCGACTGCAGGAGCTGGGAGCCGAGGAAGCCCTGCGCCTCGTCGAGGATCCCGCTGCTCGACAGCGTCGCGAGCGTGCCGCTGCCCGTGACGACGACCACGGCGACGGCGACGATGGCGACGGTCCGCAGCCTCATGGCGCCCCGGAGGCCCCTGCGGGCGAGGTGGTGGCACCGCCGGCGGGCGTGGCGGGGGTCGGGGCGGGGGCCGGGGCGTTGACGCCGGCGGCGGCCACGGGCTCGTAGGACGTCACGCGCCAGGTCTCGCCGTCCCAGACCAGCTCGAGGTCGAGCCGCCCGCCGTCGGCGAGCGTGACGACGGACGTCGCCTCGGACTCCTCGAGCGTGACGAGCTGCACCGAGGTGGGCCGGGTGCGCGGGATCTGCGCGAGGTTCGTCAGGGCGACGAGGTCGCGGGACCCCGGGTCGAGCCACGGGTCGAGGCCCTTCACCCAGGTGTCGACCCGGTCCGCCGTGGCGCCGTCGAGCCACTTCTGGGTGAACCGGGCGGACGTCGTCCGGGCCTGGGCCCGCCAGCGGTCGGTCGCGGCGCCGGGGGACAGGGTCGCGTCGCCGCCGCCCGCCGACCGGCTGGGCAGCGGCCCGGCCTCGGCGGCTACCGCGAGCACGGCCGCGACGGAGATGGCCGAGGCGTCCACGGGGCCCTGGGTGGCGCCGGGGACGGCCTCGCCGTCGGCGGGTGCGGTCGGTGTGGCGCCCGTGGCGTCCGGGAGGGGGACGAGCGGGGTGGCGCCGTCGCTGACCGGCGCGGTGCCCTGGCCGGTGCCGGCGGGAGCCGCGGGGAGGCCGTTGACGACACCGCCGGGCAGGCCGCCGTCCGTGCCCCGGCCGGCGGCGGTGCCGTTGTCGGCCGCGGCCGGGGTGTTCCACGGCTGCCGGACGACGAGCGAGACGAGGGGCACGAGGACGAGCACCGCGACGGCGGTCACGATCGACGTCCGGTACCGCCGCGGGGTCCACAGCAGCGTCCGGCGGGTCCGGGCCGCGGTGCTGCGGACCGTGTGCCGGACGCCGGAGAGCGTGCTCACCGCAGGTCCTGCCGGCCGTCGTCGCCGCTGTCGCTGCCCGGCGTGCCGCCGCCGAGCAGGTCGGGGGTGCTCGGGGCGGTGCGGCGGGCGACGTACACCGGGTAGAGCGGCTGGACGACCTTGCGCGGCGCGCGGGGCGCGGCGGCGGCGAGCACCCGGCCCGCGACCGGGGCCTCGGAGCCGAGCGTGTACGACGGCTGCCGGCCCGACGGCCGGGCCTCGGCGCCGACCTGGGCGGCGGCGGCCGTCGACGCGGCCGACGGGGCCGCCTCCTGCTGCTGCGGGCCCGCGCCGACGACGACGGTGCGCTGCGCGCCGCCGGCCGCG
>NZ_MWLN01000095.1 GCF_002198655.1 Kineosporia sp. A_224
CTGCTGAGGGGCCGGCTGCTGAGCGGGCGGCGGCTGAGCGGCCGGCTGCTCGGCGGGCTGGTGGGACGGCGCCTGCTGGGAGGTCGCCGGGGCCTGAGGCGCGCGGATGCTACCGCGGTCGCCGGAGACGGCCTCGATCGCGCAGTCGAGCCCGACGACCTCGATGAGCGCCTGCCGGAGGAACTCGCTGTGCGCACCGCGGCCGAAGGTCGCCGCGAGCCCCGGGGAGCCGAAGCCGAGCATGAGCCGTTCGCCGTCGTAGTCGACGACCTGCGCGTGCTGCGAGACGAGCGACCAGGTCGCCCGCTTGAGGCCGGACAGCGCCGTGAGCACGTCGGGCCAGAGCCGCCGGACCGTCGCGGTGTCGGGGCCGCCGCTGCGGCTGCCCGCCGCGACCGGGGCGGGTGCGTCGGCCGCCGCCTGGGCGGCGGCTGGGGGCGTTCCCCAGCCGTCCGGCTCGGCTGCGCGCGCGGCGGGCGGCGCCGCCGGTGCCGCCGGCTCGTCGACGCGCGCGGCAGGGGCATCCGCGGTGACCGACGGCGCGGCGGGTGCGTCGTCCGGGGCCTGCGACCGCTCGACGACCGGCGCCGGACGCTCGACGGGAGCGGGCTCCACCGGCCGCTCGACCGGCCGCTCGGCACGGGCCGCGGGACGGTCGGCGGGCGCCCGCACCGGCTCGGGGCGGTCGGCGCCGCCGACGGGCGAGGCGAGCGGCATGCCGGGGGTGACGACGCCGAGGCGCTTCTCGATCCGGTCGACGCGGGCGCGCAGGCCGCGCTCGGCGTCCTCGGCCGCGGGCAGCAGGAGCCGGGCGCAGAGCAGCTCGAGCTGCAGGCGCGGGGACGTCGCCCCGGTCATCTCGGTGAGGGCGGCGTTGACGACGTCCGCGGCCCGGGAGAGCTCGGCCCGGCCGAACCGGCCCGACTGCTCCTGCATCCGGCGCAGCTGGTCGGCGGGCAGCGCCCGCAGGACGGCGTGGCCGCCGTCCGGCACCGCGGCGACGACGAGCAGGTCGCGCAGCCGCTCGAGGAGGTCCTCGACGAAGCGGCGGGGGTCGTGCCCGGACTCGATGACCCGGTCGACGACCTGGAACACGGTCGCGCCGTCCCCGACCGCGAGCGCGTCGACGACGTCGTCGAGCAGCGTCGCGTCGGTGTAGCCGAGCAGCGAGACGGCGAGCGGGTAGGTCAGGCCCTCCGGACCGGCGCCCGCGATGAGCTGGTCGAGCACCGAGAGCGAGTCGCGCACCGAGCCCGCACCGGCGCGGACGACGAGCGGCAGCACGCCCTGGCCGACCTCGACGTCCTCGGCGGTGCAGAGCTCGGCCAGGTAGTTCTGCAGCCGCTCCGGCGGGACGAGCCGGAACGGGTAGTGGTGGGTGCGGGAGCGGATCGTGCCGATGACCTTGTCCGGCTCGGTCGTCGCGAAGACGAACCGGATGTGCGGCGGCGGCTCCTCGACGATCTTCAGCAGGGCGTTGAAGCCCTGCGTGGAGACCATGTGCGCCTCGTCGATGATGAAGACCTTGAACCGGTCGCGGGCGGGCGCGAAGACCGCGCGCTCGCGGAGGCTGCGGGCGTCGTCCACGCCGCCGTGGCTCGCGGCGTCGATCTCGACGACGTCGAGGCTGCCCCCGCCGCCGCGGGCCAGGTCACGGCACGAGTCGCACACCCCGCACGGGGTCGCCGTCGGGCCCTCGGCGCAGTTCAGGCAGCGGGCGAGGATCCGCGCGCTCGTCGTCTTGCCGCAGCCGCGGGGCCCGGAGAACAGGTAGGCGTGGTTGATCCGGTCCTTGCTCAGCGCCGCCATGAGCGGACCGGTGACGTGCTCCTGGCCGATGACCTGGGCGAACGTCTCCGGCCGGTAGCGGCGGTACAGAGCAGTGGACACGCGCAGCACCCTAACCCCGTCGTCGGACATCGCGGGGCGGCGTCCACAGGAGCGGTCCGACATCTACCGTGGGCCGGTGGCCGATGTCCGCCTGACGCCGGTGACGCCCGGCGACCGGCCGGACGTCGCGGCCTGGCTCGTCCGCGAGTCGTGGCCCTTCCACGCCGACGGAGCCGCCGACGCGGCCGCCGTGGAGCGGCGGCTCGCGGCGGACGACGACGGGGGCTCGGCGTCCTACCGGGTGCTCCGGGACGGCGGCCCTGTCGGTCTCGTGCGAGTCCTGGACCTGGGCGACCCGACCGTCGAGATCGACGTCCGGATCGCCGGTGCGGTGCGCGGCCAGGGTCTGGGGACGGCGGCGGTCCGGCTGCTCGTGGACCTCGTCCTCGCCGGGCACCCAGACGTGCTGCGGATCGAGGCGGCGACCCGGCAGGACAACGCCGCGATGCGCGCCGTCCTGCGCCGCTGCGGCTTCGTCAAGGAGGCCCACCACCGGGACGCCTGGCCGGCGCCGGACGGCACGCTCCGCGACACGGTCATCTACGCACTGCTCCGCCGGGACCACGAGAGCGGGACGACGACCCCCGTGGTGTGGGACGACTGACTGTTATGCAGGGCCGGGCGGCGCGGGTGCCGTCGACGACCGGGACTATCGACAATACGCGATATCTACATTGCGCTATATCGACGATCCGCTATATCGTCGCCGCATGATCGAACAGCTCGCCGCCCGCCTCCTCAAGGAGGCACGCACCCGGGCCGGCCTGTCCCAGGTCGAGCTCGCCCGCCGGGCCGGGGTGACGCAGAGCGTCATCAGCGCCTACGAGTCGGGCAAGAGGCAGCCCGCGCTGCCGACGCTCATGGACCTCGTGCGTGCCTCGGGGATGGACCTGGTCGTCCAGGTGGAACCGGTTCCCGCACACCGCGGACCGCTCGGCGGGCCGTTGGGGCGCCGCGTCGAGGAACACCGGGAGGCGTTGAAGGCGGCCGCCGCCCAGCACGGGATCACCAACCTGCGCGTCTTCGGCAGCGTCGCCCGGGGCGACGAAGGGCCGTCCAGCGACGTCGACCTCCTCGCCGACTTCGCGGACGACGTGGGCCTGTTCGCGGTGGGCCGGGCTCGCGCCGCGCTCGAGGGGCTCCTCGGCGCAGAGGTCGACCTGGTCCCCGAACGTGCTCTCAAGGACGACGTCCGGGAGACCATCACCCCGGAGCTGATCGCGCTGTGAGCTACAGGGACACCCGTCGGCTGCGGGACATCGCCGTCGCTGCAGCCGCCATCGAGCAGCATCTCGCCCGAGGGCCGGTCGACGACGGGATGCGCGACCACCTCGCGCACCGCTACTTCGCCACGGCGCAGGACGTCGTCCTGCGGACAGCCACGGACGACCTCCCCGTGCTGCAGCGGGCGGTGGCAGAGCTGCTCCGAGCCACCGCACCTACGCCGTCCGATGTGTCCGACGGCGCCGCCGACCCGACGGACAGCGCGCCGTCCGCGGGCGTATAGAGTGTTTGCCAGACCCCTCGTGCGGCGTCATCCCGCTGAACTCCCCCAGGGCCGGAAGGCAGCAAGGGTAGGCAGGCTCTGGCGGGTGTGCGGGGGGTCCTTTCTGTGCCGGGACGTGTGCCGGGAGGGTTCGGGATGACGGCGACGCCGCGACTGGTGACCGCCCGCCTCCGCCTCGACCCGCTCCGCGTCGAGGACGCCGAGGACATGGCCGTCGTGCTCGCCGACCCGGCGCTCTACACCTTCATCGGTGGCGAGCCGCCGTCCGTGCAGCGGCTCCGCGACCGGTTCGGCCGGATGATCGCGGGGCCCGGCCCGGACGACGCCGGCGAGGTCTGGCACAACTGGACGGTCCGGCTGCGGACGGCGTCCGGCGACGAGCCGGGCGACGGCCCCGCGGTCGGGACCGTGCAGGCGACGGTGACCCCGGCCGCGGCGACCTCGGACGTGGCGTGGGTCGTCGGCACCGGGCACCAGCGCCTCGGGCTGGCCACCGAGGCGGCGACGGCGATGGCCGGCTGGCTGCTCTCGACCGGGGTGCGCAGGCTCGTCGCCCACATCCATCCCGAGCACACGGCCTCCGAGAAGGTGGCGCAGAAGATCGGGCTGCTCGCCACGGGCACCTTCGACGACGACGGCGAGCAGCTGTGGGCCCTCGACGGTCCGGACGAGGAGGCGTGATGAAGGTCGCGGTCATCGGTGCGGGCGCGTGGGGGCTCCCGACGGGCGCCGAGCTCGCCGCACGCGGGCACGACGTCACGGTCCTCGACGCGTTCGGGGTCGCCAACGCGGCCTCGTCGTCGTCCGGCCCGACCCGGATCTGGCGGCTGGCGCACATGGAGCGGGCCGACATCCGGCTCCAGCAGGAGTCCGTGCGGGCCTGGGCGAGCGTCGAGCAGCGGGTCGGGCGACCGCTGCGGACGACGTGCGGGCTGCTCTGGCGGGACCGCCGCGCGGACCGGCTCGCGGCGTCGGTCGCGGCCGAGGGCGTCGAGCACACCTGGGTGGACGCCGCCGACGTCGGCCGGTTCTTCCCCGGCCTGCGCCCGGACGGCGTCGACGCGGTCTGGCAGCCCGAGGCGGGCGTCGTCCTCGCCGCCGACTCGCTCCTCGCCCACGCCGGGCTGCTCGCCGACGCCGGCGGCCGGCTCTCGACGGGCTCCTGGGTGCGGGCGGTCGACCCCGGGCCGGACGGCGTCCGGCTCACGCTCGGCGACACCCGCCCCGGCGCTGACGGCGCGACGACCGGCACCCTCGACGTCGACGCCGCGGTCGTCACCGCCGGGCCGTGGGCGCAGCCGCTGCTCGACGCGCTCGGGGTCGGGGTCCGGGTGCTGCCGGCGCTCGGACAGGTGACCCACGTGACCGGTCGGCCCGACGCCGAGGCCCTGCCCTGTCTGCTCGACGGCTACCAGGACCCGGCGGACGGCGGCGACTCCGGGGGCGTCTACGCGATGCCGACCCCCGGCCTCGGCTACAAGCTCGGCTTCGGCGCCGCGCTGCGCCCCTTCGACCCGGCCGACACCGACCGCACCCCGGGCGACGACGAGCGGACGAGGATGCTGCGCTACGTCGAGGGTCTCGGCTTCGACGCCCCCGTCGCCGGCCCGAGCCAGGTCTGCACGTGGACCGACTCCCCCGACGGCGACTTCGTCATGGACACCGTCGCCGACGGCCGCGTCGTCGTCGCGACCGGCGACACCGGTCACGGCTTCAAGTTCAGCGCCGTCGCCGGCCGCTGGCTCGCCGACCTCGTCGAGGGCCGCGACGTCGGGCCGGACGTCGACCGGTTCCGGCTGGCCCGGTTCACCGGCTGACGCGTCCGCGACGATGGCCGCATGACACAGCAGACGCGGCTCGCGGCGTACGGGGTGTGCGAGGTCGACGGGCAGGTGCTGCTCGCGCGGTACGTCGCCCCCGACGGCAGCACGTGGTGGACGACGCCCGGCGGCGGGGTGGACCACGGCGAGGACCCGTGCGACGCGGTCGTCCGCGAGCTCCTCGAGGAGACCGGCTACGACGTCGTCGTCGACGAGCTCATCGGCGTCGGGTCGCACCGCGTCCCGGCCGCCGAGCGCTTCACGCACGCCCGGTTCGGCGACCTGCACGCCGTCTTCCACTTCTACCGCGTGCACATCGTCGGCGGCAGCCTGCGCCCCGAGGTCGGCGGGTCGACCGATATCGCGCAGTGGCACCCGGCCGCCGACGTCCCGACGCTGCCCCGGGCGGTCAACCTCGAGATGGCGATGGACCTGAACCGTCGCCGTCCGCCGACGGGGCGGCCGGAACCAGTAGCCGTCCACGGGCTCCTGCATCACTGAGACGCGCACGAGGCGTAGCGTCCGGGGATGGCCAAGCAGATCATCACGACCCCGGACGCCCCGGCGTCCCCGCTCTACAGCCAGGGCGTGCGCGCAGGGTCGACGATCTACGTCTCGGGCATGGTCGGCGTCGACCCGGTGACCCGGCAGCAGGCCGGCCCGACGATCCAGGACCAGACCCGGCAGGCGCTGCGCAACTGCACGGCCGTCGTCGAGGCCGGCGGCGGCACCCTGGCGGACGTCGCGCACGTGACCGTGCTGCTGTCGGACCCGGCCGACTTCGCCGGGATGAACGAGGCGTACGCCGAGGTCTTCACGAGCGACCTGCCGACCCGGGCCGTCGCCAAGCTCGGGGTCGACCTGCCGGGAGTGCTCGTGTCGATCATGATGACGGCGCACGTCGGGGGGTGAGGGCTGCCGGCTGACACGCTGGCAAGGGCGACGCCGGTGAGGGTTCGGGATCGGCTGCGGGCGGAGGATGGGGGACTCCGTCGCGGCTCGCCCCTCGCCGCTCCTCCTCAAATCACTCTGCCCAATTCCTGCGAGAGCCCCCGGGAAAGAACGTCCCGGGGGCTCTCGCAGCAGCGGAGGATAGGGGATTTGAACCCCTGAGGCTTTTACACCAACACGATTTCCAATTCTGCGATGCCCGTTCAGCCTCGTTCGCCGGCCTAGCGGACAGCCGAACCGCGATCTACCTGGATGGCCGCACACAACCACGAACCCACGGGGACTGAGACCAAAACTGAGACCAGGGCACGCGACGCATCGTCCCTTCACGCGCGTCGGCGCGAGCCTCGGGCCGGGACAACCACTCCCCCTCACGCACCCCAAGGGGATACTCTCACTCAGCGTCACACGGTTTCGTCGTGACGTGACCATCAGTAACAGATGCACGGCGTGTTGCCTTGACAGGCAACACCAGGTACGCTACGCGAATGGGGGACGCCTACATGACAGCAGCAGAACTGCTGCGCGAGCTCCGAGAGCAGCGCGGCAAGTCGGTGCGTGGGGCTGCCGCCGACCTGGGGCTTACTCCGTCGTTTCTGTCTCGACTCGAACGCGGCGAGCGCGGATTCGGCGCAGAGGTCAGCAGCCGAATCGCCAACTATTACGGCGTGACCACAGATCTTCTTGCGCTCGCGGAGGGTCGCGTGCCACACGACGTTTTGCTGATCCTTCGCGAACACCCCGAGGAGATAGAAGCGCTTCGCGAGAAGTACAGGAATACAGACAATGACGAGTGACGCATGGGAGAAGTCCCTAACCGGAGCCGTCATTGGTGGACGAACCCTGGTCAGTTACCTGGGAGGCGGAAACTTTGGCCTAGTTTTCGAGGGTGCCGGCTCCAGCGCCCCTCGGAGAGCCGCCGTAAAATTGCTGCCTCCAGTCAGCGACGCAGACGCGACCGCCGAGTTTCAGCGTGAAGGAGACCTGCTCAGGCGGGCTTTTGGTGCTAGTCGCGTTGTCTCCATATTCGACTCAGGCGTGCACACGGTCAATGCCCAACTAACGGGCGGCATAACTGTGCCGATCTCCATTCATTTCCACACCCTCGAACTCGCCGACGGGGGCTCGCTGGAGAAGTTGGTTGCCCATCGGGATCGCGTCTCTCTGATGGAGAGACTGAAGTTGTGGCGCGACGCCGTCCTAGGGATCCACCAACTCCACATGCGCCAGATCGTGCACCGCGATCTGAAGTCAAACAATCTCCTTCTCTTCCCGGCCGCCCACAATGAGACGATCTGCAAGATTGGCGATCTGGGGAGAGGACGGCATTTGGCCTCTCCCGCCATTCATCACATCCACGAGTACATGGCTGGGCGCGGCGACTTCAACTTCGCCCCTCCAGAGTTCCTGTTCTTGCAGGGCAAGGACACTCCAGAGGCTCAGCGCCAAGCGGACCTGTACGGGCTTGCCTCACTCCTCTTCGAACTTGTTTGCGGCGTAGGTTTGACCAGTGTCGCCCTGGGGCCTGGCCCCGATATTTTCCAACAGAATCTACACAATCTCCGGCTCGGACAAGAAGTTGACTTGTCTGGTCTGCGCACCAACTTCTCTTCGGCAGCAGAACTCTTTCGGCAGGAGCTGCCCAGAACGATCGCTGGAGACCTCACAAACCTGCTCCTACAGCTCAGCAATCCCGTCCCCGGCGAGCGAGCTCCGCTTCGAAGGCAGGGCGGGCGAATGGTTAGGCAGAACTTCAACCTTGAGTGGCTTCTGCGACGGTGCGACATCCTGGTGTCCCGTCTAGCGGTATCCCGGGAACGCCGACGTGTCAGGAGCGCATGATGCCATCCATGGGAGTCCTGTCGCCCACAACCCGCATTGCAGACGTTGCCCCTGCAGGCATGCCTCTCGGACCGGTATCCCCGACCAGATCCGGTGAATCGGTCGCGCCGCATCGCCAGGGCGTTGCCCCCAACATCTCTGCAACAGAAGCAAGCGCACTGGTAGGAAAGTGGCGGGCACGAACAAGCGCCGAGGCCGCTCGCAGTCAGGCTTTTGCTGAGCAGCATCAAGATTCCGCGGCCGCATGGGCGAGAGCGGCAGCTGCACACCGGCTCTCAGGCGACCTCGATTCCGCGAAGCTCTGCGCTGCTAAGGCCTTCTCGCTGTCTGTTGCTGCCGCCCGCGCAGGGAATCTTCCTCGAGCTGTTGCTGCACTGAGCACTCAGATTCTTATTCAGCTCGACGGGATTGAGACGATACTGACGGCGCTCGAGGACCTCCCCGTAGAATCAGCCCCCGCTCTCCACGCTGAGATCGCTGCACAGAGAGGGGATTTCTCCAGAGCTCTATCAATTCTCGAATCACCGCAAGGGGATGACGAGAACTCCAGCTTCCATGGATACGTGCTTCTGCAACTCGGTAAGCCAGAGAGAGCCTTGCGTCAGTTCCGCCGCGCGGTAGCAATTAACGATCAGGACTCCATTGCGCTGATTAACGCCGCCGAGGCGTGTCGGCAGCTTGGCGCGCTGAAGAAGGCCGTGGGCTACGCCCGCCGCGCCGTGCGACTGACTCCTGGCCGGCGCGACTTTGGCATTAAGCTAATCGAGTTGTTGATCGACGCTGACCAGTGGGAAGAGGTCCGAAACGTCATTCGCGCGCTTCGAGCGTCAGGCGTTCAGGACTCGGCGGATCTCCTGACCAAAGAGGCATCGATCGCTAGCCAAGATGGGAAGCACGACCGGGCACTGGCATTGATGCGACGGGCGCTTCAATGCGACGACGAGGAACGCAGTGACGTATTCGTCGCAGAGATTCGCGCGAATATCGCCCACCTGGAACTGCTCCTCGGCCGAAGGACTCGGATCGCCGCGATTGCCGAGTACAAGAGACTTCTGGCGGATCATCCGACCAGCCGCCCGATCCTGCACCTTCTGACGGCACAATTGGAGCGGTCCCGGGACGCTGAAGTCCTGGCACCGTTTGTCGGTAGCGGTACTGCTCCGTTCTCTGTTCGCGTTCAGCACGCTTTCTTGGGATGCGACTTCGAAGAAGCGCTGCGACTTTCCGATCTTTGGCTTAAAGCTGAGCCATCAAATTGGAACGCAGTGCTTACACACATGGGCTTCCTAGGGCACGTCAGAGACGATTGGGGAGCTGCCGCCACTCTCGCGAAGAAGGCTCTTCGGAGGGCGCCGTCAAATCCCTTCATCGCAAACCAGTCCGCCTTTTGTCTGGCACTTGCGCGCGAGTCTCAGCTGGCACGTCGAGCGCTATCCATGACCGACGAGTGGGACTACCGCTTGGAGGCTACGAGCGGCCTGGTTGCCATTGCAGCTGGCGACGTTTCCGGCGGTCTCCGGCTATATCGACACGCATCCGAAATGGTGGCTAGTGCCCCAGACGCCGCTGAAGCTCTCCCGCTGATGGTGCAGTATCAGGCGCTCGGCTTGCGGGTTCTTGGGCTTCTCGGAGCGAGTGAAGTTCCTCAAGACCTGCGAGCTGGGCTACTGCCGGAGGTAGAGCTCCCTGCATCATGGGCGCAGATTCCGGCGTTCGTGATGCTTCAGCAAGCTGCTTTGCGCAACGGCTGGCCTTGGCCACTATCTGTCGAGTGAAGCAACAATTTTGGGGTACAGCAGAGCGCACTGGGCAAGCGAGCAGTCTGCAAGGATCACAAGCGGACGAGTAACTTGGTTGACCTCGCGCGATTAGCGCACGCCGCAGCGCTCGCGCCGATTGGCCACTCCCCGCCGAAACTCCATCAGGTACTCGATACCTTGCTATCCAGTGCGTCCGCTCGAGTGCGCAGCCGAGTGCCGGTCAGCCGACGAATGTCGGCTGCAATGCACAGGGCTAAGACTGCCGCAGCTGCGCGAAAAAGGACTTCCAGTCCTCGCCGCCGTGCTCACGAATCCAATCAAGTAGCAGGGCACGATCTGGGCTTTCATCTAGTGATCGCACGAGTCTTGAGACCTTCCGCGCACCCGTGGTCTCGGCATACTTAACAAAATCTCTGATGGTTTCAACGGTAGACCATTGAAATTTCCTCGCGAGTTCCGGCGTAACGCCATCAACAACGCCGCCGTGGACAGCACTCGATCGCACATCTTCGTAAATTGCGAGGGTCCGATTCGGAAGCGGGAAGTGACCATTGACCAAGTGACTTAGGAGAGCCTGGCGAATAGCCAGGTTGTACGCCTTCAGTCCGTCTGACTTGTCACCGAGCAGGGACTCCAAAGCGAAGCACAGGAAGAGGACCTCAACCACTGGGTCACCAGCAAAAGTTGCGCGATCCATCCATTCAAGGGCGGACTGAAGGGCTCTCTCCAAGTCGCAAGCAGGCTCTTTGATCGCGAGATCGAACAGGCTGACGTCCTCAGGGTCAACGGAGAAGCTCGAGATGTTCAGTCCCCAAGCCGTGTTTGGAGGCATATGAAAGCCGAACCCAATACCAACGAAAGCCATGTGCGCGTTGAGTCGAAATCGAAGCTGGCCATCCTGTATCCGACGTCGATATACGGCACGCAGTGCACTGAGTCCCTTCTCTACAGCCATGCGAGCGCGCTCAGATATCCTTGAAGAATTGGTCCCACGGACGACAACCAGGGCAGCGCACCAATCGCGAGGCAAGGCCAAGTCGGCCAGTTCGCCCAGTGCGATCGGGTCAGTGCTCGGAATAAGTGTCATGGCACCAACATTCGTGCGACTCTCTACCGTTAGATCCTCGACCACGAGCAGGCACTCGACAGAAGAGACCTCCCTCTCGCATCGCCCGACGAAGAGGGGGACGTGATTTGTGGTTCTGTCCGCGAGACAGTCACCAATGAACTTCCAGACCTCATCCTCTGGCTTCTTCAAGTGTTCGAAGCGCAGGTCGGACTCGAGCAGTTTCGTCGCCTGGTCGACTGCGTCGCGTTCATCCCGGCGTACCAGGATGTGAATCGAGCCGTCCGGACGACCGATACCCCGGGACATCACAAAACCGGTTGAGTCGGCACCGCTAGGACGTGCACGCCGAAACAGGCTCTGTACCTGCCGAAGCGCGGCCTCGGGGTTGCGGG
>NZ_MWLN01000096.1 GCF_002198655.1 Kineosporia sp. A_224
CGCGACGCTGCACCGCTCCGGCTCCCCCCGTCACGCCGCCACCCGCGCCCGCTGCCGCAGGAGGATCGCGCGCCCGACCTCGCCGCGGCCGGGCGCCGTACGGCCCGCGAGGTCGGCCTCCGTCCAGGCGACCGCGTGGACCACGTGGTCGCACAACAAAGTCGGGCCCGAACCAGCGTCGTGAGCGCTAGCCCGGGCCCTTGAACCCGACCCTCTTGGAGGTCGAGTCCCATGACGCACCGTACCCGTGCACCCCGCCTGATCACTGCCGCCACCGCCGACCGTCGTCGCCGGACGACCGTGAGGTACCGCGACGCGAAGGTGACCATCACCCACCACGCGTGGTGCGACGTCGCATCCCACGTGGACGAGGTCGCCGTGGTCGGCCCGGACGGCGGCTGCTCGACCGCCCTGGAGACCGTCACGCTCTCGTCGGGGGCGCACGCCAGCGCGTACCTGTGGGCGAGCGAGACCGGGCCCCAGGTGCTGACGGACATCCCGGCGGACATTGTCATGTCCGCCGAGGACGTCGCCGCGGTCGCCGCGCTCCTGTCGAACCTGAACGCGCTCGGGATGTCGGCTACGCCGGCGACCACGGGCCTCCCCGATCTCGCGGGGATGGCCCGGTGAGCACCCCGAGGGTCACGACCGCGACAACCAGGACGACGGCGCTGCGCCGTCACGCCCTGACCGGCGCGCTGGCGGTGGGGGTCCTCGGCATCGCCGCCGGCGTCGAGGCCGTCACCGGATGGTCGCCCTACCTGATCGCCCCGCTCGCGGTCGCGGCCGTGATGTTGGGGGTCCTCCAGTGAGCGGGCTGACGCGGTCCGACCGCGTGTCCCAGCGGTCGTGGCAGCGGGAGGGGGCCGCCGTTCTAGGGGACCTCCTGAAGGGCGCCGCGGGCGAGGACCTGCCGCCGATGGAGTGGCAGGTGACCCGGTTCGGCGACCTGATCGGCGAGGTGCCGACGTACCTCTTCACCGAGGGAGAGGCGCTCGCGGCGTGGCAGGAGTGGGTGTCGTACCTGTCCGCGGAGGTGACCTCAACCAGCCGGGGACGCCGGGTCGCGACCGCGACGTACCGGCCGATCCCGACCGGGCGCGGGGCTCATGTCGTCCTCGTCGTGAACCTGGACGCTGTCCAGCCACCTGAAGAGGAGCCGACCATGGACGAGCCGACCGGGGGTGCGCGGTGAGCGCCCTAACGGTGGTTGAGTCCCCGGCGGTCGCCTGCGAGTCGTGCCGGGTTCGGCCCGGGATCACGACGGTGACGGGCGGCGACGCGATCCCCTTCGTGGTGTGCCAGGACTGCACCCCGCACTTGCCCGGCGCAACCGAGGACCTCCAGTCCGGGGGCGCGACGAGTGAGCACGGCACCGACGGGGCCGACCTGTCGGTCCCCGGGGACTTCGACGGCGTGATGGCAGTCCCGGTGTCCGCGGTCGAGATGCTGTGGATCGTCGCGGTGCTCGGCGTCATCGCCGCGGCCGCGGTCGTCGGGTGGTTCGCCGGCGGCCCCGTCGTCATGGTCACCGTCGGGACAGGGACCGCCTACGCGGCGTTCTGGCTGGATGCGAAAGCAGGCCCGCAGTGAGCGGGGCCGCCACCGTGTCCGCTCCCGGCGGTGGGCGCAAGGACCCGTTGACCGTGGCCGCGGTCATCCTCGCGGTGGTCGCATTCGTCGGATCTTTCGACCACGTCCGGACGGTCGTGGCGACCCACGGCCAGCCTGGCTGGTTGGCGTGGGCGATCGCCCTCATGCCCGAGGTGTCCGTCACACTCGCCGTCCTGAAGATCCGCCGTGCGAAGCGCACCGGGGAGCCGACGGCGTGGGCGTGGGTGGTCGGCGGGTCCGCCGCGGTGTTCACGCTGGCCGCGAACCTCGCCACCGCCGAGGCGACCACTTGGGGGTACGTCGTGGCGGCGTGGCCGGCGTGGGCATCGATCTCTGCGGCCGGGCTCATCGAGATGCGACCAACTGGTCCGGCCGGCCAGGTGACCGGTCAGACGGGCGGTCAGCGGGCCAAGCGTGACCGGTCACCCGTGACCGCGGCCACCGGTCAGGGCGCGGTCACGGCACCGCAGGCGGTCAGGCCCTCCGCGGTCAAGTCCCCGGTCGTGCCCGGTCAGGTGCCTGCCCGGGGACGGTCCGCCGAGGACGTGCCTGAGGCGGCGGTCGACGTGTCTGACCTGCTCGTGGTCGGTCAGGCCGTCGCCGCCGACCTGCACAGGATCGGTCAGCGGTTGACCAGGGCCGCGCTGCAGTCCGGTGTCCGGGACCGCGGGCACACCTGCTCGACCGCTCGCGCTCAGGCGTTGCTGAGCGCGGTCAGGGACTTGGACCTGTCCGCCTGACCCCCATTCCGTGAGGTCTGACCGCACCCCCACCGAGCGGTCATGACCGGTTCCGGACGCGGTCTGTTGACCGCCCGCGAACGCCTCGCCCCGGATCGCGACGCAACCGCCTCCGGGGCGAGGCACCCGCACCGCACAGCACCCGGCGCCTTCGTCCCCGACTCAGGGAGAGCCACCCATGACCAGCAACCCGGACCGGCGGATCCTGCGGTCCGTCCCTGACCCGGACGACCTGCCCGAGCTCGACGAGATCCCCGACGTCATCACCGACCCGACCGCACCCCCGACGGCAGGTCAGGGCCGGGCGTCCCTCGCCGCCGGCGCCGACGAGCCGGACGGGTGGGCGATCGACCTGCCCGACAGCGACGACGAGACCGACCTGCGACTGGACGTCGAGTCCGGCGTCATCGTGCCCGTGGACGCCGTCGAGGTGCCCACCGTCCCGGGCCGCCGCGGGGTCGAGCGGCGCACCGTGACCGGTTGGCTCGTGGACGTCCAGCAGGCCGACGTGCGGCCGGTGCTGCCCGCCTGGGTCGTCGACAACGGGCAGCGCCGCGAGGCCGCCCGATTCCTCGCCCGGTACACGTGGCACAAGGCCCGGTTCCACGCCGTCAGGTTTCCCGTGTACGGCGTCCGGGTGATGGCCCGCACGCCGCGCGGGGCGGGGCGGGCAGTGGCCTCGACGTGGCGGTGGGTGTTCGACGCCGAGGCCCGCCCGCTGCGCCACGACGCGGTCAACCGCAACGACCCGAAGGCGTACCTGGCGCTGGTCCGTGAACGCAACGCCCGGGTACGGGTCCGTGGGGTGGTCGCGACCGTCCTGGCCGTCCTCGTGGTGGCCGGGGGCGTGGCGGTCCGGTATGCGGCTCCCTGGTGGGTCCAGGCGGTCACGGTGGCGGTGGCCATGGTCGTCCTGGCGGTCATCGGGACCAGCCACGACCGGCCGCTGACCGACGCCGCGGCGATCGTGCCGAGGGCCCGCCGGCTCACCGCCGGGGTGGTCGAGCGCGCCTTCATGGCCGCCAAGCTCGCGAGCGAGAAGGACCCGATCACGTTCCCGCTGCCGATCGTCCGTGACGGCGCGGGCTGGCGGGCGGTCCTGGACCTGCCCTACTCCACGACCGCGGATCAGGCGATCCGCAAGCGCGACGCCATCGCCGCTGGCTTGGACCTCGACGAGTCGATGGTCTGGCCCGAGCGTGTCCGCGGCACCACCGGGTCCGCCCGCCGGCTGGCACTGTGGGTCGCCGATGAGGACCCGTTCGGCAAGCCCTCCGGGACTTGGCCGCTGGCGCAGCGCGGCGCCGTCGACCTGTTCGCGCCGTTCCCGTTCGGGCAGGACCCCCGCGGGCGGGTCACCTCCATGCAGCTCATGTTCACGTCCCTCGTGGTCGGTGCCATCCCGCGGATGGGCAAGACGTTCGCCGCCCGGCTGCCGATCCTGGCCGCCGCCCTCGACCCGACCGCCGAGCTCCACGTCTACGACGGCAAGGGCGGGCAGGACTGGAGGGCATTCGAGGCGGTCGCGCACCGGATCGGGTTCGGTGCCCGCGACGACACGGTGACCGCACTGCTGGACGACCTACGGGCGCTCCGAGCGGACATGGACCGCCGGTACGACGCACTGGCGGCCCTGCCCCCGAACGCCGTACCGGACTCCAAGGTCACCCGGGAGGTGGCGAACCGCCGCGGTCTCGGCCTGCACCCGGTCGTGGTGGCCATCGACGAGTTCCAGCGGTTCAGCGAGCACGCCTCTATGGGCGCCGAGATCGTCGAGCACCTCATCGACCTGGCCAAGGTCGGCCCGGCCGTCGGAATCATTGTCGTCCTCGCCACCCAGAAGCCGGACGCGGTAGCCATCCCGACCCGCCTGCGGGACGTCATCGGGACCAGGTTCGCGCTCAAGTGCATGACCTGGCAGACCTCCGACAACGTCCTCGGCGCGGGTGCCTACTCGGCTGGCTACGACGCCTCCCGGTTCCAGCGCGGCCACAAGGGCACCGGGTGGCTGCTCGGCGCCGACGACTCCGGCGCCGTCGAGGAAGCCGTGACCGTCCGAACTTTCCTCGCGGACGGCCCCGCGGTCGCCCGGGTCATCGAACGCGCCCGCGCCCTGCGCGAGGGCGCCGGGCTTCTGACCGGCATGGCCACCGGCGAGATGCCGGCACCGCCCGTGGACCGCGACCAGGTCCTCATCGACGTCCTCGGCGTCTGGCCGCTCGATGAGGACCGGCTGTGGTCCAGCGAGATCGTCGACCGCCTCGCACTCGCGCACTCGGCCTACGACGGGTGGACACCCGACAACCTCGCGGCGGCTCTGAAGCCGTTCGGGATCACCACCCGGCAGATGCAGAAGACCATCGACGGCGAGCGCACCAACCGCCGGGGCATCACCCGAGCCGCCGTCCTGGACGCCCTCGGCGACCGCACCGAGCTCCCCGCCCCGACCGAGCGTCGCGCCCTCGACGACGCCCCCGACACCGGCGACGAGTCGTGACCGCCACTAGCACCCCACCCGCTAGCGCTAGCAGCGCCGCTAGCGCCCCGATCCCGCACCTGACCTGCGGTGTAGCGCCGCTAGCGGGCGCGGGAGTCGAGCGGGGATCACCCGCGCCGCGCGACCAGCAGGCCCGGTCCTCGGACCTGCTAGCCACCCCCAACAACAGGGAGCGAACGATGACCGGCACGGACGGCGGCGGACGGTACATGCCTCAGTACCTCGCAGGACTCAACGACATGGAGATCGCCAGGGCGTGCGGCGTCAGCTCCGGAGCCGTCTTCCAGTGGCGTCGCAGGCGGGGGCTCCCATCGCACGTGGTCAGCACCGCGGACCGGTACCGCGCCGACTATGAGGCGGGCCTGAACGACCGGGAGATCGCTGAACGTCACGGCGTGACCCGCCTCGCTGTCTCCGGGTGGCGCAACCGGCGTGGCCTGCCCCCAGTGACCGGCCCTCGCAAGGGTGGACCGCCCCGCACAGACCGGTACGCCGCCGACTACGCCGCGGGTCTCACCGACACACAGATCGCCGCTGTCCACGGCGTCAACCGAGCCTCTGTGGCCGGATGGCGACGCCGTCGCGGCCTCGCGTCGAACGCAGCGGACCGGAGCCTCCGGTGATGCGCTCCCTGCTGCTCGTGGCCCTCGCCGCCGCGTGGCTCGGTGGCTACGCGCTGGCCTGCGCGGTCTGGCCGTTCGCGGCGTGCGGTCGATGCGACGGGACCGGGAAGCGGCGGTCCCCGTCGGGCAAGGCCTTCCGGGCCTGCCCGCGCTGCAAGGGGACGGCCCGGCGCCTCCGGACCGGCCGACGGTTCTGGCTCTGGACCCGAGGCCGCGCGGCCCGCTGACGCCGCCCCGGTCTCTTGCCCGCCCGCGAACGGCTGGGCGACACCATCACCCCGAAGGGAACACCCTCGTGAGCACGTTAGCCCCGGCGACCGACCACCCGACAGGGATGCTCGCCGCCGCACTCGACCTGGTCGGCGCGGGGTGGGCGGTGTTCCCGCTGACGGGCAAGGCTCCGCGCACCCGGCGCGGGTTCCACGACGCAACCTGCGACCCGGAACAGATCCGCGCATGGTGGTCGGCGGCACCCGGCGCCAACATCGGCGGCGCCATCCCCGGCGGACTGCTCGTCCTGGACATCGACCCCCGCAACGGTGGCGACGCCACGATCGGCCGGCTCCAGCGCACCCACGGGCCGCTCCCGGACACGTTGACGGTCATCACCGGCCGCGGGGACGGCGGCCGACACCTTTACCTGCGGCGCCCTCCGGGGCCGGTCACCGGAGCCCGCACCCCGGGCGTGGACGTGAAGGTAAGCGGGTACATGGTCCTTCCGCCCTCGACGCACCCTGACACCGCAACGCCGTACCGATGGCTGGACCCCGCGGCGCCGATCGCCGCCCCGCCCCGCTGGTTCGTGCGGCTGCTACGTCCCGTCGATGCCCGCCCAAATCTCGAGCCCCGGCAACTGCCGTCCGGCTCGGACCGCTACGGGCTCGCTGCCCTGGCCGCCGAGGCCGCGAGCGTCGCCGGCACCACCACCGGTGGACGCAACCACGCCCTCAACCGGGCCGCATTCAAGGCGGGGCAGCTCGTCGCAGCCGGCCTACTCTCCGACGACGACGTCCGGACCGCGCTCATGGCTGCCGCCGACACGTGCGGGCTGCTCGCCGACGACGGGCACGCCGTCACGCTGCGGACCATCAGGTCCGGGCTCCGAGCCGGCCAGGCACGACCGAGGGCCCACCGGTGACCGCGACCACGCCGCGCCCACCGGCGGCCAGGGTCCCGGACGTCACCCGGTACGCCGACCCCCTCGACCTGACCGACCTGGAGGTCGACCTGTCGGCTCCGGACGACGCCCACCGCGAGGCGACGGACACGACCGACGCGGAAGGCGCGGAAGGCGCTGCAGCCGCGCCGGAGGACACCGGACGCGGCGGGCGTGGACCGAGCCAGGCAAGCCAACTCCGGGCCCTGGCACTGGCCAGGTACACGCTGTGCGTCAGCGAGGACGGCTCCCCGTTCGCCGTCCCCCGCGTGGGCCCGCAGGTGGTGCGGATGCTCCGGTCTGGGCGGACCGGCCTGCGCGCAGAGCTCGCCCGCGAGTACGCCCGCGCCCATGGCGGGGCCGTCCCGTCGTCATCGGCCCTCGCGGACGCGCTCATGGCACTGGAGGGCGAGGCGGCAGAAACAGACCCGCGTCCCCTCGCGCTGCGTGCCGCCGCCCACGGTGACGGACTGGCGCTCGACCTGGGCCGCGCCGACGGGCACGCCGTCACGATCACCGCGGCCGGCTGGGACATCGTCGACAGGTCCCCAGTGCTGTTCCGCCGGACCGCGCTCACCGGACCGCTGCCCAACCCCGTGCGAGGCGGCACCCTGACCCCACTCCGGTCACGGCTGAACGTCCCTGACGAGGACTGGCCACTCGTCCTCGCGTGGCTCGTGACCGCCCTCATGCCCGACCTCCCGCACCCGCTGCTCCTGCTCATGGGCGAGCAGGGCACCGGCAAGTCGTCAGCGACCCGGCTACTCGTCAACGTCCTCGACCCGGGCCCGGCGCCGCTGCGCACCGCGCCCTCAGACGTCGAGGGCTGGTCCGTCGCCGCCGCCGCATCGTGGGTGGTCGGCCTGGACAACCTCTCCGGGCTGCAGCCGTGGCTCTCCGACGCCCTGTGCCGGGCAGTGACCGGCGACGGCCTCGTCCGGCGCGCCCTCTACTCCAACGACGACGTGTCCGTGCTGACGTTCCGTCGCGTCGTCGCCAACGGCATCGATCTGGGCGCCCTCCGTGGCGACCTCGCGGACCGGATGGTCGCGGTCAACCTCCACCGCATCCCCGACACAGAGCGACGCCCTGACGGCGCCGTACACATGGACGATGACGAACGGGCCGCGGTCCTCGGCGCTCTGCTCGACCTCGCGGCCCGGGTTCTCGACGAACTCCCGCGCGTCGTCCTCCCAGCCATGCCCCGCATGGCCGACTTCGCCCGGGTTCTGGCGGCCGTCGACACAGTCGCGGGAACGTCAGGGCTCGATGACTACCTCAGGCAGACCAGCGACCTGGCATCAATCGTCGTCGAGTCCGACCCCTTCGCCGACGCGGTCGTGACGCTGATCCGCAGCATGTCCCCGGCCGAATGGAGCGGTGATGGTGGCACGCTGCTGGGCCTCCTGCCGGTGCCGGAGCCGCGTCCCAGAAAGTGGCCCACTGATCCTGCAGGTGTCAGCGCCGCCCTCCGACGAGTCGCGCCGGCACTCCGGTCCGCAGCCGGGCTGGTCGTCGACGACATGAAGCACCCAAGGACGCGGCGCACCGTGTGGACGATTGCCGACAGCCAGATCACGCAGGCATCGGAGCCTTCGCACCCTTCGCGCACTTCGGATGACCTCCTGACCTGCATCAACTCCGCGAAGCCAGCCCGCCCAGAGGCTTCGCCCCTCGACGGGTAGGCCTTCGCGGTCCATCCGCAACGAAGGGGCCCGTGGCGGTGCGAAGGGACACGGCTGAACTGCCTACGCAGTTGAGGCAGCCCCTGACCTGCGCAGACCCGTGGCCGCGAAGAGCGCGAAGAGTGCGAAGGCCCCCGAGCCGCCTCCTTGCGACCCGTCAGCCGGCGGGCCGCGGGTTGTCCGTCCCGCCGCTCAGTCCTCTGCTGCTAGCACTCCCTGCTCTTAGCATGCCTTCCCGCATCACTAGTGGCTTGTCTTCCCGCATCACTTCAAGTATGCTTTCCGGCATGACACTTCCTGAGCAGATCATGGTTAACGGCGTTATCGCCATGCTTCAGAGGACGCCGGCACGTCACTGGGACGAGACCCTGACAAAGGTCGAACTGTCCGACGCGCAGCGTGCGGTAATCGAGGAATGGCGGGCCGCCCGGAGTCGCGCGACGACGGCCGCGGCGTCGGAAACGAACGACGCCGCCGTCGATAAGGTCAGGGAGAACAAGGTCCGTCGCGCCGCCGCCCGCCAGGGGCTCAAGGTGATGAAGTCGCGGGCACGAGACTCGCGGGCGCTGGATTTCGGCTGCTACGCCCTCACCGACGCGGCAACGAACGTGATCGTGGCCGGCGTGGCTATGGGGCGCCTGGCGTTCAACCTGGACGACATCGAGGAATACGTCTACGGCATGCCGCCGGCAGAGGACTGACCTTCTTGCGTCAACGTCACCGCGGTGCAGGTGGGCTGCGTGCGCGGATCGAAGGCGGGAGAGCGGCCTCATCTGTTGGCTGCCTAGAGCCCGCCTGCGCAAGGAGAACAACAATGCGACGGCCCCGCCTCTTAGGAGGCCGGGGCCGTCGCATTGTTGGTGCCCAGCCGGCCAGCTCGATGCTGGTGCCGCACCGAAAGGTCGCGACCCCCCGTAGAGCCGACGAACGGCTACCGCCGAATCACCCAAACCTCGTTGTCCGTGCCGCCTACTACGGTGCGCCACATGACCACCACCTCCACCGCGCTCCGCCCCGATCGTTGGTTCACCACGGACCGGCCCCTGCTCCTCGCGGTCGCCGCTGCCCTCGACGAGACACCGACCGTCATCGTTCATGCAGTCGAGGTGCCGGGGGTCGACGACCCCGAGGAGCGGGTTCGCGCCGGCCTCCGCCTCCTCCGCGGCGGCTACCTGGAGGGCGACGACGGCGTCGGCTACGCCATCGTCAGTGCACTGACGGAGCGCGGGATGCGCGAGGTCGGTGAGTGGCCGACAGCCGACACCTTGGCCCGCAGGGTGCTCGACGAACTGGCCGCCGCAGCCGACGAGGCGCCAGACGAGCCGACCCGGAGCCGCCTGCGGACCGCGATCGAGGTGCTCAGCAGAGGCACGCTCGACACCGCGACGAACGTCCTCGGAGTAGCGATCGCCAAGGCAATGGGCCTGACGCCGTGACGACCCTGGGCCCCGAGGTGGTGAAGATCCTCGGGGCGATCGAGAGCCTGAAGGGTGTGCTGGAGGGGTTGCCCTCGGTTGAGCCGGGCAGTGCCCTCGCCGTTGACGGCGAAGCGTGGCCGACAGGACCGGTGAGTGCCTACGCCACCACCTCGATCCTGAGTTCGATCGAGCATCAGTTGATGGTCCGCTCCACGCTCGTCGATGCCCTGGCGCTCTACCCGTCCGCCATTGAGACGACGCTGCGGACGGCGCTTATCGGCGCAGCGGAAGCGTGCTGGCTTCTCGGCCCCGACGACAGCGACACCCGCGTGATCCGCGGCCTGCGGATCGCTGCGGATGACCTCTCGGACTCGGACGGAACCGCCCGCGATCTGACGACCGCCGAGGCGTATCCCGCCGACGCCCCTGTTCACGACTTGGCTCGGGACCGGATGGCGCAGGTCGCGGCGGCGGTGGACGCAGCTCGCCGAGAGTTGGACCGCCGTGGCTTCACGGTGTCGCCGCGACGCAGCGCCATCAGCGCGACCGTCATGATCCGGGAGGCACTCACTGAGGCGTTCCCCGGCCAGCCGATGCTGGTCTACGGCGGCATGCACCTGTGGCGGCGCGGCAGCGGCAAGGCGCACGCACGCATGTGGCCGACCTTCATCGCCTACGACACGGTGGCCGAGACCGAGGCGACGGTGACAGTGCAGACGACGCTGAGTTCCGACCAGTTGATGACGGGACTCATGCCGCCACTCCAGCTCATCAACCGAGCGCTGAAGTTGTACACACTCCGCGCCAGGGCGTAGGTGGACGACGGTCGCCTCGACAGTCGCGCGGCGCCGCGTTATCGATCCCCGCCGTTCGGGCTACCCGGACACCCGTCGCCCCCGCGCCGGCGCGACTAGCGTCTGCCGCTTCAGAGAGCGGGGGCTCGTCGCGACGCACTAGAACGGGGAGCCCCCAATGACTATGCCGCCCTACGGTCAGCAGCGGCCCGGACCACCGGCGCACTACTACCCGGTCGTGGCCGTCGTCCCCACCTCGGGACAGGCCACTGCCTCAATGATCTGCGGCATCGGGAGCTTCTTCTCCTGCGGACTGCTTGGGATCGTCGCCGTGATCCTCGGGCACGTGGCGATCCGGGAGACGGGCACCGGGGCCAAGGCCGGGCACGGCATGGCAGTGACCGGTCTCATCCTCGGCTACGTCACCGTGCTGCCATGGGCCGCGTTCTGGGTGATGGTGCTGGCCGGTGCGGTCGCGACACCGTTCGTCGGGTCGACGACCAGCCCTTGACGAGACCTAGCGACGCTGGGCACACCACCTACGCTTCGCTCATGGGACTCAAGGCGACAGAATACCGGGGGCGTGAGGCATGTCCGTCTGCCGCGGGGGTCGCGGGTTGACGCCGACGCCGCGCGGCGGAGCGTGTACCCCTAGGGGGTATGACGCCCCTGCGTCACACTTGGCGCATGACCGCACCAGACCTGTTCCGCATCGACCTCGACGACCTGCGAGCGCAGGCAGAGGCTTGGCGCACGGCCGTCGCTGAGCTGCCCGGACGAGCACCGTCCGACAAGGCCCTCTTGCGACGCTTGGAGGGGGCGTTCATTGGAACTGTGGCGACTGTCGAAGTCTTAAGCCAGTAGGTCGGGAGCGGCCGGCCGCACCGTTCGGGTCAGCCCTTGGCCAGACGCCCGCTGCGCGCCAACGCGCGTTCGCGGTGGCCGTCAGTCGTTCGGCACTCTGTGAGCAACTTGTCGAGGTCGGAGCGGCGGAACCGGACACCGGCGCCACGAGCGATGATCGCGCCCCGCATCACAGTCTCGTTAAGCCTCCGCCGCCATGGCGATCCGGCTCCCCTGGCCCTGTCGGATAACCAACGCTTGCGGGACACCCCGAGACCGACCATCCGCTATGCCTGGGATTGTGTCCCACAACTCGTGTCGCAAATCAATGTCGGATTGCTTGACGTGTAGATGAGTTATGAGACACCCTAAGGCTATGGCAGTGATCGGATACGCCCGGGTGTCGACTGGAGATCAGGACACCGCCCTGCAGGTCGACGCGCTGAAGCTCGCGGGCTGTGAACGCGTCTTCGAAGACCACGCCAGCGGCACCCGGGTCGACCGTCCGCAACTGACTGCCTGCCTCGACTACCTGAGGCAGGGCGACACCTTGGTCGTGTGGAAGCTTGACCGCCTCGGACGCAGCCTGCAGCACCTTCTGGCAATCGCTGACGACCTGGGGCAGCGGGGCGTGTCGCTCGTCATCACCACGATGGGCGTCGACACCCGGACGCCGGGCGGACAACTCTTGTACAGCGTCCTCGGAGCCGTTGCGCAGTACGAACGGACGCTCATCGTGGAACGCACCCGAGCCGGTCTTGACGCCGCCCGTGCGAGAGGGAAGCGGGGGGGCCGCAAGCCGGCCCTCAAGCCACGGCAGGCGCAGTTGGCCCGGCAGATGTATGCCGAGACCGGCCCCGATGGCCGGCGGGCTCACACCGTCGCGGAAATCGCCGCCGAGCTCAAGATCGGTCGGTCGACGGTGTACAGGTACCTCACCGTCGACCAGGTCATAACCACATGATCAGCAACGAACGCAGCGAGGCCCGTCCCAGGCTCTGGGGCGGGCCTCGCTTCTTGTCCGGCCTACATCCCGTAGGCGATCCACCGACGAAAAGGAGACTTCACCGTGTCCGATCAACCTCGTGACGCCAAGCCAGGCAAACGCGCGACACCGAACCCTGATCCCCTACTGACGAAGGCCGCCGCATGCGAGTACCTCGGTGGCATCACGCCCCCGACGCTGGACCGGTGGGTGGCGAAGGGGCGCCTGCCGAAGGTGAAGTACGGCCCGGGGCGTGGCTCTGCGGTCCGGTTCCGCCGCTCGGACCTCGACAAGTTCCTGAACGAGTCCGTGCAGACGTCCTGACCAGCACGCCGACGGCCCCCCTGCCGCCTTCACGGGGGTTGTCGCGGCAGGGGACGCGCTGCGCACGTCCGTTCGCCGTCCTGCGCGCTTTCGAGCCGCGGATGCAGTGCCGCCACTGCGGCATCCGCCTTTCGGAGCCCGGCACCCTGACCCGTCAGGCTGGTGACCCGTCAGGTCGCGACGTAGTCGTCGATCAGCGTCCCGTTCGCGCCGGAGATGGCCGCAAAGATGCCGGCGCGGCCCGTGGCCGTGACCGCGGTCGTGGCGCTCACCGCCACCGTCGCCCCGGCCTGCCAGGTGCCCCCGCTGGTGAGGTACTGGCTGTCGCTTGCGCGCTGGACGGTCAGGGTCACGGTGGTGCCAGTGGCCGCGAGCGTGAGCGTGTACGTCTCGCTGGTGGACAGCGTGACGCTCGAGGTCTGCCCGAGGATCGACGTCGTGCCGGCGTTGACCTGGATGATTCCGAACGGCGAGTTTGGGCTGCTGAAGAAGTGGCAGCCGACCAGCATCGTGTCCGCGGCCGTGTCGACCCGGACCATCGGCCCGACCTCGTTGTCGGTCGTGCTGGTAGGGGTGATCTTGAGGGATGCCGAGTAGTTCGCGGACCCGGGCGTCCTCGCGTTGTACCAGGTGGTCTTGGTCGCGCCGAGACCGGAGGTGACGGCTTTCCCGGATCCGTTCAGTGCGATGGCGCCAGCGCCGCCCTTGAGCGTCCAGGTGCCGCCCGCGTCGGGCGTGTGTGAGGCGAGCGCCGTCCCGTTCGTCCCGGTGAACGTGTCGAGCACGATCGACGTCGAGGGGGTCGTGCTCGCCGTGCTCGACGGGACGCTCGTCCCGGTCGCGTTCGTCGCGGCCACCCGGAAGTCGTAGGGGGTGCCGTTCGTCAGGCCCGTCACGGTCGCTGCCGTTGAGGTGCTCGTGCCGTCCGCGAAGGTCGTCCAGGTGGATCCGGCGGACGTCTTGAACTCGACCACGTAGTCGCTGACGGCGGAGCCGACGCTTGTCGGTGCGGTCCACGAGAGGGCAGCCTGCCCGTTGCCCGAAGACGCTGTGAGGCCCGCCGGTGCGTCTGGCACGGCCGGGGTGAGGTCGTTCGTCAGGGCGGACCGGTAGGCCGTGAACATGCCGCGCCCGAGGGTCCGTTGCGCAGCCGCCATGTAGTGCAGGTTGTCACCGAGGTTCGACGAGGCCGGGCCCCCCACGAAGCCGGTGTAGGGAACCCGGTTCGGGGTGTCGACGTGCACGGCCCGGATCGCCGCAGCGGTCCCCGTGGTGAACTCGGGGACCATGCCCGCGACGACGAACGGGGTCGTCGCGGAACCGAACGCCGTCCGCCACCCATAGATCAGGGCATCGAGCTTGGCCTGGTAGTTCGCGCCCGAGTAGGAGGCGATGGCGTCCGACTCGCCCTGCAGCCACAGGATCCCCGCGACGCGGGCGTTCGATCCGGCCGCCGTGAGCGCGGCCTGGACGGTCGTGATCGCGCCCGTGTAGAGGTTGCCCGACCCGGCCGGGTCCCAGTTCGTCTGGATGGTCGTCGCGCCGACCGCGACGGGGACGATGAGGACGCGCCGGTTTGACGGGATCGACGCCGCGTACCACCGGGCGAAGACCAGCGACGGGCCCATCCCCGCCGGGGGCGACCCGGATGTGAGGGGCATCGCGAGGGGGTCGGCGGCGGCGATGACCTTTCCGCTGTAGGTGCCCGACTGCGCGTACTGCCAGACGCGGGCGTCGGTCGGGTCCTCCGACGCGTTCGGCGTCGCCCCGGTCTGGCCCCACATGTTCGACTGGCCGGCCGCGATGATGACGTCGAACCCGGTGTCGAACCCGTTCGTGACCGCGGAGAGCGCTGCATACGTGCTCGTCAGGGCCGAGTCCGCGGCGATGGTGGCTGGCGTCATCGTGGCGGCGGACCCGAGGCCGAGGTTCGTCCGCGCAGTGGACGCGGACGCGAGGTCGGACAGGTTCGCGGTCTTCTGTGCGGCGCCCGTGATGCGGGTGTCGTCGCCCTGCGCGGCGGTCCCCGCAGTGGTGCCGTAGGTGACGGCCAGGGACCGGTCAGCGGACAGGTCCCCGCCACCCGTGAGGCCTGTCCCTGCAGTGATGGCCCGCGTGGTGGGCGCCTTCCCCGCGAGGGCGGCAGCGACCGTGCTGTCGGCGAGGATCTGCGTGCCGGTGACGGCACCGGTCTGCCCGACGACCGACGACACGGCCCCGCCACCACCGCCGCCGATGGCGGTGAACTTCGACGCGTCGAACGTGACGCCAGCGGTGTGCGCGGTCGTGCACCGGTAGAGGGTGCCGGCGTTCGCGGCGAGCTGACCGACGACGTAGACGACGCCTGTCGTCCAGTCGGGGGCGGTGAGTGCCGCGAGTCGCGCGGCGACGTCCGTGTGGCTGCCCTGCGGGTTGACGCCGAGGGTGTCCTGGACGGCGAGGATGGCGTCTTGGACGTTGTTGACGTCGGCGGCGGTGATCCTCGCGGTGGCTGGTGCCGCGTTCGGGTCACCGGACCAGTTGGTCTTCTCCGCGAAGATGTCGACGGCGCCGGGGTAGTTGCTCACAGCCCCGCCCGCCGCAGAACGTCCTCGATGCGGTCCAGCCGACGAGCCGCGTCAGCCTGATCTGCCCGAGCCTCCGCGATGAGACCGCCCGTGGCCTTGACGATCTCGGCCGAGATCGCCTTGGTGAGGTGCTCGGGTGCTCGCGCCGGCGGGGGCGAGTCGACGGCTGCCGCCTTCGCGCCCTGCCGGTCGATCCGGTCCGCCTCACGCTCCAGGCCAACGGCCTGCCGGAGCTTGCCCTGACGGGCCGACAGCGGCAGCAGCGCCGCTTCCTCGCGCAGGCGCCGCGCGACGTCACGCAACCCGGCCGGGTCCAACTCCATGATCCGGTCGGCAAGCGCCTCGGCCGTGTTCGCGCGGTTCCTGTAGCCGGCGATCACCACCGGGTCCGTGCTTTCCACGGCTCGCTGTCGCCACTCGCGGGCCTCGGCCCGGATCTCCTCCGCCGTGGGCAGGATCATCGGGCCCGAGTTCAAGGCGGCGCTTTTGAATGCCGCAATGTCGGCCCGCAGTGCGGCCTCCAGGCCGGGATCGCCGGGACGCGCGTCGAGGGTGACCTGTCGGCGAGCCGCTTCAGCGAGCAGCTCGGCCGGGGTCAGTGGTGCCTCCGAGTGGTGGTGGCGGGTCATGGTTGGATCCCTTCGTTCTGGGTGTCGTCGAGCAGGTGGACCAGGCCGCCGTCGGCGACGGCCCGGAGTTCGCTGATGACCTGACCGACGGTCAGGTCTGTGGCGGCGGCGAGCCGGAGAACGGCCACGCCGAGCAACGTCGTCGCCACGGCCGTGACCTCCCCGACGTGGGCGGCGGCACCCCAGTCGACGAGCCCGGACAACGCCGTGGCCTCGTCGTCGTTGTCGGCCAGGGCGACGGCCGCGGTCACGTCGAGCAGCCGGCCACCGAGGTGCCGGGCCCGGTCGTCGCCGCCGGGGATGAGTTCGTGAAGCCACGTGGGTCCGACGTCGGTCATGCCGCGTACCGCCCGTCCCGAAGGCCGGTGAGCACCTCGACGGCGACGACGTGCGCGGCCTGCCGCGTCTGCGCGTCACCCCCGACAGTGGTGCAGAGCGCGTCGACCAGGTCCCGGAACGCGGCAGCGACCTGTTCGCCCTGGGCGGCGCTGATCTTCCCGAGACGCTCGTCCAGGTCGAGCTTGGCGAGGGCCGTCAGGGTCTGCCGGAGTTCACCGAGGAGAACCGTCCAGACGGTGATCTCAGCCCGGACGACCTGCCCCCCGCCCGGACCGCGACCGACGAGACTGCCGAGGTCGTTCACGAGGGCACCGACGGTGTCCGCCGCAGCCTCCAGGCGCCCCGCCAGCCGCATGAGGGCCTCCAGCGGGTCTCCGACGGGCGGAGCGTTTGGATCGTCGATCAGACGGGCCGCCAAGGCCCGGGCCTGGGCCTCGACGACTCGACGCCGGCCGGCTTCACGTACCTGGGGGGCACGACCACCGTGCGTCCCGCAGACCGTGCCCCCGACGATCGCCCACTTCTGGCAGGGCCGACCTGTCGTGGTGGAACGGGCGGTGCACTTGCGCGGGTCCCGTGGCTCATCCATGGGTCACGCACCCCCCTTGGCGTCCACGGGTCCGGCGCCCGGCACGAGCCGGGCGAACTCGTCGGCTGCGACGCGGAAGACCCGGCGGGGGTCGGCGGCGATGAGGTCGCAGATGTCGAGCCCGGGTAGGTCGATGGGGTCGCCTTCGATGGGCGTCTCACCGTTCCTGCAGTCGCCGGTCACCGGCCGCCTGCCGCGCGTCGCAGTGGGATGACGTTGTCGCCGCGCTGGCTGTCGCCCGTGCCGCCGGTGGCTTCCCGGAGCGCTTGGGCCAGCACGGCGTGGCCGAGTTCCTCCACGGCACGGCGTGCGGCGTCGAGCTTCTCCTGTGCGAGTCCGTCGAGGGTCACGTCGGCTCCGTCCGGGTTGAGGGGGCTGGGGGGCACTACATCTGTG
>NZ_MWLN01000097.1 GCF_002198655.1 Kineosporia sp. A_224
GGTCAGGGCGCTGGCCGCCACGGCCGCCGCCCTGACCCTCGCGGCGTGCGCCGGACGGCGCCGGGTCCGCCCCGGGCACGGTGACGACCGCCACGCCGACCCCGGCACCGACGACGGCGCCCGCCCCGAGCACCATTCCCGCACCCACGACGACGCCCGCGACCCCGGCGGCGACGACCCCGGTCCCGGCGGGCGGCGCCACGCCGGCCCCCTCGTGGCTCGGCCGCCGGGTGCTGAAGCTCCGCAAGGACGGCTACGGCGTCATGGGTCCGACCCCGCCGGAGTTCGACCCGCGGAACATCGCCACCGTGGACACCCTGCCCCCGCCGGCGGGCGGCACCTTCCGCTCGACCGTGACGGCGGTGCCGGCCTCGGTCGTCGCCCGCTCCACCTGGGGTCCGGGCTGCCCGGTGACGCTCGAGGACCTGCGGTACGTGACGGTCTCGTTCGTCGGCTTCGACGGCCGGCCCCACACCGGCGAGCTGCTCGTGAACAAGGCCGCCGCCCCCGCGATGGTCCGTGTGTTCAAGAAGCTCTACGCGGCCCGGTTCCCCATCGAGCGGATGGTCGTCACCACGGCCGAGGAGCGTGACGCGCCGCCGACCGGCGACGGCAACACGACCGGGTCGTTCAACTGCCGGTCCGCGGCCGGGACGACGCACTGGTCGCAGCACGCGTACGGGCTCGCGGTCGACGTCAACCCCTTCATGAACCCGTACATGAAGGGCGGCATCACGCTGCCCGAGCTCGCCGGCACCTACCGGGACCGCGCCGACGTCCGGCCCGGGATGATCACCCGGGGCAGCCCGGCCGCGCGCGCGTTCGCCGCGGAGGGCTGGGGCTGGGGCGGTAACTGGAAGTCCCTCAAGGACTACATGCACTTCTCGCGCAACGGCACCTGACGGTCGGACGACGAAGCCTTGACGACGAACGCCCGGACGACGAAAAGGGCCCGCCTGGGCGGGCCCTGCTCTCGTGCTGGCTACCGGTGGACACGGTCGGCGGCGAACGTCGGGGGCCGTCGCCGCCGACCGTGGTCTATTGGGCGGGTCACCCGGGGTCGCTGCGCTCGACCCCGGGTGACCTCGCCTTCCCTACCCCACCCGGTAAACGTTCTGTGAGTGGAAGATTACTGACGGCGACCCTTTCTGCCAAGCAGATCCCCGAACTTTTTTCACTCGGCGTGTCGTCACGAACACGAAGCGTGTGCAACTGTGCTCAGAATGGGCATCGGGGACCGCCCGCGGACGTCCACAGTTCCCCCACGACTCCGGGAGGTCCGTCCCGCCGGAACGGACGTACAGTCGAGAGGTGAGGCTCTCCCGCTGGCTCGTCCCCGCAACCGTCACCGCCGTCGTCGCCGGCGGGGTCGTCGTCTCGTCCGCCGCTGCCGGCGGCGCACCCGACGTCCCGGCCCGGACGGCCGCCCAGGTGCTCGCGCTGGCCGCGACGTCCGACGTCCAGGCACTGTCCGGGACCGTCCGGACGCGCGCCGACCTCGGGCTGCCCGCCCTGCCCTCGCTCGGGGGCACGGGCGGCGGTGCAGCAGGAGGGGACGGCGGGGACCCCGCGAGCGGCTCGGGCGCGGACCCGCAGGCCGTCCTCACCCGGCTCCTCACCGGCCGGACGACGCTGCGCGTGTGGCTCGACGGCCCGCAGCGCCAGCGCGTCCAGCTCCTCGACACGTTCGCCGAGGTCGCGTTCGTGCACGACGGGCGTGACGTGTGGACCTTCGACACCGGTGCCGCCCGCGGCACCCACTACATGCTGCCCGACGAGGCCGCCGCCCGTGCGCTCGCCGAGCAGGGCAGGGCCCGGGCCGGCGCCGGGCGCACGCCCGCCACCGGCACCCCCGGGGACGCCCTCGCGTCGATGACCCCGC
This sequence comes from Kineosporia sp. A_224, assembly GCF_002198655.1. Taxonomy (GTDB): domain Bacteria; phylum Actinomycetota; class Actinomycetes; order Actinomycetales; family Kineosporiaceae; genus R-H-3. The sequence continues at coordinate 1,883 of NZ_MWLN01000097.1, forward strand.
AGGCGCTCGCCGACCTCGTCGTCTCCCGGCTCGACCCGACGACCGCCGTCACCCTCGACCCGCCGCAGACCGTCGCCGGCCGCGCCGCGTACACGCTCGTCGTCGCACCGAGGACGGACGCGACGCTCGTCGACCGGGCCGTCCTCGCCGTGGACGCCGCGACCGGCCTCCCGCTGCGGGTGCAGGTCTACGCCCGCGGGCAGTCCGAGGCCGTCCTCGAGAGCGGCTTCGCCGACATCGACTACGCCCGCCCGGCCGCGAGCCGGTTCGCGTTCACCCCGCCGAACGGTGCCGACGTGACGACGAAGACCGTGCCGCTGCCGAGCGCCGCGGACCTGCCGTCGGTCAAGGGCCCGGCCGCGCGACCGGACGGCTCGTCGAAGGGCTCGTCGAAAGGCATGTCGAAAGGCATGTCGAAAGGCATGTCGAAAGGCATGGACGCCGCACAGCGACCTGACGTCCGCGTCGTCGGCTCCGGGTGGGCCGCCGTCCTCGTCGCGAAGCCGTCCGCCGCAGCGGGCGCACCGGACGTCGCCTCGCTCCTCGCGAACCCGCTCGTCACCCAGCTGACGACCCCGGTGGACGGCGGCCGCGCCCTGCGCACGGCGCTGTTCAGCGTGCTCGTCACGGACGACGGCCGGGTGCTCGTCGGCGCGGTGCCGGTGGAGACGCTCGTCGCCGCGGCCCGCTGAACCGGGCCGTCAGGCCTGCCGGCGCGAGTAGACGCCCCGGTTGAGGTCCGGGTCGTACCGCGGGTAGAAGACGACGATCGTCTTGCCGCCCGCACTGCCTGCGCCGAGGAGCAGGTTCCCGTACGACGAGGTGCTCAGCGCCGTCGTGGACCACGTCGTGCCGGAGCGCTGGGTGACGACGATCTGGGCCTCGCTCGCCCTCGTCCCCACCGCATGTCCGCTGTAGACGAACGTCAGCTTCCCGCCGCTCGTGAACATCCGCAGCCGTGGCCATCCGCCGCCGGGCAGACCGGGCACCGAGGTCCGGACCCAGGAGCCGGTGGCGTTGTCCTGGTAGACGACCTTGTAGTCGCCGGTTGCCGTCCGCTCGAGCCAGGAGATCCGGGTGACGCCGGACGACCAACTGATCTGCGGCGAGATCCCGCCGCCACCCGAGCGCACGACGTAGCGGATCCACGTCCCGTCGGCCTTCGTCCGGTACCGGACGATGATGCCCGCCTCGAACGGCGGCGGTTGCGCGATGACCATGGCGACCGACCCCGTGCCGGTCCGGGCCAGCGACGGCTGCCATCCGAAGACGGCGGGCATGGTGGCCGGCAGCGACGGGACGAGGTTCTGCTTGGTGAGGGTCTTCCCCCAGAGAATCGCGCCGTTGTTGACCGTGTAGGCGACCCAGTACTTGCCGCCCGACACGAGCAGCGCCCCGCTGTGGAGGAAGTCGTCGGCCGTCGCCGCAGTCGCCGCGCGGATCGTGATCTTGGTCTGTACGCCGGTCGTGTGGTTCCGCTTGAGGAGCATGACCGCACCTCTGCCGCTCTCCGGCTCGTACAGCGCGAAGTACGACGTCCCGTCGTCGGCGAAGGCGACGGGGATCCCCTTCACCCCGGTGCGGATCTTCGAGTAGATGGTGCCGTTCCCTGTGAAGAGGACCAGCTCGGTGCCGGTCGCCGTCGTCTCGCACCGCATGACGCCACGGGTCACGCCGGTGGACGACGTCTGGGTCCAGCCGTCCAGGCACTTGGCCCCGATGAGCACCCGCGCCTTGAACGCGCCCACTGCGGCCGACGCCGACGTCGCGCTCACCGCGATCGCGACCGCCGATACCCCCGCCACCAGTCCTGCGACGACACCACTGCGCCTGAGCCTCATCCGACGTCCTCGTCCCGCGCGCGACCGGGCCTGGCGCCCATGATCGAGTGCGCCGAGTATGGAGGTTCGGTGCGGGCCCGCGCGAGGGAATCCCGAGGTCGCCCTCCCCCGACGTAGCCTGACCGGGTGACCGACCTCGCGATCCGTACCCGCGCACTGACCAAGCGCTTCCGGCGGCACGCGGCGGTCGACGGGATCGACCTCGTCGTCCCGCGCGGCAGCGTCTACGGCTTCCTCGGGCCGAACGGCTCGGGGAAGACGACGACGATCCGGGTGCTGCTGGGTCTCGCGGGGGCGACCGACGGCGAGGTCGAGGTGCTCGGCCGCCCCATGCCGACCGACCTGCGCGCGGTGCTGCCCCGGGTCGGCGCGCTCGTCGAGGGCCCGGCGTTCTACCCGTTCCTGTCCGGTGCGTCGAACCTGCGTCGGTTCGACGCGGCCGACGCCGGCGCCTCGCGCCGGAGCCGGGACGCCCGGGTGGCACAGGCGCTCGACCGGGTCGGGCTCTCGAACGCCGCGGGCAAGAAGGTGCGCGCCTACTCCCTCGGGATGAAGCAGCGGCTCGGCATCGCGGCGTCCCTGCTGCGCCCGCGGGACCTGCTCGTGCTCGACGAGCCGACGAACGGGCTCGACCCGCAGGGCACCCGCGAGGTCCGCTCGCTCGTGCGGTCGCTCGCCGCCGACGGCACGACGGTGTTCGTGTCGTCGCACCTGCTCGCCGAGGTCGAGCAGATCTGCTCGCACATCGGGGTCATGAGCGCGGGCCGGCTCGTCGCGCAGGGCACGCTCGACGAGCTCGGCGGCGCCGGCGGCTCCCGGGTGCGGGTCACGACACCGGACGGCGCGGACGCCGCGCGGGTGCTCACCGGCCTCGGGCTCGGCGCACCGGACGTCACCGCGGACGCCGTCGTCGCGGCGGTCCCGGTGCAGCTCAACGGGTCTGCGCCCGCCCCCGAGGACGTCGTCGCCGCGCTCGTCGCGGGCGGCGTCCGGGTGCGCGGGTTCACCGTCGAGCACGACAGCCTCGAGGACCGCTTCGTGGCGCTGACCGGGGAGGGCTTCGACGTTGTCCGCTGACACGGGACCGACGACCACGCAGGACCGGCCCGACCCCGTCGGTCCCGGGGCCCCGCCCCGCGGCCGCACCGGCGGGCTCTTCGCCTCCGAGGTGCTCACGCTCTTCCGGCGCCGCCGCACCCAGGCGATCCTCGGCGTCCTCGCCGGCGTCCCGATCCTCATCGCCGTCGCGGTGAAGCTGTCCTCGGCGCCGCGACCGGGCGAGGGCCCGCCGCTGCTCGACCGGGTGACGCAGAACGGCCTCTTCGTCGGTGTCACCGCGCTCGTCGTCTCCGTGCCGCTGTTCGTGCCGCTCGCGATCGGCGTCGTGGCCGGCGACACGATCGCCGGCGAGGCGAACCTCGGCACCCTGCGCTACCTGCTCCTCGCCCCCGCCGGCCGCACACGGCTGCTCGCCGTGAAGTACGCGTCCACGGCGGTGTTCTGCTTCGCCGCGACGCTCACCGTCGTCCTCACCGGGGCCGTCGTCGGCGGTGCGCTCTTCGGCCTGCGGCCGGTGACGCTGCTCTCCGGCGACGCCGTCTCGGTGCCCGAGTCGTTCGTGCGGGCGCTGCTCGTCGCCGCGTACGTGAGCGTCTCGATGCTCGGGATGTCGGCGATCGGGCTGTTCGTCTCGACCCTCACCGAGATCCCGGTCGGGGCGATGGCGGCGACCGTCACGCTCGCGGTGACGTCCCAGATCCTCGGCGGCATCCCCCAGGTCGACTGGCTGCACCCGTACCTGTTCAGCCACCACTGGCTGGACCTCGGCGACCTGCTGCGGACGCCGGTCGTCTGGGACTCCTTCGTCGCCAACGGCCGGCTCCAGCTCGCGTATGTCGCTGTCTTCACAGCTCTCGCGTGGGCCAGACTGACGACGAAGGACGTCCTGTCGTAGGTCGACCTGTCGAGCGCGTCGTCGTGGGGGGAACCGTGGACGAGCAGACCGAGCGCGTCGCCGCCGGGGTGGCGGACTACCTGGAGCACGTCGTCGAGGCGGTCAGGGAGGGACGCCGCGCGGGGACGCCGCTCGCGCGGGCCGTGGGCGAGCACCTCGGCACGGAGGCGGGCCAGGTCCCGGTCGTCACCCACCGCGTCGACCGGCACCAGCACGTCAACCTCGACGTCGCGCTCGAGGCGCTCGTCTCCGAGCACGGCGGCGGCACGGTCATCGGGGTCGGCGGCGGCGACCAGCGCCACCACTCGTCGTTCAGCGGCATGCTCGAGGAGTCGGGCAGATGGGGCTCCTTCACCGTCGGTGCCGTCGAGCGGGTCAGCCTCCCGACCGGGCCGCACAGCCAGCGCGAGGCGGTGTCGTTCGGCGTCCACCTGTTCCGCTACCGCGGCACCCCGGTCGCCGTCCTCGAGTCCGTCGGCGAGGAGCGGTTCGGCGGCGTCGGGGCGACCCTCCAGGTCGCCGCCGCCGAGGGCGTCGCGCAGGACATCGTCGCCGACGTCCGGCGGCTCGTCGTCGAGCGCAGCGTCTTCCGCGGCCAGATCCTCACCCTCGGCAGCGGCGACGACGCGTACACGCCGAGCGTGGGCGGGATCGGCTTCCACCCGCGCCCCACGCTGACCCGGCAGGACGTCGTCCTGCCGGCCGGCTCGCTGGAGCGGGTCGAGCGGCATGTCGTCGGGACGGCGCAGCACCGCGACGTCCTGCGCGCCGCCGGGCAGCACCTCAAGCGCGGCCTGCTCCTCTACGGCCCGCCGGGCACCGGCAAGACCCACACCGTGCGCTACCTGCTCGGCCACCTCGAGGGGGTGACGACGGTGCTGCTGTCCGGGACGTCCCTGCGGTTCGTCGGGGAGGCGGTCGAGCTGGCGCGGGCGCTCGAACCCGCTGTCGTCGTGCTCGAGGACGTCGACCTCGTCGCCGAGAGCCGGGACCTCTCCCCCGACGCGCAGCCGCTGCTGTTCACCGTCCTGGAGGCGATGGACGGGCTCGGCGGGGACGCCGACGTCGCCTTCGTCCTCACCACGAACCGGGCCGACCTGCTCGAACCCGCTCTCGCGCAACGCCCCGGCCGCGTCGACCTCGCGGTCGAGGTGCCGCTGCCGGACGACGCGGGCCGCCGCGCGCTCGCGGGTCTCTACGGGCGTGACCTGCCGTTCGGCGACGAGGTCCTCGAGGTGGTCGCCGCGCGGACGGCGGGCATGACGGCCTCCTTCTTCAAGGAGCTCGTCCGCCGTTCGGTGCTCGTCGCCGCCGAGGCCGGCCACCCGGTGACGGACGACGACCTGGGCACCGCGCTCGACGAGCTCCTCGACGAGCGCGAGGCGCTGACCCGCTCGCTGCTCGGCGGCGCCGGCGGGCCGGCCGCGCCGCAGGGGCCCGGGGCGGGCCCGTACGCGCGACCGTTCGGGGTGCCGGCGGAGCCCGACGGCGGCCTCTACCTGTAGGCCGCGTCGCTCAGCTCGTCGGCGCCGCCGTCGGCCGGCCCGTCGGCACCGAGATGCCGCAGGCCTCGAGCGCCGCCTTCGTCGCCGGGTCGTCGAACAGCTGCCCCATGCCGGGGCCGCCACCAGGGCCGCCGTCCGCGCCCGGCGTCGGCATGGCGGTGATGACGTCGCCGTCGGGCGCGGTGAACTTCCCGTCGGCGCCCTGAGTCACGCCGCCGCCGGGACCGCCCGCGGGCGGGGTGCCGTTGCCGGTGGGTGCGCCGGACGGCATGCCGGACGGCGTCGGGAGCGAGATCCCGGCGGCCGCGAGGCACTGCTGGATCTTCTGGAAGTCCGCTCCCCGGTCGCCGGCGCCGCCCTGGCCGGGGGCCGCCGCCGCGTCCGTCGCCGTCACGGTCCTCGGGCCGCTCGCCGTCGTCGACCCGGCCGCCGCCGTCGTCGTCGCGGTCGAGCCGCCGCCGCAGGCGGCGAGGAGGGCGACCGCGGCGACCCCGCTCACGGCCGCGGCGAGCAGGGAGGGGACGCGAAGGGTCCGGGTCGTGGTGCGGGCGGGTGCGTTGCTCACGAGAGCTCTCCTGCTGGGTGTCGGTGGGGATCGGTCGTCGGGAGTCGTTGCTGCGTCAGGGTTCACGAGGCCTTCCGGGCGGTCACAGTGGTCGCGGTCACCGCTGTGGCGGAGCGCTTCGTCCCGACCACGGAGACCGTCATGCCGGCCGTCACGCCGCCCAGGCCCGGTGCGGTCACGGTGGCGGTCGCCGGGACGGTGACGGTCACGCGGGTGCCGGCGAAGTTCTCGACGACGAGCGTCGTGCCCTCGACGGACCTCACCGTGCCGACGACGACCGGGGCCGCCCCGGCCGCCGTGGCCGCCGTCCCACCGGTGCTGCCAGGGCCGCCGGTGGTCTGCGCCGTCCCTGTCCCCTGGCCGGCCTGGTTCGCTCCCCCGGCGGCCGCCCCCTCGGGGAAGCCCGCGCCACCGGGGAAGCCCGCGCCACCCGGGAAGCCCGCGCCACCGCCGGGGAAGCCCGACGGCAACCCGCCGGCCGCGGCCGCGCTGCCGGTGGACCCGCCGAGCTCGCGCTGCACGAGCGCCCCGGCGGTGAACGTGCACGCCGCGACGACCGCGACGGCGAGGACGACGGTGAGCCGGTTCGTGCGGCGCCGGGGCGCCCAGTCCGCGTCGAGGAGGTCGTCGTCGTCCCGCTCGGGTGCGGCGGCCGCGCCGTCCGCCTCGCCGCTCTCGCCGCCGGCGTCACCGTCGCCCACGGTCTGCGCCGTCACGTCGTCCGGCGCCGGGGCGTGGAACCAGTCGGGATCGTCGGTCCGTGTCGTCATGGCTCGTCCGATCACTCGTAGCGGAGGGCTTCGATGGGCCGCAGCGAGGCGGCCCGGTTGGCGGGGTAGAGCCCGAAGAACAGGCCGGTGCCGACGGCGACGCCGAAGGCGAGCACGACGGAGGACGCCGACACGACCGGCTGGACGCCGACGATCTCGAAGCGGCTGCCGACGAGCCCGACGAGCACGCCCATGAGGCCGCCGAACAGGCTGAGCAGCACTGCCTCGAGGAGGAACTGGCCGACGATGTCGCCGCGCCGGGCGCCGATCGCCTTGCGGATGCCGATCTCCCGGGTCCGCTCGGTGACGGTGACGAGCATGATGTTCATGACGCCGATCCCCCCGACGAGCAACGAGATCGCGGCCACCGAGGCGAGCAGCACGGTGAACGTCTGCGACGTCGACGTCACCGCGCTGAGCAGGGAGGTCGGGTTCTGGACCGAGTAGTCCGCCGTCGCGCTCGTGACGCGGTGACGGCTGTTGAGGACGTCCTCGATCTCGGCCTGCGCGGTCTCGACGGAGTCGGCGTCCTTCGCCTGCACGGAGATCGCCGAGAGCGAGCCGTACCCGGTGAGGGTGTCCTGCACCGCGGTGAGCGGCGCGAGCACCCGGTCGTCCTCGTCCTGCGGGCCGGTGCTGCCCTTGTCGGTGAGGACGCCGACGACGGTGAACGCGATCCCGTTGAACTGCACGGTCTTCCCGACGACGTCGAGGCCGTCGCCGCCGACGAGATCCTCCGCGACGCTGGAGCCGACGAGGGCGACCCGACGGCGTGAGGTCCAGTCCTCGGCGGTGAGGGTCTCGCCCTTCTGCACGCTGTCGTCGTTGATCGTCAGGTAGCTCGGGCTCGTCCCGAGGAACGAGCTCACGGTGTGCGTCGCGCCGTCGTACGTCGCGGTCACCGAGGAGGCCGAGACCCGCGGCGCGACACGCAGCACGTGAGGTGCGAGCGTCGCGTCGGCGATCGCCGCGGCGTCGTCGAGGGTGAGCTCGGCGGTCCGGGTCTGGGTGCCGCTGCTCACCCCGCCCGGGCCACCGCCGCCGAAACCGGGGAAGCCGCCGAAACCGCCGGCCCGGCCGCCGGTCCCGCCCTGGGACGCCTGCACCGTCAGGGTGTTGCTGCCGAGCCGGCTCAGGGACTCCGTGACCGCGGCGCTGGAGCCGTTGCCCACCGCGACGAGGACGATGACCGCCGCGACCCCGATGAGGATGCCCAGTGTGGTGAGCGCCGTCCGCATCGGGTTGGCGGTGACGCCGCGGACGGCGAACCGCGCGCTCTCCCGGACGTTCACGCCGCGCCGCCCACGGCCACGTGGGTGCCGCGCGGCGCCCGCCGCTCGTCGCTGACGATCCGGCCGTCCCGGAACCGGATCACCCGGTGCGCCCGCTCGGCGACCTCCTCCTCGTGCGTGATGACGAGGATGGTCCGGCCGCCGGCACTGACGTCGTCGAACAGGTCGAGGACCTCGGCCGTGCTGCGGCTGTCGAGCGCGCCGGTCGGCTCGTCGGCGAGCAGCAGGACGGGTTCGGTGACGATGGCGCGCGCGATCGCCACCCGCTGCTGCTGGCCGCCGGACAGCTCCGAGGGCAGGTGGTGGCCACGGTCGGCGAGGCCGACCCGGGCCAGCGCCGCGGCGGCCCGCTCCCGCCGCTGCGCGAGCTTGACGCCGGCGTACGCCAGCGGCAGCTCGACGTTGCTCTGCGCGCTGGTGCGCGGGATGAGGTTGAACGACTGGAAGACGAAGCCGATCTTCCGGTTGCGCACCAGGGCCTGGCGGCCCTCGTCGAGGCGGCGGGTGTCGACGCCGTCGAGGAGGTAGCGGCCCCGGGTCGGTACGTCGAGGCAGCCGACGATGTTCATGAGCGTCGACTTCCCCGAGCCCGACGCCCCCATGACGGCGACGTACTCCCCGCGCTCGACGACGAGGTCGACCCCGGCCAGCGCGTGCACGGCGGTGTCCCCGGCGCCGAAGACCTTCGTCACGCCGCGCAGGTCGAGGACGGGCCGGGGCACCCGGCCGCCGGTCACGGCCGGCCGCCCGGGGCGCCGCCGACCCCGCCGACGCTGCCGAGCCCGGGGCCGCCCGCCCCCGGGAACCCGTTGCTGCTGATCGAGCTCGCGCTGGAGGTGAGGACGACGGTCTGGCCCACGGTGAGCCCGCTGGTGATCTGCACGCCGCTGTCGCCCTCGATGCCGACCTCGACGGCGACCCGCTTCTCGGTGCCGTTGTCGAGGACGGTCACGGTGCTGCGGTTGCCCGTCGTCGTCACCGCGCTCGCCGGCACGACGATCGCGTCCTCGGCGCTGCCGGTCGTGATGCTCACGCTGACGCTCGCACCGAGCCTGACGCCGTCCGGCACCTCGTCGAGGGTGACCGTCACCGGGTAGGTGACGACGTTGCTGCTCGTCGTCCCGCTCACGGAGACGTTCGTGACGGTGCCGGCGACCTCGGTGTCGGTGGCCGACAGCGTGACGGTCGCCGCCTGGCCCTTCTCGACGTCCGCGGCGTCGGCCTCGGCGACGCTCGCGGTCACCTGGAGATCCGTGAGGTCGGCGAGCTCGATGAAGCCGGACGACCCGGTCGACGTCGTGGCGCTGCTCCCGGTGGAGGTCGCACCGGCGGACGACGCGCTCCCCGACGAACCGGCCGACGAGCTGCTCGAGCCGACCGTGTCCCCGACGTCCGAGGCGATCGACAGCACGGTCCCCGCGTGCGGGGCGACGAGCGTCGTGTCGTCGAACGTCTCCTGGGCCTCGTCGACGGCGGCCTGCGCGTCGGCGACGCTGCTGCGCGCCTTGGCGAGGTCGGCCGCGGTCGGGGAGTCGGCGTTCTCCGCGGCGCTGAGCTTCTGCAGCTCGTAGGTGTCCTGGGCGCTGGCGAGCGCCGTCCTCGCGGAGTCGATCGCGTCGTCGTCCTTGGCGAGAACGCTTGTCCGGGTGGCCTTCGCGGCGCTCACCGCCGCCGCGGTGCCGGTGCCGCGGGCCAGCGCGGCCTGCGCGACGGCGACGAGGGCGTTCTGCTTCGTCAGGTCCGAGGCCCGGGTCGACCGGGCGGTGGCGAGCGTCTTCCTCGCCCGGGTGACGGCGGCGGCCGCGTCGGAGACCGAGATCTCGTCGCGCTTGCGCTGGCTCGCGCTCTGGCCGTCCGCGGTGTCCGTGTAGGCCGCCTGCGCCGAGAGCAGCGAGGCCTTCGCGCTCGCGAGGCTGCGCTCCGCGGCCGCGGAGTCGATCCGCGCGAGCCGCTGGCCCTTCTTCACCGTCTGACCGGCCGTCACGTAGACGTCGGTGATGGTGCCGGACGACGAGAAGTCGACGGTCGACGAGGCGGCGCTCTCCAGGTTGCCGCTGCCGGTCACGGTCGCGGTGAGCGTTCCGGTGCGCACCGTCGAGGTGCGGCTCGTCGTCGTGGTCTGCGCCACCGGTGAGCCCTGCACCGTGTACCAGGCGCCGCCGCCGGCGGCGAGGAGGGCGGCCGCCAGCCCGGTGTTCAGCCAGAAGGTGGGCGGACGCTTCACCGCGGGACACTCCTCTCCTCACCGCTGCCACCCCGGGCCCGGCCCGGTCGTGGAGCGTTCGCGGCACCCTGCGTGCCCCGACGACGCCGAACGTCCCAACGGGTTCTGGGAGAAACCTGGGAACCGGCGCCCGGATACCTGCAGGCTCGCCCGGCGGGCCCGGAGGCCACCCGGTCGGCGCAGCGCCGGGCCCGGTTCACAGCCTCTGGTCGTAGAGGAGCCCGTTCTCGAGGACGTTCGCGAGTGCCCCGCTGTCGACGCCCTTGCTCGCCACGAGGTCCGACAGGCTCGTCCCCGACCGCAGCTCGTCGAGCAGGCTCGTGGAGTCGGTGCCGAGGAGGGAGGCGAGCGAGTCCAGGGTCGTGCTCTGCGTGGAGGTGAGCGAGTTCGCGAAGACCCCGGTGCTGTCGTCGTCGTCATCGTCGCCGGGCGGCGGGCCGCTCGTGGCGTCACGGTGACACGTNCCGCAGGGTGCGCGCGGCCCGCCCGGACCACGCCCACCCTGCGGGCCGCGCGCACCCTGCGGCGGGCGCAGCGCCTCGACGCCCTTCGTCGTCGTGGCCTTCTCGACGATCGCGTCGACATCGGCGCTGCCCCGCAGCTGCTGGGGCATGTTCGCCTTGAGCGCGGTGACCAGGTCGTCGTGCGACATGCCCTGGTCGGCCGCGAGGTCGTCGAGGCTCTTGCCGCTCTTCAGCGCCGTCATGACGTCGCCCGCGCTCATCCCGAGCGCCTTCGCCGCGTCCCGCAGCAGTCCGCCGCCGCCGTGCCGCCCACCGCCCGCCTGCTGGGTCCCGCTCGTGCCGGAGACGGACACGCTCCACCCGGAGCCGCCGCCGAGGGACATGGAGCTCATCGTTCCCACCGCCTCTGCCGACCGACCTTCGGTCACAGGCAGGACGTCGGCGCCCGCCGGCGCAGGCTGCAGCGTCCGCAGCAACCCTGGAGCAGATCCACAGGCTGCGGATCCGCTCCGGGAGCAGGTGTGCCCGTCAGACCTGCTCGGAGTGCCGGTGGAACTCCAGTCGGTACCGCCGGACGGCGCCTGTGCGCGCGATCTCGGCGGCCGCCCGGCGGGCGAGCACCAGCGAGAGCACCGCGAGCGGCAGCTCGACGAGCAGCGCGGCCGCGACCGCCTCCGCGAGCCGAGGTCCGCCCGGCGACGTCATGACGTCGAACCAGGCGTCGACGACGAGCAGCGCCGCCGTCGCGCTCGCGATGTTGCCGAGGAACGGCGAGCGCCTGTACGCCAGCCACGCCGTCCGGCCCAGCGCCACGGCGAGGAGGACGTCGAACCCGACCCAGGCGGTCCGGTAGTTCGCGCTGACCATCCGGTCCGGCAGGGTCTGGGCGAGCAGGACGATCCACGGCACCATGAGCGCCGCCATGCCGAGGTAGACGGGGGCGATCCACCAGCCGGGGCGTCGACCTGCGAGGGCGTCCATGACGTCAATATCGCGCACGTGCCAACGGTCCGCACGGCACCGCACGCCGGCCGGCGGCGCCCGACGAGCGCTCAGGCGACGGCGAGCACGAGCAGCGCCACGTCGTCCCGGTCGCTCGCGAACTCGACGACCTCCTTGACGACCCGGTCGGCGACCGCGTCGGCGACGAGGGACGCCGCGGCCGCACCGGTCCGGCCGCGCAGCCCGGCGGCCGTGCCGCCGAGCACCTCGGCGAGCCGGACGTCGCCGAACTCCTCTCCGTCCCGGCGCGCCTCGGTGACCCCGTCGGTGTAGGCGAGGAGGACGTCGCCGGGGGCGAGGTCGACGACGACCTCGTGGATGCTCACCTCGGGCAGCAGCCCGAGCACGGTGCCCGGCTCGCCGACCGCGAAGACCGACCCGTCGGCCCGCCGCACGAACGGTGCCGGGTGCCCGCCGAGCGAGATCGTCAGCCGGACGCCGGTCACCTCCCCGGGCGCCGGGGCCGCCGTGATCCGGCCGTAGACGACGGTGCAGAACCGCTCGAGGTCCTCGCCCGGCTCGAGCGCGAGGTTCAGCTGCTCGAGCACCTGGCGCGGGGACCAGCCCTGCGCGCTCAGCGCCCGCACGGTGTACCGGGCCGTCGAGGTGACGATCGCGGCCTCGACGCCCTTCCCCGACACGTCGCCGAGGACGAACGCCCACTCGCCGCCCGTCGCCGGGTGGACGTCGTAGAAGTCGCCGCTGACCTGGCTGCCAACCCCGGACGGCAGGGACCGGGCGGCCAGCCGCAGGCCGGGGACGTCGGGCAGCCGGGACGGGCGCAGGCTCGCCTCGAGCGTCTCGGCGAGCCGGGTCTGCTGGTCGAGGAGCTCGCGCAGGTGCCGTTCGGTGCGCACCCGCGCCGAGACGTCGCGCAGGACGGCGAGCCGGCCGGTCTCGGCGCCGTTGCGGTCCAGCAGCGAGGTGAGGACGAGCGAGACGTCGGTCCGCCGGCCCCCGAGGTCCTTGAGGACGACCTCGTCGCGGGTCGTCGTCCCGGGGATGTGCGCGTCGAGCGCGGGCGCGAGCGCCGGGACGAGCTCGTCGAGGCGGCGGCCGACGACGCGCGAGCGGCGGTCCCCGACGAGGACCGCCGTCGCGGGGTTGGTGTCGACGACCCGGCCGTACGCGTCGAGGACGACGACGCCGTCCGTCATCTGCTCGACGACGACTCCGCGGGCGACCGGCACGAGGTCGAGCAGCCGCAGCCGGAAGAAGCCCCAGAAGAGGACGACGGCGGTGAGGACGAAGGCGAACGGGGTCGGGTCGACGTCCCCGACGATGATCCCGGCGTTGAACAGCACGTTGACGAGCATCGGCAGCGCGGTCGCCACGACGATGGCGGACGCCTGGCGGCGGTACGGCTGCGCGATCCGCACGAGCCGGGTCGACAGCACGACGACGCAGATCGCGACGCCGACCCAGGTGTAGATCGCGTGCGGCCAGAAGAAGGTCCCGGCGTCCGGGATCGGCCGCTCGCCGCGCAGGCTCGCCGCCGCCGCCTTGGTCGAGTAGCGGTGGAACGAGTCGTGCCAGGCGGGGACGGCGAGCAGGGTGAGGACGGCGACCGGCTCGATGCACAGCAGGGCGAGCCGGGAGCGGGTCAGCCGCCGGGCGCCGGTGTACTCGTCGACGAACCAGGCGAGCCCGGGCAGCACCGCGACGATGCCGACGAACTTGAGCCCGGACCAGACCTTGTTGATCTCCAGGGTGTCGGTGACGAGCTCCATCGCGTAGCACGTCGTCCAGACGAAGACCGCGAGCGAGAGCGCGACGAGGCCGTGGCCACCCGCCGCGCGGCGGTAGCGCCACACGTACCAGGCGAGCGCCAGGTAGCCGGCGGCGCCGACCCCGAACACCACACCCAGGACGATGGAGAAGGACACTCTGGCGGAAACCCCCCGGGTACACCCGCGTGCGGCGGGATCGCGTGGGACACGACGCTACGCCAGGCACGGACGGCAGAACAGGCCCGAACGTCCATTCCTGTGATTGAACCATGACAGATCGTGCTCGCCCGGGACAGCGCTTCGGGATGACGATCTCTCTCGGTAGCTCCCCCGGCGGCCGGCCCGGGCCGCTCTCCCCTGCGGCCGGCCGGACCGGCGCCGGCCCGGTCAGCCCGCGATGATCCGCGCGGCGTCCGCAGGACGGCCGAAGTGGTAGCCCTGCGCCTGGTCGCAGCCGATCTCCCGGAGCCGGCGCGCCTGCCGCGGCGTCTCGACCCCCTCGGCCGTGACGAGCATCCCGTGCGCGTGCGCGAGGTCGACGATCGCGGTGACGACCGCGTCGGCACGCTGCTCCTCGCCGACCGACTGGACGAACGACCGGTCGATCTTCATGAAGTCGAGCTCGAACCGCTGCAGGTACCCCAGGGCCGAGTAGCCGGTGCCGAAGTCGTCGATCCCGACCGGGATCCCCGAGCCGAGCAGCTGGCGCAGCGCCCCCTCGCCCCCCGGCAGCGCCGCGAGGAAGCTGCGTTCGGTGAGCTCGACCTTGATGTCGGTCGCGGAGATCCGGCGCTGGCGGACGGCGTCGAGCAGCCCACGGATGGCCCCCGGATGCTCCATCGACCGGGCCGACACGTTGACCGACAGCCAGGGGGCCTCCTGGCCGGCCGGCACCTGGGACGCCCACCGCTCGACCTGCTCGATCGCCGTGTCGATGACCCAGCGGTCGAGGTCGACGACGAGCCCGGTCTCCTCGGCGACGTCGATGAAGACGTCGGGCATGAGCAGGCCGTCGCCGCTCTCGTCCCGGATCCGCACGAGCGCCTCGGCGCCGACGACCCGGCCGTTCGCGAAGTCGATGATCGGCTGGTACTGCAGCGTGAGGCGGCCGTGCTCGAGGGCGCCGCGGAGCAGCCGCTCGGCCCGCAGCCGGGACTGCGAGCGCGCCCGGAGCGCCTCGTCGTAGACGACGAACCGGTCACGGCCGGAGTCCTTCGCCCGGTACAGCGCGAGCTCGGCCTCGGCGAGGAGGTCCTGCGGCGAGACGGCGCGACCGGACGTCGAGGTGATCCCCAGGCTCACCGGGCACACGAGGAGCTCACCGGAGTCGGGCAGCACGTAGGGCATCCGCAGGGCGTCGGTCACCGCCTCGGCGAGCCGCCGGACGGCGAGCATGCCCAGGCCCGCCGTCGGCAGGACGACGAACTCGTCGCCGCCCATCCGCGCGACGAGGCCGCCGTCCGGGACGACCGCGGACAGCCGGCGGGCGACCTCGAGGAGGAGCCGGTCGCCGACGTCGTGACCGAGCGAGTCGTTGACCTGCTTGAACCGGTCCACGTCGAGCAGGAGGACCGAGACGTCGACGCCGGGCTCGGCGAGCATCTCGGTGACGCGCCGCTCGAAGGCCGCGCGGTTGGCCAGGCCGGTCACCGGGTCGGTCGCCACGAGCCGCTCGAGCCGCACCCGGTCGCGCACCTGGCGGGTCACGTCGACCGCGGCGCCGTGCACGAGCGGCGAGCCGGGCGTGCCCTCCGCCCACGCCTGGACGTGCCGGATGGCGCCGTCGGCGCCGATGACGCGGAAGGTCTCGCCGTGACCGCCGGTGCGGTCGAGCGCGCCGAGGTCGACCCGGCGGACCTTGTCGAGGTCCTCGTCGTGGACGAACCCGTGCCAGTGCGCAAGCGTCGGGGAGATCTCGTCCGGCTCCAGCCCGACGAGGCGGAACATCTCC
The DNA here is from genome assembly GCF_002198655.1 of Kineosporia sp. A_224. GTDB lineage: Bacteria > Actinomycetota > Actinomycetes > Actinomycetales > Kineosporiaceae > R-H-3. The sequence goes on from NZ_MWLN01000097.1 coordinate 17,181, forward strand.
GGGGACCACTCGAGCTCACCGTCGTGCAGGCTCGCGCCCGGGCGCCAGGACCACAGGCCCGCTCCGGTCAGCTCCCGGACGGCGCGCAGGTGCGCGCCGACGTCGGCGAGCCCGTCGGCGTCGTCCTGGGAGCCGTCGCCGGGGACGGCCGCGGGCGACGGGCCCGCGGCACCGTCGGTCGCCGGGCCGGGCACGAGGGGCGTGACGTCGGCGACCGCGCCGACCGCGCCGACGAGGCCGTTGCGGTTGCGCTGCAGGTCGCCCCAGAGCTGGACGACGCGGACGTCGCCGTCCCGGCGGCACAGCCGGAACGTGCACGACAGGGCAGTGCTGCCGGGCCGGGCCAGCGCGGAGCGGACGGTCTCCTCGACGAGGGCGACGTCGTCCGGGTGCACGAGGGCCCGGAACGCGCCGAGCACCCGGGGCCGGCCGGCCGGCATGCCGGTGAGCTCCTCGGCCGGCTCGCTGAGCGTCGCGAGGCCGGTCGCGGCGTCCCACTGCCAGAGCCCGAGCGACGGGAGCGCGGGCAGGGCGACGGGCGGCTCCGGGTCCGGGGTCGTGCTGCCGTCCGGCGGGGCGGCCGGGTCCTCGGGGGCGTCCGAGGCGGCCCGCTGCTCGGGGACGACGTCCCGCCGGACCGTGAGGTCGCCGACCGAGCGCTCGTCGTCGGAGACGTCGACGTGGCCCGACCGGTCGCTCGGGCCGCCGGTGCCGGCGGCGTCGTCGCCGCTCCGGGCGGGGCCGGTCCGCGGCACGGCCGCGAGGACGAGCGTCGCCTCGGCGTCCCGCTCGGTGTGCCGCTCGGTGCGCGCGGGCGTCGGGCGGGGCGCCGGACCGGGAGCGGACACGCTGACCTCCACCGGTGCGGCCCGGACGGCCGCCACCGCCTCGGAACCGATCTCGGCGACGGCCACGTCGACGACGGCCGGCGGCCCGACGGTGTCCGGGATCTCGACGACGGTGACGCGCCGGAGGACCGCGGTGCTCTCGTCAGGGGTGCGCGGGGTGACCCGCTCGGGCAGCGAGGTGAGCAGGACCTCGGCCGCGACCTCGGCGACGAGCGTCACCGTGTTCTCGTCGACGCCGTCGAACCAGTCCGGCCGGTCGGCCGTGAGGGCCACGACGCCGACGACGGTGCCGTGGGCGGCGAGCGGCACGGAGAGCATGGAGCGGGCGGGCGGGCAGCAGGTGGCGTCCGGGGCGCCGGCGCCGACGGCGGCGGCGTCCCCGACCCGGACCGGGCGACCGGTACGCAGGGCCTCACCGCAGATGCTCGTCGTGGTCTCGACCCGCACCCCGAGCGGCAGCCGCCCGTCGCCGGTCGCCGCACGCCGGACGAGGTCGCCGTCCTCGAGGAGTGCGACCGTCGCCGGGGCGTCGACGAGCTCGGAGACCGCGTGGACGAGGCGGTCGAGCACGACGTCCGTCCGGCCGGCGGCGGCGCGGATCCGGTCCTGGGCGGCACCGACGCCGGTGACCCAGGAATGGCCACCGGGCCCCGTGTGCACGCCGGAGCGAGACCGCTGGGGCGACGACACGGGGAGCACCTCCGGGATTCACTGGCCTCTCGACGCCCCCGCGCCGCACCGCGCGTGACGGCCCATCGGAGACCGAGTCACTCAACGCAGTGCGATGACAGCATGCCGTGACGGCGGGCCCCAGGTCGCGCGACACTCGCGAAGTCTGCGAACAGTCCTGTGACGTCCGGCATGACCTGCGGCACGAGGCCGCGGACGGCGTCCCACGGCCTGTGCCGGCACACCCCGGCCGCACGCGCGCGGGGGCCGGCCGGCCCTCCCGGACCGACCGCCCCCGCCTCGTGCGCCGCCGGCTACAGGTGCGGCTCGTCCCCCGCACGGGTGCGCAGCACCGTGAACCGGCGGCCCGTGATCCGGGCCGGCGTGAGCTTGACGAAACGCTCCTTGGGCGAGGCGTTCCACGGGAAGAGCGGCAGCTCCTGCGCGTGGTAGAGGTCGTCGAACTTCTCGAGGTTCTCCGCATGACCCTTGACGACGACGCTCCACGCGCGGCCGTGCTCGGGCTCGTAGCCGTCGACCTCGAAGGCCACCCGGCCCGCCATGACGATCTCGACGAGCTTGGTCCCCTCCGCGGTGCGGAAGAGGATCGCCCCGTCGTCCACGGCGAAGTTCAGCGGGAAGATGTCCACGTCGCCGGCGACGGCGATCGCGAGCCGCCCGACCTCCGCGGAGGTCAGGAGCTGCCAGCACTGCTCCGGCGAGAGCACCTCGATCGCCCCGGTCTCGCGGGCGACCGCGTCGACTCCCCCGGTGGACGGGGTCTGTGCCCCACGGGTCGTCTGTTCCATACGGGAACCGTGCCACCGACCCCCGACGGCCTGCGGGGGGCGAAAGTCCCTCGACGGCGTGCGGTGGCTCACTGGGCGGCGGCCGCCGGGGCCGCGGCGTTCAAGCGCTCCCGGGGCCGCGACCCCGAGTGGGAGCACGTGCCGACCGGCGTCCCGCACAGCGCGACCCGCACCGGGGCGTCCGAGAACGGCGTCGGGGTGCCGGCGAGGCCGACGACGACCCCGACGACGTCCAGGCCCGCGGCGCCGAGGCCCACGGTCCCGGAGACCACGCCGACGCCTGCGACGCCGACCCCGGCGCCGGCGGCCCCCGCGACCGCGGGCGACGCCGTGGCAGAGACCGTCACCGAGGAGCGCGTCGACGAGGCCCCCGGCCACGAGGTGCTCATCGACGAGACCTCGACCGAGTCGTCGACCGACCGCACCTGACCTGACCTGTTTCCCCGAGGGCCCCGGCACGACGCCGGGGCCCTCGGTCGCTCCCGCGCGACGCCGCAGATCGCTACCGTCCGGGGATGGCCCGCCTGTCGCGCCGCCCCGCGATCGACCACGAGCTCGACGAGGACCCGCCGCTCAGCACCGAGCAGCGGCTCGCCGCGCTGGCCCCGGGCGTGGCCGTCCTGCGCGGGTACCAGCGGCGCTGGCTGCGGGCCGACGTCTTCGCCGGGCTCGCCGTCGCGGCCTACCTCGTGCCGCAGGTCATGGCGTACGCGGCGATCGTCGGCGTCCAGCCGGTCGCCGGGCTGTGGACGGCGCTCGCGGCCGCCGTCGTCTACGCCCTGCTCGGCTCGTCGCGGGTGCTCTCGGCGGGCCCGGAGTCGACGGTCGCGCTCATGGCCGCCGCGACCGTCGCGCCGCTCGCGCACGGCGACGCCGCCCGGGCCGCCGCCCTCACCTCGGGCCTGTGCCTCGTCGTCGCGGCGTGGTGCCTCGTCGCCCGGGTCGCGCGGCTCGGCGTCGTCGCGGACCTGCTCTCGCAGCCGCTGCTCGTCGGCTACCTCGCGGGCGGCGCCGTCCTCATGGTCGTCGGCCAGCTCGGCCGGATCACCCGCACCGAGGTCGACGGCGAGAGCATCGTCGCCCAGGTCGGGTCGTTCGCGCACGTCGTCGGCGACACGCACTGGCCGACGGTGCTCGTGTGCGCGGGCACGCTCGCGCTGCTGCTCGGCGTCCAGTGGCTGCGGCCGAGCTGGCCCGGGCCGCTCGTCGCCGTCGCCGTCGCGACCCTCGTGAGCGTCGTCGCCCACCTCTCGGACGCGGGCGTCCGGGTCGTCGGGTCGGTGCCGTCCGGGCTGCCGCGCCCGCAGCTCCCGGCGATCGGCACCGCGGACCTGCAGACGCTCGCGATCGCGGGCCTCGCCGTCGCCGTCGTCGCGTACGGCGACAACACGCTCATCGCCCGCGGCTTCCCCGCCCCGGCGGACGACGACGGTGCTCCCCGCCCGGAGACCGACCCGCAGCAGGAGCTCCTCGCGCTCGCCGGCGTGCACGCGGCGGCGGGGCTCGTCGGCGGCTTCCCGGTGTCGTCGTCCGGCTCCCGGACGGCGCTCGCGATCGCCGCCGGTGCCCGCACCCAGGCCTACTCGCTCGTCGGCGCCCTCGTGGTCGTCGTCGTCCTCTTCGCCGCCGGGCCGTTGCTGTCCGGGCTGCCGGCGGCCGCGCTCGGGGCGGTCGTGCTCTACGCGGCGAGCCGGCTCGTGTCGTGGCGGGAGTTCGTCCGGCTCGCCCGGTTCCGCTCGACGGAGCTCGCCCTCGCGCTCGCCTCCCTCGTCGGCACGGTCGTCTTCGGCATCCTCACCGGCGTCGCCGTCGCCATCGCGCTGAGCCTGCTCGAGATGGCGAGCCGGCTCGCCCGCCCGCACGAGGGCGTGCTGGGGCGGGTGCCGGGGCTGGCCGGGATGCACGACGTCGACGACTACCCGGACGCCCAGACCCTGCCGGGCCTCGTCGTCTACCGGTACGACGCCCCGCTGTTCTTCGCGAACGTCGCGGACCTGCGGCGGCGCGCGCTGCGCGTCGTCGAGCAGGAGGACGCCGCCGACCCGGAGCACCGGGTGCGCTGGTTCGTGCTCAACGTCGAGGCGAACGTCGAGATCGACATCACCGCCGCCGACGGCCTGCGCGACCTGCACGCCGACCTCGCCGCCCGCGGCGTCCGGCTCGGCCTGGCCCGGGTGAAGAACGACCTGCTCATCCCGCTCGGCCGGGCCGGGCTCGACGAGCTCATCGGGGCCGACATGCTCTTCGCGACGCTGCCTGTCGCCGAGGAGGCGTACCTGGCGTGGGCGCAGGCGGAGGACGACGTCGGCGCGGGACCCACCGGCCCGGACGACGACGCGCAGTAGGGTGACCGCCTCCGACGGCCGACGGGCCGCCCGGCCCGCGAAGGGGACGACATGGCGACGCAGCACACCCGCGACGTGGAGCTGCCCTACCCCTACCCGGTCGTGCTCGACGCGGTCGCGCGCTCGGCGCCGACCGCCGGCATCACGGTCAACACCGTCGACCCGGCGCGCGGGATGGTCTTCGGCGTCCGCTCGATGTCGGTGTTCTCGTGGGGCGAGAACGTGACGATGCAGCTCGGCCAGACGGCGCCCACGGCCCCGACCCAGCTGCGGATCACGTCGGCCCTGGCCTTCGGCCTCGTCGACTGGGGGCGCAACCGCAAGAACGTCGACGCCGTCCTCGCGGCGCTCACCGCGTTCCTCGACCAGCACGCCGCGGCGTCCCGCCTGGGCTGAGGTCACGCACCCCCGGCGACGTCGACGACCACCTTGCCCCGGGTGTGCCCGGCACCGATGGCAGCCAGCGCCGCGGGGACGTCGTCGAGCCCGATCCGCCGCCCGACGAACGGGCGCAGCCGCCCGGCGTCCGCGTGCTCCCAGAGCACCCGCAGGTCGTCGGCGGACCGGGTCGCGGTGAACTGGACGAACCGCTGCGGCCGGCCCGCGAACCGCAGGCGCCCGGCGACGATCCGGCCGAGCGGGTCGATCCACGGGTTCGCCTTCGGGCCACCGACCATGACGTAGCTGCCACCGGGCCGCACGACCCGGCGGCAGACGGCGAGCGGGCGGGTGCCGGCGGCGTCGACGACGAGGTCGTAGCCCGGCCCGTCGGTCCAGTCCGCCGCTGTGCGGTCGACGACCTCGGTCGCCCCCCACGAGCGCACGAGGTCGACGTTGCCGGTGCTGCACACCCCGGTGACGACGGCCCCCATGGCGACGGCGAGCTGCACCGCGTACCCGCCGACGCCGCCGGCGGCGCCGACGACGAGCACGGTCCGGCCGGCGACCGGCCCGCCGTGGTCGCGCAGCGCCTGGAGCGCGGTGGTCCCGGCGAGCGGGATCGCGGCCGCCGCGTCGTCGGGGAGCCGGTCGGGCAGGACGGCGACGCTCGTCGCGTCGGCGACCGCGTACTCGGCGAAGCTGCCCGAGGCCATCCCGGCGACCCGGTCGCCGACGGCGAGCCCGGCGACGCCCTCGCCCAGCGCCACGACGCGGCCGGCGACGTCCGCCCCCCGGACCGCCAGGCCCGGCCGGCGCAGGCCGAACAGCAGCCGCATGAAGTAGGGCCGGCCCGTCGTGAGGTGCCAGTCGTACGGGTTGAGGGCGGCCGCCGAGACCCGCAGGAGCACCTCGCCGGCCCCGGGCGCCGGGGTCGGGACCTCACGGACGCGCAGCTGCTCGGGCGGGCCGTAGCGGTCCTGGACGACGGCGCGCATCGTCGCCGGGACGCCGGGCGGCAGGGCCGGTCCCAAGTCGTACGTACGGTGTACGTCAGTCATGGTGGCGAGCCTATACGTACACCGTACGTTCCACAAGGTCGGGCGTACGCTGTACGCATGACGACAGCGCCGGTCCCCGAAGGTGCGCGCACGCCGCTCAGCCGGGCCCGGATCCTGGCCGCCGGCGTGGAGCTGGCCGATGCCCAGGGCCTCGCCGGCCTGAGCATGCGGCGGCTCGCCGCACACCTCGGCTTCGAGGTGATGTCGCTCTACAACCACGTGGCGAGCAAGCAGGACCTGCTCGAGGGGATGCTCGACCTCGTCGCCGCCGAGGTCGACCTGCCCGATCCGGGCACGGTCGGCTGGCGGGACGCCACCCGCGCCCTCGCCGTCGCCCAGCACGCCGGCCTGCTGCGGCACCGCTGGGCCGGTCCGGTCTCGACCGACCACTTCCCGGGCCCGAACCGCTGGCGGATCATGGAGACGACGCTGGCGCTGCTCGCCGCCGGCGGGTTCGACGGGCACCTGCGCGACCTCGGCTACCACGCGATCACGCTGCACATCGGGGGCTTCACGGCGCAGCAGATCGCCTACGAGACCGACGGCGGGTCCACCGACACGATGTACGCGCGGGTCGACCGCGAGCTGGACGCCGCCGCGCACCCGCTCATGGCCGACCACATCCGCTACCACCGGGACCCCGGCCACACCCCCGGCGAGCGGCCCGACGAGTTCCGCTTCGTGCTCGACCTCATCCTCGACGGGCTCGAGCGGCAGCGGGACCTCGTCGATCCGCCGCGATGAGCCCGGCGCTCCCGACGGGTCTACCGTGCGACACCCGCCCGACCACCGAGGAGCCCATCGTGAGCGACACCCCCGCCGACGACCACCGCAGGGTCGCTACCCGGTTCACGGCGACCGTCCGCGGCGCCGACCCCGCCCGCTGGGACGACCCGGCGCCGTGCGAGGGCTGGGTCGCGCGGGACGTCGTCCGGCATCTCGTCACGTGGCTGCCGGCGTTCCTCGGGTCCGGGGCCGGCGTCGAGCTGCCCGCGGGCCCGTCGGTCGACGAGGACCCGGTCGCCGCATGGGTCGTGCACAGCGACGGCGTCCAGGCGCTCCTCGACGACCCGGCGACAGCCGCCCTCGTCGTCAAGAACCCGAACATCGGCGAGATGTCCGTCGAGAGGTGCGTCGCGATGATCTACACGAGTGACGTCTTCCTCCACACGTGGGACCTCGCGCGCGCCACCGGCCAGGACGAGCGCCTCGACCCCGACCGGTGCTCAGGGATGCTCGCCGGGATGCTCCCGATGGACGAGATGCTCCGCGGCAGCGGGCACTACGGGCCGCGGGTGCCGGTGCCGGACGACGCCGATCCGCAGACCGCGCTGCTGTCGTTCATCGGCCGCCGGGTCTGACCCGCCGGACGAGACGGACGACGGACGGACGACGACCGGACGGGCGTCAGCCCCGCCGGACGTCCGCCGCGGCCTCGACGGCGAGCGTGTCGACGAGGTCGTTCATCGCGTCGCCCGAGTGCCCCTTGACCCAGCGGAACGTGATGTCGGGCCGGTCCCGGACCTCCGCGATGAGCGGCTCCCACAGGTCGCGGTTCGCGACGGGCTTCTTCGCGCTGTTCACCCAGCCGCGGGCCAGCCAGCCCTTCCACCACGCGTCGCGGAAGCAGTTGACGACGTAGGTCGAGTCGCTGACGACGACGAGCGGGCCGTCGACGGCGAGCGTGCGGACCGCCTCGAGCGCCGCCTGGATCTCCATCCGCTGGTTCGTCGTCGCGGGCTCGCCGCCGCTGCCCTGCCGGCCGTCCTTCGTCGCCCAGGCCCACCCGCCCGGACCGGGGTTGCCCGAGCACGCGCCGTCGGTCCAGACCTCGAGCGCGCCCTCGGCCGCCGTCATCTCGCGGGCGTCCGGGCGGGGGCGGGACGACGACCGCGTCTTCGACCCGGACGACGCACGCGAGGTCGCAGGCTTCGCGTCGCCGACCCCGAGGTCGAGCGAGGACTGCTCCCCCGCGGCGCAGGCCTCGTGCACCCAGCGCCCGCCGGACTTCACGATGGGGGCACCGACCGGCACGGGCGAGGAGCACAGCGCGCAGGACGTCGGGAACTTGGCGGTGAGCGGCACGCGGACACCTTACGGACACCGGGCCCGGCGGCACGGCAATGACGGCGATGACGGCGGACGGCGTCCCGACCTTGGGTCAGCCCCTCACCACTCGATCCCCTTCTGGCCCATCTGACCGACGTCCATCGGGTGCTTGATCTTCTGCGTCTGCATGACGAGGTCGGCGACCTCGACCAGGCGCGGGTCGGCGTCCCGGCCGGTGACGACGACGTGCTGGAAACCGGGGCGGTTCGCGAGGGTCTCGACGACGTCGTCGACGTCGACCCAGCCCCAGGTCATCGGGTAGGTGAACTCGTCGAGCACGTAGAAGCCGTGCTGCTCGGCGGCGAGCCGGCGCTTGATCTCCTGCCAGCCCTCGAGGGCGTTCGCGGCGTGGTCCTCCTCGGTGCCCTTCTTGCGGGTCCACGACCAGCCCGCGCCCATCGAGTACCACTCGACGGGCGCGCCCTGACCGGTGCTGTCGTGCACCGCTCCGAGCGCACGGAACGCCTCCTCCTCGCCGACCTTCCACTTGCCGCTCTTGACGAACTGGAAGACCGCGACCGGCATCCCGAGCGCCCAGCCGCGCAGCGCCATCCCGAACGCCGCCGTCGACTTGCCCTTCATCTCACCGGTGTGGACGGCGAGCACGGGCCGGTTGCGACGCTCGCGGGTCGTCAGGCCGTCGTCGGGGACCGTCGCCGGGCGGCCGGGCGGGGTGGCGTCGGTGGTCTGGTCCTGCGTCACGGGATCGGTGCCTCTCGTCTGCTCCGGCGGGGCCACCGAGCCTAGGACGCGCAGGACGGCGGCGGCGCCGCAGGTTCGCGGTGCCGCCGCCGTCGTGGTGGTGAGCGGAAGCGGTCAGGCGACCCGGCAGGTGAGGCTCGGCCAGGTCCAGTTACCGCCGTGCTGGACGGTGAACCCGAAGGTGTTGCCGTTGCCGTTGGGTCGGGCCGTCATGACGTTGCCCGAGGAGTCCCACGTCGGGGTCATGTTCCAGGTGGCGATGACCCGCTGCGGCGAGCGCACCGTGACCGTGACGATCCAGTTCGAGCTGCCGGTGACGGTCACGTTGCCGTTGAAGCGGTCGCTCCACTTCTGGCCCTCGGAGTAGGTCGCGGTGCAGGTGCCGCCACCGGCCGGGGGCTGCGTCGAGGTCGGCGTCGGGGTGGGCGTCGTGGTCGGAGTCGGG
>NZ_MWLN01000098.1 GCF_002198655.1 Kineosporia sp. A_224
CCCGGGACGCCGCCGACCGCCGGCTGCGCGGCAACGGGTTCGGCGGCGGGCCGGGGGCGCTGTGCCCGCGACCCGCCGCCGGTGCCGTCAGATGCCGGCCTTGACCTTCGTCGTCCACTTCAGACCGACGGGCGCCGGGATGTCCGACGAGCCGATCCGCGTGCGGAAGACCCAGTAGGCCCAGGACTGGTACACGAGGATGATCGGGGTCATCACCACGGCGACCCAGGTCATGACCGTGAGGGTGTTCTGCGTCGACGAGGCGTTGCTGATCGTCAGGTCGGGCGCGTCGTTGATGTGCAGCACGGCCGGGTAGAGGCAGCCGAAGAGCATGACGACCGCGCCGACGGTGACGACGCTGGTGAGCAGGAAGCCCTGCCCCTCCTTGCCGGCCCGGGCCGAGAGCACGACGCCGACCAGGGCGACGGCCGCGACGACCACGACCGCCCACGTCCACGTCTTGCCGTAGGCGAGCTGGGTCCAGATCGCCCACACCGCACCACCGGCGAGCACCGGCACCGAGAGCGTCGCGGCGAGCTTCATCGCGCGCTGCTGGATGTCACCGGTCGTCTTCAGGCCCAGGAAGAGCGCCCCGTGGAGCAGGAAGAGCAGGAGCGTCACGGCGCCGAAGAGCAGGCTGTACGGGTTGAGCGCGGCGAGCAGCACCGCGAACGGGCCCTTCTGGACGGTCGCGACGTCGACCCCGTGGAGCAGGTTGCCGAACGCGACGCCCCACAGCAGCGAGGGCAGGTACGAGCCGACGATGATCGCCCAGTCCCACTTGCTGCGCCAGCCGTCCTCGTCGATCTTGCCGCGGTACTCGAAGGCCACGCCGCGCAGGATGAGCGCGACGAGGATGAGCAGCAGCGGCAGGTAGAAGGCGGAGAAGAGGGTCGAGTACCACAGCGGGAACGCCGCGAAGGTCGCGCCGCCGGCGGTGAGGACCCAGACCTCGTTGCCGTCCCACACCGGGCCGATGGTGTTGATCATCACGCGGCGGTCGGTCTCGCTCCTGCCGAGGATCGGCAGGAGCATCCCCACGCCGAAGTCGAAGCCCTCGAGCACGAGGTACCCGACCCAGAGCACCGCGATGAGGCCGAACCAGATGATGCGAAGTGTGTCGATGTCCACGTCAGACTCCTGGTCTTTGTTCCGCGGCGCGGGTCAGTAGGCGAAGGCGAGGGGCTTGTCCTCGTCGGAGGACTCGCTCGTCTCGACCTCGGGGGCACCAGCGGTGGCGTAGCGCTTCATGAGGCCGTACCAGACGACCGCGAGGGCGCCGTAGAGGCCGGTGAAGACGACGAGCGAGAGCGCGACCGACGGGACGTCGACGTACGGCGAGACCGCCGACGCCGTCGTGAGGCGGACGTTGCCGTCACCGGTGGGGTTCGGGGCGACGATCCACGGCTGGCGACCCATCTCGGTGAAGATCCAGCCGGTGAGGTTCGTCAGGAAGATCGTGAAGGTCGCGACGAGCGAGAGCTTGCCGAACCACGGGGCCGTCGGGACGCCGCCCTTGCGGGTGGACCAGATGCCCGCGAGCGCCAGCGCGCCGGCGAAGGCCGCGAAGCCGATCATGAGCCGGAAGTTCCAGTAGGTCACCGGCAGCGAGGGGATGTAGTTGCCGGGGCCGTACTTCGCGGAGTACTCGGCCTGCAGGTCGTTGACGCCCTTGAGGGTGCCGTTGAAGTCGCCGGTCGCGAGGAACGACGTGCCGCCCGGGATCGAGACGGTCTTGACGTCGCAGCTGTCCGCGCCGACCGCGCCGACGGCGAAGATGCTGAAGCCCGCACCGGTCTCGGTGCTGCACAGCGCCTCGGCGGCGGCCATCTTCATCGGCTGCTGCTTGAACATGAGCTTGGCCTGCTGGTCGCCGGAGAGCGCGACGCCGACGGCCGCGACGACCATGACGACGAGCGCGAGGCGCATCGCCGGCCGGTACAGCTGCGCGGCCGCGAGGTCGCCCGTCTTGGCGTTGCGGACCATCTGCCAGCCCGCGATGCCCGCGACGAACGTGCCCGCCGTGAGGAAGGCCGCGGTGACGGTGTGCGGGAAGGCCGCGAGCGTCGTCGGGTTCGTCAGGACGGCGACGATGCTGTCGAGCTCGGCGCGCTTGGTCTCCGGGTTGTACTTCACGCCGACCGGGTGCTGCATGAACGAGTTCGCCGCGATGATGAAGTAGGCGGAGAGGTTCACACCGATCGCCGCGGCCCAGATCGTCGCGAGGTGCACCCGCTTGCTGAGGCGGTCCCAGCCGAAGATCCACAGGCCGAGGAAGGTCGACTCGAGGAAGAACGCGAGGAGCGCCTCCATCGCGAGCGGCGCCCCGAAGACGTCGCCGACGAACCGGGAGTACTCGCTCCAGTTCATCCCGAACTGGAACTCCTGGACGATGCCGGTCACGACGCCGATGGCGAAGTTGATGAGGAAGAGCTTGCCGAAGAACTTCGTCAGGCGCAGCCACCGCTCGTCGCCGGTGCGGACCCACGCGGTCTGCATGATGGCGACCATGGGTGCCAGGCCGATGGTCAGAGGCACGAAGATGAAGTGGTAGACGGTCGTGATGCCGAACTGCCACCGTGCCAGATCGAGTGCGCTCACAGCTGCTCCCGGTACGCGTCACGGCGCCGGCGACCGCCGGCCCACGATCGAAAGTAGGGGTGGCACCCGGTGCCTCCTCGGGACCTGAGTCCTGATGGATTCGTGTCCTGAGCGATCTGCCGCACATCGTGACCCTGCAGGGTCCTGCGCGGGCCGACTCGTTACCGTGTGTTCATGACGGAGCGACCTGCCACGCCGGGGGCGCCGGTGCCCAAGCCGGGCCCGCACCTCGCGGGTGCCCTGCGCCGTCCGCCGGGCCAGGTCGACGAGCGGGTCCGGACCGGCCGGGTGCGGCTGCAGGCCTTCGTCTCGGGCACGGTCCAGGGCGTCGGGTTCCGCTGGTGGACCCGCTCGCGGGCCCTCGAGCTCGGCCTCGTCGGGACGGCGACCAACCTCGCCGACGGCCGGGTCGAGGTCGTCGCCGAGGGGCCGCGGCAGGCCTGCGAGAAGCTCCTCGAGCTGCTGTCCGAGCAGCCCCCGCGGGACCCGCCGCCGCGCGCGCCGCGCTCCTGGTACCGCCGTCCGGGCCACGTGCTCGACGTCGAGCCCGACTGGCGGGACGCCGCGGGCGACCTCACCGGGTTCCGCGAGGCCTGACCGGGTCTGCACGTCCTGGGCGGCGTCCTCTGGCGGGAGACGCACGAATGCCCCGACTTGGCCTCAATCGGTGAGTGCAACGCCTTCTGATGTGGGGTGTTGTCGATGGC
>NZ_MWLN01000099.1 GCF_002198655.1 Kineosporia sp. A_224
GCCCAGTTCAGGACCCGGTCACCGTTGGTGTAGGTGAACTGGTTCTGGTTCGGCTCGGTGGCGTCCGTCTTCATCTCGTTCTCGGCCGTGATCATGGTGAACTCACGGTTCGCGATCGAGGTGTACGTGCCGTCGTTGAGCTTGCTCGCCGCGATGGCCGTCCCGAAGTACCGGCCTGTCTGCGCCGCGGAGGCCCCGAGGGTGGTCGCGGCGCTGGCGGGCAGCTGCACGGCCAGGAGGGTGGCGGCCGCGAGCGTGGCCACCGCCCCGGCCGTGACGGTCCTGGTGCGCCGCCTGCGGGTGGCACGCACCGCGTGCCCGTTCAACTCAGTCGTCGTCATGAGAACTGCTCCCTGCCTCGTCGAAGGGGGACGGCGGCGCCACTGCCGGCGCCGACGCGCGACCGGCCGCCTGTCGGTGGCGACGGACCGGGCGCTGCGCACGTCCGCGGGCCGGCGATCCGTGAGCGATAGGAGTGTTTCGCCGGAAAGCAGCTATGTCAATCGTTATCGATAACGTTATCGATGTTGTGACTGAGTCCTATGGCGACCTTTTTGTCCGTGGGGGTCGGGACCTGTCGGCGGTCCGCGGTTGACTCTCGACCAGGTCGAGACACGAGGGTCGGTCGGGTGGAGAGCACGTACGGGATCGGCGAGATGGCCCGGGCGACCGGGTTGTCGGTGGGCGCGCTGCGGTTCTACGACCGCGAGGGGCTGCTCGCCCCGGCGCACGTGGACCCGTGGTCCGGGTACCGGCGGTACGCGGACGAGCAGGTCGCCGTCGGGCGGCTCGTCGCCCGGCTGCGCCGGGTCGGGCTGCCGCTGGCCGACGTCGGCCGGGTGCTCGCGCACCCGCACGACCGGGCCGTCGTCGGCGCCGTGCTCGGTGCGCACCTGCACCGGCTCGAGACCGGCCTCGACCTGGCCCGGCGCGAGCTCTCCGCCGTCCTGGAGCAGCTCCGGGACGACCTCGACGACCAGGAGACCCCGATGACCAGCCAGACCAGCCCGAACGACCTGACCCTCACCCTGCCCGCCGCCGACCTCGCCACCGCCCTGCGCGGCGTCCGGTTCGCCGCCGGCACCGACCCGGCGCTCCCCGCGATCACGGGCGTCCTCCTCGACGTGGCGGGCGCGACCCTGCGGGTCGTCGCGACCGACCGCTACCGGCTCGCCGTGACGACGGTGCCGGTGGTCCGGCCGGACGGCGCGCAGGCCGGCCCGGCCGACGGTTCGGCGCTCGTGCCCGCCGCGTTCGCGGACGCCGTCGTCGCTGCCTGCCCGGCGGGCGCGGCCGACGCCCACGTCCTCCTCGGCCCCGACGTCGCCGTCACCGTCGCCGGCCGCACGCTGACGACCGCCGTCCTCGGCGCGCCGTACCCGCAGTGGGAGCGCCTCGTCCGGCCCGGCCGCACGACCGTCGTGACGCTCGACGCGACTGCGGTCCGCGACGGTGCCCGCGCCGCCCGCACGACGACCCGCCGCCGCGACGACGGGGCGACGTTCGAGACGTGCGCCTTCCAGGTGTCCGGCGACGGGCTCGTGTGGCTCGCCCCCGACGATGCCGCCCACGGCGTCGCGGTGAACCGCGAGTTCCTCATCGAGGCGGTCGAGGCCCTCGACGGCGACCAGCTCGTCCTCGGCGTCGACGACGCGCACACGCCGCTCGCGCTGACGAGCCCCGGCCGGCCGGGCGCCCTGAGCATCCTCATGCCGGTGCGGCACGACGGCTGACCGCGTGACGGCGTGGTGGACCATGGTGCGATGAGTCCGCGCCCGGCGCCGGGTCCCACCCGGATGGACCACACCTTCCGCGCCACCCTGGAGAAGTCCGCCGCCCCCGGCGGCCACACGTACGTCGTCATGCCGGGCTCGGCGGAGTTCTTCGGCACCCGCGGGCTCGTCAAGGTCTCCGGCACCGTCGACGGCGAGCCCTTCCGCAGCTCCTTCATGGCGCTCGGCGACGGGCGGCACAAGCTGCCCGTCGCCGCGCCGCTGCGGAAGGCGATCGGCAAGGAGGCCGGTGCCGAGGTCGTCGTCCGGCTCCTCGAGCGGCTCGACGGCAAGCCGGTGCCGGGGCTGGCGCAGCCGTAGGGCTGACCTGCAGCGGACAGCCGCTCCCCCGGTAGCCTCCGGCCGTGGTCTTCTCCCGGTGGCGCGAACCGAGCGCGCCCGCCGCCATGCTCGCGGCCGCCGCCGAACGCGGCTGGGTGCAGGTCGGTCCGCCGACGGTCGCCGGGCTGCAGCCGCCCACGCTCGCCAGGTTCGACGTCGAGGGCCTCGCCGGCACGCGCCCGACGCCCTGCGAGTACTGGGCCGCCGCCTCACCGGACGGCATGCTCGCCTCGCACCTCACGGTGTTCCGCGACGAGTCCGACACCCCGTCGTACGACATGGTCGCCTGGGACGACCCGACGACGGCCGCGGTGCTGCCGCACGTCGAGCTCTCGGTGCACGGGGGCGGGGTGCAGAACCACCGCCTCGGTGACCGGTTCGGGTCGCACGGCTCGACGAGGGTGCCGGTGGCCGCGCCCGGGTTCCGGCTCACGGTCCGCCGGGACTGCGCGGACGCCGCGGCCGCCCTCGCCGCGCACCCGGGCCTGCCGGAGCTCGCCGCGCTGCTCGGTACCGACCGCGGCGGCGCGCGGCTCGACACCCTCGACGGCCGCTGCGCGCTGTGGCGGGTCACCGCGGGGCCGCGCAAGGGCGCCGCGCGCTGGCAGGCCCTGCTCGACGCCGCCGCCCTCGCCCGGCGGGTCCTCGCCGAGAGCGCCGCGGCGCGGCGCTGATCGGACGACCATCGGGCCACTGGACCCCGAGTTACTAGCGCGTATGACCCAGTTGCTGGGTCATACGCGCTAGTAACTGCCGGCGTTGCGCGGCCCTGACCTCAGCCGGCCTTGCGGGCCTCGAGCGGCAGCCAGACGACGAGCCGGGTGCCGCGGCCGGGCTCGGAGGAGATGGTCAGCTCGCCCTGCTGCGCCCGGACCCGGTCCGCGAGCAGCGTGAGGCCGACGTGCCCGGCGGCCCGCTGCTTGACCAGGTCGCGCGAGGACATGCCCTGGCCGTCGTCCTCGATGAGCAGCGTCGCGACGCCGTCCCGGGCGGTGAGCGAGATCGTCGCGCGGGTCGCCGCGGCGTGCCGGGCGACGTTGCGGATCCCCTCCTGCGCCGCGCGGAACAGCAGCGCCCTGAGCTCGTGGTCCAGCGACACCGGGTCGATGTCGACGTCCACCCGGACCCCGCGGCCCTTGAGGTCGGCCGCGAGCTCGGGCAGCTCGCGGGCGAGGTCGATCGGCGGCGCGTCCCCGGGGTGCAGCTTGATGAGCATGGCCCGCAGCTGGGCGATGCTCGACCGCGAGGTCTCCGCGCCCTCGCGCAGCGTCGTCGCGAGCTCCTCCGTCGAGCGGCGGTGCACGCTGCTGGCGGTCGCGGCGAGGTCGAAAGCCATCCCGGCGAGGTCCTGGACGACGGTGTCGTGGAGGTCGGACGCGATCCGGCTCCGCTCGTCCTGCCGGGCGAGCTCGGCGCGGGCGAGCAGCTCGACGCGCTCCTCGGCCTCGGCCCGGGACCGGCGGCCCCACCACAGCGCCAGCGGCAGCTGGGCGAGCGCGAGCGCGAGCAGGGCGATGAGCATGACCGGCAGGTAGGACCACCAGATGGCGTGCGTGGCCGCCGCGACCCGGCCGCTCGTCTGGTAGGTCTCGGCGACGAGCCGGGTGCCGTCCGCGGCGACGACCGGCACGTACACCTCGAGGAGTTCGCCCTGGCCCTGCTCGAACGCGTGCTCGCCGGCGGTCGGGTCGGCGAACTCGGCGTCCGCGACGCCCGTACGCGCGACCTCGACGATGTCGGACGACGCCCCGGGCGCCGTCCCGATGAGCCGGTTCTCGTCGGACCAGACGATCCGCCCGTCGGGCGCCCACAGCTTGATCCGGACGATGACGTCCCCGAGAACGGCGCCCTCGGCCGCCTCCAGGCCGGCGAGCGCGACCGGGTCGCCGTCGAGCAGCGCCCGGCTCACGTGCGGCCGGATCGCGACGTCCGTGACGACCCGGGTCAGCTCGGTCGCGTCGCGCAGCGCCTCCTCGCGGGCGACCCGCTGGAGGACGAACAGGCCGGCCGTCGTGACGACGAGCAGGAGGGCGGAGGCCGAGATGACGAACTGGACGGCGGCCAGGGCACGTCCGGTGGGCCGGCCCCCGACGAAGCCGGGCAGCCTCATCGCGGGACCCGCACCCAGAAGGTGACACCCGCGCCGGGCCGGTTGACGATCCCCGCCGAACCGCCGTGCGCCTCGGCGACGGTCCGCACGAGTGCGAGCCCGAGGCCGCCGCCGTCGCGGCGCGCGTCCGCCCGGTAGAAGGGCTCGAAGATGATCTCCTCGTGGCCGGCCGGGACCCCGCCGCCCTCGTCGACGACCTCGAAGAGGATCGACCGGTCCTCCTCGACGGCGCGGAAGTTCACCGGGCGCGCCCCGGAGCCGTGGTCGGCGGTGTTCTGGAGCAGGCGCAGCAGCGCCTCCTCCATCCGGTCCTGGTCGAGCGCGGCGACGGTCGCGGTCGCCGGCGCGGCGGCGTGCAGCCGCTCGCCGAGGAACGGCTCGGCCTTCGTCGCGACGTTCGCGACGAGCTCGGCGAGCGGGACCTCCTTGCGGTCGACGTAGCCGGGCGTCTGGGAGCGCCCGATGTCGGCCATGTCGTCGAGGATCCGGCTCACGAGGCGCAGGTCGGCGCGGGTCTCCTCGCTGATCCCGGGGGCAGGGGCGGCGCCGTTGTGGCCGGCGCCGTTCTGCTGGCGGCGGTCGACGGCGCTCGAGATCGCCCCGATCGGGCGGCGCAGCCGGCCGGCGACGTCGGCCATGAGCTGGCGCTGCCGGTGGAGCGCGAGCTCGAGCTGGTCGAGCATGTGGTTGAGCGCGACGGCGAGCTCCGGCAGCCGGCCGCCGCCCTCGCCGACGGGGAGCCTGGCCTCGAAGGCGCGCTCGCGCGCGATCGCCTCGGCCCCCTTCATCATCTGCTCCATCTGGTTCGCCTCGATGGTGCTGCGCACCCAGTCCCGGTAGGCGAGGGAGAGCAGCACGATCGGCAGCGCGAGCAGGACGACGCCGTAAGGGCTGACGTTCCACAGCACTGCGGCGAGCAGCCCGACCGAGACGTTGCCGACCCACTGGATGTTCGTCAGCCGCCACGGCCCGAAGAGGACGCCGCGCAGCGGTTCGGCCTGGACGAGCGAGATGACGACCGCGACGAGCCCGACGTTGAGGACCGACGCCAGCGCCATCGCCGCCGCGGCGATCGCCCACGTCACCGGGTCGAGCGGGTCGCGCCCCGAGCCGCCCAGGCCGAAGACGGCCTCCGCGACGGTGAGCGCGACGGCGACCTGCCCGACGTTGAAGGCGATCTTGCGCAGCGGCCACCGCGCGGCCACCTGCCAGGCGGCGGTGCCGAGCACGGCACCGAGCGTCGGCACGCCCGGCACGGTGAGCAGCAGCGCCGTCGTCCACACGGCGTCGGAGAGCATGACGTGCTCGGTCTCGTCGCCGTGCGGGAGCTGGAACGTGAACCGGTCGGCGACGACGACCGCCGCGGCGACCACGACGAGGGCGAGGAGGTCCCCGGACGTCAGGTCACCGGCACGGCTCACCGCGAGGGCGACCGCGAGCACGCCGAGCACCGACACCGCGGCGATGAAGACGCGTGCGGCGGGCGGGATCCCGGTCGTCGGGGCGGAGGGTTCGGTCACCTACTGCCACATCCCCGTGCCCCAGTAGCGACCGCCCCAGTAGCGACCGCCCCAGTATCGGCCGTCCCAGCCGGCCTCGAGCCAGCCGGGGGCGCCGTAGTAGTCGGGCTCCCAGGTGAGCTGCGGGACCCGGCCGCCGGTCCAGGCCGGGGCCGGGGCGGAGCCGGCGATCTCCGCGGTCGCTGCCGACCACGGGCTCGCGGCCCAGGTCGCGGGGCTCCACGGCGTCGTCACCGCGGCCGCCGTCCACGGGGTGCCGAGCGCGTCGACCTCGCCGGTGAGCAGCGTCGGGACGCCGTCCCCGTCGACGTCGGCGTACACCGGGTGGGTGCCCCGGGTGGCCTGGAGCGGGCCGGTCCCGGTCGAGGCCACCGCTGCGGCGTTCGCCGCGGGGAGCGGCCCTGCGGACGTCGCGAGCGCGACGGCCTGCGCGGCGTCGACGAGGCCCGCACCGCCGCCAGCCGCACCGGCGAGGGTCCGGTCGGTGGTCGCGAGCAGGACGCCCTTGACCTGGTCCGGGGTGAGCGCCGGGTTCGCGGCGACCATCCGGGCGACGACGCCGGCGACGATCGCCGACGCCTGCGAGGTGCCCGCGCCGCGGAAGTAGTCGACGCCGACCCGGGCCGCGGGGCGGAAGGTGTCGATGGTGCTGCCGGGGGCGCGCAGGCCCACGAGGGCGACGCCGGGGGCGAGCAGGTCGGGCTTGTCCGCACCGTCCGCCGTCGGGCCGCGGCTGGAGAAGGCCGCGACGACGTCGTCCGCCGGCTGCGCCGTGCCCGCGATGTCGGCCGCGCCGACGGTGATGGCGAACGGGTCGTCACCGGGCTTGGTGATCGAAGACGCCGCGCCGGCGTTGCCCGCCGACATGACGACGACGATCCCGGCCCGCCAGGCCTGCTCGACGGCGGCGGCCAGCGGGTCGGAGCCCGTCGGCCCGGCCGCGTCGGTGCCGAAGGAGAGGTTGACGACGCGGATCCCGTACGTGTCGCGGTGCGCGACGACCCAGTGCAGACCGGCGACGATCGTCGAGACGTCGGTCGCGCCGTCCCAGCCGGCGACCTTGACCGACACGACGTCGGCCTGCTCGGCCGCGCCGCTGTACCGCTCGAGGGACAGCGCACCGTCACCGGCGACGAGGCCGATCATGTGCGTGCCGTGGCCGAAGTGGTCGAGGCCGTCGTGCTCGGCGGTGAGGTCGACCCGGGCGACGAGCCGCTCGCCCAGGTCCGCGGACGGCGTGACCCCGGTGTCGAGGACGGCGACGGTGACACCGCCGCCGCGGTTCTTGTTCGGCACCTGGTCCAGGCCGATGGCCTGCTGCCAGATCTCCGTCTCGGGGAGCGCGTCGAAGCACGAGGGGTCGGTCGCCGGGCAGGCGCTGACGCCGGTGACCGGGTCCTGCTCGAGCCGCTCGGTGCGGAGCACGAGCGGGGACTGCCGCACGGGGATCAGCGTGCCGGCGGGCAGCCGGGCCTCGAAGCCGCCCTGCGCGGGCAGCTGCTTCTTGACCCGGCCGCCGAGCGAGATGACGAGGTTCTCGGCGGCGTAGGAGGCCGGGTTCTTCTCGACGACGAGCACGCGGGACTCCGACGACGGGCCGAGGTCGGTGCTGCCCGAGGTGCCGGTGGCCGCGGACGCGGACAGCGCGGAGCCCGTCATGACGAGACCGGCGCACGAGAGCGCGGCCGCGCTCCTGCGCAGCAACGGTCGAACGGTGCTCCGGCCAGCGACGTTCGCCGTCATCCTGGCTCCTCGGGGGGTCTTGTTCCTGGCCTGACCTCGCAGGTTTGCACGCGAGGGGTGGGTGGCGCCCTTGGACATCAGTCCTACGACCTGCGCGGGGGGCATCGACGTCCCGTCGGCCCTGTCCCCCGCGGCCCCGGACCGGGAGACTGGCGCGCATGACGTCCGACGGCACGGTCCGGCTCCTGCTCTGCGACGACCACGCGGTCGTGCGCAAGGGCCTGACCCGGCTGCTGTCGGGCTACGAGGGCGTCGAGGTGGTCGGTGAGGCGGCGGACGGCGCCGAGGGCGTGGACGCTGCGGCGGCGCTCGCACCGGACGTCATCCTCATGGACCTCGTCATGCCGAACGTCGACGGCATCGAGGCCACCCGGCGGATCGTCGAGGCCGACCCCGGGGCCCGCGTGCTCGTGCTCACGAGCTTCTCGGACGGCGACCGGGTGCGGTCGGCGATCGAGGCCGGCGCGCTCGGCTACTGCCTCAAGGACGCCCAGCCCGACGAGCTGGTCCGGGCGATCCGCTCCGTCGCCCGCGGCGAGTCCCCGATCGACCCCCGGGCCGCGCGGTCGTTCATCGACCAGGACCGCGTCGAGAAGCCCGGCGCCTCGCTGACGCCGCGCGAGCGCGAGGTGCTCGAGCTGCTCGGGACCGGCATGACGAACCGGGCGATCGCCGTCCGGCTGGGCATCACCGAGGCGACGGTGAAGACCTACCTCACCGACATCTACCGCCAGATCGGTGCGTCCGACCGCACCCAGGCCGCGCTCTTCGTGAGCAAGAACGGCTTCCGGGCCTGACGCCGGTCAGTCCTCCGGTGGGGCCCCGCCCGCGCCGTCGGGCTCCGCCCGCAGGACGACGCGCCGCACGCTGGGCCGGCTCACCGCCGCGAACCCGGCCTCCTCGAAGACCTGGACCGCACCGACGTGCACCTCGCCCCAGGTGATCT
This sequence comes from Kineosporia sp. A_224, assembly GCF_002198655.1. Taxonomy (GTDB): domain Bacteria; phylum Actinomycetota; class Actinomycetes; order Actinomycetales; family Kineosporiaceae; genus R-H-3. Next base: position 8,434 of record NZ_MWLN01000099.1, read on the forward strand.
CCCTGCCGGGCGGCGTGAGGATGCCGTACCCCTCGACGGCCCGGGCACCGCAGGCCCGGGCGTGCTCGAGCGCCGCCCGGGCGAGCGGGTAGGTGAGGCCGCGGCCGCGGTAGCCCTTGCGGACGACGAAGCACGTCACCGCCCAGACGCCGTCGTCGTCCTTGTCCTCCTGACGGCCGGCCCAGACCGTGCGGCGGCCGAGCAGGTTCGGGTACGCCGTCCGCGGCTCGACGGCGACCCACCCGACCGGCTCGTCGTCGAGGTAGGCGACGAGGCCGCTCGTCGACGGCGCGTCCGGGTCGTCGCAGCCGGTCTGGTCGCGCTGCGCGTCCCGGCGCTCGGGCAGCGTCGTGTCGCGCCACATCCAGCCGCGCACCTTGAAGCGCTGGCAGCGGCAGTGGCCGGCGTCCGTCGTCCCGAAGATCGCGTCGAGGTCGTCCCAGGAGGCCTCGTTCGCGGGGACGACGCGGAGCCGGTCGTCGTCGACGGGCCCGGTGTCGGGGGGCGTCACGGCTGGGGCGGGTCCTCTCCGACGAGCCCGTCGACCGCCTCGCGGAGCAGGTCCGCGTGGCCGACGTGCCGGGCGTACTCGTCGTGCAGGTCGGTGAGCAGCCGGCGCACGTTCGGCGTCCGGCCGTCGGCCGACGTCCAGGACAGCGGCCGGTCCAGGCCGCCGTCGGCGAGCACGGTCGCGAGCACCGCGCTCATCCGCTCGGTGGCACCCTGCCACAGCGCGTACAGGTCTTCCGGGGAGTCGTCGGCGGCCGACGTGAACGGCCACTGCGGGCCGAGGGCGTCCCGGTCGAGGCTGTCCCAGGGCTGCCCGGGCGACTCCCCGGTGATCCGGTGCCGGGAGAGGTCCTCGACGAGGGCCAGGTGCTTGAGCAGGCCGCCGAGGGTCAGGGTGGACGGCGGGCACGAACGGGCCAGGCCCGCGGCGTCGAGGCCGCCGGCCTTCCAGGCGAACTGGGCCCGGGAGCGCTCGAGGGCGAACAGGATCATCTCGACCTCGTCGGCCGCCATGTCCGGCTCGTGGATCGTCGTGCTCAGGCTGTTCGGGGACGTGCCCGTGGTCTCTGTCACGGGTCCGACGCTAGAAGGGATACCGGACGGTATGGTTCCGGATTAGGCTCGGACCATGGAATCTGAGGCCGCGAACCCGACATCACGGGCACTGCTGGCTCTCGAGCTCATCCAGAACACCCCGGGCATCACCGCGGACCGGCTCGCGGAGAAGCTGGGCGTCTCCGACCGGGCCCCCCGCCGCTACGTCGGGATCCTGCGCGAGGCGGGCATCCCGATCGACGCCTCGCGGGGGCGCTACGGCGGCTACCGGGTCGGTCGCGGGGTCCGGCTGCCGCCGCTGCTCTTCACCGCCGGCGAGGCGCTCGGCATCGTCATGGCGGTGCTCGACGGGCACCACGACGCGGGCGACCCCACCGACCCGGTGGGCAGCGCGCTGGGGAAGCTCATGCGGGCGATGCCCGGGCCGGTCGCCGCCCAGGCCGAGGCGGTCCGGCGGATCACCGCCGCTGCCCCCGACCGGGCGGCGGTCCGGCCGGACGCCGCGACGACGGGCACCCTCGTCCAGGCGTGCGAGGAGCAGCGCGTCGTCCGGATCACCTACCGGTCGGGCGCCGGCACCCAGTGGTCGACGGACGCCGACCCGTGGGCCGTCGTCGTCCGGCACGGCCGCTGGTACCTGCTGTGCCACGCGCACGCCTCGGACGCCGTCCGGGCCTACCGGGTCGACCGGGTGCGCGCCGTCGAGGTGCTGGAACGGTCGTTCGTTCCGCCTGCGGACCTCGACCCGGTACGCCTGCTCGAGGAGAACCTGGCCTCCGGGTGGGAGTACGAGGTCGAGGTCGTCATCGACGCGGCGTTCGCCGACGTCGTCGGCCGGCTGCCCCCGACGCTCGGCCGGCTCGAACCGGGCGACGAGGGCACGACGCGCCTCGTCGGCAGCACGAGCAACCCGGTCTGGTACGCCGAGCAGCTCGCGGTGCTGCCGGTGCCGTTCCACGTGGTGCGCGGCGCCGAGGTGGCCCGGGCCGCCCGCCAGATCGGGCTGCGCCTGCTCGCCGCGGCCGCCGCCCCGTGATCCCGGGTCGTCGACCCGGTCCGGGGTGCGGACCCGGGATCCGGTCGACGACCGCGGATCACACCGTCAGGCAACGACCCGCCGGTGCGGGTTCGCGAGGTTGAGCTCGGCCGACTCGTGGTGGCCGTCGGCCTCGGCGCGCGGGGCGGCGAGGCTGAGGTGCTCGCGGCGGCTCACCTCGGCGGCGAGGACGGCGCGCGCCGTCTCCTCGTCGGCGAAGACCGGGATCCGGAACACCAGGCCGGTGCGGACGAGCGCCGCGTGCACGATGCCACCGTCGCCGCCCGGCTCGCCGTCGACGACGACGAGGACCTTGCGGAGGAACTTGGCCCGCGAGCGGGCGACGACGAGCGCCTCCATGGCGGCGTCGGGGAACGCGGTGACGCCGCGGGCGTCGACGATCACCGGCGACGGCATGCGCTCGACGGCGCTCACGAGGGCGCGGCGCAGGGCCGGGACCTCGTCGGCGCCGACACCGCCGGTCATGGTGAAGAGGGCATCAGGGGAGCTGTCGAGCGGGGTGATGTTCACGGGGTGCCTCGTCTGCTGACGTGCGCGAGTCGTGCGAGCTGCGGCCGTGCCGCAGGGGACGTCGGCCGGTCGCACCCGACGGGTGCCGGCGACGGTCGTGGTCGAGGTCGTGGTCGTGGTGGGTGCGGTGCCCGGGGCCGCGCTAGGCGAAGGCGGGGACCGCCACGTTGCGATGGACGCCGTCCACGTCGTCGACCTCCTCGGCCGTGACGACGTACAGGCCGTCCACGGCCCACTCGCCCTCACCGCAGAACACGCGCTGGCCGACGGCCACGGTCGCGTGCCAGCGCAGGCCGTCCCGGGTGCCGCCGCGCAGCAGGAGCTGCCGCTCGTCGAGCTGGTACTGGGAGGTCGTCAGGTACTGGTGCCTCTGGCCGGGTGCTACCACGGGATCCACGTGGGACCACCTCTCGTCGCGCCACCGGCAGGTCGGGCCCACGGTTGGGAGCCCCGGACGCCGTGCAGCGCTACCTCCAGAGTACGCGTGCCCCTGCGCTTCGAGGGGCCCTGCGGGCGACGGGTTCGCGGCGGTCCGGTGACCGGCCGGCCGACGTCCGGGTTCGGCGGGGCGGAACGGTCGCCGACCGCCGTCCGGCGCGCCCCGAGACTGGGGCCGCCGGTGCACCCCTGCGCGAGAGGAACGCCATGCAGCCGAACCCAGAGATCGGCCGGTCCGTCGTGACCGGGAGGCTGCGGACGAACTACCACGACGTCGGCGACGGCCCGCCGCTCCTGCTGCTGCACGGCTCGGGCCCGGGGGTCAGCGCGTTCGCGAACTGGCGGCTGACGATCGCGCACCTGGCGCCGCGGTTCCGGATCCTCGCGCCGGACCTCGCGGGCTTCGGGTTCACCGAGGTGCCCGAGGACGTCGAGTACACCCGGCAGGCGTGGCTCGAGCAGATCGTCGCGTTCCTCGACGCGGTCGGGGTCGGGAGGGTCTCGGTCGTCGGCAACTCGTTCGGCGGCTCGATGGCCCTGGCGCTCGCGATCGCGCACCCCGAGCGGGTCGACCGGATCGTCCTCATGGGCAGCGTCGGGGTGCCCTTCGAGCTCACCGCCGGGCTCGACGCCGTCTGGGGCTACGAGCCGTCGGTCGAGACGATGAGCACCCTCATGCGCGAGACGTTCGCGTACGACCCGGCACTCGTCACCGACGACCTCGTCCGGATGCGCTACGAGGCGAGCATCCGCCCCGGCGTCCAGGAGAAGTTCGCCGCGATGTTCCCTGCCCCGCGGCAGCGCTGGGTCGACGCGATGGCGCACCCCGAGGCCGACGTCCGGGCCGTCCCGCACCCGACGCTGCTCGTCCACGGCCGCGACGACAAGGTCATCCCGCCGAGCACGTCGCTGACCCTGCACGCGTGGATCGACGACAGCCAGGTGCACCTGTTCGGCCGCTGCGGGCACTGGACCCAGATCGAGCACGCCGAGGCGTTCGGCCGGCTCGTCGCGGACTTCCTCACGGCCTGACCAGCCGTTGCGGGCCTGCGAGGATCACCCGCATGGCGACGTACCGCTGGCACGAGAGCGGCTTCATCACGCAGGTCGCGGCGCACCGCGGCGGCCGGGTGGACGGCGGCGCCGGCTCGGACTGGCGGCTCCACGGCGGCGGGGACGGCCTCCGCTGGGTCGTCACGCTGACCCCGGCGTCGGGCGAGGCCGGGCCGCGGATCGTCTGGCGGACGACGGACCTGAAGGCCGGGGACGACGACCGCCGCCAGCTCGTCGTCGGCCGGTCGAACCCCGGCGGGACGTCGTTCGGCGACCTCGAGGGCGGCCTCCTCGGGGCCGCGTTCGCCGCGGGGATGCTCGCGGTCGGCGGGCTGCTCCGGCACCGTCGCGGCGCGCAGGCCCCGCCCGGCGGGGCGTCGACGGCACCGACCGACGACCAGGCTCCGGAGAGCGTCCTCGGCGCCGGCTGGTCGGTCCTCGACCCGTCCGGCGTCCTGGACGCCGGCCTCGCACCGCTGTTCGGCACGTGGCCGGTCGCCTGGTGGGGGCCCGGTGACGAGCGCCCCGCCGGCATCGACCGGGTGTGGCTCACCCAGACCGGCCTCGAGGTCACCGCGAGCGAGTGGTGGTGCTCGGCGCCGGCCCTCGACCAGCTCGTCGGCCTCGGTGTCGAGGTCGCGCACCGGCTGCGCCGCGCGGGATTCGGCTGATCCGTACCGGATCGTCCCGCAAGGGTGCACCCTGTGCGGATGACCACCCCCAAGCCCGCGCCGCCGCGCACGCCGCCGCCCAGCCCCAGCGCCCGCGTCGCCGCCCTCTTCGACCGGGTGGCGCACACCTACGAGAGCGTCGGCGTCCCCTGGTTCGTGCCGATCGCGGAGGGCCTCGTCGCCGCGGTCGCACCGCAGCCGGGCGAGCACGTGGTCGACCTCGGGTGCGGGCGCGGGGCGGCGCTCGTCCCGCTCGCGACGGCGGTCGGGCCGGACGGCCGGGTCGTCGGCGCCGACCTGTCGCCACGGATGGTCGCGCTCGCGGCCGAGCGCGTGGCGGAGCTGGGCCTGACGAACGTCGAGCTGTCCGTCATGGACGCCTCGGCCCCCTCGCTCCCGGCCGGCGAGGCGGACGTCGTGGTCGCCTCGCTCGTCGTCTTCTTCCTGCCGCGGCCCGCCGAGGCCCTCGCCGCGTGGACGGCGCTGCTGCGACCGGGCGGCCGGCTCGGCATCTCGACCTTCGCCGGGCGGGACGACGCGTGGCGCCGTCTCGACGACCTCTTCACGCCGTACCTGCCGCCGATGATGCTCGACGCCCGCACGAGCGGGGAGTCCGGCCCGTTCGCGAGCGACGCCGGCGTCGAGGGGCTCCTCATCGGCGCGGGCCTCGACGGGGTGACGACGACGCACGCCGACGTCGTCGTCCGGTTCGCGGACGTCGACGCCTGGGTGACGTGGTCGCAGTCGCACGGCCAGCGGGCCATGTGGGACCAGGTCCCGGCGGACGCCGGGGCAGGGCTGCGCGAGCAGGCCGCGGCGATCCTGGACGGCGTCCGCACCGGTGACGGCGACGCGGCGCTGACCCAGCAGGTCCGCTACACGGTCGGCCGGGCTCCCGCGGCCGCCTGAACCGGACCGCCGAGGAACGTCGGCATGACGGCGTGGACCTGCGTCACGAGGGCGGCCAGGGTCTGCTCGGGGTCGTCGCCGTACGCCAGCAGCGCCTGCTGGAAGAGCCCGTCGAGCATCCCGTAGACGACCGCCGACGGGAGCGAGGGCGTCCGGCCGGCGAGCTCGGCGTACCGGCTGACGACCCGCCAGATCATGTCCTGGAGCGTCGCGTCGATCTGGGTGACGGCCTCGCGCAACGACGTCTCGAACATGCTCTGGGTGCGCAGGTCGTACCAGAGCCGGTGCATCGGGGCCTCGTCGCGGATCGTCTCCGCGAGCCGGTCGGCGAAGCGGTCGACGAGCTCGGCGGCCGACGTCGAGTCGGCGACGACGCCGTCGTACCGGGTCACGCACCGGGCCTTGTAGTACCGGACGCTGTAGACGACGAGCTCGAGCTTGTCCTGGAAGTAGTAGTGGACGACGCCGTGGCTGAACGGGGAGTTGTTCGCGATCTCCCGCAGGCTCGTCCGGGCGTACCCGAGGCTGCCGAGCGTCTGCAGCGCGGACTCGGCGAGCTGGGCCCGCCGCTCGTCGAACTTGTCGACGGGGCGCGCAGCGCGCCGCCGCGGCGCCTCGGTCGCTCCCACGCGGCTCATGCTAGGCGCCCGGACCGGGTCTGGACAGTCGTCAAGATTTCTCCGGACGAATGTCAAGAGACCTCTTGACCAGTGTCAGGGCGACAGGTGTGATGGGCGCCACCACCCGACCGAGAGCAACGGAGCTCCCATGACTGGTCTCGATCTCACCGGGCGCAGGGCGCTCGTCACCGGCGGCGCCCAGGGCCTCGGCGAGGGGATGGCCCGGGCCCTCGCCGCCGCGGGCGCCACCGTCGCCGTCGCCGACGTCCAGGACGACGCGGGCGCCAAGGTCGCCGAAGGCCTCGGCGAGGGCCACACGTTCGTCCACCTCGACGTCACGGACGACGCGAACTGGGAGTCCGCGGTCGCCGAGGCCGTGGCCCGGCTGGGCGGCCTCGACATCCTCGTCAACAACGCCGGGATCGAGATCACGAGCCTGCTCGTCGACCTGGACGCGGACGCCGCCCGCCGCCAGCTCGAGGTGAACCTGCTCGGCACGGCGCTCGGCATCAAGCACGCGTTCCGGGCGATGCGGCCCGGCGGCGCGGCCGGTGCCGGCGGCGTCGTCGTCAACGTCGCCTCGGTCGCCGCGACGATCGCCTTCCCCGGCATCTCGGTCTACTCGGCGACGAAGTCCGGCGTCGACCGGCTGACCCGGGTCGCGGCCATGGAGTCCGGCAAGCTCGGGTACGGCGTCCGGGTCAACTGCATCTGCCCGGGCCTCGTGCCGACGGCGATGGGTGCGGGCCTCGCGAACGACGTCGCCGAGATCGGCCTCTTCGCCTCCCCGCAGGAGGCCGTCACCGCGGTCGTCGGGCTCACGCCGTCCGGGCGTCTCGGCGAGGTCTCGGACATGGCGGACGCCGTCGTGTTCCTCGCGTCGGACGCCGCCCGGTTCGTCAACGGCGTCGGTCTCCCGGTCGACGGCGGGATGGGGATGTGACCTCGCCCGCGCGCAGGGCCCGGTCGTCACGGTCGGGGACCGAGGAGGACTGAGTGCGGCTCGTCGACTACCTCGACAAGGGGGCCGACCTCGGCCCGGAGCGGCCGTGCCTCACGACGGACGGCGAGTCCCGCTCGTACGCCGCGGTGCGGGAGCTCAGCTCCCGCATCGCGGCGGCCCTCGTGGCGCGCGGGGTCCGGCCCGGGGACCGCGTCGCGATCCTCTCCGCGAACGACCCGACGTCGTTCACGTGCGTCTTCGGGATCAGCCGCGCCGGCGCGGTCTGGTGCCCGGTGAACCCGCGCAACGAAGCGGCCGAGAACCGGGAGCTGCTCGACCTGTTCGGCTGCACCGTGCTGCTGTTCCAGCCGGCGTTCGCGCCGCTCGTGGCCGCGATCCGCGACGACCTGCCCGGGCTGTCCACGCTGGTGTGCCTGGACGCCGAGGCGCCGGACGCACTGTCGTCAGAGGCGCTGTCGTGGAACGACTTCCTCGCCCTCGGCGACGGCGTCGGCCCGGTCGACGAGCCGGCCCTCGACGACCTCGTCATGATCGTCGGGACCGGCGGGACGACGGGCCGCCCGAAGGGCGTCGAGCTCACCGGCCGGAACATCGAGACGATGACGGCGCTCACGCTCATGAGCTACCCGTTCGAGGGCCCGCCCGTGTACCTGGCGCTCGCGCCGCTGACCCATGCGGCCGGCGTCCTGTGCTTCCCCGTCACGGCGCTCGGCGGCGAGGTCGTCGTCATGCGCGCGCCGGACGTCGGCGGCTTCCTCGGGCTCGTCGAGACGCATGGCGTGACGCACACGTTCCTCCCCCCGACGCTGATCTACATGGTGCTTGCCCACGAGCGCCTCGACACGACCGACCTGTCGTCGCTGCAGTGCTTCTGGTACGGCGCGGCGCCGATGTCGGTCGCGCGGCTCGAGGAGGCGCTCACCCGGATCGGCCCGGTCATGGCCCAGCTCTTCGGCCAGACCGAGGCGCCGATGATGATCTCGACCATGGCGCCCCGCGACCACTTCCGCCCCGACGGCTCCGTCGCCCGCGAGCGCCTCGCCTCCGCCGGCCGCCCCACGCCGCTCGTGCGGGTCGCGATCATGGACCCGGACGGCGCACTGCTGCCTCGTGGCGCGACCGGCGAGATCGTCGTCCGCGGCTCGCTCGTCATGCGCGGCTACCACCGCGACCCGGCGGCGACCGCTGCGGCGTCGGCGCACGGCTGGCACCACACGGGCGACGTCGGCTACCTCGACGCCGACGACTACCTCTTCATCGTCGACCGGGCCAAGGACATGGTCATCACCGGCGGCTTCAACGTGTACTCGACCGAGGTCGAGCAGGCGCTCATGGCGCACCCCGCGGTGCAGGACTGCGCCGTCGTCGGGCTGCCCGACGAGAAGTGGGGCGAGCGGGTGACGGCCGTCGTCCAGCTGCGGCCGGGTTCCGAGGCCTCCCCCGACGACCTGCGGGCGTTCGCCCGCGAGCGGCTCGGCGGCGTCAAGGCGCCCAAGCAGGTCGAGGTCTGGCCGGACCTGCCGCGGTCCAAGGTCGGCAAGGTGCTCAAGACCGAGATCAAGGGCCGGTTGCTGCCCGGCGCATGACGCCGGACCGGCCGCCGTCCCACGGGGGCCGTCCGCCGAACACCCGACCCGCCGTCCGCCGAACGGCTGGGATCGAGCATCCTCGACAGGGTAAGAAGGACAGGACCGCAGCACCGTCGCCCCACCGCTGACAGGCTCGACGGCGAAGAACGGTCCGTGCGTAGAAGACGTCCAGGGCCCCGGGGTCGGCTCGTCACCCGAGGAGTGCCCGACATGCCCACCGGTTCCGACAGACCGCCGCGCCTGAGCTGTCCCGAGTGCGGTGCGCACGTCGAGCCGAGGACCGTCGTCGCGTTCGACCCGCGGCTGCGCGAGGTGACGATCGAGCGCGCCCGCTGCTGGGGGTGCGGCTGGGAGCGGACGACGGGACCCGAGCGGCGGCAGTCGGCGGAAGGCTAGACGTCTCCGGCCGGGCACGGGCCGGCGCGGCTACCCTCGCCGGGTGACAGGCTCCCGGCAACGACGCGCGTTCGCCCGGACGTACCAGCGGTCGTGGGCCCGGCTGTGCGCCGGCACCGTGGACACCGTCGTGGCCGACCTCGGGACGGCGGCGTCCGGACGGCTGCTGGACGCCGGGAGCGGGACCGGGACCCTGGCGCGGGCAGCCGCGGCGCGCGGGTGGGCCGTGACGGCCGTCGACCCGGACGAGCAGATGCTGAGCGTGGGGCGGCAGGTGTGCGACGGGCTGCAGGTCGACTGGGTCCGCTCGGCCCTGCCGCGGTCGGGGCTGGGGGACGGCGCCTTCGACGCCGTGGTCGCCAACTTCGTCGTCAACAACCTGCCCGACCCTCGTGCCGCCACCGAGGAGCTCACCCGGGTGGTCCGCCCGGGCGGTCTGGTCGCCCTCACCGCCTGGGTCAGCGAGCGCACGACGCACATCGCGTTGATCGAGGAGGCCTTCCGGCACGCGGGGCTGCCGGCGCCGAGGCGCAAGCGCCCGGCCGAGGTGGACTTCGAGCGCACTGTCGACGGCCTGGCGTCCCTGGCGCAGCGGTCCGGGCTGCACCCGCTCCGGTCCCGTGAGCTCACCTGGAGCTGGGCGATCTCCTGGGACGACCTGTGGCCGGGGATCGTCGCCGCGATGGCCCAGCCGTACCTGGACCTCGACGCGACGGCCCGCGACGACGTCCGGGAGGCGCTGCGGCGCCGGACGAGTGCGCTCGAGACCGGCGCCGTGGTCCATGTGCCCACCGTCGCGGCATACGTGCTGGCCCGGCGATGAGTTCCTCGTCGGTCAGGGGTCCAGACTGAGACACGTGCGGTCCGTCCGAGCCGGGAAGGCATCATGAAGCTCCTCCTCACCTCCGCGGGCGTGAAGAACGCCGGCATCCGCGACGCCCTCGTCGGCCTGCTGGGCAAGCCGATCGAGGAGTCGACGGCGCTCTGCATCCCCACCGCGCAGTACGGGCACCCGATGGTCGGACCCGGCGTCCGGCCCTGGCAGTTCATCAGCGGCACCTCCGACAACCCGATGGTCGACCTCGGCTGGGCGTCGGTCGGCGTCCTCGAGCTCACCGCTCTGCCGAGCATCGACGAGGAGCGCTGGGTGCCGCTCGTCCGGGAGACCGACGCGCTCCTCGTGGCCGGCGGCGACGCGCTCTACCTGTGCCACTGGATGCGGGAGTCCGGCCTCGCGGACCTGCTGCCGTCGCTGGACCGCACGGTCTGGGTCGGTCTGAGCGCCGGGAGCATGGTCATGACCCCGCGGATCGGCCAGGACTTCGTCCAGTGGACGCCGCCGACCGGCCCCGACGACACGACGCTGGGCCTCGTCGACTTCGCGATCTGCCCGCACCTGGCCCCGGACGGCATGCCGGGCAACTCCATGGCCGAGGCGCAGGAGTGGGCCGCGAGCATCCCGGGGCCGAAGTACGTCATCGACGACGAGACCGCCATCGAGGTGGTCGACGGCACGGTCCGGGTGGTCTCGGAAGGGCAGTGGACGCACCTGCCCGGGTAGGAGGACGACATGACGCGGGTGCGTCTGCGTGAGCTGGTCACCGAGGAGGACCGCGCCTCGGTGCTCGGGCTGCGCCTCGGTCCCGGTCAGGACCGGTACCTCGACACGATCGAGAGCATCTTCGTCGAGGCCGAGGAGGAGCGGCGCGCGATGCCGCGGCAGTGGGCCGTCCACGACGCGGAGTCCGGCGAGCTGGTCGGTTTCACGATGATCAGCGACAACATCCCCGAGCCGATCGACGACGACCTCGTCGGCCCCTACTTCCTCTGGAAGCTGTTCGTGGACAGGGACCACCAGCGCCGCGGGTACGGCGCGGGCACGATCGACGAGCTCGTCGCGTACCTCGCGACCCGACCGGGCGCCGACGTCCTCTGCACGAGCTGCGCCGACGGTCCCGGCTCGCCGCGCGCCTTCTACCTGCGGTACGGCTTCACCGATACCGGCCGCGTGATGTGGGGCGAGAACGTGCTTGCGCTCGAGCTGACCGACAGGGCAGACCCCGACTCGTCGGGCGAGGGTCCATGACCAGCAGGCCGCGAGTCCTTCGTGCGTACGACCCCGCCGCGGCCGGCCTGCTCACCGAGCTGCTGCTCGCCTTCCTCGCGCGGCTCCCCCGGGCCTGACCCGGGGCACGGCCGACTGGCCGGATCGGAGCGCGCGGCTAGCGTGACGACGTCCGCCCGGCAGCACGTCAGCAGGAGGCCCCCATGGCCGGTCCCATCGTCATCGTCGGGGCCGGCATGGCCGGTGCCAACGCCGCGAAGACGTTGCGCGAGGAGGGGTTCGACGGGCCGCTCACGCTCGTCGGCGACGAGCCGGAGGCGCCGTACGAGCGTCCGCCGCTGTCCAAGGGCTACCTCATGGGCAAGGACGAGCGCGACTCCGCCTTCGTCAACCCGCCTCAGTGGTACGCGGACGCCGGGGTGGAGCTCCGGCTCGCGACCCGGGTCGAGCGGATCGACCGGCAGGCGCACCGCGTCGTCCTCGTCGGCGGGCAGGAGCTGCCCTACGACAAGCTCCTGCTGACGACGGGCTCGGCGCCGCGGCCGCTGCCGGTCGACGGCGCCCACCTGGACGGCGTCCTCTCCCTGCGCACGCTGGCCGACAGCGACCGGCTCAAGGAGACGATCGCGGCGTCGTCCCGGATCGCCGTCGTCGGCGCCGGCTGGATCGGGCTGGAGACGACAGCGGCCGCCCGTGAGGCCGGCGTGGAGGTCACCGTCCTCGAGATGGCCGACCTGCCGCTGCTGCGCGTGCTCGGGCCGGAGGTGGCGCAGGTCTTCGCCGACCTGCACCGCGCGCACGGCGTCGACCTGCGGCTCGGGGTGTCGGTCGCGGAGCTCACCGGGGACGAGCACCACGTCACCGGTGTGCGGCTCGGCGACGGCACGCACGTCCCCGCGGACGCCGTCGTCGTCGGCGCGGGGATCACGCCGAACGTCCGGCTGGCGCAGGCGGCGGGCCTCGCCGTCGACAACGGCATCACGGCCGACGAGCACCTGCGCTCCTCCGACCCCGACGTCTTCGCCGCCGGCGACGTCGCGAACGCCTTCCACCCGGTGCTCGGCAAGCACATCCGCGTCGAGCACTGGGCGAACGCGCGGCACCAGCCGCGGACCGCCGCCCGCGCGATGCTCGGCCGCGACGAGGCCTACGACCGGATCCCGTACTTCTTCACCGACCAGTACGACCTGGGCATGGAGTACACCGGGTACGTCGAGCCGGGCGGCTACGACGAGGTGGTCTTCCGCGGCGAACGGGAGAGCGGCGAGTTCGTCGCCTTCTGGGTCGGCGGCGGCCGCGTCCTCGCCGGGATGAACGTCAACGTCTGGGACGTCGCCGACGCGATCGAGGCGCTGGTGCGGGACGGCGGCCCGGTCGACGTCACCGCGCTCGCCGACCCGGACCGGCCGCTGGACTCGCTGCTCGGGGGGTGACCCCGGGACGCTGCTCCGGACCGCTGCGCCCCCGGACTACTGCGCCGTGGTGCCCTCGCGGCCGTAGGCGTCCCCGAGCCGGACGATATCGGTGCGCCAGCCCGGCCACGCCGTCGACACCTCGAGCACGTCGCTGTCGACGACCGCCGTGATCCGGTGGACCACACCGGCCCGGACGAGCACCTGCTGCCCGGGCTCGAGGGTCAGCGACTCGAGCCGGCCCGGATCGGTCCCGTGCTCGACGACAACCCGGCCGGTGCGGACCGCGAGGGTCTCGTCCTTGACCTCGTGCCGCTGCAGCGAGAGCGCGGCGCCTGCCTTGATGTGCAGGGTCTTGCCGACGTAGCGGCCCTCGAGGACACCGAAGATCTCCTCGTGCCCCCAGGGCTTCTCGACCCGGACGACGTCCTCGACCCGGGTCAGGTCGAGCGGCTCGGCGGCCTTGCCGTCGGCCGGCGCATGGTGCGTGAAGGGCGAGGACAGCCCGGCGGTCCCCGGCTGCCCGGGGCGTGCGTTGCCGTTGCGACCTTCGGTCAAGAGCCTCTCCTGTCGTGGGGCGGACGGCGCCGGGCGGTCAGCCCGACACCAGCCGCTCGAGCAGCCGTGGGACGTCGACGACGCCGAACCGGATGCTCGTGTCGCTGCAGCCGTACGGCAGCAGCAGCTTCTGCTCGTGGATGAGCGCGCCGCACGAGTACACGACGTTCGGGACGTACCCGTCGCGCTCGGCGCCGCGCGGCTCGAGGAGCGGCTCGGTGAGCCGGCCGATGACCTTCGTCGGCTCGTCGAGGTCGAGGAGCAGGGCGCCCATCGCGTAGGCGCGCATCGGGCCGACGCCGTGCGTGAGCACGACCCAGCCGATCTCGGTCTCCAGCGGCGGGCCGCAGTTGCCGAGCTGGGTGAGCTCCCAGCGCTGCTCCGGGGTCTGCAGCCCGGCGACGTCGTCCCAGTGGTACCCGTCGGCCGAGCTCGCGACCGCGTTGTTCTCCCGGTCCCACCGGGACAGGGCCAGGTAGCGGCCCCCGACCTGCCGCGGGAAGAGTGCCATCCCCTTGTTCTCCGCGGCGACGCCGGTGAGCGGCGAGGAGCGGAACGTCCGGAAGTCGTCGGTGTCGAGCCGGCGCGACCCGACGTGCGACCCGTCGAACGCGGTGTACGTCGCGGCGTACGTCGCCGTGCCGTCGTCCGCGACGAGCCGGGTGAACCGCGCGTCCTCCATGCCGTGGCTCTCGCTGTCCGCCTCGGGGAAGAGCGTCCGCTCGCACACCTTCGACGCCGGGTCGAAGATCACCTCGTACGACGACGCGACGGTGCGGCGCAGCATCTCGATCGTCGCGTCGATGTCGATGCGGGTCAGTGCCTCCTGGCGCAGGGCGTGCGTGGCCGCGTCGAGCGCCGCGAGGTCGACGCCGTCCGGCAGGTTCGACAGGACGTAGTCGAGGGTCTCGGGGTCCGCGCCGTCGGCCTGCGCCTGGAGCCGCAGGCGTTCCCGACCCAGCGGTGCGTCCCGCCGGGCGCCCAGGCTGACGAACCGGGAGGCGTCCTCGAGCCGCAGCCCGCCCGGGCCCTCGGACGGCGCGAACGTCCCGGAGCGGAACACGATCGTCGACAGGTGCCCTTCGCTGACCGCCCGCGCGCTCATGACGAACCGCAGCCCGTCGGACGCCGCGCTCTGCACCGGGTGCGGCACGATCGACGGGTTGAACAGCGCGGCCGCCTCGACGGCGATCTCGCGCGTGAAGTAGGCGCCGATGAGCAGGCGCCGGTCGGCCGAGAGGTCGGCGACCTCCGGTACCCGGTGCGCGATCGCGGCGAAGTTGTTGCGCAGCACGGCATCGAGGTCGGTGTGCCGGCCCGCGTAGCCGGCGCGGACGTCGGCCAGCGTCGCGTCGACCTCGTCGTCGGACAGCAGGCTGCACCGCTCCACGAGCCCGGCCGCCCGAGAGCTGCCGGGGGCGCTGGGCTCCTGGCCGGGCAGGAACAGCGCCGCGGCGACCCGGCGCGGGTCGCGGGTCACCATGACACCGGTGCGGCGCAGCAGCGCCGTCTGGGTGGTGTGGGCGGTCACGACCGCACCGCCGCGAGCCGGGCCGAGTGCTGCAGGGTCGTGACGAGCGCGAGCGTCGACTCCGCGCCCTGGTTCTCGTTGCGGCCGTGGCGTTCCAGGCCGTCGCAGCAGCCGCCGGAGCCGACGTCGTAGAGCGACGTCCCGGCGTCGTTGCGGCCGAAGAACCACGCCGCGCAGAGGTCGACCGCGGCCGACCACCGCGCGTCGCCGGTGAGCTCGAACGCCCGGGCGCAGGCGTCGGCCAGGGTGGACGCCTCGATCGGCTGCTGGTCGAAGCCGGGCCGCTCCTCGCCGGTCGCCCAGCCCGCCGCCGGTGTCGGCGACAGGTGCTCGCCCGGGTGCTGCAGCGTGAGGAGCCAGTCGAGCATCTCGAGCCCGTCGTCGACGAGCTCGCTGTCGTTGAGGGTGTCGCCGGCGGCGAGGACGACGTCCGCGAGGACGGCGTTCGCGTACGTGAGGCGCTGCTCGGGCCACGGCCACTCCCGGTCGCCCCGGAACGGGCCGACCGCGGCGGCCGCGTCGTGCAGGAGCGCCCGCGCGACCTCGTCGCCCGGGTCCACCCGCATCATCTCGGCGGCGCCGAGGCCGGCGAAAGCCATCGAGCGCGGCCATGGTGAGCGCCGGACGGCGCTGCGCCTGAAGGCCGCGGCGGCCCGGTCCGCTCGGGTCAGGTCGCGGCTGCGCGCCGCGGCGGTGCCGAAGGCCCAGACGGCCCGGCCCCAGCAGTCCTCGACGGTGGCCGGTCCGTGCGGGGTCCCGTGGGCGTCGCGCCGGTTGACGACGGCGCCGTCGGGGGCCTGTGCGCTCTCGAGGAAGTCCAGGTAGACGTCGGCGAGGCCGGCCATCACCGCGGGCTCGAGGACGCGCCCCTGCGACCGGTCGGCCGCCGAGGGCTCGTCCCGGCAGACCGCGACGAGGGCGCGCGCGACGTCGTCCACGCAGTAGCCGTGCTCGACGCGCGGCAGCCGCAGCCGGGCGTGCTCGAAGATGCCCACCCCGTCGGTGAGCGCGAGGACGTGGCTGAAGAGAGGCTCGGTGCGGGTCATCCGGCAGCGACCCGGTCGCGGGTGCGCGGGGCCCGGTGCGAGGCGGGCCGGCCGGCCCACGCGCAGACGGCGAGGTACTCGGTCGCCACGGCCCGCCAGGTGAGCCCGGCCGCGAGGCCGTGCGCCTTCCGGGCCATGTCGGCCGCGAGGTCGGCGTCGGTGAGCACCTGGCGCAGCGCGTGCGCGATGCCGGCCGGGTCGGCCCGCTCGACGAGCAGCCCGGTGCCGTCGCCGAGCAGCTCGAGGGCGTGCGGGAAGCGGGTGGAGATCACCGGCTTGCCGGCGGCGACGGCCTCGGTGAGGACGCCCGAGGTGACCTGCTCGACCGAGTCGTACGGCAGCAG
Organism: Kineosporia sp. A_224; assembly: GCF_002198655.1. GTDB lineage: Bacteria > Actinomycetota > Actinomycetes > Actinomycetales > Kineosporiaceae > R-H-3. The sequence continues at coordinate 24,662 of NZ_MWLN01000099.1, forward strand.
GACGACGTCGGCGCTGCGGACCAGCCCGTGGAGCGCCTGGGCGTCGAGGTACCGGTCGTCGAAGGCGACGGACGCCGAGACCCCGAGGTCCGCCGCGAGCGCGACGAGCTCGTCGCGGTAGCCCTCGCCGTCCGCGTGCGGCAGGCGCGGGTGGGTCCGGCCGGCGACGAGGTACACGGGCGCCGGGACGAGGTCCTCGAGGGCGGCCATCGCCCGGATCCCCCACTCGATGCCCTTGCCGCGGCCGAGCAGGCCCCACGTGAGGACGACGGGGGCGCCGCCGCCGAACGGCGTCGACGGCTGCGGTGCGCGCTGGACGACGAGGTCCTCGGCGGCACCGTGCGGGATGACGGCCACACGCGCCTGGGAGGCGCCGTAGGTGTGCACGGCGCGGTCGCGGGCGGTCCGGGTCATCGTCACGACGGCGGCGGACTCGCGGATGACCTGGCTGAGGATGCGGTGCTGGCGGGACGTCGGCCGGCTGAGCACCGTGTGCAGCACGGTGACGACCGGCACGTCGAGCCGGCGCAGCAGACCGAGGACGTGCTCGCCGTCCGGCCCGCCGAAGATGCCGTACTCGTGCTGGAGGATCACGACGTCGTAGCCGTTGAGGACGCGGGCCGTGGCGGCCGAGCCGGCCGGGTCGGTCGGCCACGGCGTGGTCGCCGGGTCGGTCACCCAGTTGCCGGCGACGCCCCGGATCCGCTTCTGGTCCGCACCGACGACGCGGACGACGTCGACGTCGGCACCGACGTCGTCGAACCCGCCGGCCAGGGCCTGCGCGAACGTCGCGAGGCCGCACTGGGTGGGCGGGAAGGTGCTGACCATGGCGACCCGCGGCCGGCGGCCCGAGGGTGCGGACGACACCCTGGCACCGGTGGCGTGGTCGCGGACGAGGTGGGACGTCGGACGGGTCATGCGAGCCTCCAGGCCCGGGGCAGGGCCTGCGCGGGCCCTGCGCGGCCCGCGAAGGGACCGCCATGATGCCGACTGCGGTTCACCGGGGGAGACCCGGGTGACGCGAGTGCGACCGGCGTCCCAGCAGGCACGTCAGGCGCGTGCTGCGCCCCGGGCCCGCTCGTCATGAGGAAGACCGCCGAGACCCGCAGGCTATCAGTCACGACGGGACGCCCCCGCTGATGTGACGTGCGGCATGCCCGGCGCGGACGGCGTCGCTGCGGTGCCGGGGAGGCCTTGCGTCCCAAGGATCTTCGCGTAGACCGCGAGGTAGTCGGTGACCATCCGGTCGGCGCCGAACCGGGCCGCGGCGCGGTCGCGGACCGCCTGCCGGTCGAGCCGGACGGCACGCTCGACGGCCGCGACCGCCGCCGCGGCGTCCGCCACGACGAACCCGGTGACCCCCTCGTCGACGACCTCGGGCATCGAGCCGCGTCGGTAGGCGACGACGGGGGTGCCGCACATCATCGCCTCGACGACCGAGAGCCCGAACGGCTCCTCGAAGTCGATCGGGTGCAGCAGCGCCGCGGCGGCGCCGAGGATGTCGGCGCGCTGCTGCGGGCCGACCGACCCCAGGTACCGGACGCGGTCGCCGTCGACGTACGGCTCGACCTCCTCGCGGAAGTACCTGTCGTCGTGGACGATCCCCGCGACGACGAGCCGGCGCCCGGCGGCGCGCGCGATCCGCACCGCCTCGCCCGTGCCCTTGTCGGGGTGGATCCGGCCGAGGACCACGAGGTCCTCGCCGCCGGCGGCGGCGAACGGGAGCAGGGTCTCGTCGACCCCGTGGTGCACGGTCGCCGCGTAGTCGAGGTCCGGGTGCCGGTCGGAGTCGGAGATCGAGACGAGCGCGGACCGGGACGCCCTGTAAGCGGGCAGGATCGCCGGCCCGCCGAAACCGTGCACCGTCGTGACGAGCGGCGCCGCGCACAGCCGCTCGAAGGCGAGCGGGAGCCAGTCGAGGTGGCTGTGCACGACGTCGAACTCCCGCGCCCGGCCGAAGGCGTGCGCCACGTGCAGCGCCTCCTGGACCCGGCCGTCGAGGGCCGGGTCCTGGGCGTAGCCGTGCGGCACGACGCCGTCGAGCGCGGCGCTCGTCAGGGAGTCGAGCGTCGCGAACAGCGTGACGTCGACCCCTTGTGCGACAAGGCCTTCCGCGAGCAGGCTCGCGACCTGCTCCCAGGGGCCGTAGTGCTCGGGCGGGCTGCGCCAGGCGACCGGCGCGAGCACCGCGACCCTCACGTGAAGGAGGCCGGGACGGCGACGTTCTCGAGCGTGCCGGTCTCGTCCGGGACCTGCTCGTCGGTGACGACGTACACGTGCGACGCCTGCCACGGCCCGGGGCCGACGACGACCCGGTGGCCGACGCCGATCACCCCGACCCAGCGTCGTCCGTCGAGGTCGCCGCCGCGCAGGACCAGGTGCCGGTCCTGGGTCTCGTACGTCCGCGGTGCCGTCACGTCAGGCCTTCCCCGCCGGGGCGGTGCGCCCGTTGTCGGCGGTGTCGCGGGCCAGGTCGGGGACGACGTCCGGGATCACGACACCGAGCGGCTCGACGGCGTCGGTCGTGAGCGGCGGCACCTCACTGGCCCGGTCGAAGAAGCGGAGCAGCTCGACCGGGAACGGCATGACGAGCGTGCTGTTCTTCTCGGCGGCGACGTCGACGACGGTCTGCAGCAGCCGGAGCTGGAGCGCACCGGGGGTGTCGCCCATCGCGCGGGCCGCCTGGGCGAGCTTGGTCGAGGCCTGGAACTCGCCGTCCGCCGCGATGACCCGGGCGCGACGCTCCCGCTCGGCCTCGGCCTGGCGGGACATCGAGCGCTTCATGCCCTCGGGCAGGGCGACATCCTTGACCTCGACGCGCTCGATGTGGAGCCCCCACGGGCCCTCGGTCGGGGCGTCGATGACGGCCTTGAGCTCGGCGTTGATGCCCTCGCGGTCCGACAGGAGGGTGTCGAGGTCGACGCGGCCGATCACCGCGCGCAGCGAGGTCTGCGAGACCTGCGAGACGGCCATCGGGTAGTTCTGGACGTTGATGATCGCCTTCACCGGGTCGATGACCCGGAAGTAGACGACGGCGTCCACGGTGAGGGTGACGTTGTCGCGCGTGATGGCGCCCTGCGCCGGGATGCCCATGACGACGGTCTGCATGGAGACCTTCGTGAGCTTGTCGGCGATCGGGACGATGAGCTGCAGGCCGGGTTCGCGCAGGCCGGGCTGCAGCTTGCCGAAGCGCAGGACCACCCCGCGCTCGTACTGCTGGACCATGCGCACGCTCGCTGCGAGAAGCAGCAGCGCGACCACGACAATGATGCCGAGAACGACGGGAACGACCATGACGAGTCCTCACGTCCGCGGGGCGGACGGTTCGCGACGCACGGGGGAGCGGCCGCAGCTGCGGCGCCTCCGTCACCGAGGTCCTGAGTGACACCTTCACCCTACGCCCCGGGTGCGAACCGGGGCCGGGGCCTGTCGCCCGGGCCGCTGCGCCGGCGTCGAACAGCAGTCCCGGTGGTCGGTTGCCTGCAGTACGGTGATCGACATGGTCTCGGAGCCGGTCGCCGGGGTCGACCACCCGTCGACGGCCGCGCAGCTGCGTCAGTGGTTCCCGGACGACGACGCGTGCATCGAGTACCTGGCGCGGCTGCGCTGGCCCGACGGGTTCGTCTGCCCGGCGTGCTCGGGTCGCGAGTACTGGCGGACCGGGGCCGGGCTGTGGATGTGCGCCGCCTGCTCGCGCAAGACGTCGGTGACGTCCGGGACGCTGTTCCACCGCTCGCGGTCGCCGCTGACGACGTGGTTCGACGCGATCTGGTTCGTCACCTCCTCGAAGGAGGGGATGACGGCCGCAGCGCTCCAGCAGCACCTCGGTCTCGCGTCGTACGAGACCGCGTGGTCGTGGCTGCACCTGATGCGCCGCGCGATGGTCCTTCCGGACGGTGAGCTCCTCGGCGGTACCGGCGTCGAGCAGGTCGAGGTCGGTGAGGCGTTCCTCGGCGGGGTGACCCGCGACCTGCCCGGCGCGACGACGCTCGAGGTGCCGGTGATGATCGCCGTCGAACGGCTCGGGCCGCGGCGGCTCGGCCGGGTGCGGCTGGAGACCACCCGTCACCCGGGCACGCTCGAGGCGCTGCACTTCGCGGCCCGCGTCGCCGAGCCGGGCGCGACGGTCGCGACCGACGGCTCGCCGAAGTTCCGCCGGCTCGCGCTCATGGGGTTCGAGCAGACGTGCGTCCCCGGGTTCGAGGAGCCGGCTGCCGGCCGCATCCTTCCGGGGCCGCGGCAGGTCGCCCTGCAGCTCAACCGCTGGATGATCGCGGGGATGCGGTACGGCGTCCGCGAACGGCACCTGCAGGGCTACCTCGACGAGTTCATGTTCCGGTCCGGCCGACGGACGGCGGTCTCGAGGGGACTGCTCTTCTTCCGGCTCATGGAGCAGGCCGTGAACGGCGGGCGGCGTCCTAGGGAGCGGTAGGCGCGTCGCGCCGTCCGCCGAGCACGCAGAACTCGTTGCCCTCCGGGTCGGCGAGGACGACCCAGGACGCGTCGCCCTGGCCGACGTCGACGGGCCGGGCGCCGAGGTCGAGCAGGCGACGGACCTCGTGCGCCTGATCGGCGTCCGTCGGGGTGAGGTCGACGTGGAGCCGGTTCTTGAGGGTCTTGGGCTCGGGGACGTGCGCGAAGGTCAGCGTCGGTGCTGCGCCTCCGTGCGGCGCCGGGGCGCCGATCGTGACGACGCCGCCGTCGTCCTCCTGGATCTCGTAGCCGAGCACCGCGCACCAGAACCGGGCCAGGCGGCGGGGGTCGGCGCAGTCGACCGCGAGGTCGGTGAACCTGCTGGTCATCGCGTGCCTCCTCGTACGAGCTGCTGACTTCAGTCACTGTAGATTCGAACATACGTTCGACAAATGATCAGGATCGCGATAGTCTCGGATCATGGTCGAGCGGGTGTCGCAGTGCGCGGTCGGAGTCGGTGACGCCGGCCTCGCCGAGCTGCCGGTGGACCCGTTCGGTGAGGAGATCCGCTGGACCGCAGCGGATCTGCTGGAGTGCCCGGTTGGGGGCGAGGAGCTGCAGCGCGTCCTGGCCGCTGAGCGGGCGGCCCGGTTGGTCGACGACTGGTGGGCGGATCCTGGTGCGGCGCGGCGGGACTGGGATGCCGACCTCGCCCGGTTGTCCGCGCTGGTCGTTGCCGATGATCGGCGGGACGTGGTCGAGCGGCGGGCCGTCCTCGACGGTGCGCCGGGTCTCGGGTCGTTCGCGGCGGCGCTGGAGGTCCTCGACGGGGCGGCGGCGTGGACGCCGGAGCAGGCCGCTGTGGAGGGGTTCGTCGACGAGCTGGAAGACGGTGCGATCTCGGGGTTCGCGGCGGCGCGGCGGGTGGAGAACCATGCGCTGTGGCTGCAGGTCGCTCTTGCGGCGAAGGTCGTCCGGGCGTTCACCGGGCGTACCCCGTCGTTGCCGCGCCGGACCCGGTCAGGGCGGCTGCTGACGGACGACCAGGACGCCCTGGTCGACGGGTCGGTCGCGCTCGAGCTCGCGGTCGCGGCCGGGATCACCCAGGGCAGGGCCGCCGCCCTGGTCGACGCCGCGACCGCGCTCGTCATCGACCAGCGGTTGCCGCTGACGGCGCAGGTCCTGGAGCAGGGCCGGCTCGACTGGCCGCGGTTGCGGATGGTCGTGTCCCGGACCCGGGCGCTGACCGTCGACGCCGCGCAGGCCGTCGAGCGGCTGGTGTACGCGACACCCGCGGTGCTGGACGGGGGCACTCGCCGGTTCGACACCGCGCTGACTGCCGCGGTCCTGGCGGTGGATGCGGACGCGGAGGCCAAGCGCCGCAAGCGGCTGCGCAGGGGCCGCCGGGTGAGCATCCAGACCACCGACGACGGTGCCGCCCTGTTCACCGCGGTCGGGCCGGGTGAGGCGGTCACCGCCGCGTACAACGGCCTGGACGCCGCCGCCCGTTACCTCAGGCAACACGGCGACCCACGGACCCTGGACCAGCTCCGCCACGACCTGTTCGTCACCGGCTGCACCAGCGGCTACCTCCCGGTCCCCGCTGACATCCTGCCGGTCCCGCCCGGGTGCGTCCCCGACGGCTCGACCACTGCGGCGCCCGGCTCGGTGGTCACCGGCCAGACCGGCCAGACCGGCCAGACCGGCCAGACCAGCGCGACCGGCGCGACCAGCAACGCGGCCGCCGGCGCGGCCGCCATCGACACCACGGCCAGTGCCGGAAGCACCGACGAGCAGACAGTGCCCGAGTGGTTCACCACCACCTGGCCCGACGTCCAGGTCGCCGTCAACGTCACCGTCTCCGCCGAGACCCTGATGGGCCTGGTCAACGACCCCGGCACGCTCCAGGGGTACGGGCCGATCCCGGCGGATGCGATCCGCGACCTCGCGAAGAACGGTGTGTTCCGGTGTCTGGTCGTCGATGGCGAGCACGGCACGGTGCTGGGGGTCGGGAAGAACACGTTCACGCCCGGGTACGTCGCGAGCGAACGGTTGAAGCTGCTCATCGAGCACGCGTTCCCGACGTGCACCGCGCCGCACTGCGAGAAGCCCTCGTGGCGCTGCGATCTCGATCATGCGACGCCCTACGCACAGGGCGGAGCCACATGCTCATGCACCGTGAGACCGCTCTGCAGACCGTGCCATCGACTCAAGACCGCCGGACTCCTCGTGCCGGAACAACGCCACGACCCCGCCGACCCACCCGGCACCACCACCTGGACCACCCGCACCGGACGCGCCTACACCGCACTCCCCCACACGCCGCTGCCGCACGCCCTGATGCCGCACGCTGTGGTGCCGGCCGCCGGCGTCGGTCGACCGCGGTCGGCTCGTTCGGTCGAGGACCCACCTCCGTTCTAGGCCGACTCCGCTCCGGGTCTGCTTGCGGCCGGGCCCGCCGGTGCCGGGACCGCGGTTCCTGATCTGCGCGTTCCTGATCTGCGCGTTCCTGATCTGCGCGTTCCCGATCAGCGCGTTCCCGACCTGCTTCCCTCCGGGTCGCGGAGTCCCTGCGTCGGTGTCGATGAGTCTGCCGTCATCTGTAAGTCTCAGCCGGGCACGGACATCGCCATCCACGAAGGAGCCGGGGACATGGGACACATCGACATCGAGCTTTTCGCCACCCTCGACCTCGTCGGGCAGGCGCCGGGCGGTCCCGACGAGGACCCGGACGGGTTCGCGTTCGGTGGCTGGCAGGCGCCACTCATGAACGATCTGTCGGGCGCGCAGGTCGCGGCCGCGTACGAGGGCACGGACGCGCTCCTGCTCGGCCGCCGGACCTACGACATCTTCGCCGCGTACTGGCCGCACCAGAGCGGCGCGGAGGACTCGATCGCCGCGCTCTTCAACAGGGTCCCGAAGTACGTGGCGTCCCGCGGCACGGCCGACCTGTCGTGGGCGGGGTCCTCGCAGCTCGGAGCGGACCTGCCGGCGGCCGTCCGCGAGATCCGGGACCGGCACGAGCAGGTCAAGGTCGTGGGCAGCCTCGACCTCGTGCAGACCCTGCTGCGTGAGCAGCTGTTCGACCGGCTCGACCTCTGGCTGCATCCCATCGTGCTCGGCGTCGGCAAGAAGGTGTTCGACGGCGGCGCGGTGCCGACGAACGTCAAGCTCCTCGACGCGCCGGTGGCGAGCCGGAACGGCGTCGTGCTGCTCCGCTACGGCCGCGCCGAGGGCACTCCCGCCACCGGCGACATGACCGCGCCCGAGCGCTGATCGGCACGACGACCAGCTCGGCGATCGGCACGAGGACCAGCTCTCACGAGACCCTCGGCGGAAGGGATGCGCTCAGACCGTATGGGGTGACCGCCGTGTAGGTGGCGGTTGCGGGCCGGGGCCTCGCTCACGCAACTTCGTGGGTTGCCGGGCAGTGGTCGCTGCCCGGCCTATCCGACATGCGTGGGAGGCCCCGGTGTTCATCGAGCGTACGAGTGTTGGCCTGGACGTGCACGCACGATCGATCTCGGCCGCCGCGATCGACGGCTTGACCGGTGAGCTCGTCAAGGAACGACTGGTCCCGGTCCCGGACCTGGTCCTGGAGTGGTTGGCCCGCCGACCCGGCCCGGTCGCAGTGGTCTACGAGGCCGGCCCGACCGGGTACGGGCTGGCCCGCACGATCCGCGCCGCGGGGATCCGTTGCGAGGTCGCCGCGCCCTCGAAGGTCCGGCGGGCGGCCGGGGACCGGGTGAAGACCGATGCCCGGGACGCGCTGCTGCTGGCCCGACTGCTGCGGATGGACGAGATCACCCCGGTACGGGTCCCGACGGTCACCGAGGAAGCAGCCCGGGACCTGGTCCGGGCCCGCGAGGACACCCGGGTCGACCTGCTGCGGGCCCGGCACCGGGTCTCCAAGCTGCTGCTTCGCCATGGGCACGTCTACTACGGCGGGAACGCCTGGACCGGCAAGCACGACCGGTGGCTGCGCAGCATCCGCTTCGACCAGCCCGCAACCCGGGCCGCGTACGAGGCCGACCTGGAAGCCGTCGGGTTCGCCGTCGCCCGCCGCGACCGGCTCGAGCAGATGATCGGGCAACTGGCCGCCGACAGCGAGTTCACCCCGGTCGTGCAACGCATCTGCTGCCTGCGCGGGGTTTCCACCCTGACCGGGTTCGCTCTCGCGGTCGAGGTCGGCGACTGGACCAGGTTCACCGGCGCCAGCATCGGCGCCTACCTCGGGCTGGTCCCCACCGAACACTCCAGCGGCGGATCCCGCCGCCAGGGCGGCATCACCAAGACCGGCAACAGCCACGCCCGCAGGCTGCTCATCGAGGCCGCCTGGCACCACAAGGCCCGCTACGTCGCCGGCGCCACCATGCGCCGACGCTGGGACGACGCCCCACCCGCCGCCCGCGCCCGGGGCCACGAAGGAAACCAGCGGCTGCATCACCGCTGGACCCAGCTCGCGGCCCGGAGCAAGCCCCACACCGTCGCCAACACCGCCATCGCCAGGGAGCTCGCCGGCTGGTGCTGGTCCCTGGCCACCCTCACCTGACAGACCGGCACACCACAAGATCCCGAGTCGCCACGGCAACGGCTGCGCGCAACGCGAGGAGCACACCCGCGCTTGGGCTGTGAGCACCCCACCCGGCACCCACCGGGCAGGGCACGCTCGACCTCAGACCCGCGAACCAGCTCCCGCCGAACACCGCCCTGCGGTAACCAACCCGCGAATATCAGCATCGACCGCGCCGTCGACACGACACGCTGCGCACGCCGAACCCACCGACACGGGCCACAGAAAGCGAGGCGCCGCCGGACAACCACCCGGCGGCGCCTCGCCATGCCACTTGACAAGCCAGACCTACATATCAGCCCAGCTGGAACGGGTCGCGCGTACCGCCGGTGAGCTCGACGAACACCGATTTCGCCTCGAGGTACTCGTCGACCGCCGTCACACCGTTCTCCCGGCCGATGCCCGACAGGCCGTAGCCGCCGAAGGGCATGTTCGGCGCGACGACCCGGTAGGCGTTGACCCAGACCGTGCCGGCGCGCAGCCCGGCGGCGACCCGGTGGGCGCGGTGCACGTCCTTGGTCCAGACCGCACCGGCGAGGCCGTACGGGGTGTCGTTGGCGAGCGCCAGCGCCTGTGCCTCGTCGGTGAAGGTGTACGCGGCGAGCACCGGGCCGAACACCTCCTCGCGCACCACCGTCGCGCCGGGATCTGCGACGACGACCGTCGGGCGGACGAACAGGCCGCCGAGGTCGGCGTCCGGCCCGCCGCCGCAGGCGATCGTCGCGCCCTCGGAGCGGGCACCGTCGAGGTAGCCGAGGACCTTCTCGTACTGCGGGCGGTTCGCGACCGGGCCCATCTCGGTCTCCGGCTGCGTCGGGTCGCCGAGCCGGATCGACTCGGCGCGGGCGACGACCTTCTCGAGGAGCGCGTCCTTGACGCTCTCGTGGACGACGAGCCGGGACCCGGCCATGCAGGTCTGGCCGGTCGCGGCGAAGACGCCCGCGACGAGGCCGTTCGCGGCGGCGTCGAGGTCGGCGTCGGGGAACACCACCTGGGCGCTCTTTCCCCCGAGCTCGAGCGTCACCCGGTTGACGTTCGCGACGGCGGCCTGCGCGACCTTGACCCCGGTCGCCGTCGACCCTGTGAACGCGACCTTGTCGACGCCCCGGTGCGCCGCGAGCGCCTCACCCGTCGAGCGGTCCCAGCCGGTGACGACGTTGAGCACACCCGCAGGAAGCCCCGCCTCGTGGAGCACCTGGGCGAACGCCACCGTCGACGCCGGCGAGTGCTCGGACGGCTTGACGACGCACGTGCACCCCGCGGCGAGCAACGGTGCGAGCTTCCACGTGAGGAGCATGAGCGGGGAGTTCCACGGCGTGATCGCCGCGACGACCCCGACCGGCTCGCGCACCGTGTACCCGAAGTAGGCCGGGTTGACCGGCGGCACGGTCCGGCCCTCGAGCTTGTCGGCGAGCCCGGCGAAGTACGAGTACCAGGTGCCGAGGCTCCGCAGCTGGCCGAGCATCTCGCGCAGGAGCTTGCCCGAGTCGCGCACCTCGAGCAGCGCGAGCCGCTCGGCGTTCGCGGTGATCGCGTCGCCGAGCCCGCGCAGCACCGCGGCCCGGTCGAAGCCCGTCATCCGGCCCCACGGGCCCTCGAACGCCGCACGCGCCGACGCGACCGCGCGGTCGACGTCCGCCGGGCCGCCGTCCGCGAGCACCGCCCATGGCCGGCCCGCGTACGGGTCGAGGGACTCGAACGTCCGGCCCGACGCGGCGTCCACGACCTCGCCGTCGATGAACAGTCCGAACCGTTCGAGCGGGGTGTCGGCGGACATGCGGGCTCCTCGTCGTCGAGTCGTCGCGGTTGCGGCGGAACGCTAGCGGCAGAACGGATGCAGCGGAACGGGTGCGGCAGAACGGGTGCATCGGAAGGGACGGCGCTCAGCGCCCGAGCAGGTCGAGCGCCGCCTCGGCGACGGAGACTGCGTCGATCCCGTGCAGCCGGTACGCGTCCTGGACGCTGCTCGACCGGCCGAAGTCGGTGACGCCGAGGCAGCGGATCCGGTCTCCGCGCACCCCGGCGAGGAATGCCAGCGTGTGCGGGTGCCCGTCGAGCACCGTGACGAGCGGCGCCGGGTGCGCGGCCGGCAGCAGAAGGTCGCAGACCGCCGACCCGGTGCCCGCCGCGCGGCTGCCCCGCTGCTGGAACGACCGGAAGACGAGATCGGCGCTCGTGAGGCAGACGACCCCGGCCGTGACACCGGCGGTCGCCAGGGTGTCCGCGGCGGCGAGCACCTCGGGCGTGACCGCGCCGACGCCGACGAGCGTGACGTCGTCCGCCGCCGGGTCGTGCGCACTCAGCCGGTAGCCGCCGGCGACCGCCTGCCGGCGCCGCCGTTCGAGGAGCGCCGGGTCGTCGGGCAGCCGGGCGAGCGCCGGGTCGACCGGCCGGGTCGAGAGCCGGAAGTACGCCGACGTCCCGCCCGGGACGCCGACCCGCGACATCGCGTGGAGGAAGCACCACTCGAGGTCCTGCCCGAACGCGGGCTCCCAGGCGACGCAGCCCGGCTGCTCGAGCCCGATCGACGGCGTCGTGATGCTCTGGTGCGCGCCGCCCTCCGGGGCGAGCGTCACGCCGGACGGCGTCCCCACGAGGATCGACTGGCCGCCCGCGTAGATCCCGAACGACCACGGTTCGAGGGCGCGCGAGACGAACGGGTCGTAGAGCGTCGCGACGGGGATGAGCCGCTCGCCCCAGCGCGACCACGTCGCCCCGAGCTCACCGAGCAGCCCGACGAGGTTGACCTCCGCGATGCCGAGCTCGATGTGCTGCCCGGTCGGCACCTCCGCCCAACGCAGCACCCGCTCCGCGTCGTCCGCGAACCAGTCCCGCCGCTCGCGCACGGCCCAGACACCGGTCTTGTTGATCCAGCCGCCGAGGTTCGTCGAGGACGCGACGTCCGGGCTGCACGTGACGACCCGGGCCGCGGTCGCCGGGGCGTCCCGGACGAGGTCCGCGAGCAGCCGCCCGAGCGTGGCCTGGGTGGAGAGCACCGAGCGGTGCGGCCGCCCGAGCGAGGTCGGCACGTCGACGTGCCCGGACGGCGTCACCGGCTCCCGGCGCAGCGCCCGGCCGCGCGCGGCGCACAGGAGCGCGTCCGGGCTGCCCGGCGGGAAGGGCGCGAACGGGTCGTCGGCCGCGGCGCCGCAGGCGTCGGCCAGGGCGCTGAGCTGCGCCTCGTTGAGGAGCACCGAGTGGTTGTTCGGGTGGCCCTCGGTCGGCAGCCCGCGGCCCTTGACCGTGTAGGCGAAGACGACGGTGGGCCGGTGGGTGTCGACCTCGCGGAAGGTGTCGACGAGCAGCCCGAGGTCGTGGCCCCCGAGGTCGCGGACGGCGGACGCGAGGTGCGCGGGCGACAGCGACCCGAGCAGCGCGCGCAGGTCCGCCGACCCGCCGCCGGCGAGCAGCCGCTCGACGACCTCGGAGGTGTCGACCCGCAGGATCCGCTGGTACTCCTCGTTGGGCATCGCCTCCAACCGGCGCCGCAGCTCCGCTCCGCCCGGCTTCTCGAAGAGCGCGCTGACGACCCGGCCCCACTTGAGCGTGACGACCTGCCAGCCGGCGGCCGCGAACATCCCCTGCAGCCGCTCGATCTGGATGTCGGGGACGACCCGGTCGAGCGACTGGCGGTTGAGGTCGACGACCCAGAGCAGCTCGCCGAGGCTCGCGACGGCCGGGTCGGCGACGGCCTCCCAGATCGCGCCCTCGTCGAGCTCGGCGTCCCCGAGCAGGCTGACGAACCGCCCGGCCTCCGGCGCCGTCGGCACGTGCGAGCGGACGTAGCGGTGCGCCATCGCCGCCCACAGCGCCGCCGTCGCCCCGATCCCGACCGACCCCGTCGAGAAGTCGACGGTGCCCGGGTCCTTCGTGCGGCTCGGGTACGACTGCAGGCCCTTCGCGGTGCGCAGCGTCGGGAGCCAGGAGGCGTCGAGATCGCCGAGGAGGTGGTTCACCGCGTGCAGGACGGGTGAGGCGTGCGGCTTCACCGAGACCCGGTCGAACCGGGTCAGCTCCGAGAACCAGAGCGCGACCATGATGTCGACCATCGACGCGGACGACGCCTGGTGGCCGCCGACCTTGACCCCGGTCGGGTCCTTGCGCCGGTTCGCGGCGTCGACGATCGCGGTCGCGAGCCAGAGCACCCGCCGGGAGATGCGGCGGAGCAGGTCGACGTCCACGGTCTGCCCGCCGGACCGGTCAGCGAGCCGGTCAGGGTCGGTCTGCGTCATCGGCGTCCTCGCTCCCCGGGCAGGTGTGCCTTCCGCGGAGCAGTTTGCACCGCCGTCCCAGGAGAGCGCGGATCGTGGCCCGCGGCGATCGCAGAACGAGACGCGTCACGGGGTGTGGAGCGCGATGACGCCCTGCACGGTGACGTGGGCGAGCAGGCCCAGGGCGGCGACGACGGCGAGCGCGAGGAGCACCTTGAGGGCAGGGCGGAGCATGGCGGGTCCTTCCGGAGAGGGTCGGGGACGGCGGTGCAGGAGGGTCACCGATGCAGGAGGGTCACCGGTGCAGGAGGGTCACCGGTGCAGGAGGGTCACCGGTGCAGGAGGGTCACAGGTGCAGGAGGGTCACAGGTGCGCGAGGCTGTCGCGGATCGTGAGCCGCGAGGCGCGGGACGCCGCGGCCCAGCCGGCCGCCGCGGCGCCGACGAGCGCGAGCGCCGCCCAGGTCGCGACCCCCGGCGCCGACACGGTGAACGGCAGCGGCAGGTCGAAGGTCAGCTCGCCGACGAGGCGCTGCACGCTGCGCGAGACCGGCAGCGCGGCGACCGCGCCGAGCGCTCCGCCGAGGAGCCCGATGGCGAGGCTCTCGGTGAGGACGAGGCGCCGGATCGTGCCCGGCCCGGCGCCGAGCGTCTGCAGGACGCCGTACTCCCGCGTCCGCTCCGTCACCGAGATCGTCATCGCGGACGCCAGCCCGAGCACCCCGACGACCGCCATGAGCAGGGCCAGCGCGACGAGGGTGTCCACGAAGATCACGACGTGCTCGTCGACGGCGCTGCGCAGCTCGCGGCTCAGGGTCGTCGAGTCCGTGCGGTACCCCGCGGCGGCGAGCACGTCGTGATCTTCGTGGACACCCTCGTCGCGCTGGCCCTGCTCATGGCGGTCGTCGGGGTGCTCGGGCTNCGGCCGAGGCCCCGCCGTCCGAGGCCCCGCCGGCCGAGGCCCCGCCGTCCGCGGTGTAGACCGTCGCCGGCCCGCCGACCTCGGCGACGATCCCGACGACCGTCCAGGTGCTCGCCCGGCCCTCGACGGCGACCCGCACGTCGGACCCGACCGCCGGGTCCCCGAGCCGGGCGGCGGCGCCCTGGTTGAGCACGACGCCCCGGGTGTCCCCGGCCGCGAGCCAGCGGCCGTCGAGCACCTCGAAGCCCACGGCCCGGGTGTCGGGCGGCAGCGCCGTGACGACGAACCGGCCGTGACCGCCGTCCGGGTAGGTCCGCGACACCTCGACCCGGCCGTCGGCGGTGGCCGGGGTCGCAGCCACGGTGCGGACGGTCTCGGCGAGCGTGACCCCGTCCGTGCCCGCGGCGACGACCCGGACGGCGTCCGCCGGGGCGGGCCGCGCCAGCCGCAGCTCGGCGGTGTACGCGCGGCGGGCGAGCCCCTGGTCGACCCAGGCCTGCCAGGCGGCGGCCGTGTTGAGCCCGGTGCCGAAGAGCGCGCCGCCGGTGGCGAGGAGCGCCAGGGTGAGCGCGAGCCGGGTCCGGCGACGGAGCATGTTGCGCAGCGCGAGGTCCGTCCGGCCGCCGAGGCGGATCCGGGCGACCCAGCGGTCCGAGCGCCGGGTCCCGGCCCGGTCGTCGGCACCGTGGTCGTCGATCGCCGACCGCACCGACATCCGGGCCGCGCGCGTCAGGGGGACGAGCGCCACGAGGACCGGGACGACGAGACCGGCGATCGCGAGCGCGACGAAGACCCGGGCCGGGACGGCGCGGGACACGACGTCGATGTTGAGCAGGCCCGCGACGAGGCCGACGAGCCCCTGCCCGATGACGAGGGCCGGGCCGACGGCGAGCAGCGTCGCGACGACGGACAGCCCGACCGGGGCCGCCAGGTACATCCGCAGCACCTGACCGTTCGTCGCGCCGACCGTCTTGAGCGCACCGATCTGCCGGGTCTGGCCGGCGAGCATCCCGCCGAGGGTCGTCGCGACGAGCACCGCGGCGAGCACGAGCGTCGCGACCGCGAAGCCGAGGAACAGCCCGGTGATCGTGTCGGTCTGGTTCTGGTGCGGGTGCCGGTACGGCGGGACGTCGACCGCGTGCACGGTCCGGCCCTGCGCGCCGAACCAGCGCACGAGGTCCGCGGCCACCGCCTCGACCTGCACCGGGTCGCGGACGACGCGGCCGGACGCCGGGTCGCCGACGACGACCTTGAGCAGGTCCGGCGTCGACCGGTGGCCGAGCGCGGCCGCCGTCGCCGGCGTGACGTAGGCGTACCCGGTGCGTTCCTGCGCCGCCGGGGCGAGCGCGGCGTCGTAGACGGTGCCCTCGACGCGGAGCGTGACGAGGGCGCCGTCGGCGCCGGCCACCTCGAGCCGCCCGCCGGGGCGCACCCCGAGGACCGGCTGCGCCGCGCGCTCGACGAGCGCCGACCCGGCCGGGGCGGGCCAGCGGCCGGCGTCGAGCCGGAACCGGGAGATCCGCAGCGGGTCGTCGTCCGGGACGACGAACAGCAGCATCCGCCGCCACCCGCCGTCCACCCGGGCCCGGGTCTCGATCGTCTCCCGCACCGTCGCGTCGAGGACGCCCGGGCGCGTGCGCACCTCGCGCAGCAGCGCGGCGTCCACGCCGCCGTCGACGTCGACCGTCGCGGAGGCCGGCGCCGTCGACGCGTACGCCGCAGCCGCCTCGCGCATGACGACGGTCCGGGCGACGAGCATGGCGCCGACCCCGGTCAGCGCGACCGTCACCGCCACGACCATGAGCCCGACCCGGCCACGGGTGACCCACAGGTCGCGGAGCGTCTTGATGGTCCGCGGGCGCGCTGCCAGCAGCCGCGTCGCCGGCAGTCGCGTCGCCGGCAGTCGCGTCGCCTGCAGGCCCTTCATCAGCGGCGGCTTCACCGCCGGACCCGCCCGTCCGCGAGGACGACGCGACGGTCGACGACCGCCGACACGTCGCGCTCGTGGGTGACCATGACGACCGCCCGGCCCGCCGCGGCGAGCCCCGCGAAGACCCGGAGGACGTCGTCCGCGGTCGCCGAGTCGAGGTTGCCGGTCGGCTCGTCGGCGAGCAGCACCGGCGGGTCGTTCGCGAGCGCCCGGGCGATCGCCGCGCGCTGCTGCTGGCCGCCCGAGAGCGCGGCCGGCAGCTTGTCGGCCTGGTCGGCGATGCCGAGGCGGTCGAGCAGGTCCAGCGCGGTCGCGCGGCGGCGGCGCCGGGGGACGGTGTCGCACAGGTCCATCGGGAGCATGACGTTCTCGGCGACCGTCAGCGTCGGCAGCAGCTGGAAGAACTGGAACACCAGTCCCACGCTCCGCCCGCGCCACGCGGCCAGGCGGCGTTCGGGCAGCGCGTGGACCGCCGTCCCGGCGACCCGGACCTCGCCCGACGTGACCTGGTCGATCCCGGCGAGCAGGTTGAGCAGCGTCGTCTTGCCGCTGCCGGAGCGCCCGACGACCCCGACGAACTCGCCGCCGCGGACCTGGAGGTCGACGTCGGCCAGTGCGGTGAAGTCACCGGCCGGCGTCCCGTAGACCTTGCACGCCCCGCGGACGTCGACGAGCGGTTCGTCCCGGGGGACCGTTTCGACGGACATGGCACCGCACCCTTTCCCGAACAATCTGTTCAGGAACGGATACTGTGTTCAGGACACCGAGAGCGTCAACAACCACATCACCGCGCCCTGTCCGGTTCCGGACACCCCTGTCGGAACCGGCCACGAACTCCCCCACGAACTCCCCCACGAACTCCCCGGAGGTCACCCGTGCCGGACGTCGCCGCCGACCGCCGCGTGCGCCGGACGCGCGCCGCGATCCAGCGGGCCCTGCTCACGCTCATGGCCGAGAAGGGCTACGAGGCGGTCACCGCGACCGACATCATCGAGCGCGCGGACATCGGCCGGTCGACCTTCTACACGCACTTCTCGGACAAGCAGCACGTGCTCTACGACAGCCTCGACGACCTCGGGGACTTCCTCCGCGACCAGCGGCCCGGCCACGACGGGGTCCTCGGCTTCGGGCTCGCCCTCTTCGAGCACGTCGACGAGCAGCGGGACCTGGTCCGGGTGCTGCTCGGACGGCGCGGCGGTCACGTCGTCCAGGACCGGGTCGCCCATCTGCTCGCGGAGCTCGTCCGGGAGGACCTCGCACCTCTGGCGGCGGCCGCCCCCGACGTCCCGCTCGACCTGGTCGTCACCGGCGTCGTCGGCACCTACCTCGCACTGCTGCGGACCTGGGCCGACAGCGGCACGACGTGGACCCCGGCCGAGATGGACGACGCCGCGCGCCGGCTGCTCGCGCCCGGGCTCGCGGCCCTGCTCGCGCCCGTCACTGCGTGAGCCCCGTCACCGCGTGAGCCTGGTCAGCGCATGAGCCCGGTCAGCGCATGAGCCCCGGTCAGCGCATGAGCCCCGGCAGCGTGTGCGGCTCGGTGACGACGACCCGGGCGAGGTCGACGAGCTTGCGGTTGTGGGTGCGCGCGGAGGTGCGGAGCAGCTCGAAGGCCGCGTCGACGCCGATCCCGTGGGTGCGGGCCAGGGCTCCCTTGGCCTGCTCGATGACGACCCGGCTGTTGAGCGCGTGCTGGAGCTGCTCGGTGAGCACCTCGCCGTGCCGGATCGTCTTCTCCTGGAGCAGGCCGATCGTCGCGACGTCCGCGAGGGCCTGGACGATCTTCACGTCCCCCGGCTCGAGCGACCCGGCGTCGGTGCCGAAGAGGTTGAGCGCCCCGATGACCGTCGAGCGCAGCCGCAGCGGCAGCGCGTGCACCGACCGGAACCCGGACGCCGCGGCCCGCGGCGCGAAGGTCGGCCACCGGCTCTCGGCGTGCGCGAGGTCGGCGTTGACGACCGGGGTGCCGAGCGTGAACGCGTCGAGGCACGGGCCCTCGTTGTGCTGGATCTGGAACAGCTCGAGGAGCCGGGTCTCTTCGTCGGACGCCGCCATGAACTGCAGCCGGCCGCGGCCGTCGTCGAGGAGCAGGCCGACCGCGGGCACGGCGACGAGCTCGGACGTCCGGGTCGTGATCATCTGGAGGAACTCGATGACGTCGAAGTCGTCCACGAGGGTGTCGGCGACCTCCACGAACACCTCGGCGAGCCGTGCCGGTGCAACCGTGGCCATCAGGGCCTCCCTCTGTCATCGATGCTAGGTGCGGGAACGTCCTTGTACCCGGTCATGCGGTGTCCGGTTCGAGCCGGAGCCGGCCCTCGACGACGTCGCGGGCGACGTCCAGGAGGGGCCGGTCCGCGGCGTAGGCGTGCCCGCGCAGGCGGGCGAGCGCGTCGACGAGGGAGACCCCGAGGTCGACCATCGTCATGCCCTGCGCCTGGTAGACGACGTAGTGGCCGTCGACGACACCGTCGAGGCCGCCCGGCTCCGCGGCGGCGCTCACGGCGCCCTGCGCGTCGAGCAGCGCCTCCACGGTGACGTCAGCGAAGGCCAGCGCGAGCCCGGTCGCGGGCGCCGAGAGCTCACCGGCCTCGGCGCGGTAGACGTCGAGGGCACCGAGGCGGGCGGCCCCGACCTGCAGCGGGAACGAGAACACCGCCTGGACGCCGGACGCGAGGGCGGCGGCCGTGTACGCGGGCCAGCGGGTCGAGGCGACGGCACCGAGGTCCGGGACGAGCACCGGCCGGTGCTCGTGGAACGCGTCGACGCACGGCCCCTCGCCGAGGGTGAACTGCAGGGTGCCGAGGGAGTCGGTGAGCGTGTCGGAGGCCTTCGCGACGGCGAGCACGCCGGTGTCGGTCATGAGGCTCACCCCGACCCCGGTCGCCGGCAGCGCGGTCACGGCCGCGGAGCACATCCGGCCCAGCCAGGTGCGCACGTCGGCGGCGACGTCCCCCGCCGGGGCGACCCGGGGGAGCAGGTCGCGGACGACGGCCAGGTCGTCCTGGTGGCTCTCACCCACGCGACTGACCCGCAGCAGAGCGACAGCCGCGCATGACCGCCCCCGACCGCTCCGGTCCTGCTGTCGACGGGCCGACCGGACGGGGGCCGCGTCGTCCTGGGGACGAGCACACCGAGGCTACCGCAGCGACAGCAGCGGGCACCGGAACGGGTCGGCGTCCCGGTGGCCGACGGCGTCGAGGTAGCGGGCGACCCGCACGTACGCCTGCAGCAGGGTCGTCTCCTCGTAGCGCACGTCGTGCCGGCGGCAGTGCGCCTGCACCAGCCCCCGGGCCCGGGCCAGCGCCGGGCGCGGCATGCTCGGGAAGAGGTGGTGCTCGACCTGGTGCTGCAGGCCACCGAGGAAGAACCCGACGACCCGGCCGCCGCTGACGTTGCGCGAGACGAGCACCTGGCGCCGCAGGAAGTCGGGCCGGGCGTCGGCCGGGACGATCGGCATCCCGATGTGGTTGGGCGCGAACGCGCCGCCGAGCAGGGTGCCGAAGACCCCGACCTGGACGGCGAGGAAGACAGCCGCGCGTCCCGGCGGCAGGAGCAGGAACAGCGCCGCGACGTAGCCGCCGAGCCGGACGGCGAGCATGGCCGCCTCGAGCGCCCGCTGCCGCATCGGCGCCGGGCTCACGACCCGGGCGACGCTCTGGACGTGCAGGTTCACGCCCTCCAGCGGCAGGACGGCGAAGAACCACCAGCCCTGCCGGCGGGTGACGGCGGCGGCCCACCCGGTGCGGGTGGCGGCCGTCGCCGGGGTCAGCGCGACCGGCCCGGGACCGATGTCCGGGTCCCGGCCCTCCTGGTTCGGGCCGGAGTGGTGGCGGTTGTGCTTGTGCTGCCACCAGCCGTAGCTGAGGCCGGCGAAGACCCCGGACACGATGCGGGCGGCCCACTCGTTCCAGCGCGCGGACGCGAAGACCTGCCGGTGCGCGGCGTCGTGCCCGAGGAAGCCGAACTGCGCGCACACGAGGGCGAGCGCCGGGGCGAGCAGGACGACGAACCACGAGTCCCGCAGCAGGACGACGCCCGTGCAGACCGCGACGAACGCGAGGACCGCGACGGTGAAGGCGGACCAGTAGAAGCCGTACCGGCGGCGCTGCAGCCCGGCGGCGCGCACCGCCCGGGCCAGGTCGGCGTAGGTGCTCACGTAGGCGTCAGCCGGGCGCGACCGCGCCTGCTGGACGGGCTCGGTGGTCGACATGCCTCTCCTCGGGTCCGGCGTCGCGTCGGCGCCACCGGGGTCCGGGGTGACGCGTTCGAGGCTACGGGGCGGCCCGCCCGGCGCCAACCGGCGGCGGTCACGACCGCTCGGGTCCGGCCGCGGCCGGTGACGAAAGCCGCTGCGCGCACCCGCGCGCCCGGACGTAGGCTCGACGGGACGGTCATCCTGCGTCCCGGCCGACCGGGGTGACCGGCCGACCGCGACGAGTCCCGCCGCAGGCGCACGACGAGCGCGCCCGACGGGCGGGGAGAGAAGCCGACATGGAGCACGCGAACCCGTTCGACGGCCGGCCCTGGGTGGCGAGCTACGCGGCCGGTGTCCCCGCCGACGTCGAGGACCCGGGCGAGACCCTGCCGCAGATGCTCATGACGAGCGCGGACCGCTGGGGCGGCCGCACGGCGCTGGACTTCTTCGGTGCGACGACGTCCTACGCCGACCTCGCGGACACCGTCCTGCGAGGGGCCGAGGCGTTGCGCCGGCTCGGGATCGGGCCGGGCGACCGGGTCGCGCTCATGCTGCCGAACTGCCCGCAGCACGTCGTCGCCTTCTACGCCGTCCTGCGCCTCGGCGCGGTCGTCGTCGAGCACAACCCGCTCTACACGGCCGACGAGCTGCAGCACCAGCTCGCCGACTCCGGCGCGACGACGGCGATCTGCTGGGACCTCAAGGCACCCACCCTCGTCGCCCTGCAGGGCCGCACAGCGCTCGAGCGGATCGTGGCCGTCGACCTGACGACGGCGCTGCCGTGGCGCAGCCGGCGCGCGCTGCGCCTGCCCCTGCGCCGCTCGCGCGAGGCGCGGGCGGCGATGACCGGACCGGTGCCGGCCGGCGTGGAGCGCTGGGAGCACCTCGTCGCCGCCGCCGGCCCGCTCGACCCGGGCCACCCGCAGCCCGGCCCCGACGACACCGCGCTCCTGCAGTACACGACCGGCACGACCGGGCTGCCCAAGGGCGCCGTCCTCAGCCACCGGAACCTGCGCGTCAACGCGGCCCAGGGCCGGGCCTGGATGCCGGGGCTGCGCGACGGCGAGGAGACCGTCTACGCCGTCCTGCCGCTGTTCCACGCGTACGGGCTCACGCTCTGCCTCACCTTCGCGATGAGCATCGGCGCGACCCTCGTGCTCTTCCCGCGGTTCGACGTCCCCCAGGTGCTCGCCGCGATGCGCCGCCGGCCCGCGACGTTCCTGCCCGCCGTCCCGCCGATCTACCGCCGCGTCGCGGAGGCCGCCGCCGAGCAGGGCGTCGACCTCACGTCGATCCGGTGGGCGATCTCGGGGGCGATGGCACTGCCGCCGGACGTCGTCGCGCTCTGGGAGCAGGCCACCGGCGGGCTGCTCGTCGAGGGCTACGGGATGACCGAGACCTCCCCGGTCGCGCTCGGGAACCCGGCCGCGCCGACCCGCCGCCCCGGCACCGTCGGGGTGCCGTTCCCCTCGACCCGGATCCGCGTCGTCGACCCGGACGACGCGACGACGGACCGCCCCGCGGGCGCCGCCGGCGAGCTGCTCATCCACGGGCCGCAGGTGTTCGGCGGCTACTGGAACCGGCCCGAGGAGTCGGCGGCCGTGCTGCTGCCCGGCGGCTGGCTGCGCACCGGGGACGTCGTCGTCGTCGACGAGGACGGGTTCGTCACGGTCGTCGACCGGATCAAGGAGCTCATCGTCACCGGCGGGTTCAAGGTGCACCCCTCCGAGGTCGAGGCGGTGCTGCGCGATGTCGCCGGCGTCGCCGACGTGGCCGTCGTCGGCGTCCGCGGGCCCGAGGGCGAGGAGGTCGTGGCGGCCGTCGTCACCGAGCCCGGTGCCGTCGTCGACGTCGCCGAGGCCCGGGCCGCCGCCCGCCGGCACCTCGCGGCGTACAAGGTGCCGCGCCGGGTGGTGCTCGTCGACGAGCTGCCCCGTTCCCAGCTCGGCAAGGTGCTGCGGCGCGTCGTCCGGGAGCGGGTCGAGGCCTCGGAGAAGGCCGCCGCCGGGCAGTGACTCCCGGACCGGCCGGGCCGCTCAGGTGAGCGCGCCGACCCCGAGCCCGACGCCGTAGGTGACCGCCATCGCGAGCGCCCCGACGCCGACGTTGCGCAGGACGGCGGGCCCGCGCCGCGCGCCGCCGAGCCGCGCGCTCACCGACCCGGTGACCGCGAGGGCGACCGCGACCGCGAGGAAGCACGCGACCACCCGCCACGACGGGCCGACGAGGAGCATCACCGCGAGCGGCAGCGACGCCCCGCTCGCGAACGCACCCATCGAGACCCAGGCCGCCTGGCCGGCGTTGCTCAGGTCCGTCGGGTCGATCCCGAGCTCCGCGGACGCGTGGGCGGTCAGCGCGTCGTGCTCGGTGAGCTCCCGGGCGACCTGGCTCGCCGTGGCCTCGCTGAGGCCCTTGCCGCGGTAGATCCCGGACAGCTCGGCCAGCTCCTCCTCGGGCAGCGTCGCCAGCTCGGTGCGCTCCTTCGCGAGCAGCGCGCGCTCGGTGTCGCGCTGCGCGCTCACCGACACGTACTCGCCGCCCGCCATGGACAGCGCCCCGGCGACCAGCCCCGCGACCCCGGCGACGAGGATCGCCTGCCGGTCCGTCGTGGCGCCCGCGACACCGGTGACGAGGCCGGCCGTCGAGACGATGCCGTCGTTGGCGCCGAGGACGCCCGCCCGCAGCCGGTTGAGCCGGCCCGACGCGCCCCCGGCGTGCGGTTCACCGCGGTGCGCCGCCACGTCAGCCCGCCAGCCCGGCCAGCAGGACCGCCTTGGTCACGTGCATCCGGTTCGCGACCTGCTCGAAGACGAGGGACCGGTCGGCGAACACCGAGGGGCTCACCTCGGCGCCGTCGAGGTCGAGCTCCTCGTGCACCCGGCGGCCGAGGGCGCTGTCCGTGCCGTGCACCGCGGGCAGCGCGTGCATGAACGCGGTGCCCGGCTTGCCGGAGAGGTCGAGCAGCTCGTCGGTGACGCGGTACGGCAGCAGCCTGGGCAGCCGCAGCGCCCAGACCTGGGTGGACTCGCCGAGGTCGACCCAGCCGTGGCCGTAGACGAAGTCGGCACCGCGCACCGCCGTCCGCGGGTCGGTCGTCACGGTGAGCCGGGCCCCGCTGGCGGCCGCGAGCCCGCGGGCCTCGGCGAGGACGTCGTCCGGCGGCTCGAGCCCTTCGGGCGCCGCGATCCGCACGTCCATGCCGAGCAGCGCGCCGGTGACGAGCAGGGAGCGGGCGACGCTGCGCCGGCCGTCGCCGACGTGGCACACGGTGATGCTCCCGACCGGCACGTCCGGTGCGACCGTGGTCATCGTCAGGACGTCGGCGAGCACCTGGACGGGCTGCCACAGGTCGCTGCGGCCGTTCCACACCGGGACGCCTGCGGAGTCGGCGAGCTGCTCGGCGGCGCCGTGGTCGTGGCCGTGGAAGGCGATGCCGTCGAAGATCCGGCCCAGCGCCCGGGCGCTGTCCTGGACGCTCTCCCGGGTGCCGAGCCGGGCCCGCTCGGGGCCGAGGTAGGTGACGTGGGCGCCCTGGTCGTGCGCGGCGACCTCGAAGGCGACGCGGATCCCGGTGGACGCGCGCTCGAAGAGCAGGGCGATCGTCCGGCCCGCGAGGAGCGGGACCTCCGAGCGGGTCTGCTTCGCCGCGCGCAGGGTCCGGGCGCGCTCGACGAGGCTGAGGGCGGCGGACCGGTCGAGGTCGAGGTCCCGGAGCAACGAGCCCGGGTGGCGAAGGGGCGCTGTGGCGGTCCCACCGGTGGACCGGGACCCGCGGTGCAGGGTGGGGCCGTTCATGCGGTGCCTGCTTCCGTGCCGGGGTCACCGGCGGTGCGGTGCTGCGGGAGGAGCGTGACCGCCGGGACGTCGTCCAGGTAGGCGAACGCGTCGGTGAGGCCCGTGAGGCTGAGCAGGCGCCGGACCTGCGGGGGCGGGTTGACCAGCCAGAACCGGTCCGTGAGCCGGCGGCGGGCCGCGACGAGCGGCCGCAGCCCGGCGCAGTCGAGGAAGGTCACGGCACCGAGGTCGAGTACCAGGTGCCGGACGGGCTGCTCGTCGGTGGCCGCCGCGAGGAGCGCGTCGTCGAGCTCGGCCGCGGTCGCGATGTCGATGTCGCCGCTGGCCCGCACGAGCGACCACTCACCGGGCGACACCTGGGCAGAGGCGACCGGGGGGTGCCGGGTCCGGGGTGGCCCGGTCGGGAACGACGGGGTCGGGATCGCTGGTGCCATGAGGGCCTCGGAACCGCACGTCGGGGAAGTCGGACGTGCGCTGCCGGGGTCCTGGGCGGCGCGAAGAACGGGACGGCGACGGCGGCCGGGAACAGGTCGTCGTCACGTGGTGCCCGCAGCGATCACGCTACGCCTGCTTCGTCCTCACGTCACTGGGTCGGACGGACCTGAGGGGAGTGACCTTCCCTGCGCCGGAGCGCCCGGGGAACTGACGGGGCGAGCACAGCACCGCGTGGAGCAGCGCGTCAGGGCGGACGTTCTTGCTGACGACGGCCACGGCCCCGGCGTCCAGGGCGGCCCGCTGCTCGGTCGTCGTCATGGCCGCGGCGTGGACGACGACCCGCACGCCCGGCCGGTCGGCGGCGAGCCGGCGGCACAGGTCGACGCCGAGACCGTCGGGCAGCCGGTCGTCGAGGACCGCGACGTCCGGGTCGGTGCCGACGACGGCGTCGTACCCGCGGGCGACCCCGGACACCGCGGCGAGCACGTCGATCCCGGCCGCGCGCATCGCCGCGACGAGCTGCTCACGGACGATCGCGTCGTCCTCGACGAGCACGACGCTGCGGGCGTGGGCCGCCGCCAGCGGGTCGACCCGGGATGGTTGCATCGGGGCCACGATCCTCGCCCCGGCGGCCTGTGGGGCGGGACCATCATCCGGGGCCGCCGTCCGCAGTGCCCTCCTCGGCGCCTGCCACGGCGCCACCGAGGGGTGCCGTCCAGTGCAGCGTCGCACCGCCGGAGACGTTGCGGCACAGGGAGGACGCCCCGCCCAGCGCGGCGGCCCGGTCCGCCATGTTCGTCAGCCCGTGCCCGCCGGACGTCGTCGCGGCGCGGCGGTGCTGCGGCGGGCCGGTCCCGTCGTCGGCGACCGTGAGGTCGACCCGGTCGGCCCGGCAGGTCACGGTGACCTCGACGCTGCGGGCGCAGGCGTGCCGCGCGACGTTCGCCAGGGCCTCGCGCAGGACGCCGAGGAGGTGCTCGGGGACGGTCGAGCCGACGGGCAGCGCGACCGTGACGTCGACCGTGACCCCGGGCGTGAAGCCGAGGTGCGCCGCCGCCTCCTCGACGACCTGGGCGACCCGGGCGGGCAGGCTCCAGACGACCGCGGGGTCCTCGTCGAGGCCGTAGATGAGGGTGCGCAGGTCGCGGACGGCGGCGTCGAGGTCGTCGAGGTGCGCGGCCAGCCGGCGGTGCCCGTCGGGGTCGGTGATGTACCGGCCCAGCCCGTGGACGGCCATCCCGCTGCCGACGAGGCGGCCGATGACGTGGTCGTGCATGTCGCGGGCGATCCGGTGGTGCTCGGCGACGAGCCGGACCCGTTCGCGGTCGTCCCGGGCCCGGGCCCGGCCGACCGCGAGCGCGACCTGCTCGCTGAAGCGGTCGATCGTCTCCTGCTCGTGGGCGTCGAACGCCGGTCGGCCCGGGTGCCGGCGCACGACGACCAGGTCCCCGCCGTCGGCGTCCCGGGCCAGGTGCACGTCGTCGGCGTCGACGAGGAGCCGGCCCTCGGCGAGCACCATCCGCAGCACCTCGTCCGAGGCCGCCTCCGAGAGCAGCGCCGTCGTGATCCGGGTGCTCGCCTGCTCCCGGCGCCGGGCGCGGGTCGTCTCGTCGTGGAGCCGGGCGTGGTCGACCGCGACGGCGGCGTTGGCGGCGAGCGCCACGAGGAGGTCCTCGTCCTCGGCGGTGAACGGGCCGCCGCCGCGCTTGTCGGTGAGGTAGATGTTGCCGAAGACCTCGTCCCGCACCCGGATCGGGACGCCGATGAACGAGCGCATCGGCGGGTGGTGCGCCGGGAACCCCCGCGAGGCGGAGTGCCGGCCGAGGTCGTGCAGGCGCAGCGGGCGCGGGTCGTCGATGAGCAGCCCGAGGATGCCGTGGCCGCGCGGGAGGTCCCCGAGCCGGGCCGCGGCGTCCGCGTCGAGGCCGACGTGGAGGAACTGCGCCAGCCGGCCGTCGTCCCCGAGGACGCCGAGCGCGGCGTAGGTCGAGTCGAGCAGGTCGCGCGCGGACTCGACGATCTGGGAGAGCACCTCGCGCAGGGTGAGGTTCTCGGTGACGGCGAGGTTGGCCGCGACGAGGCCGCGGAGCCTGCGTCCGGCGTCCGGTCCGTCGTCCGACATGACCACCCCACCGAACGAGCGCCGGCGCCGTGGACCGGCCCGGTCGTGGCCGGGTCCGGGGCCAGAGCGCCCACGGTACGCCACCGGGCCCGGCGTCCCGCCGCGTCGCCGTCGCGCAGGGGGTTCAATGGGTGCAGCGGGTCGGGACCCTCCCGGCCCCGGTGCTTCGTCCGGACCTCGCGGGGCGCACCAGCGGGAGCCCTGCTCCCGCGTGCGAAAGGTCGACGGACATGCTCGCCTTCCTCGGACTCCTCGTCCTGCTGCTCGCCGCGCTCGTCATCGGGGCGGGCGTCAGCGGCAACGGCGGCAGCTCACGCCCGCTCGGCAGCGACTTCGACATCGCCGGGCTGCACCTCACCGGCCTGTCGGTCGGGGAGCTGTTCCTCTACGGCGCCGTCACCGGAGCGGTCGCGGTCGTCGGGCTGAGCATGGTGCTGGGCACCCTCTCCCGCCGCGTCGCCGCGCACCGCTCCCGCTCGCTGCTGCGGGTGTCCCACCGCGAGACGGCCGTCCTGCGCGACGACCGCGACCGGCTCTCGGCGCAGCTCCAGGAGCGGGCCGTCCCGGCGGCGGACCTGACGGCCGAGCTCGGCGCCGACTAGTGGTTGCTGCGGGTGGCGTCGGCGGTCACGGCTCCTGGACGACGTCCGGGACAGCGGTCGCGACGGCCTCACCGGCGTCCGTGAGGGCCTGCCCGGCCGCGTCGCCCGCGCCGGCCAGGTCGGGCAGGACCCCTGTCACGGCGTCCACGGCGTCCACGGCCTCCGCAGGGATCTCGGGGACGGCGGGCAGCTCGGGGAGCTCAGGGAGCTCGATGCCGAGGGCATCCTTCGCGCTGGTCACTGCATTCCTGAGGACGTCCCACACGGGGAGCTCCTTCGTCGAGGAGTGCGACGGCGGTGGTCCCGCCCCGCGACTCCGTCCCAGTCTCGCGCCGCGTCGCCCGGCGGGCGCCGGGCCGGGCCCGGGGAATCGACCGCGGCCGGACCGTGCGCCGGCGTCGATGTCCTGAAACGTGCCGATGGTCCCGGTCCGCGGCGAAGTCGCACCCGACGCTGGAGGTATGGCTGCATCCACGGACGAGCTCACCCGGACCGGCCTGACGAGCACCGAGGCGGCCCGGCTCCTCGGGGAGCACGGGCCGAACGAGGTCACCGTCCGGCGGCCCGTCCCCCTGCTCACCCGCGTCGTCACGCAGCTGCGCGACCCGCTCATCCTCGTCCTGCTCGCCGCCGTCGTCCTGACCCTCGTGACCGGCGACTACCCGGACGCGATCATCATCGGGTTCGTCGTCGTGGCCAACAGCACCGTCGGCGTCGCCCAGGAGCTGCGGGCGGAGAGCGCCGTCGCGGCCCTGGCGGCCCTCGCCGCACCGACCGCGCGGGTGCACCGCGACGGGCAGGTCCGCACCGTCCCGGCGGTCGACCTCGTGCCCGGCGACGTCGTCGACCTCACCCAGGGCGACATCGTGCCCGCGGACGCCGTGCTCGTGGAGTCGGCGGCGCTGCTCGTCGACGAGGCCGCGCTCACCGGGGAGTCGGTGCCGGTGGAGAAGTCCGCCGAGGGGGCGCAGGGGACCACCGCGGGCACCAGGGTCAGCGCCGGCACCGTCGTGGTCCGCGGCCGGGCCGTCGCCCGGGTCACCGCGACCGGTGCGGCCAGCGCGACCGGCCGGATCGCGAGCATGCTCGACACCGGCCCGGGCCGGACGCCGCTGCAACGGCGGCTGGCCGGGCTCGGCCGGGTCCTCGCCGGGGTCGCCGGCGCGCTGTGCGTCGTCGTCGCCGCCCTGGGGCTCTGGCGCGGGCAACCGCTCGAGCTCATGGTCGTCACGGCGATCAGCCTCGTCGTCGCGGCCGTGCCGGAGTCGCTGCCCGCCGTCGTCACGCTGTCGCTGGCCCTCGGGGCGCGCCGGATGGCGGCCCGCGGGGCGATCGTCCGCCGGCTCGCCGCCGTGGAGACCCTCGGGTCGGTGACCGTCGTCGCCACCGACAAGACCGGCACCCTCACCGAGGGGCAGATGGTCGTCGAACGGCTGTGGACGCCGTCCGGCGAGGCCCGCGTGACCGGCCTCGGGTACGGCCCCGACGGCGAGGTCGTCCTCGAGTCGGGCAGCGGGCCGTTCGTCGACCTGCTCGCGGCCGCGGCGCTGTGCAACGACGCCGCGCTCGAGCCGCCGACCGGGGACGCACCGCACTGGACGGCGGTCGGTGACCCGACCGAGGCGGCCCTGCTCACCGCCGCGTCGAAGACCGGCCCGGACGCCGTCCCGGCCGTCGACGCCCGGGGTGCGGCCCGGGTCGCCGAGGCCCCGTTCGACAGCCTGCGCCGCCGGATGAGCACCCTGCACCGGCTGCCCGACGGCCGCTACCTGCTGACCTGCAAGGGCGCGCCGGAGGTGCTCCTCGCCGGCGACCGGCTCGACGACCCGACCGGGGTCACGCCGTCGGCGGTCGCCCGGGCCGCGGCCTTCGCCGACGACGGCTACCGCGTGCTCGCCGTCGCCCGGAAGGCGCTCGCCGCCGCACCCCCCGACCTGGCCGCCCAGGAGAACGGCCTGGAGCTCCTCGGCCTCGTCGCGATCTCCGACCCGCCCCGCCCCGCGGCCGCCGACGCGATCGCCGCGTGCCGCGCGGCGGGCATCTCGACCGTCCTCATCACCGGCGACCACGCCGCGACAGCCTCGGCGCTCGCCGGGCGGCTCGGGCTCCTGGCGCCCGGCGAGGCGGTCGTCACCGGCGACCGGCTGCTGCCGGGCCCGGACGGGCCCGGCGCGAGCCCGGTGGGCGTCCACGTCTTCGCCCGCACGACGCCCGAGCAGAAGCTCGACATCATCCAGGCGCTGCGCGACGACGGGCAGGTCGTCGCGATGATCGGGGACGGCGTCAACGACGCGCCCGCGCTGCGCCGGGCCGACATCGGGGTCGCCATGGGCGGGCGCGGCACCGAGGTGGCCCGCCAGGCGGCCGACCTCGTCCTCGCCGACGACGACCTGGCCACCGTCGCGTCGGCGGTCGAGGAGGGCCGCCGGGTCTACGCGAACGTCCGGCGCTTCCTGCTCTACGGCCTCGCCGGGGGAACGGCCGAGATCGTCGTCATGCTCGTGGGGCCCCTGCTCGGCATGGCGCTGCCGCTGCTCCCGGCGCAGATCCTCTGGGTCAACCTCGTCACCCACGGGCTGCCCGGCGTCGCGCTCGGGGCCGAGCCCGTCGCCGAGGGCACGATGACCCGTGCCCCGCGCCCGCCTGACCAGAGCGTCCTCGGAGCGGGTCTCTGGCAACGGATCCTGCAGCTCGCGACCGTCGTCGCCGCGACCTCGCTCGCGGTCGGCTGGTGGGCGCACGCGCACGACCTGCCCTGGCAGAGCATGCTCTTCGTCGCCCTCGGCGCCACCCAGCTCGGGTCGGCGCTCGGCGTCCGCGCGCGGCCCCGGAGCTGGCAGAACCCGGCCCTGCTGTGGGCCACGGCGGCGGCCTTCGGGCTCCAGGTCGTCGCGGTCTACCTGCCGGTGCTGCAGACGCTGCTCGGGACGACGGCCCTCAGCGCCGGCCAGCTCGCCGCCGTGTCCGCGACCGCGGGCATCGGCTACGTCGCGGCCCGGCTGCAGACCGCCCTGGCCACCCGCCCGCCGCAGGTCACGGCAGGTACTGCTCGGCCAGGCCGATGACCTTGCCGCCCCGGACGCTCACCTGGAACAGCCGGCTGCTCACGTCGCCGTAGGCGGCGAGCTGGGTCAGGGACTTGCGCACGTCCTGGGTCGAGCTGCCGGTCTGCTCGGCCGCCAGGGTGTTCACCGTGATCCTCGCGCCCGCGAGGACCGCGAGGGTGCGCAGCTTCGGGTTCGCGTTGCGGATCCAGTAGTCGTTGGGCGGCGGCGACTCCCCGCCGTCCTCCTTCGCGGCCTTCGCCGCGGCGTCCCCGGTGAGGAACTGGACGACGTCCACGGTGACGAGGCGCGCGCCCGCGTCGACCTCGGTGACGATCACCGCGTGCCGACCGTCGGCGAGCGTCGCCTCGGCGGCGGCGTTCTTCGTCGACGTCGCGCTGTTCGACACCGCACCGGTCGGGCTCGTCGACGACGTGGGGGTCGGGGTCGGGTCCGGGGTGTCGGCGGCCGTGGTCGCCGCAGGCCCGGACGACGCCGGTGCCGTCGAGGACGCCGGCGCCCCGCCCGA
Organism: Kineosporia sp. A_224; assembly: GCF_002198655.1. GTDB lineage: Bacteria > Actinomycetota > Actinomycetes > Actinomycetales > Kineosporiaceae > R-H-3. The sequence goes on from NZ_MWLN01000099.1 coordinate 55,435, forward strand.
CGAGGCGCCGCTGCACGCCATCAGCCCGGCGCAGGCGGCGACCGCCAGCATCAGCGTCGTCCGTCGTCGTGCACCGCGCATGATGTCCCCGGCTCCCGGTCGCTGGCCGGCGGACCCGGGCAGGCCCGCCGGCCCACACCTTAGGGAATGTGCGCGGGGCCGTCCCCGGACCGACGTCTCGGACGCACCCGGCGACGTCTCAGGCGCACTCGGCGGCGTCACCGAGCCACGGGTCGAGGTCGTCGCCGTGCCGGCGCCACCAGTGGGTGCCGCGGGCCGCCTCCTCGTCGGTGAGCTCGAGACCGCCGAGCGCCCGCGCGATCCGGCGGCGGTCGCTCGGGTCGGTGCCGGTGACGACGATGCGGGTGCCGGCCCGGCGGCGCCACGGGCCGACCGACCCGAGGCTCAGCTGGCCGCCGGCGCCGTCCCAGGCGCACGCCGTCCCGGGTCGGGACGGCAGCCACACATGGCCGCGGGCCCGGATCCGGCCGCGGCCGAGGTCCTCGATCCTCTCGAGCACGCGCCCGGGGTGCAGCGGGCGCGCGGCCCGCAGGTCGAGGGTCCAGACACCGTCGCCGTCGCGCACCGGTGCCGGTCGCACGGCCTGGACGTCGCCCCGCGGGTCGCGCACCGGGCGCAGCAGCGCCGCGAGCCGCCCGGGCGCGAGGTCGTGGACGTCGCGGACCTCGATCCGGAACCGCGACGTCGCGAGGTGCGCGAGCAACCGGGACGCCGTCGGGTCGGGCGGGCGCGACGTCGCGACGACGTCGCTCAGCTCGACCTGGTGCGCCAGCGCCTCGCCGAGCGCCCGCTCGTCCCCGGCGAACAGACCGCGACCGCGCTCGGCGAGCGTGTCGGCACCGAGCAGGTCCTCGACGAGCGACTCCGCGTCGACGACGGTGACGACCCCGCCGGCCCGCAGCCGGCCGCCCTCGTGCTGCAGGGCCCGCACGACGGGCAGCGGCTCGGCCGCGACCGGCAGGGCGAGCACGAGCAGCGGGGGCAGGTCGTCGGCGAGGCGGCGCAGGGTCGGCAGGACGTCCTCGCGCAGGGCGCAGGACAGGCAGCCGTGCCCGAGGTCGACGTCCGCCTGCTCGACGACGCCGCTGCGGGCGTGCACGGTGCGCCGCAGTCTCGTTCCGCCGTCCGCGTCCTCGTCGTCGGCCGGCCCGACGTCGTGCTGGACGACGTACGCACCGGGGACGTCGCAGAGCAGCCCGGCGACGGCGCTCGCACGGAGCACGACGTCGACGGAGGCGACGGTGACGACGGGGACCACGCGGCTCGGCGGAAGCATTGACCCATCATGCATAATGAGAATCATTCTCGTCTAGTCGGGTCGGGGACGACCCGTTCAAGGAGGCCCACGATGGCGCGCAGCACCGAGAGCCGGCCGGTCGTCAAGCTCCGCTCCACCGCCGGCACCGGGTTCACCTACGTCACGCGGAAGAACCGCCGCAACGACCCGGACCGCCTGGTGCTCAAGAAGTTCGACCCCGTCGTCCCGAGCAGCGTCTGCAGCACCGGCAGGTAGACCGCGACGACCTGGA